>NZ_WLZU01000010.1 GCF_009870755.1 Streptococcus halichoeri
AATATATTGAGACTTACTATAACCCTAAACGTCTGCATTCAGCTTTAGGGTATCTCTCACCTGTAGAATTTGAAAAAATAGTTACTAATTAGCTTAACTTTATGTCTATTTTTTCTTGACAAGTCCAATCTTTACTTAAAATATAATGTCCAACTTTTTGGGGTCAATACATCTTCCTTTCTTTTGAATTTAGGTCATGAAACCTATCAAAGATGTCAGGAGTCATAAGAATACTATCCAAAAGAGACTTTGCACTTACTCTACGAGTCTCATCTACAAAAGGGATACTTTCATCAGTTACATAATCAAATTCCGTAAAAAATTTTTCTTCATCTATTCTTTTGGTATCCTCTAAACTATTTATTGTAGTATGACGTGTTAACATATCAACAATTTCAACTGACAATTTCTCAGTTTCTTCATCTGAAATGCCCTCTTTGAAATTAATGTGATAGTTTTTCATTGGTAAGAAGAATTCTTCCAACGGAACATCTTCTAGATAGGATTTTGGTAAATCTACTTCAATGAAATTGTCAATTAAGTCCTTGACCATAAATCCTATTTTAAAGATACTATCGGTTTGTAACTTCCCCATTGCCTCAGGTATAATGCTATTAACAAAATGCTTATCATACCATAACTTAAATTTTATATTAATTTGATTGAAATAAAATTTAGGTTCCGAATCATTAAAAAATTCTGTAATGACGTGTACCTTAAACGAACTTACAATTTTTTTATTCAGCAATGCCCATACTATTTTAAACATAGAAACTACATCAATATCTTTATCAGAACTATCTTCAAACCTTCTTATTTTATACCACCTATAATAATCTCCAAAAATAGTAAATATTTCCCTAAATTTTTCATAAGTATCTGGAGAAATATCATCTTGAAATTCTTCTGATTTAAATGGAGATTGCATAACTGGGACTCTACTTGATAAGTTTTACCAGTACACGATGATAGACGAGGCCTACAGAGAGCGATTCATTTTCCCCTTCAAAGAGCAGAGCTCCCACTCCACTGTCCAATTTGTCAAAATGGCTATCAAACACTTTAGATACCAACCAGAAATCATTCAAACTGACAACGGCTTTGAATTCACTCATTTTAGGGAAACCGACAAGATTCATCCTCTGGACATCCTCTGTCAGTAGATCGGCAGTGAACATAAGTGTATCAGACCTAGGACGCCAAGACATAATGGAAAAGTCGAAAGGAGTCATCGTAATGACAACATGCGATTCTACCAACATCTCCAATTCTACTCCTACGACGATCTCATTAAACAAATGGAGCGCTACCTCTACAAGTCCAATCGACTACCCATGCAGACCCTTGACTGGCTCTCACCCATCGAAACAAGAAAAAAAACTAGAAGCAGCTAGCTCCTTCTAGAGAATAGCATATTCAGTTTCTTTCAATCCCTGTTTTGGTCTCACATCATTGACAAAGGTACACAAAAGTTGTTTGAGCTAGTAAAAATTTTATATAAGAAAAAGACCCCACCAAGCTTTTGCTTGGTGGGGAATGAAATCATTTTCCACCATATTTTCGCTGTTTGACATTGCTCAAAACCTTGCTACGCCGGGATTCCGCAATCAAATTGCGTACCCTTATTATTTAAGAGTAACTGAAGCTCCAGCTTCTTCAAGTTTAGCTTTGATTTCTTCAGCTTCTGCTGTTGCAACACCTTCTTTAACGTTTGCAGGTGCGCCATCAACAAGAGCTTTAGCGTCTTTAAGGCCAAGTCCTGTGATTTCACGAACAACTTTGATAACGCCAACTTTTTTGTCGCCTGCTGAAGTTAATTCAACGTCAAATGAATCTTTAGCAGCTTCTTCAGCTCCACCAGCAGCACCTGCTACAGCTACAGGAGCAGCAGCTGTTACACCAAATTCTTCTTCGATAGCTTTTACAAGGTCGTTCAATTCAAGGATTGAAGCTTCTTTAATTTCAGCAATAATGTTTTCAATGTTTAATGCCATTGTATTTTCCTCCAAAAATGTTTTTTAAATTGTATAATCTTCGAGCACTAGGCTAGTAGTAAACGTGTTAGGCCACGTCTTCTTTGCTTTCTGCAACTGCTTTGACAGCATATGCAACGTTGCGGACTGGCGCTTGAAGTACTGAAAGGAGCATAGATAGCATACCTTCGCGGTTTGGCAATGCAGCAAGTGCTTGGATTTCTTCTTTTGAAGAAGTAGCGCCTTCGATTGCTCCACCTTTAATTTCAAGTGCGTCTGCTGATTTAGCAAAATCATTGATGATTTTAGCAGGAGCAACAACATCTTCGTTTGAAAATGCTACTGCAGATGGTCCTACAAAGATATCTTTCATACCTTCAAGGCCAGCTTTTTCTGCTGCACGTGTTAAAATTGAGTTTTTGATAACTTTGAATTCAACATCCGCTTCACGAAGTGAACGACGTAGAACAGTATCTTGCTCAACTGTAAGACCACGTGAATCAACAACAACGATACTTGCTGCATTTTTCATTTTTTCAGCAACAAGTTCCACTTGTTCTGCTTTTTTAGCAATAATTGCTTCACTCATTAGTTTTACCTCCGTTATTATTTTGATGCTTAGGCACAAAAAAATCGCACCTAAACCTAGACACGAAAGTACAAAGACGTTATTTCAGTAATATCGTTTTGTGCCTCGGTAGGATGATTATGAGTCTGGCTCCCCTACTGTCTTAGGTCAGTTTCTTTCAAAACCTTATTCATTGTATCGCATCTGTTAAGTGCTGTCAAGTCTAAGAACCGCTAATTTTTTCCTATTTTAAAAAAATCAAAAGTTATCACAAAAAAACATTGACCTTTTTTGACCAAAAGAGTATACTATAAATAGAAGGTCAGTAAAGGTCAAACTTTAGTCCCTGAAGATTCTCCTTTTTTTCTGTTTTGTATAGAAAATAAAAAGCCTTCTTTTTGATCATAGACGTATCTATGAAATAGAAATTAAGTGAGGTACATCAAATGGCAAACTACTATAACAATGATCCTTTTAATCAAATGGATGATCTCTTTAATCAATTAATGGGTAATATGAATGGCTTTAATAGTGAGAAACGCCGCTATATGGTCAATGGTCGTGAATTAACACCAGAAGAGATTCAAATCTATCGGCAAACTGGCAAACTGCCTCAAACATCTACTGCTGCACAACAACCAAACCAAGCTAATCTTAAGCAAGATGGTATTTTAGCTCAACTTGGGACCAATCTCACTGAAGCTGCTCGGCAAGGTCAGTTAGATCCCGTTATTGGCCGCAATAAAGAAATTCAAGAAACAGCTGAAATTTTAGCACGCCGCACCAAGAATAACCCGGTTTTGGTTGGGGATGCTGGTGTTGGTAAAACAGCTGTCGTTGAAGGCTTAGCGCAAGCTATTGTGCACGGAAATGTGCCAGCTGCGATTAAGAATAAGGAAATTATTTCCATTGATATTTCTGGTCTAGAAGCTGGGACTCAATATCGCGGAGCTTTTGAGGAAAATATTCAAAAGCTAATCAGTGAAGTAACAACAGCTGGTAATATTATTTTGTTCTTCGATGAAATTCATCAAATGCTTGGCGCTGGTTCCACTGGTAGTGACAGTGGCTCAAAAGGCCTTGCTGATATAATTAAACCGGCCCTATCACGCGGAGAATTAACCGTTATTGGCGCCTCTACCCAGGATGAATACCGCAATACCATCTTGAAAAATGCTGCGCTAGCTCGCCGCTTTAACCAAGTAACAGTTAATGCGCCTTCTGCTGAGGATACCTTCCAAATCTTAATGGGTATCCGTAATCTATACGAAAAGCATCACAATGTCATTTTGCCTGACACTGTTTTAAAAGCTGCGATTGACTACTCCATCCAATATATCCCCCAACGCAGTCTGCCAGATAAGGCCATTGACCTGCTTGATATGACTGCGGCTCACTTAGCAGCCCAACATCCGGTAACTGATCTTAAATCTCTCGAAGAAGCCTTAAAGACTGCTAAAACAGAACAAGAACAGGCCGCCCAAAAAGAAGATTTTGAAACAGCACTCAAAGTAAAAAGTAAGATTGAAGATCTCCAAAAGAAAATCGCTAATCATGGTCAGGAGCAAAAAGCAACCGCAACGGTTAACGACATTGCACAATCTGTTGAGCGCTTGACTGGCATTCCTGTTTCTAAGATGGGCGCTAGCGATTTAGAAAGGCTCAAAGCCATCGGTGATCGCTTAAAAGGGCATGTCATTGGTCAAGATCAGGCGGTGGAAGCTGTAGCTCGCGCTATTCGACGGAACCGCGCTGGCTTTGATGATGGTAACCGTCCAATTGGTTCCTTTCTCTTTGTTGGTCCAACTGGTGTTGGTAAAACAGAATTAGCCAAGCAATTAGCAGTTGATATGTTTGGCTCAAAAGATGCCATTATCCGACTCGATATGTCTGAGTATAGTGATCGTACTGCAGTTTCTAAGCTGATTGGTACCACTGCTGGCTACGTCGGATATGATGACAATAATAATACCTTGACAGAACGCGTCCGGCGCCAACCTTATAGCATCATCCTCTTAGATGAAATCGAAAAAGCCGATCCCCAAGTGATAACCCTCTTGCTGCAAGTATTAGATGACGGACGTCTAACTGATGGACAAGGTAACACTATCAACTTTAAAAATACTGTGATTATTGCCACTTCAAATGCTGGCTTTGGCCATCCAGCAGGCAAGGATGATTCTGATACGGCGCCAGCTATTATGGACCGGATCGCCCCATACTTTCGTCCTGAATTCCTCAATCGCTTCAATGGTGTGATTGAATTTGCCAGTCTACAAAAAGAAGATCTCAAAGATATAGTTGAACTCATGTTGAGCGAGGTGCGTGAAACCATTCAAAAGAAAGGGATTAGCTTAGAAGTCAGCGAAGAAGCCAAACAAGAACTCATTCGCTTAGGCTATGACAAAGCTATGGGTGTTCGACCACTGCGCCGCGTCATCGAACAAGAAATGCGTGATAAAATCACAGACTACTATCTTGATCATCCAAACGTTAAGGAATTAACCGCAACTATGCAAAATGGTCAAATCACCATTACTGAAAAGACACACTAATGCCCAAAAGTCCAACAAATGATATTTAACATGTAGTCAAAACTGCATTGGGGTATACTACACCCCGCTAAAACCTTAAACTAATGATTAGCAGCTTAAAGGAAAGGTCCTGATACTGACCTTTCTTTAAGCTGCTTTTTTTGTGGGGTAAGCATCCAACAAATGATAGCCAGTTTACAATCAACTTGGTGAGATGATTTCACCCACAACGGACAAATGGTTATAAAACGCTTAAAGATCAGCTAGCCTCTTTATTAAAGATAACTAACAGCCGGTTTACCTTTTAAAAGATTTGGCTAAAGCCTTGCAAAACCAAATGCATTTTTTTAAGAAAAGCGATAAAATAGTACTGTTTAGATGTCACTATAGAAAGAGGATTAATCGTGCCAAGTCAAACTATTATGCCCCAAAATAGTCGCTTTAATGCCATTGCACTAGGCTTTATGGGTGGGGCTTTAGATATTTATTGTCAAATTCATTATAATTCCTTAGTCGCTACTCAAACCGGGAATATTTTATTACTCATTGCAAATATGCATAGTCAGGCACTTGCAGAAACCCTTATTCGATTGTGCTCCATTTTATTTTTCTCCCTCGGTTTTATCTTTGGTATTATTCTTAAAAACCATGCTAAGAGTGCTTTTTGGCGGGTGCATGCCATCGCTCCCTTGATGCTACTGACCTTCTTGCTACCTTTTCTACCCGAAACGAAATTGGTCTTAGTTAGTCTTTTAGCCATTGCTACCGGCATGCTTACCTTAACTTTTTCAGGAAGCCAAATTGAGACTCACTCCTATACCATCCTAATGACTTCAGGGAATTATCGCAAAATGCTCAGCTCCTGGTTTGCCTATCTCACTAGTAAAGAAAAATCTCCTTTGCTAAAACGCGAAGCGATTAATTACAGCCTGGTTGTTGGCAGCTTTGTCAGCGGTGCCTTTAGCATTTTTCTCTTAGAGCCGCTCTTACACCGAAAAACCATTTGGCTGGTTAGTTTGTCTTTAGTGTTAGTTATTTACCACTACTCTAGTAATGTTATTCGCTATAAACTTCACTATATTAATATTTAAAAAAACTTCTTGGTGTCAATCACCAAGAAGTTTTTATACTGATGCTAAAATAGCATCCCATGCTTCATCTAATCCTACTCGATTAACAGACGAAAAAATAATAAATTGGTCGGTTGGGGCAAATTGCAGCGCTTTTTGAATCACTGCTTGGTGCTTATTCCACTTGCCTCGAGGGACTTTATCAGCCTTTGTCGCTACGATAATCACTGGTATCTCATAATATTTGAGAAATTGGTACATTTGAATATCATCTTTTGTCGGCTCATGGCGTAGGTCAACGAGGCTGACAACAGCTCGCAGATTGTCACGCGTGGTCAAATATTCCTCAATCATTCTTCCCCATTTCGCTCGCTCTGTTTTAGAAACCTTTGCATAGCCATAGCCAGGCACATCAACAAAACGTAATTTATCATCAATATTGAAAAAGTTTAATAATTGGGTTTTGCCTGGTTTACTTGAGGTACGTGCTAAGTTTTTCCGTCCCAATAAGGTGTTGATAAAACTTGATTTCCCAACGTTTGAACGTCCTGCCATAGCAATTTCAGGTAGGTCATCTTGTGGATAATGTGCTTTATTCGCCGCACTCAACAGGATCGAAGCATTGTGGGTATTTAAGACTTCTTCGGTCATCTTAATCTCTCCCTCAAGCTGTTTCTAAAATGGGTTTTTCAGAACCATCTACAGCTGCTTTGGTAATAATGACTTTCACGGCATCTTCTTGGCTTGGAATTTCAAACATAATATCAAGCATGGTTTCTTCGATAATAGAGCGAAGCCCTCTAGCGCCAGTTTTACGTGCGATGGCTTTTTTGGCAATAGCTTCTAGGGCTTGGGTTTCAAATTCTAATTCAACACCATCATAAGACAATAGAGCTTGGTATTGCTTCACCAAAGCATTTTTTGGTTCTGTTAATATTTTAATCAGATCAGTGGTTGTCAACTGCTCAAGCGCAGCAATAACCGGTAAGCGACCGATAAATTCAGGAATAAGGCCGAATTTTTGAATATCCTCTGAAATGATTTCTTGCATATAAGAAGCC
Source organism: Streptococcus halichoeri (assembly GCF_009870755.1). Taxonomy (GTDB): domain Bacteria; phylum Bacillota; class Bacilli; order Lactobacillales; family Streptococcaceae; genus Streptococcus; species Streptococcus halichoeri. The sequence goes on from NZ_WLZU01000010.1 coordinate 7,207, forward strand.
TTATCATCAAGTTTTCGGTTATTTTGGCCAAAACCAATGATCTTTTCACCAAGGCGCTGCTTGACAATCTCTTCGATACCATCAAAAGCACCACCAACAATGAATAAAATATTTTTGGTATCAATCTGAATCATCTCTTGGTTAGGATGCTTACGTCCACCTTGTGGTGGGACACTAGCAACCGTTCCCTCAATAATTTTGAGCAGGGCTTGCTGCACTCCTTCGCCAGAGACATCCCGGGTAATTGATACATTCTCACCTTTTTTAGCAATTTTATCAATTTCATCTACATAAATAATACCACGTTCAGCTCGTTCTACATTGTAATCAGCAGCTTGGATCAATTTGAGTAAAATATTCTCCACATCTTCTCCCACATAACCTGCTTCAGTCAATGATGTGGCATCAGCAATAGCAAAAGGGACGTTTAAGCTTTTAGCTAGAGTTTGAGCTAGGAAGGTCTTACCAGACCCCGTTGGTCCGATCATTAAGATGTTTGATTTTTGCAATTCGACATCTTCATCTTGACTTTCAGGAAAGGAAACACGCTTATAATGGTTATAAACAGCGACTGCTAAGGCGCGCTTTGCTCGTTCTTGCCCAACCACGTATTGGTCCAAAGTGGCTAGGAGTTCTTTAGGCTTAGGTGTTTCTGCTAAATCCGCTAAAACTTCGTCCGCTAGTTCTTCTTTGATAATTTCCTGGGATAACTCGACACACTCATTACAGATAAAGACATTGTTACCTGCAATCATTTTTTTAACCTCATCTTGGCTTTTTCCACAGAATGAGCAATGAACCTTTACTTCTGTTGTTCGATTTACTGCCATAATTCCTCTATCTTTCTTTCATTACCACCAACTTAAAATAAAGTTCCAGAGAATGCATGGATGGTATTTACTAAATTGGTAAATGCATTCAATAAAAATAAGGTGCCTAACCCATATCGTTTCTTTCTAAGAGCGGTTAGGGCACACAATACACAAATAGCACATAAGCATGCTGTAAATACACCAAAAACGCTACGCTGCATGGTTTTTGCAAGCCTCCTTACTTTTTAACAAAAACAGAGACTGTGAAATCATGAGAATTCTTTTCGTCTTTTTCGTAGAAAAGAGCATCTTGTTCCTGGTAGTGACTGTAATCAAAAGTAGGGGCATAGGTATCACCTGAAAAATGCCCATGGACACGGGTACGAATCAATTTATCATAGTAGCCTGCAAAAGCCTCTAAGACCTTTCGCCCACCAATAATATATAAGGTTTTCTCTTGGGCATGATACCATTCAAGGGCTTTTTCCACTGAATTGACCACAATGACTCCAGGATAATCATAGGTAAGGTCTCTTGTTAAGACAAGTGTTTGCCGGTTGGGAAGTAAGCGCTGATTCATCCCATCAAAAGTCACCCGCCCCATTAATATAGCTTGCTGCCAGGTGGTCTTCTTAAAGTGTTGTAACTCCCGTGGCAGGTGCCAAGGTAGGGTGGCGTTTTGGCCAATAACCCCGTCTTCATCTTCTGCCCAGATGGCTATTATTTCTTTTGTCATTACCTTATTTCCTCATTATTAGCTCATTCTATTTTATCAAAATTTACCATTTTTTGCTTCCAAAAAGCAAAAGCTTTGCTTTGTCATCTTAAATTGCAAGATCAAATTTGAGTTGCGGTTTAACAGGAATATAATCAATTAACTCAAAATCACTTGCTCGAATATCATAGAAATTAGTGCCGTCTGGTACATTTAAAATAAGACGTGGCTGGCAATCACTCGGCTCTCTTCTTAATAATTCTTTGGCCTGCGGGAATTGGTTATCATAAATATGAAGATTATTAACAAAGTAATAGAAATTTCCCACTTGCCAACCAAAGTGCTTAGCAATCATCATTTGAAGAGCTACATATTGCATCGCATTAATATGATGTGCAACTAGCATATCATTAGAACGTTGAGTCAAAGTGGCATCCAAATACATGGTATCACCGACTTTTCGCACATCAAACATGGTTTGAAAAGCACATGGTAATAACCCATCAGTCGCTTCAAATGCTTCATAATCCCAAAGCGAGATGACATTGCGACGATTCCACGGATTTTCCGCTAATTGCGCTAAAATGTTATCAATAATATGGTGTTTTTTGACAACTGCTCCATACCGTTGACCAATAGTCCTTGTCTGACCAACTTCCCAATCATTCCAATAGTGCACCTTATATTTATCTTCTAACACATCCAAACTGTTTGTTTGGTCCTGATAAATCCATAAGATTTCCTTAATGGCCGACTTGATAGGAATAGGACGTAACGTCGTAATCGGGAATTCGCCCTTTGCTAAATCATACGTTGCAAAAACGCCGGTCACGTATTTCGAATGAGCCGTTTGGCCATTTTTATACTTTGGCCGCGCCTGCTGACTTAGGACGCCTTCTTCTAAAATTGTTTTTATATTGTCTTTAAAAATAATATCTGCTTTGGTCATCATGATACCTTTCTCAAACAGTTCATACTGTTTAATATTTTACCAAAAATCTTAAAAATAGCTAGAAGAAAAGGTTGAAGGCTGAGAGAAACCATTATTAATATGCTTTTGGATTTTTAAATCAGGCTCAATGGCCGAAAATATGGTAAACTATTAAAGGTAAAATTTCGATTTAGGAGAATGGAAGGCGAAAAATGAAAATTGGTATTGATAAAATGGGCTTTGCCACAAGCCAATATGTGCTTGAAATGGCCGACCTGGCCCTTGCTCGTCACGTTGATCCAGCTAAATTTAGCAAAGGCTTATTACTTGACTCACTCAGCATTACCCCTATTTCTGAAGATATTGTCACCCTTGCTGCTTCAGCAGCTAATGACATTCTTACTCAAGCAGATAAACAAGCCATTGACATGGTGATTGTCGCAACAGAATCTGGCATTGATCAAAGCAAGGCCGCGGCCGTTTACGTGCATCAGCTACTTGGTATTCAACCATTTGCTCGCGCCATAGAAATGAAAGAAGCTTGTTACAGTGCTACTGCTGCTCTTGACTATGCTAAATTACATGTGGAAAAACACCCTCAGGCCAAGGTACTGGTCATTGCTTCTGATATTGCCAAATATGGTATTGGCACGGCAGGAGAGTCCACCCAAGGAGCTGGTAGTATTGCTATGCTTATCAGTGCAGATCCAGCCATCTTAGTCCTTAATGATCAGCGACTTGCCCAAACGCGTGACATTATGGATTTTTGGCGTCCTAACTACTCTTTGGTACCCTATGTTAATGGCTTATTTTCAACCAAACAATATCTTGACATGCTCCAAACAACCTGGACAGAATACCAAAAACGCTATGATACATCTTTAGCAGACTATGCTGCATTTTGTTTTCATATCCCTTTTCCAAAGTTAGCCCTCAAAGGTTTTCATAAAATCTCTGATAAGACCTTAAGTTCAGCGCACAGCCAGCGGCTAAAAGAAAACTTTGAACATTCCATCGCCTATAGCCAAAAAATTGGTAATTGCTACTCTGGTTCACTTTATTTAGGATTGCTGTCACTGCTTGAAAGCAGTCAGCAACTAAAAGCAGGTGACGCCATCGCCTTTTTCTCTTATGGCAGCGGAGCCGTAGCAGAGATTTTCACTGGCTATTTGGTCGATGGCTTTCAAAAACAACTCAAACCGCAGCAGCGCATGACAGAATTAGCACAGCGTAAGCGGCTATCAGTCGCCGAATATGAAACATTATTCTTTGAAGAAGCCCAGCTTGATGCCAAAGGCAATGCGAACTTTAAAGAATATCAAACAGGCCCATTTGCTTTTACGGCAATTGAACAGCATCAACGAATTTATAAGAAACGAACAAACTAATATGCCAAAACTATCCTGGACTGGTTTTTCCAAAAAAACGCCACAAGAACGCATCCAATTCATCAAAGAACACCTGCCAATAGCCAGTGCAACGAGTGATAGGCTACAAGAGCAAGAGCTCCTGTCTTTGACTACGGCTAATCAGATGACTGAAAATGTCATCTCTCGTATGGCCCTTCCTTTTTCTGTAGTGCCAGATGTCTTAGTGGATGGACAGCATTTCCACCTGCCTTATGTTACTGAGGAGCCTTCTGTTGTGGCTGCCGCTAGCTTTGCCGCTAGTATCATCAAACGCTCCGGCGGTTTTCAAACAAGCCTTCACAATCGCCAAATGATCGGTCAAGTAGTCCTCTACAATGTCCCTCATATGCAAAAGGCCCAAGCAGCTATTGCAGCAGAAACAAAAGCCCTACTAGCTATTGCCAATGAAGCCTATCCCTCAATTGTGAAGCGAGGCGGTGGTGCTAAAATGCTCACGCAAGAAGAAAAAGGCGATTTTCTTATTGTCTATGTGACGGTTGACACTAAAGAAGCTATGGGAGCAAATATGGTTAACACCATGATGGAAGCCCTCGCCCCTCGTCTCGAAGAGCTAACCGGAGCACCAAGTCTTATGGCTATTCTCTCTAACTATGCCACAGAGGCTTTAGTGACGGCCACCTGTACTTTAGAGTTACGTTTTCTCAGTCGTAATCAGCAAGAAGCTGTCACCTTAGCTGACAAAATAGCTCGCGCTAGCCAATTAGCCCAAGTTGATCCTTACCGGGCCAGCACACATAATAAGGGGATTTTTAATGGGATTGATGCCATCGTCTTAGCAACTGGGAATGATTGGCGGGCGATTGAAGCGGGCGCCCATGCTTATGCCGCACGAGATGGCCAATACCGGGGCTTGGCTACTTGGGATTATCTGCCGAATAAGGCCTGCCTTAAGGGCAGTCTAACGCTACCTATGCCAATTGCTACCAAAGGCGGCTCAATTGGCCTTAACCCAAGTGTCAAGACCGCACACGATCTCCTTGGTAACCCCGATGCCAAAACGTTAGCTTCACTTATTGTGGCCATTGGCTTGGCCCAAAACTTTGCTGCTCTAAAAGCCTTGGTTAGCACTGGTATTCAAGCTGGCCATATGAAGTTACAGGCTAGGAGCTTAGCCATGCTAGCTGGAGCAAAAGAAGCAGAAATTCCTCAGCTAGTCACCGAACTCTTACAGGCCAAGCATATGAATTTAGCCACAGCGCAAGCCATTCTTAAGACTTTAAAAAAATAACATAAACAACAGCCGGACTTTGCTGCCTCCCAAGGACTAGGGTTTCGCCCTAAGCTTTGAATGTGGTAGATATTGTCCGCTTTTTTTACCCATCTAACAGCTAGTCTAGAGTTTTTTGCTGCTAACTAAATCCTCTAAAAATTTGACCTTGACGTATATTATTATAAGTGTATAATCTAGTTATAAAGACTAGATAAAGGAGTTTTAATAATAAATGACTCAACCCATTCCTCAGTGGAACCAATTGCCCCAACTTGATTTGTATTTAGATCAAGTGCTCCTCTATGTTAATCAAGTGACCAGCTCTGCTATTTTCCCTAAGGATAAAGGACTTACTGCTTCCATGATTAATAATTATGTCAAACATGGCTATATGCCTAAACCACAAAAAAAGAAATATAATCGTCAGGCCCTAGCACGTCTAATTGTTATTTCGATACTCAAACCGGTATTTGCCATTCAAGATATTAGTCGCTGTTTAGCAATTCTAACCGCAGATGGGCAATCAGAAACTGCTTACAATAGTTTTGTGGCCTGTATGAATGGTCAAGAGGTGGCAGACTTGCCCCCTATCATCACTTATGCCTGTCAAACCCTTAATTATTACCAAAAAACACAAGCTTTAGTGTTACAGTACCAAGAAGGAGAGCAAGATGTCTAAAGATCTTTCTGCTAAATTAAGTCTGCCTTTAACCTTTGGTGAAGAGCTAGCAAATAGTGTGACGCATGGTGTTGGCGCTCTGATGATGCTGCTGCTTCTACCACTAACGGCTATCTATAGTTTTGAACATTTTGGACTGAAAAACGCCATTGGTACCGCAGTTTTTGTCATTGCCCTCTTTTTAATGTTTTTATCTTCGACGATTTATCATGCCATGGCTTATAATAGCCTGCAAAAGTACATTCTTAGAATGATTGATCATTCCATGATTTATATTGCTATTGCAGGGAGCTACACCCCTGTTGCCCTGTCTTTGGTGGGAGGTTGGTTAGGCTATCTCATTATTGTCTTACAGTGGTCACTTACACTATTTGGCATTCTTTATAAAATTTTTGTTCCTACAATTAATGAAAGATTTAGTTTGATACTCTATTTGCTCATGGGATGGTTGGTTGTTTTTATTTTTCCAGCGATTATCACCAAAACGGGCCCTATTTTTTGGCTCTTACTGCTGGCTGGAGGGCTATGTTACAGTGTTGGGGCATTCTTTTACGCGCGCAAGCGCCCCTATGATCACATGATTTGGCATTTATTTATCTTGCTGGCCTCAGCCTTGCAATATATTGGTATTGTCTATTTTATGCTTTAAAAACCCTTACAGCTACCATTTTTTGATGAAAGACCCGGTCACTTGTAGTCCTGGTCTTTATTTTTTGCCAAGATAAGCTGGCGCACAAAAAGAGGTGGCATCGGCTAGCTTTTCGCCCGAGAAAGCAAAAAAAGTGAGGCCAGACGCCTCACCTCAAATTCAATCATACTAACACCTGAACGCGTAAATGCTGAGATAATTTTTTCGCTTTTAGGCTGCTTAAGCATTGGCTTCTTTTAGTCGCCCATAAAGGAGATAATCGACAGAGCTCAGCTCGGCCAAATTACGACAATTTAGCGCACACATAATGAAACGCAGCTCTTCTTTCCAGCCATTAATGACAGCAACTGCTTCCTCATGCGTATGGGTTTCAACCAACTCTAGGACCACCCGAGATAGGCCAACTGCCCGCGCCCCCAACACAAAAGCTTTGACCATATCTAGCGGATGACGAATACCACCTGAAGCTAAAATCTCTACTTCTTTCATCAAAGGAGCAGCATTGAGCAAGCATTGGGGAGTCGTTTGCCCCCATTGATTAAGATAAGTGCGCTGACTGCCTCGCTGATTTTCAATATAAGCAAAAGAGGTGCCGCCACGGCCTGATATATCGACGGTTTTAATACCTAAATCACGGGCATAGGCTATGGTCTTCGTATCCATACCAAAGCCAACTTCTTTAAGTACGAGCGGAACAGGAATCTGATCCACATAGTCTTTTAAGTGCTGACGCCATGAGCGAAATTGGCGCTCTCCCTCAGGCATTAGCAGTTCTTGCATGACATTGATATGGACCTGTAAGAGCAAAGGGTGCATCTCTGCTACTGTACGTAACCCCAAGGCAACTGGCTTATCTAAGCCAATATTTGTAGCCAGTAATAAATCAGGCGCTAGCTGACGCAAACGATAGGACTGATCTTGCGGATTTTTTAAAGCAGCACTGTATGAGCCTGTCACCATCATAATGCCTGTGGCTTGGGCAAGGCGGGCTAACTTTTGATTGACGTCGAGTGCCTTGGCACTGCCACCGGTCATCGCATTAATATAAAAAGGAAAGGCAAAATCATGCCCTGCAAAGTGGGTGGATAAATCAATCTCTGCCACATCATATTTGGGTAAGGAGGCATGAATTAATTCTATCTCATCAAAAGCGTTATAGGCTGAGTGATAGGCTAGAGCATATTTGATATGGTCATCTTTTCGATTGGTCATAAATTTCCCCATTTCTCCTGATAAAGAGGCTGAATACCCGCTTCAGTCCATTGTTTGCAAATAGCTTGGGCCGCGTCATCATCAAAAGCAAAAGCTATCCCACAATCGCCTCCACCAGAACCAGATGATTTTGCAACCGCACCATTTGCTTGAGCAATTGCCACCAGACGCTGTAAAGCGGGATGATAAATAGCTGGATCTAAATCCTGCAAAGCCTGATGGAGTTGCGTAATAGCTTTGATAAAGGCTGTTTGATTGGCCGATTGCAAAGCAGCCAAACAGCTATCACTGGCTAGTTGCGAAGTCTGCAAAAAAGTTGGGGTCATCTGATCCCTGACCTGATTAACCATATGCTGAGAAATCGCAGGCTCTTGTGTCCAGCCCACCAGAAAGTGTGTCCTAAGCTTAGGGCTAAGCCGTTCAATGTGGTAGCCCCAATTCAATCTAAGAATCTCTTCCAAGGATTTGACCTGAATGTGCTCTTGTAGCCATTGACGATCAAAAGAAGTATAAACGATGAGATCACTACAAATAATACAGGCAAGATCGCCCATAGAACCATTGTCCCCATTTTTCAACAAAGTATAAGCAGCTAATTTGAACAACAAATCATCAGATAAGGTTAATTGATAAAAGGCCGCCAAAGCTTTGAGAGTTAATACAACGACACTACCACTAGAACCAATGCCAAATTTTTTGCCCTTCTCCCCTAGCTGGCCGCTAATCGTCAACCTAAAAGGCAGGAGCTGACAGTGTTTTTTTTGCAAAAACATGGCCATGGTATGAATCGCTGATTGGACTAAGGCATAGCCTTTATCAGGCGTCATCCCAACAGTATAATCAAACATATCTGAAGTCAAGCTAATACTAGGTGCTGGCTCAATACAGGCCGTCATTTTAATCGGTATATAGTTAATAATCGCCCTTTGCCCTGGGATCAAGATAGCATACTCACCCGTAAGATATAACTTGCCGCCCGTTTCCACCTGATAACGTGTCATCTTATAGTTCCTTTGTTTTAGACTTAATAATCGTATAATCCTTTGCTAATGCCTGAGCGACAGCTTCTAGGTCAGCTTGCTGACACAGAACCTTTACATTTGGACCTGCATCCATAGTAAAATAGCACGCTAAGCCCTGCGCACGCAATTCCCTAACCCTGTCCATAGCCTGATAAGAAGCTGGGGTTAAATAGGAGAAAGCCGGTGAAGCTGTTTTGGTTGTCTCATGCATGGCTAAGGCATTTGCCTCAGTTAATTGACCAACTTTTGCAAAATCATTGGCCTTTAAATAGCCAAGCATTGCGTGATAGTCTTGGTCAGATTGCTTGATCCAGTGTGAAAAACTAGTTGACGTTTCTGCACAACGCTGCATTCCCTCGCGGCTTGAAATGGCTTTTTTAGCATCATCAAGAATAATCACCACCATAGCGAGCTTAAGATCAGTTGGCACTCGGAAAATAGAGCCTGTCTGCTTTTCCCATGCGGCAACTGGGCCAAAAAAGGAACGTGAAGCAGAGCCTGAAGCAAATTTTGCGCATTGGGCCAGCTCCGCCTGGCTCAACCCACAATCAAACAAGTCATTGCAAGCTTTGACTAGGGCAGATAAACCACTCGAACTCGATGAAAGCCCTGCTGCTGTTGGCATAGTATTGGTTGTTTCGACTTTAACAAAAAGCTGCTTATCTTGTCGGTATTGATCAATGATGGCCGAAATTTTAGCATGCTCTTTTGGACTTTGCACTTCTCCATTAATCAAAAAAACATCAGCAGTGGCCGTAGCATCAAGACAGGTCAATCGCGTTTCTGTATACAAATCTTCCAAGGTTACAGAAATACTACTTGTTGATGGCGTCATCTTTTGAGCATCAGCCTTGCCCCAGTATTTGATGAGCGCAATATTGGCATAGGATTTAACACTTACAGTTTTTGGATCCACGAGTTTACGGCCCCTTCTTCTCTTAATTTCGCTTGAATGCTTGCTGCACTGGCTTGATCCTTAGCAAGAGCAATGATACAGCCACCTAAGCCACCACCAGATAGTTTAGCGCCCAGTGCCCCCTGCGCTTGTGCTACTTGCACCAGATGATCGGCTTGACCCACACTGACACCAATGGCCTGTAAACAAGTATGGGCCTGTGTCATGGCTTGACCAATGGCTTGGCAATCCTTGGTTTGTATCGCCCCTTCAACCAAGTTTGTCAAACGGCCTAACTCTGCTAACACGGGTAAATTTGCCTCTTCAAACTGCGCCACCTTGTTAACTGCCTCACGGGTGTGGCCATGAATACCTGTATCAGCAATGACTAAATATGCCCCTAAATCAATAGTAAGGCTTTCAAAACCAATATTACGAATAAACTTAATAGCCTGATCACTCAGACAGGTCTTAGCATCTAGTCCGCTAGGATTTGTATGAGCAATAATTTCGGCTTTATTAACTAAAATTTCCAGCAAATGATCTGATAAGGTTTTCCCAAAATAGTCATATACCGCACGAATCGCAGCAATTGAAACAGCAGCCGAAGATCCCATCCCACGTTTTGGTGGAATTTGGGAAACAATGTGGTAGGCTATAGGCTCCTTCTTTTTGCCTAATTCTTCAAGCGCTGCGTAGACTGCTGTTGCCAAAGGGTCATAAAAATCAAATACCAAAGGTTTATCGGCTGGAACTATCTGGCATTCAACTTCAATTGTTAGTAAGGGTAAAGCTATAGCAGGATAGCCATAAACTACGGAATGTTCACCCATCAAAATTATTTTGCTGTGGGCCTTTCCCACACCTATTTGCTTTGTTATCATCTTATTTTTCGATCATTTCATTTTTGATTTACCTTACTATTTTACATGTCTAATGGCAATTTGTCACGTATTCTTACCATAACTGCTAGATTTAGACGGCTAAACTATTCGTAGGGCAAATCTGTATGTAGCAAAAAAGCAGCATTTCGCAAGGTTGTGAGGAAAAACAGCACGATTTAGGTTCCTAGCAAAATATATCACTACAGTTTATCGCCAAAATGTGCCTTCCTCAAAGTACTTTTTCATGATTTTTAACAAACTAAACTCTCTTTAAAAGCCAAAACATACGTTTATTACGAACTTTATTCGATATATGTCATTTTTTTAAAGAAATATCAGATAAATAGCGATCATTAGCTTGCTTATTAGCCTTATTCATTGTAAAATTTAATAGTAACATCATATTTTTCAAATTTAGGAGATTTTATGAAAAAGCATCTTGTGTTAAAAAGCAGTATTTTAGGTTTTGCAGCCAGCTTATCTGTCTTGACAGGAGCAGCTCACGCTGACCAAGTTGATGTGCAACTCCTAGGAGTTAATGACTTTCATGGTGCCCTAGATCAAACAGGCACCGCCTCTATGCCAGACGCAAAAGTCGCAGGAGCCGGTTCAGCTGCTCAACTGGACGCTTACATGGATAAAGCCGAAACTGATTTCAAATCAACCAGTCCTAACGGGACAAGCATTCGCGTTCAAGCTGGTGATATGGTTGGAGCTAGTCCTGCAAATTCTGCGCTCTTACAAGACGAACCAACTGTAAAAGTCTTTAACCAAATGGATTTTAAATATGGAACGCTTGGCAACCATGAGTTTGATGAAGGCTTAGCTGAGTATCATCGCATTATGACAGGTACAGCGCCAGCAGCAGATTCTTCTATCAATACGATTACTAAGTCTTATGACCACCAAGCTGCTCAACAACAAATCGTCATTGCCAACGTCATTGATAAAGCTACAAACCAGATTCCTTATAATTGGCAACCATATGCTATTGAAACTATTCCTGTTAATAACACATCCGCCAAAATTGGCTTTATTGGCGTTGTTACTTCTGAAATTCCAGATCTTGTCCTTAAACAAAACCATGAAAACTATACTTTCTTAGATGAAGCTGAAACGATTGTACACTATGCCAAGATGCTGCGCGCCCAAAATGTCAATGCTATTGTCGTCTTAGCTCATATCCCTGCAACCAGCAACAAAGAAGGTCAAGTTGGAGACCAAGTTGCTATGATTATGAATAAGGTCAATCACATCTATCCTGACAACTCTGTTGATGTGGTTTTCGCAGGTCATAATCACCAATATACTAACGGAACTATTGGCACCACACGTGTCGTACAAGCTCTCTCCCAAGGTAAGGCCTATGCTGACGTCCGTGGACGATTAGATACAGATACTCAGGATTTCATCACTACGCCATCAGCTACCGTCACAGCTGTCGCACCAAAAATATTAGCAGGCAGTGCAGAAGTTCAAGCCATTGTCGACCAAGCAAATGCCATTGTTGCACAAGTCACCAATGACAAAATCGGTACAGCAGCTACCAGTGCTTCTATTTCACGCGAAGTCAACCAAGACATGGAATCGGCTGTTGGTGATTTAATCACACGCGCCCAATTAATGGCTGCCCGCGACTCCTACCCGGATGTTGATTTTGCCTTCACAAATAATGGCGGTATTCGTGCTGATTTGGTCGTCACTGATAACCAAACCATTACCTGGGGTGCCGCACAAGCAGTCCAACCTTTTGGCAACATTCTCCAAGTCGTTGAAATGTCCGGTCAAGATATTTACAACGTCCTTAACGAACAATATAACGAAAACCAACGCTACTTCCTACAAATGGCTGGCCTACGCTATACCTATACTGATAATCCAGCTGGTGATTCAACAACACCATTTAAGGTCGTTAAAGCCTATAAAGAAAATGGTCAAGAAATTATTCCAAGTCAGACTTATAAAGTCGTTATCAATGATTTCTTATTTGGTGGGGGTGATGGCTTTGCAAGCTTCCGCAAAGCAACCTTGCATGGAGCTATTAAGCCAGATACCGAAGTCTTCATTAATTACATTAAGGACCAAGAAGCAGCTGGCAAAAAGATTTCGTCACACCTAGCTGGCACTAAAACTTATGTTAAAATAACAGTAGAAGGCTCACAAACCAGTGATGCCAACGGAAAACACGATACAATGACCCGTATTTTCCGTGATCGTACTGGACAAATTGTAGGTACCGAACCCATTTCAGAACTCTTCACTCCAAAAGCTGATCATAAGCTACAAGTCTCTCAACAAGCACAAAGTTTAGCAACACCGCAAACCAAGTCCCTTAGTCCTATGGCTCGTGCCAACCAAGCGGCTGTTACTAGTCAAGCAACCCTTCCAAAAACAGGTTCTAAACAAGGTAACGTGCTTTGGGCTAGTCTACTTGGCTTATTGAGTCTAGGATTTGCAGCCCAGCTTAAGAAAAAAACCAAAGCTTAAAGGCACATCTGTTCAATCCTTCCAAGTTAACTGTTAACTGAGACAAGCTCAACGACATACATGTGCTATGCCAAGCAAAAGTTTAAATGCTAAGCAAGACACGGACTTAGACGATTATTAAGCAGCAGACAGTCACCCAACTATTTCTGCTGACCCCTCTTATGACAGTACTGCTCTTAATGATGCTCCTAAGGCTTGTAGCATTAGCTTTTCATATCACAAGCTTATCTTATGGCGAGCAAAACAGCCTAAATAACAAACTGCCGGTACAGACCCTTTACTAAGGTAAGAAGGGCTTACCGGCAGTTTTTGTATTTCACGATTAGAAGCACATAGCTGCGCGAGCCATTGGCTCTCTTTTGGGGCTCAAAATTTTATTATCCACTTTTTCACTATTTTTTAAAGCCCAAATAGCATCGTCTATATAACCTAATAATTTTCTTTTATCCATAGAATCAGGTATATCATTAAGTACTGCTTCTCTAAAACTTGATATTTTTTGTAAGGCAGTTTCTAAAAATTTTTTATCTTCCATAACAATAAACCTCAAGGTATAGGATTATGTATATCCCCCCAGAAACCTGCCATATTATTTGCCACATTATGAACAATATTTCCCCAATTAACTTTACAATTACCATTATTCATATTAGTAGGAGTATATGGTTTTCCAACTTTACAAATAATATTATTACTAACAGAACTAAACGGCGAATACCACTAAGCAGCATTAGCTGTTACAGTAAAACCTAAACCAAAAAATAAACCAATGAACATGGCAATAAAAACTTTTGTAACAGATCTTCTCATAATCTTACTTCTTCCACATTAACTTAATTGTGATTTTAACACCTTCAATATACTCCTAATCTCTAAAAATACAAGACTGTTTTTTAAAATATTTTTGTAGCATAATGGAAGTTATAAGCAACAAAATAAATATAAAAAGCCGCCTTCTAAAAAACGATTAGTTTAGATCAATTTATTATTGTCTAACTAATCGTTTTTTGTCGCATCAAGATCAAGTAACCACGGATTTAATTCTCATTTTAACAGGTCATCAGGGAAATTATTGAGGTGAGAAAAACAAGTCTAAACCTTCAAAATTAACTCTAGTCCACTCTTTAATAAAGGGTCTAATCATGATTGGTTACCTATTTTTACGCATAAGTACAAGGAGCGGCTCTAATCTAAAAAGCAAGAGCCGCCTTTTGGCCGCAACCACCATCAGACTGCTCTTTTCCTTGGGATTAACATCAATAGGACCTCACATCCTAGTGTGTCATCAGCAAGCACGCTAGGAAGTAAGGTTCTAAAACGACCATACTCTTAAACAACTCCTTGCGCGTGCATAGCCTTGGCCACCTTTAAAAAGCCTGCGACATTCGCACCAAACACCAAATCACCTTCCTTGCCAAAATGCTTCGCAGCAGCTGAGGACTCCTGGTAAATGGTTTGCATGATTGTCTGCAATTCAGCATCCACACTTTCAAATGTCCAAGTCCTACGGCTAGCATTTTGCGCCATTTCCAAGGCAGAAACAGCCACACCGCCGGCATTAGCTGCCTTAGCAGGAGCAAAAAGCACCTTGGCTTTTTGAAACACGTTGATTGCCTCAAGTGTACTTGGCATATTGGCTCCTTCTGTGACGGCAAGCACACCATTTTCCACTAACATTTGGGCGTGCTCTTTTGTTAGTTCATTTTGGGTAGCACAAGGAAAGACCAAGTCTGCTTTTATAGACCAAATGCTGCCTTGATCAGCAGGGACAAACTGGGCACCAGGATGGTTAGTTAAATAGTCTCTAACACGACCACGCTCAACCTCTTTAATCTGCTTCAAACTCGCCAAATCAATGCCCTTTGGATCGTAAATATAGCCTGATGAATCAGAAACCGCAAGGACATTTGCCCCTAATTCTTGCAACTTTTCTACTGCATAAATAGCCACATTGCCTGAGCCAGATACAAGTGCAGTCTTATCAGCCAAGGTTTCACCTTGTTCGGCTAACATTTCTTTTGCAAAGTAAACGGCACCATAACCAGTGGCCTGCGTTCTAGCCAGAGAGCCTCCATAACTTAAGCCTTTTCCTGTAAGGACACCAGCCTGGTAACTATTGAGACGCTTGTATTGTCCAAATAAATAGCCAATTTCTCGCGCTCCAACGCCAATATCACCGGCTGGAACATCTAAATCCGGCCCAATATGCTTTTGCAATTCTGTCATAAAGCTTTGTGCAAATCGCATGACTTCCTTGTCTGATTTTCCTTTGGGATCAAAATCAGAACCGCCTTTACCACCACCGATGGCTTGGCCTGTCAAGGCATTTTTAAAAATTTGTTCAAATCCTAAAAATTTAACAATCGACTGGTTAACTGAAGGATGAAAGCGTAGGCCCCCTTTATAGGGTCCAAGAGCTGAAGAAAATTGAACACGGTAACCACGATTCACTTGAACACGATCCTGATCATCAAGCCAGGGGACACGAAACGTAATCACACGTTCCGGTTCAACCAAGCGTTCCAATAAATTTTCCGCCATGTATTCTGGGTACTTATCAAAAACAGGGACTAAGGAAGCAAACACTTCTTCTACTGCTTGTAAAAATTCTGCTTCATGTGCATGGTGACTTTTGACGTTCTCTAAGACCTGAGCCACATATGTTTTCCCATCAATCATTTTCAAACCTCGCTTTTTGTTTTATATTCAAGTTCTTATTAGTATTATAAATTGTCAGAATATTCTTGTCAAATCTTGATAACGGCTACTGCTTTTTCGTTGACCAGCCAAATTAAAAAGTGCTCACGCTTTCTTGAGTTCAAAGTAGGTGTTCATTTTATTTCATTTGCTGTGTGGTGTTGATCAATCAATCTGACGGAGCTCCTATTTTACCGGCTAAATACTATTTTCTGAAGCTTAGTAGTAGTTTTAATGTCATCTGGTAAGGTTTATTCAGAAAGCTCACTAAGGTAATCAAAGCGAGTATATTTCTCAAGGAGTCTGTCATTGGCTTGATCGAGTTGGTGTTGTAACTCAGCTAAACGTCCATAATCACTGGTAAGATCATTCATTTGATCAGTGATTGTCTCAATGTCTTGTTCGATTAACGCAATATCAGCCTCTATGTTTGCCCATTCTTGTTTTTCAAGGTAAGACATCCGTTTCTTATTTGTTTTTGTCTGTGTTTGTTGACGAGCTGGGGCAGCTGTTTTTAAGTCCGTAGAAGATGAAGACATTTCTTGTAAAAACTGACGCTCATCTAAAAATTCACTGTAGTTACCAAAGTATAGTTTAATGCGGCCATTTTCAATCGATAAAATCTTATTTGCGACCTTATCTAAAAAATAGCGATCATGACTGACCGTAATAACCGGGCCTGCAAACTGTTGCAAGAAATTTTCTAAAACTGTCAAAGTAGCAATATCAAGATCATTAGTTGGCTCATCCAAAAGTAAAACATTGGGCTTTTCAATCAGGAGTTTTAAGAGATAGAGCCGCTTTTTTTCGCCACCTGAGAGTTTACCAATCAGGGTTCCGTGGCTAGCCCTCGGAAATAAAAACTGTTCTAAGAGATCACTAATGCTAGTCGTCCCAACCTTTGTTTTGACCTCATCTGCCACTTCTTGGAGGTAGGAAATAACCCGCTTGTTATCATCCATGTCCCCAATTCCTTGCCTAAAATAAGCAATGCGAACCGTTTCACCAATGCTAATCTGACCCTTGCAAGGTTGCAAATCACCATTAATCAATTGTAGCAAGCTTGTTTTCCCAACACCATTATCACCAACTATGCCAATCCGATCTTGATTTTGAATCAGTAAGCTAAACTCCTCAAATAAAGGTGTTGCATCATAACCAAAGGAAACCTGATCAAAGCTAATCACTTTCTTACCGATACGGCTTGTTTCAAAATGCAATGTCAGCTCCTTGGCCTGTTGATCGTTACTTACTGCCTTTTGTAACTCATGAAAACGATCAATTCGGGCTTGCTGCTTGGTGGCTCTGGCCTGTGGTTGACGACGCATCCAGCTTAGCTCTTGTTTGTATAGTTGTTGATTTTTATGATGTGTTGCAGCTTGTCGCTCATCTGCTTCTGCTTTTAAGCGTACATAATCCTGGTAATTACCTTGGTATTCTGTCAACTGAGCTTGGTCTAACTCAAAAATCCGGGTCGCCAAGGCATCCAAAAAATACCGATCATGGGTAATAAAAAGAACGGTTTTCTTACTGGAAATCAGGTAATGGGTCAGCCATTGAATGGTAGCACTATCTAAATGATTGGTCGGTTCATCTAAAAGCAAGAGGTCAGCATCATTAAGCAGGGCTTGTGCTAGTTGAACTCGACGGCGTAAACCACCTGATAACTGACCTACTGGTTGGGTTAAATCATGAATGCCTAATTTAGAAAGAACGGTCTTAACCTCGCTTTCAATTGTCCAGGCAGCTGTGCGGTCCATCTCTGAAATGAGCTCTTCTAACCGTGATTGATTGGTCTGCTTGTATTGTGACATTAGTAATTCATAGTCACGAATCAAGCGCATTTCTTCGATATCTGCTGACAAAACGGTATCTAGCACCGATGCCTGATCATCAAAATGGGGTGTTTGCGTCAAATAAGCTATCTGATAATCATTTGATTTGATAAAAGGCGAAACATCACCATCATAACCAAGCTTACCAGCAATCACATCTAACAGGGTTGTTTTACCTGTGCCGTTGACACCGATAATGCCAATCCGATCCAAAGAATGCACAATAAAGGAAATATCTTTAAAAACGGTTTTATCGCCGACACTTTTGCTCAATTTCTCAACAATTAAATCACTCATTGGCTAACTCTTTCTTAACAAAATTAAGGATAGCTTCTTTGGTATTAGCCAAGTCACCATCTACTATTTTTTCTTCTATTTGTTTGAGGATATGGCCTAATTTTGGACCAGGTTGAATTCCAAAGGTTTGGATTAAGTCTCCCCCCTTAATGACAATCGCATGCTTATCGTAAATCGTTAGTGCCTGATAGAGCTGATCAATCGCCCTAAAATCAGTGGACAAGCCTTGGGCATGCCGCAAATTCTCTACTAGCTGGGCTATTTCCTTGCCATAATGGTAGAGATCAGCCTTGCTTAGTGCCCTCTTTGTTCTCAATTGATACAAGGCCACCATTTGCAAAACGGCATTTTGAAACTCATTTGAGGTTTTCCAGGCCTTAAGAAAAGTTCTGGGCTCAGCAATTTTCAAATACAAAATGAGCGCCCCCCATGCTTGGACATCATTTTGGAAGCAAAAATCAGGGCCCAGCTGATCAATCATCAGCAAACAGGCCTCCTTGGCCTGCTCAAGTCCAGGCAAATAGTGATGAGCACAAGCCTTAAGCAATTGTTTAAGTCCCTTTGTCCAGGCTTTAGCCAGCAAGAGTTTATCAAATTCAATAAAAGAACGTTCAACTGAAATTTTAGCTAATAATGGTGCATGGCTAACCATAGCTTGATAAGTAGACGCCTCAATGTCAAAATCAAGTGTTGCTACAAAACGAAAGCCACGCATAATACGTAAAGCATCTTCTTCAAAACGTTCTTGGGCCTTGCCCACAGCTCGTAGCTTTTTGGCTTTTAAATCGGCTATGCCAGAAAATTTGTCAATCACAGTGCCATCACTCGCTAAGGCAAAGGCATTGACTGTAAAATCACGTCGCTTTAAATCTTCTTCTAATGAGCGGATGAAAGCAACCTGACTTGGTCTGCGGTAATCAACATAGACGTCTTCTGTTCGAAATGTCGTGATTTCATATTCATGATTATTTTCTAGAACCAGCACAGTACCGTGTTCAATGCCAATATCAACCGTCCGTGCAAACAACTGTTTGGTTTCATGAGGATAAGAGCTTGTCGCGATGTCAACATCATGAATCGGCCGTCCAAGCAAGCTATCACGGACACTGCCACCGACAAAATAGGCCTCGTAGCCTGCGGCTTTGATTCTTTCTAAGATTGGTAAAGCCTCCTGAAATTCAGAAGGCATGGTTGTTAATTTCATTTAGTTTCTTTCTTGCATTTGGGTTATTTACGAATGCCGCTCCTTAATTATTATAAGGTATAAAAAAGAAAGAGTCAGCATTAGCTACACTAACAGTTAGTAAATGACATTGGCATTTTAGGAGTCACACCAATTCCGATCGCCCCTGGGCCTAGATGCACGCCCACTACCGCACTAAACTGTGCTAATTCAAACTGATCAGCAAAGCCATTTTCAAGCAGGAGGTGATGGAGGGCTGCAACCTTCTCATCCGCATTGGCACCAATAATCGAAAACTCATAATCTCCTGTTTGAGCAAATGCTTTGACCAACTCAACAATTCGCTTTAAGGCTTTCTTTTCTGTGCGTACTTTTTCATAAACCACGATTTTACCCTCATCATCAAAATAAAGGATAGGTTTGATGCTCAATAAACTCCCTAATAAGGCCGAACCGTTTGATAGGCGACCGCCCTTTACGAGATGATTCAGATCATCTACAACTATAAAGGCAGTAGTTCGTTCAATCTGATCCTGCAAAAGCGTAACGATTTGAGTAAAATGCAGGTCATTTTGCGCCCAATTCAGAACATTTCGAATCATAAGGCCAACAGGCACAGAGGCGATTTTACTATCAGGAAAGGCAATTGTTAACTGAGGGTGTTCTTCTACTAAAAATTGAATATTTTGCCAAAAACCTGAAATTCCTCCAGCTAAAAAGAGGCCAATAACATGCGTGTAACCCTTATCTTCTAATTGATGCAATAAATCATCCAGCTCGGTTAAAGCTGGCTGACTCGTCTTAGGTAGCTCACTTGAGTTAGCCATTGCTTGATAAAAGTCATCACGTTCTAAATTGTGACCTTCATAGTAGGTTTGACCATTCATCATGATAGGAAAATCAATCACAAAAAGGTCAGGGTGCCCCTGTATGCAATCAGGAAGGGCCGCAGTGTTATCGGTAATGACAGCTAATTTCATTAATTACTAAACTCCAAATTAATTCCAGGTTGATCCAAAGCAATTTCGGTTACTTCAAGCGTTAAGCGTTGTACCATATTCAACAAAGGCGCAGCTAGGGACTCGACTTCTACTTGTGAAAATTCACTTGGGCTTTCTACCAGACGATTCATGATCCGAACCATTTGCGAAATAACCCCACTAATCACAAACTCTTCTTTAACGATGATAAATTGCAAAACAGAAACAACGGTCGTTTCATTCGCTTCCTCGTCACGGTTAACCAGTTGGAAAGTCACTTCAAAATTTGTTTCCGGAGTACCGTTTTCTTGTTCCCATTCTAAATTACGGGCATCATAATGGTATTGGTTAACAAATTCTTTTTCGCGTTCTAATTGCATGTTTCTTCTCCTTGAGATCAATATGACTCATTATAACATAGTTTAAAAGAATGTTAAAGTCAGCTTAAAAGGTACCGCACAGCAAGTGATCGTAAACATAGACTAGTGTTTAACAAAGAAAAAGAACACTAGGCCAGTTTGTTATCGTGTTCAAACCCTATTTAGGGAAATGGCACCACTGCTGATCAGGATTGGCCTGTTTTAGCTACTAGAAGCTCAGTAGCTTTCTGCTTCTGCCGAGATTTTGATTGGGCACAATTTCCTCTTTTTTGCCGCTTTTCCCTTCTTGCGCAGGCCCTTGCCTTAGTTCCTTTTCATATTTCGCTTGAAAATAGGCTTGCGCAGCTATTCGTTTACGTACTGAGGAGAAAGGTAGAGGAGTTCTGTATATTTTTGATAGATTTCTGTTAGTGCTTTCATTGATTTTATTATAGCAAACCACCAAAAGCAAACCACCAAAAAATCATCCCGTAGGATGATTGGAAAAGGTTAATGACCAGTAGGATAGCGCTGTGCCCACGCCTCATCTATCTGTAAGGTTTGTTCATCAGTGTAGGCTTTGCGATAATGATTCCACACTTTTTTTACTACTGCTGCCTGAGTGGGTTCTGATGCATTTGCACCCACTTGAAGCTTGGAATTAGCTTGAGCACCAGTATCATAAGCCGTTAAGCCGTAATTTTGAATAATACTGTTTAACTTAGTATTGTAAGACGTATCCGTTGCATATAAGCCGGTCAATGCCGCAGTGGCATCTTGGTAGGACAGCGTATTAGACTTGCGTACCCCAGCATAAAGATCTGAACCAAGCAAATTAGCATAATCACTGAGGGAGGCATAGATACTAGGATAGACTCTAAAAGGTTGGTCAACTTCATAGGCTCGGCCTGTGCCATCATCTTCCCAGGTCTTCATCAGGATTGAGCCACCATTATAGCTCCCTTTTATACCAAAAAAATTATAATGAGGGGCTTGACTTAGGCCTGACTGACCACTTGCAGATTCCAAAATAGCTTGCGCAATCATGACAGAGGCATACAAGTCATGCTCTTGTGCGATTTGACTAGCTGTTCCCCCGATCTCATTAATAAACGCTTGTGTTGGTGTTGTGGTCACAGCTTCTGCTACAACATCATTTGCTTTTTTTGATTGCACTGTTGCAAAAACGAGTCCGATGACCGTTATAGCCACAGCTAAGCAAGCAAAGACGTTTTTTCCTTTCCTAAACATGGTATCTCCTATTATGTATAATGTCACTTTTCTTTTTATTTTAGTAGGAATAGTATACCACAGGATAAAAGTATTTAGATACTAACTTCTAGTATTTAACCAATTCATAATGTTTGTCTTCAAATTGAAATATTTAATCAGGTGATCTCTGCCCTACTCGACAAAGTCAAATAGGGTTAACTGGTATTGCTCAATCAAGGCATTTAACTTATCCTGATAATGACTATCAGTCGCATAGGTCCCAGTTAAGCTAGCGGTAGCACTGTGATAAGATTGGCCTATCTGCTTATGAGTATTTTGATACAAAGGATCCGATAAGACCATTGCATAGTCTTCAAAACTCCTTGCTGGAGAGCCATAGGCCCGAAAGGCTGCATCTACCTGATAAAGCTGGCCTGTCCCATCATCCTCACTTGTCGGGAGAATAACCGACTTGCCCCGGTAGTCACCTTTGATACCAAAAAAATTATAATAGGGCTTTTGGCTAAGTTGCGATTGCCCCTTGTGCGACTCAAGAATTGCTTGCGCTAGCATCACTGAGGGATAAAGCTGGTGCTTGTTGGCCACAGATTGAGCTGGCTGGCTGATGGACGCAATAAATGAAACGGTCTCACCGCCCCTATACGGCTGCAAAGCCTGACGATACCACTTAAGGGTACGCCAACTCGTAAGCACCGTTAGCAAGATAATCAATAGTGCCAAGCGTCTGGTCAATTGCTTGGCTGTTTTGGGTGCAAATCGATAAGCGTGCAAACGTTTTGTTCTTTGTTTAGGCATCTACTTCCTCTTGGTTTCTAAGCTTGACTGATTTACAGGATAAGGTCCAACCCCTTATCACAATAAACCTTAACCTAATCCTATCATAACTAAGGTCACAAAGCCCAGTAAAAAGCTAAACCTTTCTAGTAATAGTGTAAGAGCTGAGCAGCCGTTAAAAACTGACCTTTTGAACTAAAAAACCAAGGCGAAGAGCCTTGGCAGTTTAATCTATGTACAGCACCCATTATTTTTCTTTACGAAGGGCACCAAATAAAATACCTGATACAATAGCGCCAATAATAACAAAGACTAAATAAAGAATGGGATTACTGGTAAGAGCGATAACAAAGATCCCCCCATGTGGTGCCAGTAATTTAATCCCGGTAAGGCCAACGAGAGCTCCAGCAAGGGCTGAACCGACAGCAAAGCTTGGAATGGCACGAGCTGGATCGGCAGCAGCAAAAGGAATAGCACCTTCAGTGATAAAGGAAAGCCCCATCACAATATTGGTTAAACCAGAATCACGCTCTTCTTTGCTAAACTTATTTTTGTACAATAAAGTAGCAATAAAGACCGCAAGCGGCGGTACCATACCTCCTGCCATAACAGCAGCCATAACCACAGAACCGCCATGTGTCACTGTAGCAGCAAGTGTACCAGTACCAAAGACATAAGCCGCTTTATTAATCGGCCCACCCATATCAATAGCCATCATACCACCGACTAAAAGTCCAAGGAGCACGGCTGAACTACCAGATAAACCAGTAAGGAAATCATTTAAAGCTGTATTAATAGCAGCCATTGGAATATTAACTGCAAGCATTAAAAATCCTGTTAGTAAGACACCTAGCAAAGGTAGCAGCAAGATTGATTTAGCACCTTCAAGTGAACGCGGTACCTTAACATATTTTTTAAGCGCAAGGACAACATAACCTGCTAGAAAACCACCTACCAGTGCGCCAAGAAAACCTGATGGAACACCAGCTAAAGCAAGTGTTTTTTCTCCACCAGCAGCATAAGGAATTCCTCCATAAGCAAAGCCACTTGCCGCAATTGCTCCTGCTACGAAACCAGAAACCAAGCCTGGTTTTTCAGCTATGGAGTAGGCAATATAACCCGCTAGAACTGGAAGCATAAAGCCAAAGGCTGCTCCACCAATGTTTTTAAACATAGCGGCAATTTCATGATAGGATCCAAGGTTACTTAGTTGGTCTTTAGGAACTCCAAGCATATTATCAAGCAAGAAAGCAAGCGCAATCATAATCCCACCACCAATAACAAATGGTAGCATTTGGGATACCCCACCCATCAAGTGTTTATAGAAGGCTTGAGCAGCAGTTAACTTTTCGTCACGCACTTCGTTTTTAGCACCATTTTGGGCATGATAAGTATCAGCTTGATTATTTAAAATAATCTGAATCAATTCCTCAGTTTTCTTAATCCCATCTGCGACAGGTCGATTAACCAAGGGTTTCCCATCAAAGCGTGCCATATCAACTGCTTTATCAGCGGCAATAATAACTCCCTTAGCCTTTGCAATCTCTTTTGCTGTTAGTTTATGAGCAACGCCTGATGCCCCATTCGTTTCTACTTTAATGCCAACGCCCATTTCAGCAGCTTGTTTTTTGAGGGCTTCTTCAGCCATGTAGGTATGGGCAATACCCGTTGTACAAGCGGTAACAGCAACTATAAACTCTTGACCAGCCACTGGTGTTGCTTGTGCGGACTGCGTTTTTTGCTTTTCTTGGGCATCAAAGATAGCAAGCACATCTTCAGGCTTTTTAGCACCGCGCAACTGATCAGCAAAACCATCTTTTAATAAGTACTGAGATAATTCTGCTAGCGCAGCTAAGTGGGTATCATTGGCTCCGTCTGGCGCAGCAATCATAAAGAAAAGGTCTGTTGGTCGTCCATCTAAAGAGGCATAGTCAACTCCTTTGGCTGACTTAGCAAAGAGCACTGTTGCTTCTTTGACAGCAGCATTTTTGCTGTGGGGCATTGCAATCCCATCGCCTAGACCAGTTGTCATTTGGGCTTCGCGGTTCATGATGCCAGTTTTAAAGGTATCATAGTCAGTCACCACACCGTGGTTGGTAAGGCTGGTAATCATTTCATCAATAGCAGCTTCTTTTGTCGTTGCCTTGAGATCCATAATCATGACTTTTTGATTGAGTAAGTCTTGAATTTTCATCGTTTTTCTACCTCTACTTTTTGATAAATATCTCTAATAAAATCAGCTGTAGCCAGATCATCAGAAAAAGTTGTTGCTGTACCACAGGCTACGCCCCACTTCAAAGCTTCAACAGGATCTTTTGACTTGACATACTCACCTGTAAAGCCAGCAACCATTGAATCGCCTGCGCCAACTGAATTCTTAACTTGACCTGTGATTGGTTTAGCAAAGTAGGCTGCCTCTTTTGTGACCAAGAGTGCGCCATCACCAGCCATTGAAATGATCACATGCTTAGCTCCCTTAGCTAAGATTTGACGTGCATAAGTTTCAATCGCATCAAGTCCATCAAGCTCCACCCCAAAAATAGCAGCTAACTCATGATTATTTGGTTTTACCAAGAGTGGTTGGTATTCTAGTGCATCTAAAAGGGTTTGACCCTCAAAGTCACAGACCACTTCGGCACCAGCCTGCTTAGCAATAGGAATTAACACATTGTAAACATGATTGCCCAAGCTAGCTGGGGCAGAGCCTGCAAAGACAACTGTATCCTCCTTGCTTAATCCTGCTAAGATGGTTTCTAAGCTCTCTAGCTGTTCTTGAGAAATAGTAGGTCCTGTGCCGTTGATTTCTGTTTCTGAATTC
This sequence comes from Streptococcus halichoeri, assembly GCF_009870755.1. Lineage (GTDB taxonomy): Bacteria > Bacillota > Bacilli > Lactobacillales > Streptococcaceae > Streptococcus > Streptococcus halichoeri. Next base: position 32,309 of record NZ_WLZU01000010.1, read on the forward strand.
GCTTTAATCTTCACATTGATGCGGGTATCTTCGTTGACTTTAATGAATTCAGGATTAATGCCTTCCTTGATAAGGCCTTCTTCGACAAACCGTCCTGTAAACCCTCCAATAAAGCCAGTAGCGACATTATCAATGGCTAAGCGCTTTAGTATTCGGCTGACATTAATGCCCTTTCCCCCGACGAATTTATCATCACTAACCATACGGTTAACATTACCTAGTTCTAGGTGATCTAGGCGGACGATAAAATCAATCGAAGGATTTAAAGTCACAGTATATATCATACTTCAATGACCTTCGCTTTCTCTTTAATTTTTTTCAAGACCATCCCAGCAGAGGCTTGCGTGATAATGCCAATGTTATCAATTGGTGATACTTTAACGAAGGACACTTGATTAATCTTTGAGCGATCTGCTAGAACGTAGGTCTGCGTGGCATTTTTAATAACGGCACTTTTGACGACTGCTTCTTCCATATCAGGTGTTGAGAGGAACTGTTCTGTCACACCATTCATCCCAATAAAAGCCTTATCAAAATTAAGTTGCTGGATCTGTTGCAAAGCCACACTGCCAATACTGGCATCTGTGGTTTCTTTAACATGACCACCAATAATAATGGTTTTAATCTTTTGATCCACAAGCCGTGCGGCATGATGAATCGAATTGGTCACAACAGTGAGATTAGCCTGCTGTAAATAAGGAATGAGCAGCTCTGTGGTCGTACCAGCATCTAAGAAAATCACATCGTTGTCATGGATTAGCTGGGCGGCTTTTTGCGCAATTTGCTGTTTATCATGACTGTTTTTGACAGATTTTTCACTGTTAGATAACTCGCTCATCAAAGCGGGGAGCCGTTCTGCTCCACCATGAACCCTATGTAACTTCCCTTCTGCCTCAAGTTCATCAAGATCCCTGCGAATAGTTGATTCTGAGCTATCAAGAAGGCACATTAAATCATCTAAAGTCACAAAGTTATCTTGACTAATCTTCTCCAAAATCAGTTGTTTTCGTTTCGTTTTTAAAATGATAACCACCTCCTGCTGAAATCGGTTACAGCTATATTATACGCTTTCATTTTTCAATGTCAAGCATTTTCTTTCAAAAACTGTCAGACCATGCCACAAAAAAGCCAGCTTTTTAGCATAAGCTGACTTTCGGGTAATTAGTTAATGCTTAAGATCTTCTCTTTAGTATGTACCATCTCAGTAATCAAGCGACAATAGGGTGTCTCAATACCGAGTTTTTGGCCTTTGGCATTGACCGCACCATTTAGAAAATCAATCTCTGTTTTACGATGGTTTTGCACCAAGTCCTGGTGCATTGATGGGTAATGGTGTGCTGCTTTCACTGAAGTGTCCATTACATAGGTGGTGATTTCTTCCTCATTGAGCTCTACACCTTCAGCCTTACCAACAGTGACAAACTCGTGAATGATACTATTGACCATCTTCAACCCATCTTGACTTGTAAATAATTCACCAATAGTACAGTCCAAAAGGGCACATAGGGAATTCATCGAGCCATTGACACAGGCCTTGCGCCAAATATGAGGTAAAACATTATCATCATAGGTGGCATTGAGTTTGGCTTGGTTTAATAGCTCAGCTACTTGGTGGCCAGCCTCTTGGTTAGCAGGATCCAAGCTTTGAAGATTGAGTGCACCCACACCTTGCAAATGCGCATGTCCAGGACCTTTAAGACCTGCTGTCCAAACGGTGACACCCATTAAAATGTTATGAACTGGGATATAGTGGCGAATGACATCCTCATGGCCAAGGCCATTGAGTAAGCAAAGCACCTTGGTCTCTTGTCCAATAATGCCTTTAATGTCTTGCAACATTTGTGGCAATTGCATGGCTTTTGTAAAGAGGATGATTAAATCAGCTTCTCGTGTCGCTTCGGTTGGTTTCATAATAGGTAATGACACATTGTCCTCAACATCACCAGTGATGGTCAAGCCCTTGTCTTTGATGGCAGCAATGTGCTCAGCCCAATTATCTAATAAGATAACTTCGTGATTTGTTTGTGAAATTTGGTAACCAAAACGGCAACCCATAGCACCAGAACCAGCAATATAAACTAACATCTTTTTCTCCTTTTATATAGATAAGATAATAAGTGACCTTAACCTTCAAAGATGAAAATATCATCTTGATAGAGCTTGAGCACATTTTTACAAATGTAATGTGCTACAAAGCCAAGGCCAAATGGGATAAGAAGCCAGGCGATAAGGATAATGACTACATTACTCCCCCCTGCCAAAGAAGCAATCGGACCAACCGCTCCAACCAGACCAAATCCTGAGGAGGCTGGCGTTCCAACCAGATTAAAAATCGGGACGCTCAAAGAACTAAGAGTTGCTGTAACAATCATTGGAATGGCCATTACTGGGTGTTTTAGGAAATTTGGCATCATCATTTTCATTGCGCCAAGAGCAATGGCAAGTGGAACACCTGATTTATTCACTTTTAGTGTTGCCCAAACCAAGACTGCTGTCGTTGAAGCAATTCCCATAGAAGCTGCTCCTGCCGCCATACCATTTAAACCGATTGCTAAACCAATCGCTACTGTTGAAATCGGACTGACAATTAAAAGAGCAAAGGCAATAGCAATTAAAATAGACATCATAAATGGTTGAAGTGTCGTAAAAGAGTTTATTCCTTGACCAATCAACGTGGTGACATACGAAACATAAGGAAGTAATTTCCAGCCGATGTAACCAACACCTGTACCAATTAGGATAGGAAGTAAGATAATCGTTAAAGAACCTAATTTGTCACCAAACCATTTAACGGCTAAGACAGCTAAGGCTGCTGTCAGCATCATATTGATTAAATCGCCGATGCCTTTTAATTGAAAGGTGCCTACCACAGTCCCTTTTTGGATAACTTCAGTATAAGCCCAAGCCCCAGAGCCAATGTAGGCTGCGCCTCCAACAGCAAGTTGCTGCATTGGATTAAACTTAAATTGTTGCCCAATCAAAAAACCAGCCATAATTGGTGTAAAGAATTGGAAAACTTGGACAATATGTAAAAACTCTGCCGCTGCTGCATTTGGAAGCAATGGCTTCAAAAAGGTTGCCAATATAGCATTTGGAATCAAAGCAACGACAATGGCAGTGGCCGTGCCCGAAAGAATCTTACTGACAAATGAGCCAAACGACTCTTTTGACGGTGTAGTAGCTGTCATGTAAAGACCTCACTTTAATTTATTATGTGATTTATATCTCATTCACATGTTAATTATATCACATAATCACTCCAGCACTACATCTTTGTGAAAAAATTTACTATCATTTTTTTCAATAGCATTATCATTAATCGTTATAGCCCTAATTTAAAAGCGAGGTAGAATGAACAATACGGTTATCACGCTCAGGATAAATATAGTTAATAGCTTGATTAATCGCCGTTGGCGCCTCACCAAAGCCAGTAGCAATTAAATCAATCTTGCCTGGATAAGAGGCCGCATCACCAATCGCAAAGATACCTGCTTGGCTAGTTTCAAATAAGGAAGAAACCAATAGACTAGAACGCTTATAATCCAGGTGCCAATTCTTCAAATTTTTATTGGACGTTGAAAAACCAAAACTCACAATTAAGGCATCTAAATCAAGGCTTAAGACTTCTTCAGACTTTACTTTTTGAATCATTAAAGTATTTGCTTGATCATCTTCTCCAGAAATGGCTATCGGCACGTAGGGCGTGAGGATCTTCACCTGTGTTTTTCCTAATAGTTCCACGCTGTGTTCATGGGCTCTAAAGGCTTCTCGTCGGTGTACAATCGTCACACTTTCGGCCAAGCCATATAAGGCTAAGGCCCAATCAACTGCCGAATCACCACCACCACAAATAACTACCTTTTTGCCGGCAAACTGGTCTAGCTTGTGAACATTGTAAAAAATATTTTTTTGTGCATAGCGTGCTTCCCCCTCAATCCCCAAAGTCCGTGGTGAGAAAGCACCATTACCACAAGCAATGACAATAGCCCGTGATTGGTGGCTACCTTTACTCGTCTCAATATGGAAAACACCATCGATTTTTGTAAATGTTTGCACCTCTTCATTTAAATAAACCGAAATCCGATCAGAAAAGCGACTAATTTGTTGAATCAAATTTTCCGTTAAATCAGCCCCTGTAATAGCTGGAAAAGCTGGAATATCATAAATCATTTTTTCGGGATAAAGGATCGCCGGCTGCCCCCCAAGTTCTGATAAACTTTCAATGATATTAACCGACATTCCCCGCAAACCAGCATAAAAAGCGGCAAAAAGGCCAACTGGTCCGCCACCAATAATTGTAATATCAGCAATCTGTGCTTCCATTTTGTTTTTCTCTCTCCTGTCTTTTGATCTTGGTCAAAATCGCTTGCGCTTCCTCAGTTAGAGGATAGGCCTCTAGCAAGTCTGGCCTGCGTAAATAAGTCTTCAAAAGGCTTTGCTCCAAACGCCATTTGCGGATATTTTCATGATGCCCGCTCATCAAAACATCTGGCACCTTCATCCCACGAAAATCATAAGGTCTAGTATACTGTGGATACTCCAACAGACCCGATGAAAAGGAGTCGTCCTGATGGCTGACTGCCTTACCAATAACTTCTGGAATCAAACGGACAGTCGCATCAATAATGGTCATAGCAGGCAATTCCCCACCAGTGAGAACAAAGTCCCCCAGGGAAATCTCATCTGTCACCAGGCTTTTAATCCGTTCATCATAGCCTTCATAATGTCCACAGATAAAAACCAACTGTTCTTCTTGTGCTAATTCTTCAGCGAAGCTTTGTGTAAAGGAACGTCCAGCTGGATCCAACAAAATCACTCGGGCATTTTTTGCCTTGATGCGATCCATTGTATCAAAGATTGGCTGCGCGCGTAGTAGCATACCTTGGCCCCCACCATAGGGCTCATCATCAACATGGCGGGCTTTTTCTGCATTTTCTCTGAAATTATGATACGTAATATCAAGCAGGCCCTTTTCTTGGGCCTTTCCTACAATCGAATGTTGCAGTGGGGCAAACATTTCAGGGAATAACGTGAGAACATCAATCTTCATCATCTAATCCTTCCATGATTTCAACTTGAATCCGCTTGTGCTCCAAATCCACTGCCAAAATGACCGGCGGAATATAAGGTAATAAGAGATCCTTTTTCCCTTGCCTTTTAACTACCCAGACATCATTAGCACCCGGTTGCAAAATTTCCTTGATCTGGCCAATCAGATTTTCTCCTTCATAAACATCTAAGCCAATAATATCATGGTAGTAATATTCTCCCTCATCTAATGCCCTTAGATCTTCTTCTGCGACTTTTAGTGTGTAGCCTTTATAGTGTTCAATGGCATTGATATGGTACATATCCTTAAATGTAACAATGTCAAAGTTTTTGTGTTTGCGATGACTAGCAATTTCTACTGTCATGACGTAGTGGTCTTGGGCATCAAAAAGGGCTAACTGTTGACCTTTTTGGAAACGTTCATCCGTAAAATCTGACACACTTAAGACACGCATTTCTCCCTGTAGACCTTGCGTATTAACAATTTTTCCAACATTATAATATTTCATGCTATCTCCTGTAAATGGTTTTCAAAAAGAAACAAGAACAGTTCTTTTCATCTAACTCAACTTCCATTTTAACATGTTCACAAGCAATTTGCACCCAGATAACAAAGAAGAAAAGCATGCTCAAAAGCATTCATCAGCTGAGCTAGGGAGGCTACAAAAAAACCAGTCTTGCAACTGGCTTTTAGTCCTTCTCATCAATAATGAGTCTTACTTTTTTACCTTGTGTAGGAACCGAATAGACAATCGATCTTATCGCTGTAATGGTGCGACCTTTTTTTCCGATAACACGACCGATGTCTTGTGCATCTAGATCCAGATGATACTCCAAAAAATCAGGAGCATCTTCTATCTTAATTGTAAGCTTATCCGGTTGTGAAATCAGTGGTTTCACAATGGCGATAATAAGATTTTCAATGGTATCCATAGGCTTTTATTTTTTGGAGAACTTTAGTTCGTGGAATTTAGTCATAACACCTGCTTTTGAAAGGATGTTACGCACAGTATCAGAAGGTTGTGCTCCTTTTGATAACCAATCAAGGATACGGTCTTCTTTAAGTTCTACTTGGTTTTCAGTAACCAAGGGATTATAAGTTCCAACTGTTTCAATGAAACGTCCGTCACGTGGAGCACGAGAGTCAGCAACGTTGATACGGTAGAAAGGTTTTTTCTTAGAACCCATACGTGTTAAGCGGATTTTTACTGCCATTTGATTATAGTCTCTTTTCTTTAGATAATCTTGAGAAAGCAGCTAAGCTTTTCTCACTGTTTTAAGTATAACTCACCTGGCAAGAACTGTCAAGTTTTTTTCTTGACATCTTTCAGCTGCCCTTAGCTCAAGACCCAAAAAGAGGATAGCTTGGCCAGCAAATGGAGAAAAAAACTGGCTTTTGTCGATAAGTTAGGAACTTGCGCGGCTCTTTTGCGATTAGGGCTGAAAACTCCCCAAGCGCCATATCAAAGTATGCTCTACCAACTGGGAACAAGGGAGGGGTGATACAAGCTAACAAATGAGCTTGTCTGTCTGACAGAAATTGTAATTGAGCGAGCAGAAATCTCACTTGAAATTGGCCAACAACATCTCAAACGCATAAGACAAGCACTATAAAAAACAAGAGACAATCAACTCAAAAGAGAGTGATATTCTCTTGTTTTTAGGTTATTAATGCAAAAACTGCTTGATAAATGTTCCGCCGTAAATCCAAAAATAACTATAAGTTATCATTGAAACTGGTCGACACAGCACAATAATCGTTAAAAAACGTTTAAAGGTAATCCGACTAAGTCCTGTTATCATAATCATGACATCTGCTGGTGCCATGGGCGATAACATATTGAGGATAAAGATCGTCTCATAAGTACGGCTAGCTAATTGCTTGTCATATTTTTGAATCTTCTTTTCATCAATAAAGAGAAGAATAAAGGGCCGTCCAAAGCGTCTAACCAGGTAAAAAAGAATACAGGATCCTAAAATAATGCCGGTAAAATTAAGGATAAAACCTAATATAGGCCCAAAAGTGAGAAAACCAACAACTGTAGTCACACCACCTGGTATAATCGGGATAACCACTTGGATGATTTGAATAATAAAGAACACGATTGACCCAAGAAGGATATGGTTTTTTATTAAATCAGCCAAAGCTTGAGGATTATTAAAAATGTCCAATTTTCCAATCAAATAACAAACAAATAGTATCGAAAGGATAATTGACACAATGCCAATACCGCGAATGAGTTTTTTTAGCTTAGAGTGTCTAATACCATGCTTATTCATACCTTAATGCCTCAATCGGATCCAATTTACTTGCATTATTGGCCGGAAGCATTCCAAAAATAATTCCGATGGCTGCTGAGAACGCTATCGCAATCAAAGCAGTGTCTAAAGATACAGTAGCTTCTTTTAATTTTAGGGCATTTCCTAAAACTCCTACAGCTGAATAAGATAATAGAAGACCAAGTAAGCCACCTAGAATCGTTAAGACCACAGATTCTATGAGAAATTGTGTTAATATCTTGGCACGTGTTGCTCCCAAGGCCTTTCTCAAGCCAATCTCGCGAGTACGCTCTGTGACCGATACCAACATAATATTCATCACACCAATCCCACCAACAAGAAGTGAAATGCCTGCAATTGAACCAATAACTGTTGTCATTATAGCAAATTGACTATTAACTTCCCTAATGATTTGACTATTATCTGGAATAACATATTTTCCATCACGCACATGTGAAAGCTTGGTTAACATATTTGCCGCTTGCTTTCCCAAGCGCTCGCTATCTTGGATATTAGTCACATGGACGAAAATTGATCCGACCTCATTAGTGTGAAACTCTGAAGCCACCTGCGTGTTTGCCATGACGGCTTGGCCAACTTCACTGCCATCAATTCCGATAGATGGCTGGTCAGTTTTGAAAACACCGACTACGAGATAGTCTTTATTACCACCAATTTTCACAACCTTGTTGAGGGCTTCTTTGTAGTTACCTTTGCCAAATAGTTTATCTGCTAAAACGCTGTCCAATAACATAATACGTGAAAAATTATGATAATCACGATCGGTTAAAGTGCGTCCTGCAAGGAGATTATATTTTTTAACCTTAAAGTAAGCTTGACTGGCACCCGTAATTGTTGTGTTTTTCGCATTTTTCTTTTCATAACTAATATTACCATTAGCTGAATTGGTCACATAATAAGATTCAATCCCATCAATATCACGAACGATTTGATCAAGCCATTCATATTTAAAATCACGGGTATTTTCTGCAATATTAAAACTTGCATAAGGATTATCTTCATCCTTTTTTGTTTGTAGATACAGTTGAATGTCCTTTTGGTTATTTGCAAAGGAACTCGTGACGCTCTTTTTCATGGCATTCCCAAGCCCCATGATAATCACTACAGCGGCAACACCAATAATAATACCTAGCATGGTCAAGAGCGATCTTAATTTGTGGCCCCAAATTGAAGACAGGGCAAATTTCCAATTTTCCATTTTCTCTCTCTTAGTCTATTCTGACACTTTCTGTCGTGTCGGTCGTAATTTCACCGTCTCGAATGACGATTTTTCGCGTAGCATAATCGGCAATATCAGGTTCGTGGGTTACCATGATGATTGTCTTTCCTTCCTTGTTCAACTCTGTAAGCAGTTCCATAATTTGCTCACCCGTTTTCGTATCGAGCGCTCCGGTTGGTTCATCGGCCAAAATAATTGATGGGTTATTAACCAAGGCACGAGCGATCGCCACCCGCTGCTTTTGCCCACCAGAAAGCTCTGATGGTAAGTGCTTCATCCGTTGGCCCAGTTCCACTTTTTCAAGAAATTGCTGCGCTAAACTATGGCGTTTTGCAACCCCCACACCAGCATAGATTAAAGGGAGTTCCACGTTTTGCAGAGCTGTTAATTTGGATAACAAGAAAAATTGCTGAAAAACAAAACCAATTTCTTCATTGCGCAATTGTGCTAAGCGACGGTCTGACAAACGATCAACTTCATGGTCATGTAGCCGGTACTGTCCTTGGGAAGGACGATCTAAAAGACCGATGATATTCATCAGGGTTGACTTACCCGATCCTGATGGTCCCATAATGGCCAAAAAGTCTCCTTTGTAGACCGTTAAGTCAATCCCTTTTAAAACCTGAAGTTCTTGATCACCATTTTGATAACGCTTAACGATATGTTTTAAAGTGATTAATTCTTCTCTATTAGCTGACACCCTGTTTACCTCTTACCTATTTTTTTGTATGTTTTGTTGATGGCTGACTGGCTGAGTCATCAATATGTTCTAAGGTCTTACCACTTGTAAGCTTTTTATCCGGATTTTTGATTAATATTTGCCCAACTTTCAAGCCAGAAGTGATTTCTTGTTGACGCGCATCAGCATTGCCTACTTGTACTTCTGTTTTAATAGCTTTTTTCGTACTTGCATTGTATAACCACACATAGTGCTTTGTTTTATCTTTAACAACGGCTTTTAAAGGTACCAAGGTCCGTTTATTAGGATTTAAGACTTCAACAGTAACAGCAAACCCTTGTTTTAAATTCTTAATGGGGCTGGTAATATCTGCTTTATATTCATAGTTAGAAGCCTGGGAATTAGTGTTCTCTCCCTCAGGCTGTGGACTAGCAGCGGCTTGAACGGTCGGGTAGTTAGAAATATAGGCCATCTTGCCTTGCCATTCTTGATCACTATATACCTTAGACTTGATCTTGACGTCTTGGTCTTTTTTAATATTGGCTAAATCAAATTCTGTCAGGGTTCCTTTTACTTGCAGTTTACCTTCAGAGGCGACATGCACAAGCGTTTGACTATTTTTAGAGGAAGGGTCAATATCATTGTTAACCTCAACCACTGTACCTTCTACATCACTAAGAACTAAGGTTTGATTTAAAGCTTCTTTTGCTTTGTTAACTTCGGATTGGGCATCAGCATAAGCATCATTTAAGTCTTGTAATTGTTGATTGTAACTTTGGGTAACTTGGCCGGCTGCGCTAGCACCTTCTGTAGGGGTCGCTACTGAACCGTAGGTTCGAAAACTATTGATCTGACGTGCTGCTTTGTTTAAATTCCGCACCGCAGTATCATAGGCAGCTTGAGCAGCAGTCGCATTGTACTGGACTAATTGTTGGCCCCGCGCCACTTTATCGCCGACTTTAACGACAACACTCGCTCCATTTCCGCGAGCAGGATCATAGTAGACATACTGTTCTGATTCTGACTTGACAGTGCCAGACAACAAGGTTGATGAGGAAATTGTCCCTTCGGTAACTTTGATGGTTTGATAGTTACTTTCCTTGTTTTGTCCAGCTTGGGAAGGCTGAGATTTAAACCACAAAAAAGTTCCAAGGCCAACCAGGCTAACTGCCGCCACACCGCTGATAAGTATCTTAGTCTTTTTAGTCATTTTTTGTTCTCTTGCGCGAGCCATTTTCCTACCTCTATCTCTCTAGATTTTTGTATTATTTTTGTAAGACAAGTATATAATCTTTTAATTTGCCTGTCAAGAATAAATCCCACATTTTATCTTTATGAGTAAATTCCTTATCTTGTCTCTATGATAGCACATTACTACTAGGCATAAGCTTACAAGTTTGTAAGAAAAAACAATAAACGATTGTTTACTGTTTTTTACATTTCTTTAATTTATTTTTGCTGCACGGCCATTTAAAATAGCTTCGATAATTGCCATTCGCACATAGACACCGTTGGTCATTTGGCGAACAATTCTGGATTTTTCTGCTTCGACTAAGCTATCGGCTATTTCCACATCACGATTGACAGGAGCAGGGTGCATAATGATGGCATGCTTTTTCAACTTATGATAACGTTTAGGGGTCAAGCCATGCAATTGGTGATAGCTTTCTTTAGAAAAACTCTCTTGTCCATCGTGACGCTCGTGCTGCACGCGCAGTAACATCAATACATCCACTTCCTCCACAATCCGATCCATGGCTAGATACTGACCATAAGCATCAAATTCTTTGCTATACCATTGTTGTGGGCCAGAGAAATATAGAGTTGCTCCTAGCCTGTTTAGGATCTGCATGTTGGATTTTGCGACCCTTGAGTGAGTCAAATCACCAACAATCGCAATTTTTAAGCCATCAAAGTGGCCGTACTCTTCATAAATCGTCATTAAATCAAGTAAGCATTGACTAGGATGCTGTCCTGAACCATCACCTCCGTTGATAATTGAGGCTGTAATGGTGGGACTCGTTATGAGAGATTTATAGTAATCTTCTTCTGGGTGTCTAATCACACACACTTCCGCTCCTAAAGCAGACATTGTTAAGACAGTATCGTATAAGGTTTCACCTTTTTGTATCGAACTGGTATCAGTGTCAAATGCAATCACATTTAAGCCTAGCTGATGCTCTGCAACCTCAAATGACTTATGTGTCCTTGTGGAATTCTCAAAAAAGAGATTAGTAACAAACTTGTCCTGGTAATGAGGACAGGCTACTTGCTTAGACTTAAATTGCTCGCCTCGCATGATAAGTCCGATGACCTCTTCATTAGTAAGTAACTCCATTGAAACCAAATGGTTTAGTGTAACCTTATTATCTACTACTGGCATGACTGTCTCCTTTGTTGCTTATTTTTAACTAGTTAGCTGAATGAGGAAGAATTTGATATAGGATAATTCCTAAGAGTGTTGAAAAGGCAACACCTGAAATCTGTAGTCCTTGAATTTGCAGCATCAAGCCACCAATTCCCGAAACCAAGATAACACTAGCAATTAATAAGTTTTTCTTATCATCCATATCAACCTGTGATTCCACCAAAATTTTCAAGCCACTTGAAGCGATGACCCCAAAGAGAGCGACAGAAATCCCACCAAGTACTGGCGAAGGGATGGATTGAATCAACGCTGATACTTTCCCGACAAAGCTTAGCAGCAGAGCAATGACAGCCGCTCCTGCAATCACATAGACAGAGTAAATCTTATTTAGTGCCATCACTCCGATATTCTCACCGTAGGAAGTGACCGGTGGGGCACCTAGGAAGCCAGCCACAATCTGGGCTAAACCATCACCTGTTAGAGTGCGATCCAAGCCTGGGTCCTTAAAATAATCACGTTTTGTTAGGCTATTTAAGACCATGATATGTCCAAAGTGTTCCGTCATAGTAACAAAAGCAATCGGTGCCATTGTTAAAATTGCACTTGGATAAAGCTTTAAGCCATAATTGACCAAGGGGAGTTCAACTGAAGGCAGGCTAAACCACTTGGCTTGGGCTACCGATTGAAAATCAATAATTTGCTGCCCCGTGACCAGGCCAATCCCGATGGCAAAGATATAACCAACAATTAACCCTAGTAAGATAGGGATAATGCCCACGATTCCTTTGCCATAAATATTGAAGAAAATCACAGCCAAAAGAGTAACCATCCCAATAAAGAAATATAAAAGGTTGTAATGGCCATTCTTTAGCATAATATTATCAACAGCAGTTGTGGCAAGGCTAAGTCCGATAACCATCACAATTGGCCCAACAACAATTGGTGGTAAAATACGATCAATCCAATCATTGCCGACTGCTCGGACAATTAAACCCACAATCAGGTATACTAAGCCACCAGTGACAGCGCCCTGAGCAACAGCAGAAATGCCATCTGTTTTCATGAGCATCTGCATGGCGGCAATATAGGCAAAGCTAGATCCCATATAAGCGGGAATTTTAAACTTGGTGACCGATAAATGTGCCAGGGTTCCTAGCCCACTTGATAGAAGGGCTACAGCCGGATCAATGCCAACTAGGATGGGAACTAAAACCGTTGCCCCAAACATCGCAAACAAGTGCTGAAAGGATAAGCCGACCAGGACCCCTGCTTTAGGCATCTCGTTGACGTCATAAAGAACATCTTTCATTATCTTATTTTCCTCTTTTCTTGCTTTAGTCTGGCGCTACAATACTGATGCGGTCCTGTCCATCCACTTCAGCAACTTCAACAACAATGGCTTCATCACTACTTGTTGGGATATTTTTCCCAACATAATCGGCACGAATCGGTAGTTCGCGATGGCCACGATCAACAAGAACGGCTAAACTAACCCGCGCTGGACGACCCAGACTGACCAGATTATCAATCGCTGCGCGAATCGTGCGCCCGGTATATAAAACATCATCAACCAAAATCACATTCTTACCGGTAATGTCCGTTGCCATTTGGGTGGTATTTTCAGCAACCTTCATATCATCGCGAAAGGGCTTAGTATCTAACTCACCTGCAGGGACCTTAAGACCTTCTAATTCATAGAGCCGGTCTTGAATCCGCTGCGCCAAATGCACCCCACGCGTCTTAATGCCTGCTAAAACTAATTGATCCAGATCCTTATTTCGTTCAATGATTTCGTAGGTAATCCGCGTTATAGCCCGCTTCATTGTCATCGCATCAACAATTTCTTTTGACTTCACTTCTTTTTCTCCTTTCGGCACAAAAAAATCTCCTTGATAACAAGGAGATGACACCAAATAGTCATATGCTTCACAGGCAAAGCAAAGCACACTCTTTTATGCTGGACTCCTTGACAGCCTCACGGGACTGTTTTAAAGGATTATTTAATTTTTACTAGTATATCAAAATGCTTTTTAGGATGCAAGAGCTTTTTGGAAATTTAAGCACATGATTTACAAAAAAGCAAGCTACAGGCAAGCAGTTGCCAGTTTTGGTACTTTTAAGGATTGTGCTATCTGCTCCTATGACTGACGCAAACGAGCTAAGGTCGCTTGAAACAAATCGGGCGGTTGAACTGTAAAGGTCAGCCATTCACCCGAATCAGGATGAGTCAGACCTAAGGTTTGGGCATGCAGGAATTGCCCCTGCCCGACCAAGGTTTTTCTAGGACCATAGACCGGATCACCTGCGAGCGGATGGCCAATATAAGCCATATGAACACGAATTTGGTGAGTACGGCCAGTTTCAAGCCTTAGAGACACCAGGGTGTAATTGCCAAAGCGTTCAAGGACCTGAAAATGGGTAATAGCTGGCTTGCCTTTTGCTGTGATAGCTTGTTTTTTGCGATCCTTGTCACTGCGGCCAATCGGAGCATCAATCACGCCTTTATCGTTTTTTATATTACCATGTACAATTGCCAAATATTGCCGATGGGCCTTTTGCTTTTTCAATTCATCAGCCAAGCGTTGATGAGCCTGGTCATTTTTAGCAACCATTAAAAGCCCTGAGGTATCTTTGTCAATGCGATGCACAATTCCTGGACGCACCACCCCATTAATCGTGGATAGATCCTTGATATGATACAACAGGGCATTGACCAAGGTCCCAGAAGTATGGCCGGCAGAAGGATGAACCACCATGCCCTGAGGTTTATTGATAATAGCAAGAGCACTATCTTGATAGATAATATCTAAAGGGATATTTTCTGCCTGATAATCTAATGAATCTATCTGAGGTAATTCATAGGTGATGTGGTCACCTTCTTGCACCATATATTTTGCCTTTTTGATGGCACCGTTGACCCTAACTGTTCCAGCCTTTATCGCCTCGTTGGCCTGAGAACGTGACAAGATGCTCTGCTCTGCCAATGCCTTATCCAAGCGTAAATTGCCCAGCTGATTGATTATGTTCATCACACTTCTTCCTTCCATAATACTATAAAAAGTAAGGCAACTCCTATGCATAAATACGAATCTGCCACATTAAAAATGGCAAAATCAATAAAATCAAGGTGCACCATATCAATAACATAACCTAGTCGTAAACGGTCACTAAAATTGCCAAGTCCACCAGCGATTATAAACATTAGGGCCAACTCCTTCAACCAAAGCCCTGTGTCCCGCTTAAAATAATAATATAAAGCTGCGCCTAGCACCACAAGGCTGACTAAGGTGAAAAACCATTGCTGATGCTGGAGAATAGAAAAAGCAGCACCGCTATTTTGCAAATAGGTCAAACTAACCACTCCCTTAATAAATGGTTTGATTTCTCCTAGCTGCAAGTGACTTACCGTCCAAAATTTAACCCACTGATCAAGGGCAAGTAACAGGCCAACACTTATCACAAGCTTAATTGTTTTTACCATCTTCTTCTCTCATACTTTCAAAATAGGACTGCATTATCTTAATAAAGGTTAGGGCAGCCGGACTCAAAGCCTTGTCCATTCGTTTAATGTAAACCATAACATTTTGACTGTGGTCCGCCAGTGGAATAACCGAAATGCCATTAACACTATTATGATCTAAAAAACCTGACCCCGTAGCAAAGGCCTCTGTTCGCTCCAAAATACCATTTAAGGTCGCACGGTCTGTCACATAGTAGGTCAAGCTATCATCACGCGTATTGACAAAATTTTCGGAATAATATAGATATTCTTCCTTTTCTTGGGTAAATCGCACCGCAGGATAGCCTTCCAGGTCTGCTAATGTTAGTGAGGTTCGGTGAGCTAGTGGGTGTGCACTTCCCAGATAAATATGTGTTTGAAAAGGCATTAATACCACATACTCTAGAGCAAGCTTGTCCATCCGCTGCAACAAGCCTTTGCGATTTTGGGCATTGAGATAGATAATCCCAAGTTCACTGCTGCCCTGAGCTACTTCGTCTAATATGTGAATCGTTGTGGTTTCAAAAAGTCGCAGAGCTTTAGGTTCTGGATAGACTTGTGCAAAGGTCGCAACCAGCGGGGCTAAAAAATCATAGTGCTGACTGGCCACTGAGAATTCGTTTTTATCAATCGCAGAGGGTGAAAATTGTTTCTCAAAGGAGTCAAAGCCCTTAACCACTTCTACGGCTTTTTCATAAAAAGTCATTCCCTGGGAAGTTAAAACAGTACCACTAGTAGTACGATGAAAAATTTGAAAGCCAAGCTCTGCCTCTAAATCCCTAATGGAAACCGAAAGACTGGGTTGGCTAATATATAATTTGGCCGCTGCTTCACGAAAAGTGCCATTGTTAGCAATGGCTACTACATAGCGTAATTGTTGAATATTCATAAATCCATATTAGTTCCTATCCATGATGATTTTATTATATCAGATTTCTGTCTCATATGCGCTTTGATTGCATTGTCCGCCTAATCCGTTGGGAAGGCTGCTGAGAATGCACTCGAGAAGGGTCTCAAAAACGCTTGAAAAACACTTGAAAAAGTCACTAATGATATTTCACCTGCTCACTGACAAATAAAAAACAGACTTTTTTCCGAGTTTTCGGGAAAAAGTCTGATCTCATGCGATTAAATAACTTATTTTGCAATTGGGTAAACTGATACTTGTTTCTTATCGCGACCTTTACGTTCGAAGCGTACAACGCCTTCAACTTTAGCAAAAAGAGTGTCATCACCACCACGACCAACGTTTACACCTGGATAGATGTGTGTACCACGTTGACGGTAAAGGATTGAACCACCTGAAACCGTTTGACCATCAGCTGCTTTAGCACCAAGGCGCTTTGCTTGTGAGTCACGTCCGTTTGATGTAGAACCTCCACCTTTTTTGTGGGCGAAAAGTTGCAAGTTAGCAAGATTCATTTTTAACATAATGTTGTTTCCTCTCTTATTATAAATCTAAATGACTGTTGTCTGGACAAATTCCGAGGCATTTTCAGATATATTAGTCATTCCTAAAAGAAATGATTCAAATAATAATTGACCATTCTTTGACGTGTCATGTGGGACTGAGACTCTCATGTACCCACCTTCAACTGCATCCATTGTTACGTCTGCTTGTGTCTGCGTTAAAGCCTCTAGGGAATTAATAAAGTTAATCGCTAGTGCACTCACTGCCGCACAAACAATATCAAAGCCATACTCGCCACTACCGGCATGGCCAGTCAGAGTAACGTCACGTAAGGTGCCATCCTCATCGCGTGAAAAGCTTGCTTTAATCATAACAAAAACTAGGCGTTGATTGCGTTGATGACAACTTTAGTGTAAGGTTGACGGTGACCTTGTTTACGGTGACTACCTTTTTTAGGTTTGTATTTAAAAGTAACAACTTTTCGTTGTTTACCTTGTTTTTCAACAGTTCCAACTACGGTAGCTCCTTCAACAAGGGGAGTTCCAACAACAGTATTTTCGCCACCAACAAGGACAACTTCGTTAAATGTTACTTCTGCACCAGCTTCAGCGTCAATTTTCTCAACATAGATCGCTTGACCTACTTCAACTTTAACTTGTTTTCCACCAGTTTTGATGATTGCGTATGTGCTCATGATGCACCTCCTATAAATAATTTTTAATTGAGGTTTCCCTCTGTGAAGACTCGCCTATGATCGTGAGGTCACCCTACTTAAACGATTGTCGCGCGGTTGCACAGGACGTGCATTAAGTCAACATTACTATTATAGCACTCTCTTTTATGCATTTCAAGCTTTTCACAGCATTTTTTCTTTTGGTGGCTTTTGCCATTGCCAGCGATGTTTTTCTTGGCACACAATCCTCACTGCTGTCATTGCAAGAGCTGTATGTGGCGAAAAACTGTCTTAACTTTCGGCAAGATACGCAGATGATTTTACCATTTCAAGCCAACATGTTGCTGCATTTCTGTATAGGCTTGATCAACTTTTGCTTGCGTGCCTGCATCCAATTGCTTGCGCAAGCGGCCTCCTTTAATAAAATCTTCCAGAATGAGCGTTCGATAATTATAAAGTTCATAGCCTTCCTCACCATAAACGCCCTTGCTTTTAGCTAAGACCATTGTTGGGTGTGCTTTGGCCGATTTGATGGAGGTCTTTCCGGCTTTTTTCTCAACAACCAAATCCATCAGTAAACCACGTTCTGTCCAAATATCACCTACCGTTTCTAAGCGCTGATTGGAAAGGAAATTCCCCATGGAATAGATAATGAGCTTTTTTGCCTTGTTTTTCGTTACCACTTCTGCCGGCTCAACAACATGCGGATGTCCCCCAAAGATCACATCAGCTCCCCAGTCAATCATCTTATGATACAAGGCCTTTTGCTCACTAGTGGGTTGCATGGCGTACTCTGTTCCCATCTGTGGCATGACAATAGTAATATCAGCCGCGCGTTCAGCCTTTTTAAGGTCTTGCTTGATTTTTGCCTCATCTAAATTAGCCAGGTGCTTGTCATATTCTTCCTGGCTTAGATTAGCTTCCATTCCATTGTAACCATAAGAATAACCTAAAATAGCAATCCTAATTCCGTTGACTTTCTTGATTAAAAGAGGATCTGTTTGCCGATTTTTAGGATAAAGGCCGATACTATCAATCCCTCTTTTTTGAAAGACCTGTCGGGTATAAAGAGCGCCCGCTAAGCCGGAATCTAAGATATGATTATGGGCCAAGTCAACGACATCGTAGCCCGTTTTTTGGATTGCATCTGCAATGGCCAAAGGCGCATTAAACAACGGGTAGCCAGCAAGAGGATAATCTGGGCTGATTGTGCCTTCATAGTCGCCAATTGCCAAATCTGCTTTACTTATCCAGGGTTTGACATACTCAAAATAGGGTGTAAAGTCATAATGACCCGGTCGGGTTTTGGCACTGCTATAGAGAACATCATGAATGAGAATGTCACCATTAGCCATAATACGTGCTGTTTTATTTCTTGCTGATTTTTGAGTCCTTGCCGTCTGAAAAGGGCTTACCTGGTAATGAGCACCAAAAAAATCATAACCTAAGGAAAATAAAAGACTACCGACAATAATCGCAATTGCTGGCACCGTGAACCTTTTAATTGGGAACTCCTTTTTCATATGATTGCCTCCTTATTTATTATATTATAACACTTTCATGAATGGACAGGTAATACCGCTTTGTATAACTAGTTATATTGCATACTAAAAAAGACATGTAAGCCTTTTTAAGCCACATGTTCTTTTCAAACTCGTTTGGACGTTTTTAGAGGGTAAGATAATGGCAAATATACTTGCTCAGCACCATAGTTAGACTGAAAAAACAAGGCAGCTAACTTCCCATCTCAGCTAAAAATGCAAAGCTTTGCTTTAAAGCAACTGGTCTATAAGCTCTGAGACATGATCAACGTCTGCTTCTGGGGTAATCTCGGTAATCTCAACGCCGGCTAGTGCACGCGCAACCAAGCCATCAATATCAAAGCGGGTCTCATAGGCTTCCACCTTTTTTAGCTTGGGATTTGTTTTTGGCCGATCTGGGGCAAAAATGGTACAACAATCTTCAAAGGGTTGAATGGAAATATCAAAGGTATCAATTGCCTGAGCTATGTCAATAATTTCTAATTTGTCCATAGTCACCACTGGGCGAATAACCGGCGTAGTAGTCACAGCATTAATAGCCTGCATGCTTTCTAGGGTTTGGCTGGCGACTTGACCAAGACTTTCACCATTGATGATGACCAAGGCATTACGCCGCTCTCGTAGAGCATCTGTGATGCGCAACATAAAGCGACGTGTTAGGGTCATTAAATACGCTTCAGGTGCCTTGTTTTTGATTTCTTCTTGAATTTCGGTAAAAGGAACTTCGATAAATTGCATATTGCCGCCAAAGCGGGTTAATTTCCGGGTTAAATCTTTAGCTTTTTTTAGAGCACCTGGACTTGTGTAAGGAGGACTTGCAAAATGCACAGCTTCAATAGCCACGCCTCGCTTGAGGGCCAGATAACCCGCTACAGGGGAATCAATACCTCCTGATAGCATCAACATTCCCTTGCCAGAGCTACCAACAGGCAGACCTCCTGCACCTTTAATCTCTTCGTGAGAAATATAAGCTGCTTCTTCTCGAATTTCAACTTTTAAGGTGACATTAGGTTGCTTCATTTGAGCCTTAATCTCTGGTAAAACCTCAAAAACTGCCGCACCCAGCACTTGATTGAGTTCTCGACTATCCAGTTCAAAGTTATGATCACTTCGTTTGCTTGCGATTTTAAAGGTCATGCCTTCTTGATAGAGCTCACGCATGAGCTCTTGCACAGCTTTTTTAAGAGCTGCTATGTTTTTATCAATTTTATAAACGGGAGAAAGTGCTTGGATACCAAAGACTAATTGTAAAGACTCCATAACAGGTTGATAATCTGTCCCATGGAGGTATACATGGGTACGGTCACGATCTGAGCGAATGTGGACATTGGGATAAATGGATAGGACATCAGTGATATTGCGCTTTAGTTTATTGATGAAGCGCATTTTATTTTTTCCTTTTGTAGAGAGTTCACCATGGCGAACCATAATTTCTGAATAATACATGCTTACCTTACCTTTTGTGTTTGTGT
Source organism: Streptococcus halichoeri (assembly GCF_009870755.1). Lineage (GTDB taxonomy): Bacteria > Bacillota > Bacilli > Lactobacillales > Streptococcaceae > Streptococcus > Streptococcus halichoeri. The sequence goes on from NZ_WLZU01000010.1 coordinate 52,521, forward strand.
GTATACCATTTTAAAAACAGTTAAAAATTGCTCAACTTGACTCATATCATTTTCTTCATCAAGACTAATGCGTACTGCTGTTTGGGCTTGTTCGGCAGGGATGCCCATAGCAATCAAGGTGCCTGCTGGCTTACCTGCTTTAGACGAACATGCACTGGTGGTGGAGATATAGATGTCATGGCCCTCAAAGGCATGCACCAAGACCTCGCCTCGTACGCCTTTGATGCCAAAAGTCACAATATTAGGTGCAAAATCATCTTGTCCAGAAAAAAGCACAAGGTCATCGTAGGTGCTCAAAGCCTCCATTATAACCGTTCGCATCGCTTGAAGTTTTACCAAAGTAGGCTCTTGCTTTTCTATCATTAGCCGCAAAGCTTTAGCCATACTAGCAAGACCTGGAACATTTTCGGTTGTAGAACGAAGATTGCTTTCTTGGCCACCACCATTTAACAAGGGACTGATCGTTTTTCCTGTTTTTTTGTAGAGAAAACCAACCCCGCGCACAGCATGAAATTTGTGACCTGAAAAAGAGGCTAAATCTACCCGCTCGGTCAAATAATTGGTTAAGGGCACCTTACCAAGTGCTTGAACAGCATCCACATGAAAGGTAATGCTGGGCTTATCAGCTAACATTTTAGAAATAGCCGAAATGGGTTGGATAGCGCCGATTTCATTATTGACAGCCATGCACGATACCAAAATCGTATCTTGCCTAATCAACTGGCTAAGCTCCTCCACATCCACAAAGCCGGCTTTTGTCACGGGTGCAAAGCTCACATCAAACCCCTGTTCCAGGAGCCACTTGGCACTCTCTTTTACGGCAGGGTGTTCAATATCAGACACAATAATGTGCTTGCCAAAAGCTTTTTTCGCAAAAGCTGTGCCTTTTATCGCCCAGTTATCACTTTCTGTGCCACCAGAAGTAAAAATAATGGTATCTGGTTCAACACCTAGTAGCTCAGCAATTTGCTTGCGCGAAGCTTCTAAAATACGGTGGGCGTTGGAACCTAGGACATGTAAGCTGGAGGGATTCCCAAAAATCTTACTAGCTACCTCACTATAGGTTTTTAGCGCCTCTGGATAGGGACGGGTTGTTGCTGCATTGTCAAAATAAATCATATGTCACCTTCACTACTACTCAATCAGTTTATTGTATCATATTTTTACTAACTTGATAAAGAGTGAATCTTAAGCTGGCCCTATAAGCTGCAGTTACAAAAAAGCTCCCACTAGCACAAACCAATCATTACCAATACAGCAATAAATACCACGCAAGACCAAACCACAAAAAGATGAAGGCAGAAGCAATCCCCGCTTTGATGGGAAATAAGTTTGTCAGAGTGCTTAGTTCCCTTAGATGTTAAGCACAGCTTTTTTTAGGCCATTATCCCAGATAGTTCAGTGATAGTTGGCTCATGGTAAAGCTCTTAGTTGGCTACCCCAAACCGAGGAAACAAGGCTTGAATCATTCCCGTAGTTAGTTATTCCATAGCCATCATAGCTTTTCAAACCCTCAAAAAAGAAAAATCGCCACGTTAAGTAGCGATTTCAGATTGAAGACAAAGCTCTAGGAATTGATTTTTCTAGG
>NZ_WLZU01000011.1 GCF_009870755.1 Streptococcus halichoeri
AGTCGAGCAATCTCAACGGGTTTCTTTCCCATTTTGAGATAAGCAGCAATTTCACCCCGTTCTGTGGCTGAAAGATGAGAATAGGATGATTTTCTGGTAGAATTAATGTTGGACATGTTCATCTGCTCTCCATACTGAATTGGGGAATTCTAGTATATCAGACGAACATGTCTTTTTTGTTGCACTTCATTTTACAACGCGGTTTTTTTTGTTTTGGGCTATTGCAAAAGCCCAGAGCTTGCTATTTCTAGCACCAGTTGCTTTCTTTTGCGTGTTTGCTGGGTGTGAAGCTGCGCTTTGCTGACGTGATCTGTCCAGAGAATGGAGCGGCTTAGCCTAAAATAGGCTTAAGTTTTGCGCGAGCGATTTGGCAAGGGCCTGAGCAAGGGCCTGAAAATGGGGAATAAGCCTAGGAAAGTGGTGACAGCTCAAGCGATCCTGTGCTATAATGGAGCAATGAAACTATCGGATCTGGGAGAGGAGTGTGTGATGTCTTACGAGGAAACTTTTTTGAAGGATTTTGGAGAATGGGTGGCCACACAGGTTAAGGTTAATGAAATGGCGCTTATGACCAGCCAGCAGATTGCCCAAGCAGATGGCGATGAGCGCGCAGAAGAAGCGGCCATTCGTTATGAAAGTAAGCTGGATGCTTATCGTTATTTATTAGGTAAGTTTGATAATTATAAGCAAGGTAAGGCCTTTCATGATGTGCCAGACGGTTCTTTTGGCATGCGTCACTTCTAAGATGCAGTCTGCAGCGGGATTTGCTGCTAGTCAGGGAAGCTCTGGTATTTTTATGAGTTAGCTGGGAAAATGACCTAGACTAGCCTAGCTTTTAAAAATAATGCCTAACAGCATTGCTTAAGGCGATTATTTTTGTTAGAATTAGGAGTAATCAGAAGGTGCATTGAGTTGGTCTGTTACAGAGAGCGGTGAGGTTGAGAAATCCGTACAGACGTCAAGGCTGGTAGCTGAGGTTTACAAGTGAAGAACTAAAGTCGCAGATGTTTTTAGTCATCTGAAACAGTGGTGGTACCGCGGAAATCCTAACACGATATTCGTCCCTGTCTAGTTAAGACTAGATGGGGATTTTTTATCTGGTTAAAGAAAGTGCGTCCAAGGGCGAAACCGCATTAAGAGCCGCTACTTGTGCTCTTACGTGATAAAAATGATATTATTTTGGCCCCTTGGAGGATAGCTTATGAATGAATTTGAAAAAATGACGACTGCCCGTTTAACCTTGCGTCCGGTCCGTATGTCAGATGCTGAGGCGATGTATGACTATGGTCATCGTCCAGAAGTGGCGCGCTTAGCTGGTTTTCCAGTTAATCAATCAATTGAGGAATGTCAGAATTTTATCCAGCTGGATTTGTCTAAAAAGGGACAGGCAGTTAGACAACGAATCTATGCTATTTGCCTCAAAGGGCAAGATCGTTTGATGGGGACGGTGAATTTTGCTAAGGCTATTAAGCATGATGTACTTGAAATCGGCTATGTCTTACACCCAGATTTGTGGGGTCAAGGCTTAATGCCAGAGGCTGTCTTGGCTTTGGTTGATTTTGGTTTTAAGAATTTGAAACTTCGTAAGATTGAGATTGCTGTATATGACTATAACTTCCAAAGTCAGCGTGTGGCAGAAAAACTTGGCTTTCAGCAAGAAGCAAGATTACGTCAGCGTCAAAAAATGGAGGATAGCTTATCAGATCAATTGATTTTTGGCTTGTTAAGGAGTGAGTGGGAGGAGCAAAGAAGGCAATGAATCTGATTATCATCGGGGCGCAGGCTTCTGGCAAAATGACCATTGGACAAGAAATTGCTAAGCAGACCGAGATGACCCTTTTCACAATCATGAAACCATTGATTTTGTTCTCAAATTTATGCCCTGGTCCAAAGCAGCCACGGACTTGATTACCAAGATTCGGCTGGACTTTTTTGAGACTTTTGCAAAAACAGGGCGGTCAATGATATTTACCATTGTCATCAATTTTGGCGATCCAAAGGAGGTGGCTTTTCTAGCTGCTCTTCAAAGCATTTTTGCAGCACATGACCAAGAAGTCCTCTTTGTAGAATTAGAGACTTCCTTGGAAGAACGGTTGCGTCGCAATCGTACGGAAAATCGTCTTAAGCACAAACCTTTTAAAAGAGATATTGCCTGGTCAGAGAATGATATTCTAAGCACCATGGACCATGCCACTTTTAACAGCCAGCAGGCACCAGAAAAGCTGCACCATTACCATAAAATCAATAATACCGACCTCACTGCTGCTGAAGCAGCGCAGCTGATTATCCAAAAAATGAAACCCAATAAGGAGGCCTAAGATGACCGTTTTTCAGATTAAGAATCAGCGATTAGAATATCTAGAAGAGCTTCCTCTTAAACTGGAACGCGAGCTTTCCGTTTTGTTTGAGAACAATTTGGAAAAGCTAACAGCTTTAGAGTTTATTTCATCTGAATTTGCAATCCAAAATCAGCGTATTGATACCTTAGCATTTGATTTGGAGAATCAAGCCTTTGTTATTATTGAATACAAACGTTCAACAAACTATAGTGTTTTAGATCAAGGGATTTCTTATCTTAATACCTTGTTAAAATACAAAGCTGACTTTGTTTTAGAATATCATGAAAAAACGGGGAAAATTCTATCTAAAAAACAAATTGATTGGTCACAAAGTAAGGTTGTCTTTGTTTCACCTCAATTTACTTCTTTTCAAAAGCAAGCTATTGATTTTAAAGATCTTCCGATTGAATTATGGGAAGTTAAGCGATTTAAAAATGATATTGTTGTTATTAATGACATTAAAAAATCAGTAAATGCACCTAGTATAAAAGCATCGGTTAGGGGAGATTCCTCAGAGCTTTCACTTGTTACTAAAGAGGTAAAAACTTATTCAGAAGAAGATTTATTGACTAATAAATCTGAAGAGATCCAAGAGTTATATGATTCCTATAAACAGGCTATTTTACAGTTGATAGTAGATTGTGACATTGTACCGAAAAAACATTATATTGCCTTTAAAAAAGATAATCATAATATTATTGATATTGAAGTTCAACATAAACAACTAAAGCTATTTATTAATGCTAAGATAGGTCAAATTGATGATGCTAAGGGGGTGACTAGAAATGTTTCGCAAATTGGTCATTATGGAAATGGTGACTATGAAATTAAGGTCACAGATACTAAAAATTTAGAATACATTATGAGTCTTATTAAGCAAATACTATAGAAGCTAGGAAGGACAATTATGTCAAAAGAACTATCACCAAAATACAATCCAGCCGCAGTTGAGGCTGGCCGCTATGCCAAATGGCTAGAACAAGATGTTTTCAAGCCGTCTGGCGACAAGAAAGCTAAGCCTTATTCTATCGTGATTCCACCGCCAAATGTAACGGGTAAACTGCATCTAGGCCACGCTTGGGACACCACTCTCCAAGATATTATTATTCGCCAGAAACGGATGCAGGGTTTTGATACCCTATGGTTACCTGGTATGGACCATGCGGGGATTGCAACGCAAGCAAAAGTGGAAGAGCGTCTACGTGAACAAGGGATCACCCGTTATGACCTTGGTCGCGAGAAATTCCTAGACAAGGTTTGGGAATGGAAAGACGAATATGCAACGACCATCAAAGAACAGTGGGGCAAAATGGGACTTTCTGTGGATTACAGTCGCGAGCGTTTCACTCTGGACGCGGGCCTCTCCAAAGCTGTCCGCAAGGTTTTTGTTGAGCTCTATAACAAAGGCTGGATTTACCGTGGGGAGTTCATCATCAACTGGGATCCAGTAGCGCGTACCGCTCTTTCTGACATTGAGGTTATCCATAAAGATGTGGAAGGTGCCTTTTACCATATGACTTATCTGTTGGAAGATGGCTCGCGCGCTTTAGAAGTAGCAACCACCCGGCCCGAAACCATGTTTGGTGATGTCGCTGTTGCCGTCAACCCAGAAGATCCTCGTTACAAAGACTTGATTGGTAAAAACGTTATTCTCCCAATCGTGAATAAACTTATTCCAATCGTAGGTGATGAGCATGCCGATCCTGAATTTGGAACAGGTGTTGTAAAAATCACACCTGCCCATGACCCGAACGACTTTGAGGTCGGTCAACGCCACAATCTACCACAAGTCAATGTCATGAACGATGATGGCACTATGAATGAACTGGCTGGTGAATTTGCAGGCATGGATCGCTTTGAAGCCCGAAAAGCCACTGTTGAAAAACTTAAAGCCATTGGTGCCCTTGTAAATATCGAAAAACGTGTGCATTCAGTTGGTCACTCAGAACGCTCTGGCGCTGTGGTTGAGCCACGTTTGTCAACGCAGTGGTTTGTTAAAATGGATCAGTTAGCCAAAAATGCCATGGCCAACCAAGATACAAAGGACAAAGTAGACTTCTATCCACCACGTTTCAACGATACCTTCCTTCAATGGATGGAAAATGTCCATGACTGGGTGATTTCACGCCAATTGTGGTGGGGTCATCAAATCCCTGCTTGGTACAATGAAGCAGGTGATATGTATGTTGGCGAAGAAGCTCCAGCGGGCGAGGGATGGACACAAGATCAAGATGTACTTGATACCTGGTTTAGTTCGGCCCTCTGGCCATTTTCAACCATGGGTTGGCCTGATACCGATTCAGCCGATTTCAAGCGTTATTTCCCAACGTCAACCTTGGTAACAGGTTATGATATCATCTTCTTTTGGGTGTCACGCATGATCTTCCAGTCCCTCGAGTTTACAGGGCACCAGCCATTCCAAAACGTGCTTATCCACGGTCTTATCCGTGATGAGGAAGGACGCAAGATGTCCAAATCACTGGGAAATGGAATTGACCCAATGGATGTGATTGAAAAATATGGTACAGATAGTCTTCGTTGGTTCTTATCAAACGGTTCTGCTCCGGGTCAAGATGTGCGATTCTCCTACGAGAAAATGGATGCTTCATGGAACTTCATTAACAAGATTTGGAACATTTCCCGTTACATCCTCATGAACAATGAAAGCTTGTCCCTCAAAGAAGCAAAAAGCAATGTGACTAAGGTGGTTACTGGTCAGGCTGGTAATGTGACGGATCGCTGGATCCTCCACAATCTTAACGAAACCATTGCCAAAGTCACTGAAAATTTTGATAAATTTGAGTTTGGTGTGGCGGGCCACCAATTGTACAATTTTATCTGGGAGGAATTTGCCAACTGGTATGTGGAATTGACCAAGGAAGTGCTCTATGCTGATAATGAGGCTGAAAAAGTCATTACCCGTTCGGTACTGCTTTATACCTTAGATAGTATTTTGCGCCTCTTACATCCGATTATGCCTTTTGTGACTGAAGAGATTTTCAGTCAGTATGCGCTAGGGTCCATTGTCACAGCTCCTTATCCAAGAGTAGATGAGCGCTTTGTCAATCCTACTGCCCATGCAGGCGTAGAAAGCTTGAAGGATTTGATTCGCGCGGTGCGCAATAGCCGAGCTGAGGTCAATGTCGCACCAAGTAAACCAATCACTTTACTGATTAAAACCAGTGACAAGGTTTTGGAAGACTTCTTCAATGCGAACGTTAATTACATCAATCGCTTTACCAATCCAGAAAAATTAGTCATCTCCACTGACTTGCAAGCCCCAGAGCTTGCCATGTCAAGCATCATCACAGGCGCTGAAATCTACCTGCCCCTAGCAGACCTCCTCAACGTAGAAGAGGAATTAGCCCGCCTGGACAAAGAACTGGCCAAATGGCAAAAAGAACTAGACATGGTCGGTAGAAAACTTGGCAACGAACGTTTCGTTAAAAACGCCAAACCAGAAGTGGTGCAAAAAGAACGCGACAAACAAAGCGACTACCAGGCCAAATTCAATGCGACTCAAGAGCGGATCGCAGAGATGAAAAAGTTGGTAAAGTAATCTAAACGTTCGAACCGTCCGACAAAACAAAGGCCAATTCAAAGCCAAAAAACGTTGACCAGACATAAAAATGAGCATTTAGCCCTAGAAGGTTAGATGCTCATTTGTGTTTTTGAGAAGTGAGTGGCGTTGATTATTAGGCGAGATTTGATTCAGAACGGTGTTGCTATTTTGTCTTATATTGAAGAATTTATAATTGAATCTGTTCTCGGTAGGCCTTAGCTTTTTTGGTAATCTCTTCAAAATTACCTTGGGCTGCTAGTTGGTTAAAATCACCACCAATACCGATAGCCGTAGCACCAGCAGTCAGCCAGTCATTAGCACTGTTGAGATTAATACCGCCAGTTACCATAATCTCTACTTGAGGCAGTGGGGCCTTTATAGAAGTGAGAAAATTTTTGCCAAGAGTTCCTCCAGGAAAGAGCTTCACAATCTCACAGCCATGTTCTAATGCGGTTGTAATTTCGGTTATTGTCATGCAGCCAGGTAGGTATGGGATAGTGTAACGGTTACACATTGTTGCTGTTTCTACATTGAACGCTGGTGAGACAATAAATTTTGCTCCAGCAAAAATAGCTGCGCGTGCTGTTTCACTATCTAGAACTGTACCGGCACCAATGAGAATGGTTGGTTGATTTGCATAATAAGCATTTAAGCGTTCGATTACTTGACTAGCTTTATTGTTTGTATAAGCCACTTCAATAGCTGTTATGCCCCCCTCAATACAAGCTTTAGAAGCCTTGAAAGCCTCTTCCTCAGAGTTGCCACGCACTACAACAACAATTTTTTGTTGCCGAAGTTGTAAGAGTGTTTCAGATTTGGTCATTGCTTGTTCCTTTCCTATCTATCGACAAATGTCACTAACGTGATGGAGTACTTTGTGGACATTTTCGACTGATTCGAACATATTATCTCCTTCAATCGTGCATTTTAAGGTCCCGCTGGCCACAGCAAAGTTAACAATTTCTTGTGCGTTAGCCTGGTGTAAGAGCTGATATAGTGCTCCTGCGACAAAAGCATCTCCGCTGCCCACCCGTTGGAGAACTTTAGTTTTTAATTCGGGCGAAAGGGTTAGCTGCTCATCACGCCTTAGAAGGAAGGCTTGATAAACATTTCGATCATATGAATCGGTGATGCGCTGGGTATGAAATATTGCTTGGAAATTAAAGGTGTCCATAAGAGCGGACATTCGTTTTTCGATGTCTTGTCTTGTAGCTGCTTGACGATTAAAAAAGAATGTGTCTTGTTGATTAAGCATCAAAGGTTCAATGCCAAAGCAGATATCAGCATAGGAGGCAAAATCAGAAAAGACGCGCTTGGCCTTTTCAGGTGCTAATAAAAGACTGCGAAAATTGAGGTCTAAGGAGATTGTTAGGCCTCGTTTTTGAGCCTCTTCTAATAGAGAACGACTAATATCGCGGATGTCTTGTCCTAAAGAGAGAGTGATACCACTAAAGTGGACATGTGTCACTCCTTCAAAAAGTTCATCATATGAAACGGCACTTATTTGAAAATTGTGTAGACTGCTACAATGACGATCATAGATTACCTGAGCCTGTCGACAGCCAAAGGAGTTTTCGAGAAAATAAAGCCCTATTCGCTGCCCGGTGCGTTGAATATGTTGAGTGTCAATTTGGTTAGCTTGTAGAAATTGCAAGAAACTATCACCAAGTTGGTTAGCAGGTAGGGCACATAACATTTTTGTCCTCTGACCGAAGCCCTCAAGTGCTCTAGCAATATTCACTTCTGAACCACCATAAAAGAGTTGTGTAGGGATGGCATTTTCAAAATGATTTAAGGTTTGTGGACTAATGCGAATTAATGGTTCTCCAAAAAACAGGATTTTTGTCATAGCAGCTAGCGATCCTTTCTAGATACAGCTATTTATTTAAAACATTTGTTATATAGTCAGCTATCGCTTGATCTTGACAGTGAGCAAAGAATAATTCTTGGAAATGTTTACCTGACACAGTTTCTTTTAAGAAATCTTGGTCTAGCTCTTTTAAAATTGTTAGGAAATCTTTATAAGTAGTAGCCTTAATGGTATTTAAAATACCAGCATTACGTTGCTCTGGTATGGCACGTTCTTTTGGATAACCCCCTCCTTTTTCATCTTCAAACAGACGTTCCAACATGTAATGAAGATTGAGTTCAGCACCCCATCCAAAACCTTTAGCAAAAGGTAATGATAGAGCATTGCCGCCATTAACTTGGGAAAAAAGGTAGGCATCTACAGGATCTGCAGCAAATCCACAAATAACACCAGGAAAACTGTTACAAGAAAGCATTGCGCCGATACCGGTACCACATCCAGTGATTACAAAGTCGGCAGCTTTGCTATTTAGTAAAATAGCTGTTAATAATCCGTTTTGAACATAGGTGAGTTGACTTTCACCTTCTTCACCATACATGCCATAATTGAAAGCTTGAAATCCTTTTTTATCAGCGACTGCTTGTATTTCTTTAAAAATAAGACTATTTTTACTAGCTTGGCTATTTTCATTAATTAATGCAATTTTCATCTCTATATATCTCCTCTTATTCTGGTTGTTGACCAATGTAGGCAAGAATGCCGCCATCAACATATAAAATGTGTCCATTGATAAAATTTGAAGCGTCACTGGCTAAGAAGACGGCCGGAGCCCCAAGATCCTTAGCCTCACCCCAACGCTGTGCTGGGGTTTTAGAAATAATAAATTGGTCAAAGGGATGGCGTGAACCATCAGCTTGTATTTCGCGTAGCGGGGCAGTTTGTGGAGTGGCGATATAACCAGGCCCAATACCGTTACATTGGATATTGGCTGAGCCATATTCAGAAGCAATATTTTTTGTTAGCATTTTAAGGCCGCCTTTAGCTGCGGCATAAGCAGCCACAGTTTCACGGCCTAACTCACTCATCATAGAGCATATATTAATGATTTTTCCGTGCCCTTTTTCAATCATACCAGGGAGAACTGCTTTTGAAACGATAAAGGGAGCATTTAAGTCAATGTCAATAACTTGTCGGAAGTCGGCAGCGCTCATTTCAAGCATCGGAGTACGTTTAATGATACCAGCATTATTGACCAAAATATCAATAACACCAACTTCGTCAGTGATTTGCTTAACCATAGCTTGAATACCATCTTCATCTGTCACATCACAGACATAACCATGTGCCACAATGTTAAGTTTTTTGTAAGCAGCAATTCCTTTATCCACAAGGTCTTGACGAATATCATTAAATACAATTGTTGCTCCAGCATAAGCAAAAGCTGTTGCAATGGAAAATCCGATACCATAGGATGCACCGGTGATTAAGGCAACTTTCCCTTTGAGGGAGAAGTTGTCGTTTAAAAAATGATCAGTCATTAAGCTGGCCTCCAGTTTATATTCCAGGTAGTAAACCCGTTCACATGGATAGTAACACAGTAAACCGGTTTTGTCAATGAGTGAATCATCCTTGTGTACATAGGATATTTTCAGCTTAGAAACTGGTAAAATAAGTCATACAGTTTAGATAACTAGAAAAGCGGTAAAAAGGGCTCTTTACAGCCCGTGAAGTTCTTACGATGGGATTTTTTTCTATTAAAATATGGACGTATTGAAAGTCCGATAAGTAAACAAAAAGAAAAAAGTTTAAAAAACAGTTGACACTCACTTCTGTAAGCGCTATAATCATCCTATAGAAAGTAAACCGGTAAACTCATTGTTTAAAAAGGAGAAAGCATGGTTAAAATTATTGTGATGGCTCATGGCCATTTTTCAAGTGGGATTCTAAGTTCTTTAGAGTTAATTGCAGGTCAGCAAGAAAATGTAGTGGGAATTGATTTTTTAGCAGGGATGTCATCGCACGAGGTGAAAACTGCTTTGGTGAATGAATTAAAGACTACACAGGAGGCCTTGATTCTAACGGACTTGTTGGGGGGGACACCGTTTAATGTTGCTTCAACATACTCAATGGAGCAAACAGATAAAACACTTAAGGTTCTTGCTGGTTTAAATTTAGCTATGTTGATGGAAGCAGTATTTTCTAGAGCGTTGGGGATGAATCTTGAAATGTTAAGTGAGAAAGTCATAGCTTCATCACATAATGGTATTATTGACTTTGTATCTTGTCTATCAGTTCAAAATCAAGAACTTGAATTTGAAGGAGGAATTTGATGTCTTCTAGGATTAGAAAAGTTGCGATTGAAAAGATTGAATGTCCCGAACGTTTTTTGAATAATGCTTTATTAACAAGGGAAGAAGTTGAGAAAGCTATTGAACGTGCACTAAAGCAACTTTATCTTAATATGGGCTATTTTGATAACCGATTTCCAACACCGGCAACTTTTGATAATCACTATAAGGTAATGGATAATACGGAATGGACCAATGGTTTTTGGACGGGTTGCTTATGGCTAGCTTACGAATATACAGGAAATGTAGCGATCAAAGCCATGGCGCACAAGCAAGTTCTTTCATTTTTAGAGCGTGTGAATCAAAAAATAGAATTAGATCATCATGATTTAGGATTTTTGTATAGTCCGTCGTGTATGGCTGAATATCGTATAAATGGTAATGAACAAGCTTTAGATGCTGCCTTAAAAGCGGCTGATAAATTAATGGAACGGTATCAAGTAAAAGGGAAGTTCATTCAAGCTTGGGGAGAATTGGGGCAAAAAGACCATTACCGCCTTATTATTGACTGTTTATTAAATATTCAATTATTATTTTTTGCATCTGAACAAACTGGCGAGGTGAGGTATAAAGAGGCTGCAAGCAAACATTTTTACACTTCAGCTAATACAGTAATTCGTGAGGATGTATCGGCTTATCATACTTACTATTTCGATCCAGAAACAGGAGCACCTTTAAAAGGTGTGACACGCCAAGGATATAGTGATGATTCAGCTTGGGCACGTGGCCAAGCCTGGGGAGTTTATGGCATCCCACTTAGTTATCGAAAAATGCGAGATGATGACCAAATTGCTCTGTTTAAAGGAATGACAAATTACTTTTTGAACCGCTTACCTGCTGATAATGTTTCCTATTGGGATTTAATTTTTAATGATGACTCTGCACAGTCCCGTGATTCTTCTGCAACGGCGATAGCAATTTGTGGGATGCATGAAATGTTGAAATATTTGCCAGAGGTTGATGCTGATAAGGAAACCTATAAATATGCAATGCATACAATGCTTCGTAGCTTAATAGATAAGTATGCTAATACGGAGTATCAAGCAGGCCGCCCTCTTTTATTGCACGGTGTTTATTCATGGCATTCGGGCAAAGGTGTAGATGAAGGTAATATCTGGGGCGATTACTATTATTTAGAAGCTTTAATGCGTTTTTATAAAGACTGGGACTTATACTGGTAGTTCTTTGTGATGAACTGATTTTCATCTCAAAAAGGCACGTAATGGCCTGAAGTCAGGGTTAGTAAATAGGGTTTAATAAAGGTAGAAAATGAAGGAGGTCAGTGATGGCAGCAGAACCACATATTGTGATGACACGGATTGATGAACGCTTAATTCATGGACAAGGGCAGCTTTGGGTGAAATTTCTAAGTTGTAATACTGTAATTGTTGCTAATGATGCCGTTTCGCAAGATAATATTCAACAAAGTCTGATGAAGACAGTTGTTCCTGAGTCAGTAGCTCTGCGTTTTTTTTCCATACAAAAGGTCATTGAGATTATCCACAAAGCCAATCCAGCACAAACTATCTTTATTATCGTTAAAGATTTAGCAGATGCTTATCGCCTCGTGGTGGGTGGTGTTCCTATTAAGGAAATCAACATTGGTAATATCCATAATGCTTATGGCAAGACACAAGTAACACGATCTATTTTTTTAGATCAAGCGGATAAGGATGTGATTCGTCGTCTCCATGAAAATTATGGCATTTACTTTAATACTAAAACAACACCAACGGGAAATGATGGTGCAGTAGAAGTTAATATTTTGGATTATATTTAATAAACTGGGGTAATTTAAAGGAGAGTGTTATGAGTATTACTATTATCCAAGCAGTACTTATTGGATTATGGACGGCCTTTTGTTTTAGCGGTATGCTGCTTGGTCTTTATACTAATAGGTGTATTGTTCTATCATTAGGCGTAGGGGTTATCTTGGGAGATATTCAGACAGCTTTAGCAGTTGGTGCTATCTCGGAATTGGCTTATATGGGATTTGGTGTAGGTGCTGGTGGTACGGTACCGCCCAATCCAATTGGACCTGGAATTTTTGGTACCTTGATGGCCATTACAACTGTTGCTAGTAAGGATAAGATTACACCAGAAGCAGCATTAGCCTTATCAACGCCAATTGCAGTGGGTATTCAGTTCTTACAAACAGCAACGTATACCGCATTTGCAGGAGCGCCTGAGGCCGCTAAAAAAGCGCTTAGAGTAGGGAATTTTCACAAATTTAGAATAGCAGCTAATGGGACGATTTGGGCATTTGCAGGACTTGGTTTCATTCTCGGGCTAATTGGTGCACTTTCAATGGAAACATTGACGAATTTATTTGCTTTAATTCCTCCGGTACTTTTGAACGGTTTAACGTTAGCAGGTAAGATGCTTCCGGCTATTGGTTTTGCAATGATTTTATCAGTTATGGCGAAAAAGGAACTTATTCCCTATATTTTGTTGGGTTATGTTTTAGCTGTTTACTTCGGTTTGCCGGTCTTAACACCAACATCAAATGGTGATGGCGTTTTAACCTCAGTTACAGCTAATAGTGTACTTGGCGTACCAACCATTGGTGTAGCTCTGATTGCTACCATCTTTGCTCTAATTGATATCTTTAGAAAACCAGCTGCCGCTGGAGCAAGACCACAACCTGAAGGAGACGAACAAGATGACTGGATCTAACAAACTTGTCAAAAGTGATTATACAAAGACAGCTTTACGTGCTTTTTTCTTGCAAAATGGCTTTAATTACAGTAACTATCAGGGCTTAGGCTATGCTAATGTTATTTTTCCTGCTTTGAAAAAGTATTATGGCGATGATAAAAAAGCTTTAGCTCAAGCAGTTGAAGATAATATTGAATTTTATAATACAAACCCTCATTTTCTCCCATTTATTACTAGCTTGCATTTGGCTATGATTGAAAACGAGCGGCCTGAAGAAGAGGTGCGGGGAATTAAGATGGCATTAATGGGACCATTGGCTGGAATTGGGGACTCTCTATCACAATTTTGTTTAGCGCCGCTTTTTTCCACAATTGCAGCATCCTTAGCTTCAGATGGTTTAGTTCTTGGGCCATTATTATTCTTTGTAGCGATGAATACTATATTAACAGCGATTAAACTAGTGACTGGTTATTATGGCTATAAATTGGGGACAAACTTTATTGAAAAGCTCAGTGAACAAATGACCATTATTTCACGTGCAGCTAATATTATTGGGGTAACTGTCATTTCAAGCTTAGCAGCAACTCAAGTGAAGCTTACTATTCCTTATACCTTTGCAGCAGGTAAAGTAACTAGTTCAGCTCAAAAGATTGTGACGGTTCAAGGTATGCTTGATAAAATTGCTCCTGCTTTATTGCCTGCACTTTATACCCTTTTAATGTTTTACCTCATTAAAAATAAAAAATGGACAACCTATAAATTAGTTATTCTTACGGTAATTATTGGAATTTTAGGCAGTTGGCTAGGTATATTAGCATAAAAAAAGGCGTCAAAGGGTTAGAGATTTTTCTAATCCTTTTTCGTTTAAATGGGAGAGAGTTATTATGAAGTCATCATTGTTAAGAAATCGACCACCATTCTTATTACAATTTGATCCCGATTATTGTAATAGTTATATTAAGAGACATCACAAAAGAGCTTATGAGCAACGTAAAAAAAGTGCCGATTTGCTGTTGAGTCATACGTTTATTTTTACTGATAACTGGGATATGGAACCTTGTAGTAAACCGATAAAATTAAAGTTTTTAGATTGGGAGCATTCCCCGACAACTGATCCTGAGTGGGCCTATATGCTTAATCGACAAACCTATCTTATGAATTTGCTCCTGGTAGGCATCGTTGAAAAGCAAACAAAATATCAAGAGCAAGCTCTCTTTTTTATCCGTGATTGGATTAATCAAGTTGAACGGTTAACTCCTAAAAGCCCAGCGACACGGACATTAGATACGGGTATTCGATGCTTGACATGGCTCAAATTTCTGCTTTATTTGGATCAATTTGCCAGCTTATCCTTAGCAGATGAGTCCTTAATTTTAAGTTCTGTACGCTCACAGCTGACCTACTTGCATGCTGCTTATCAGCCTAAATATAGTTTGAGTAATTGGGGTATTCCTCAGACAGTAGCCATATTGCTTTGGTCTCATTATTATGGCCAAGAGGTGGTTAGTCCTAGCTTGCGAGAATTTGCTGAAACAGAGTTGCAACAGCAGTTGAACTTACAAATTCTTGATGATGGCAGTCAATATGAGCAGTCAATAATGTATCATGTTGAAGTTTACAAAAATCTCCTGGAATTAGCCCATTTAATGCCTTCAAAGGCGGCTGAACTAACACCTGTTTTATTAAAAATGGCTAACTACATTGTTGCTATGACTGGTCCTGATCATCGACAAATTGCTCTTGGTGACAGTGATCGAACGGATACACGTGATATTCTAACCAGCTCAGCTATTTTTTTTGCATCCCCTTTCTTTAAAAGCAAGGCCTATGCACATGTGGACCTTGATTCTATTTTGTTGTTTGGTCGACCAGGAATAGAAAGATTTGAGACTTTAAAGGAGAAAGAATTAACCAATCAGCTGGCCTTTTTCCCATCTAGTGGACACGTTTGTTATAGGAATGCACGTTCTTACCTCTTTTTTAAAAGTGGGCCATTTGGTAGTTCACATAGTCATAGTGATCAAAATAGTTTTTGTCTGTATGACCAGGGACAAGCTCTCATTGTGGATCCTGGTCGTTACACGTATAAGGAAGAATCGCTGCGCTATCAGCTAAAAAGTCAAGAGTGTCATTCAACTTGCTTTTTAGTAGGAGAAGCAGCTAAGCACGTGCAAAGCTCCTGGACTTATAATTCCTATCCCAGAGCTCAACTCTTGCCACCAGTGTTAGAAGATAAGCTAGTCCTACTTGAGGGATATGTTATGGACAGCAATACGTGCAACCCTGTACTTCATCAGCGTCAAATTCTTTGCTTACCTGCAGGAAACACTGTTGTTTTTGATCGGGTTTATTGTCCTGGTAGGCACTGCTTGCAAACGCAATTTATTCTTGATAGCGAGGTTACATATCAGAAAGGGAAAATAAATAATTTACGTGTTTATAGTTTACAGCCCTTGCAGGTAGAAGAGATGCTTATTTCAAAGCGCTATAATCAACTGACACCTAGTAGTAAACTCGTTAAGCGTCAGCCATTTACTGATACCTTAACAGATGTCACGCTTTTTTTAGACCAAGATTGCCGTGTGAGAGAGCATCCCATTCTTCAAACCGGAAGTGAGTCACCACTAAAGAATGCATATGGTTTTGAACTTGAGGGCTCAAATTACCACTATTTTATAGCACTACTGGGAGCTGATATTATCCAGGGAGACAAACTCTATCATTTAGCGGCTTACAAATGTAAGGGACGAGTCGTTGTTTATGATAAAGTAAAGGGAATTTGTCATCGTTTAAAAAATTAATTGGACGGGTCTTTTTCCCCACCATCAAAGCATTCTATGGTATACTAAGAATAATCCTAACTATTTCTAAACCGATTAACTAAGAAGAAAATATACTGTAAGAAAGGAAAAGAGATTGTCCAAAAAAGTTACCATTTCTGACATTGCTCAATTATCACAGACTTCCAAGACCACGGTATCTTTTTATTTGAATCATAAATATGAGAAAATGTCAGAGGAGACACGTAGGCGCATTGAAAACGTTATCAAAGAAACAGGCTATAAACCAAGCACACTTGCTAGAAGTTTAAACTCCAAAAATACTCATTTGATCGGAGTACTAATCGGTGATATTACTAATACGTTTTCTAATCAAATCGTTAAAGGCATTGAAACGTTGACCAAAGAAAAAAATTACCAGGTCATTATTGGCAATAGTAATTATGATTCTAAAAATGAAGATCACTATATTGAAAATATGTTGAATCTTGGTGTAGATGGCTTTATTATCCAACCAACATCTAATTTTCGTAAATATTCGCGCATTATTGAAGAAAAGGAAAAGCACATGGTGTTCTTTGATAGTCAATTGTATGAGCACCGAACCAATTGGGTTAAAACAAATAATTATGATGCTGTTTATGATATGATTCAGTCTAGTATTGACAAAGGTTATACTGATTTTGTGATGATTACAGCGGATCCTAGCCTTTTGAGTACCCGTATAGAAAGGGCTTCTGGCTTTATAGATGCTCTGGAAGAGCAAAACTATACCTATGAAAAATTAATTATTGATCAAGAACAAACACAGATGGAAGAGATTGAGACTTTCTTAGATCAGCATATTAATCGTTCTCACAATACTCTAGTTTTTGTCCCCAATTGCTGGGCTTTACATATGGTATTTACAGCGATGAAAAAACTTCAATTAGCGATGCCTCAAACAGGGCTGGTTGGCTTTGACAATATTGAGTGGACTAATTTTTCTTCACCAACCGTCACCACTATTGTTCAGCCAGCTTACGAAGAAGGTAAAGAGGCGGCTGAGATTCTTATTAATGAAATTGAAGGGGCGCTCCACGAGGAAAAGCAGAAAATATTTGATTGTAAGATTGAATGGAAAGAATCAACACTATAAAAACAGTAAAGGCTCTCAATTTCCTGTAGAGGATGACTTATGTTTATAGCTTCCCCTATAGTTTATAGTTACTAAGAACTCAAGACTGCCAATAGCTGCTAGTGCTAGCAAAAATTTGCTAATGGTAAGCACTTTAATACCTTGAAGAGCCTGTCCTAGACTATTTGTGATTGTGTCTTAACTCTGAAATATTAGTTAGTCTAAAGACTAGACTTCCGTTATATTGATTTCTTTTAGTGTTTTTCATGCCTGGCTATTTCCCTTCAGCTGCTTAACTTTTTGACATAGTTGATGTTTAGCTAGAAAATTATAAGTGGTGCGTGTGATGTTAAATATGGCTATAAAGCACTTGCTTAATCGTAAGAGCTTATGATTTTCTTTTTTAAGCCATTTTTGAAAAAATGGAGCAGTTGACGCTGCACCTCAATAGTGAGACAGAAGAAAAACACTCTAAAAAACCAATTTCCTGAATTGAACAAGAGATTGGTTTTTTAAATGATATTGAATTCTAGTTTCATTATAAAATGTAATTGTTGCAATCTTTGTTATATTATTTTTGTGGTATTTTTTCTTTTGTGGGGGAAAGGTTTCAGTCTTTAGATGGAGTGAGATTCATTCGATACAGGCAATTTTGTTTCTAACGCATAAGCTTTTTGACCATAATAAAGCACTCCTGATTCTATTTTACTAGCATTTATCAGGAGTGCTTTTCTTCTGTCTCATTTTATGGATGTAACACCGTTTGCTCAGTTTTTTCTTTGGTTTGTGGTTGGTAAAAGACCAATTGATAATGATTTCCCTGACGCTGAATCTGGTACAGACCGGCTTTTTCTATCGTTAAGTTGTCTTCTACTGTTAAGGGAGCATGGTCATATTTGATGATACTCCAGAGTTTTTGCTCCTGGTCGTAGATGATTTGTTGTTGGGAGGTGTTGGTAATGATACGTATAGGCTGTTGTTTGATTGCTTCAAAAGCTGGTCGGCTTATATTGGGATAGAGTGTATAGGCATAGGTATCATCTGTCTTGGTATGCGTTTGGGTAATCGTAATATAAGTTTGCTTTTGTAGCTGCTGATTCGTATTAGTCTGATTAATTGTGGACCACTTACCGCTTTGTACAGCTTCTTGAATGGTTAGATTGGTTGGCTTATCAAATAAGTAGGCTAATTGACGTTTAGGATCGCTAGTTTCCAAAAAAATGGAGGAAACCTTATCTAGCTGATGTGGTGCTCCGTCAGATAGATTGATTACTTGACCATTAATGTAGACACGGTAAGGGCAGTTGGAATCAACTCTGCGTTGGTCAATTGTTGTCTGAGTCTGTAAATAATCTTGGTTTGTTTGAATGGCAGTGCCTAAAAAAACAATTTTATCATCTAATATAGCCCAGGCTTTTTTGGCGCTTAAACTTTGATTCCAGTTGGAGAATTGCATAGCAGCTAGGCCATTTTTAGTAGAAGAAGCAAGAGAACCAACAAAATCAGAAGGATTAACCACTTGTCCAGTTTCTTTTTGAGCATTCTGGTCCCTTTGGGTGAAACCTTTCATAATCTGAGTGGTAGCATCTTGCCGTGGTTGATTAGTTTCGGTTGTTCCGGGGAGTTTGTAGGGATTAACAGTTGGCCAAAAGTTGTCGCTATAGTGAGCGAGGTCATTATTATAGAGATAAAACATGCCATCACTGGTATACCAACCGCGAGTATTTTCGTTGTTCATAGCTTCATAATTTTGAGTTCGATCCGAGTAGAGAGATAGACCAAAACCAAAATCCTTTTCGGAGTTATAATAGACCAACTTGTCCATACTATTATAGGTTTTGAGATAGGTTTTTGACTTGACTTTGGGCAGGTTAGTATCGCCTTTTAGTTTCTCAACAGCTGCAATGTCTATGTAAGATTTAAGGTTCTTATTGGTATCGTAGTAAGTATCAGCTGCAATGATGTTTTTAATTTGGGCCTTTAGAACTTGATTACGCGTGCTTTGATCCATGTTAGCTATTCGTAATAAGGCTCTGAGAACTTCGACACTAGCAGCATGTGTTGAGCTAGCTTCACGGCTAATGGAGCGTCCTCTGGTCATATCCATTAACTGTCCTTTAATGATTATTGGCAAGAAAGACTGATCGATCCATTGGTAAATATGATTGATTTGATTGGGGGTGAAGGGGGTATCCGTTTTTTGAATGATAGGCAGTAATTGTGCTAAGCCATCAATTAAGACATTCCCATAGGCTCCAGTGTAAGCTATATGTGTATGGTCAATGTAAGAACCATCAGTATAAAAGCCATTGCCGTTAGTGACTGTTTGAAAGAGTTTTCCTAAAGATGCTGTGGTTTCTTTGACAATAGTGGCATCTTTACGAATCAAACCTGTCAATACCTTAACACGCCCCATATCCACTAGATTACCTCCTAAAGCTGGAAATGGGTTTACCAAAGTCATTCGAAAGTAGTTAGAATTAGGAACAAAGTGCTCAATAGTATCTGTTAGGGTCATCATTTCGGATTGTGAGAAATAAGAATTAAGAAGGGTTAGGCTGCCTAGCAGTGCACGTGGTACACCTATCTCATAATCCCACCAGTTAGCTCCGCCTTCAATATCTTGATTGCTATTGTAGACATTCAAATTCAACCAGGCTAGGCCTTCACGAACCACTCGAATAGCCTGTTCATTCTGGTAGTAAACAGAACCTGGCGTAGTAATCTGCTTAGCTATTTCTTCTAAACGACGGTAAGTAGCGGTTATCTGATCTGATTTAGTATAATCGCTTAAGTCTGACCACAAGGCTGTTCGCCCACTTGCTTGATTGAATGTGGTCATTGCTTTGGTTACATTAGTCTCCAATTGGTTAAACAAGCGGCGCATGTCGCGATTTTGATGATTATAGTAGTTATTGCCTAAGGTCATAGTATTCCAATCTTCAATGAGTTGTGAATACTTGTCAGAGGCGCTAGGGAGAATAGTAAGGGGAATAGTTGTTATTTGTTGTCTTTTTTGATCAGTGACAGTGACAGTTGCCTGGCCTTCTTTTAGGGGGTGAAGCATTCCTCCTTTTATTTGGGCAATACTGGTATCATCAATTTGATAATGATAGTCAGTGATAGGAAATACATACTGTTTATCTAAGGTTTCTTGCAGACTGGTTGGTAAGACAGGTGTCACTGGCTTGAAGTGTTCGAGATGTTTAGTGCCACAATCTGTCATAGAAATATTCTGGAAGATTGCTTTTCCGGTTCCTGATTCAAAGTAAAGTTCTAGGGTGACTTTCGAAACATTGTTTTTGGGTTTGTAGAGTTTGTGCAAAGAATGATGACTGCTGTTTCCCATTGTCATTGGAGAAAGCCAAATGCGTTTCTTTTTTGGGTCACTATTATTATCCTCAATGATACGAACAAAAGCCTGTCCGGTGCGATCCTTAGTGGTAATCTCAAAAGAGACATCATATTGGTGATTAGGGTTAATGTTGACTTGTTGTGTTACTGCCCCTCGTAAGCCCACGGAACTTTCAATAATCAATTCTCCATTAGCAGTTACCCTAAAAATAGGATGAGGGTCTTGACTCTGCTTGGAGTCTACATAGGCTGACCAAGCACTAGGAGCTTGTGGTTCAGACCAATGAGATTTAGGAGGTGATACATTTTTTTGAGAAAAATCTCCATTTATAAGCACATTAGAGTGTTCTGTAATTTCAGTATTATTTTTGTTATGCTCAGCTTCAAGAGTTAGAGAAATAGGAGCTTTCTCACTAAGATTCTGGTTAGTTGGTGAAGAAGGGCTCGACTTAGCTGTTTTTTCTTGATGCGACTCAGATAGCGTTTGAGGCGCTGGTATTGGCTCAGGCGTCAGGTTCACAGGAGAGGAGCTTATTTCCACTGTTAAATAATTCTTGGCCGTTGCCGCTGGAAGAGGAGACAATCTAAGCTGCTGTAAGGAGTTTTTGGCTTCTAACTGTTGTGATGCATCTGTCTCTAAGACGCTGGCATGACTCACTTGGGGTGCCCAAAGTACACTCACTACCAAAAGGAGTAAGATATACAAGAAATAAGATTTTTTTAAAGAATAAAATGACATGGCAATACCTCCATATGGTAAACCGGTTTAATAAAATTGTAGCACACCTAGACAATAATGTAAAGCGCTATCATCGTGTGCACCTTAGCTAGTTACTAACAAAGTTCTTTGAAAATTAGAAGAGCTAAATCTTAACACCAACTAGCTATCGCGAACAATTTTTTTGGCTTTGAGTTGAAAAAGTGATGAATGAAGTCACCATTAATGGGGGAGTCTGATATTGTCAAAGATCTTCACAACGACTATAGCAATATTGAATGGACCTTTACAGAAATGGTATTGAACCCCTTATTTGTGATTCCGTGGTTGATTATTCCTCCAATTTGTGCAACCATTGCTTATTTAGCAACGCAAGCTGGGATAATACCTCCTGTTTATCTGGCTGTTCCTTGGATCACACCTCCAGGACTCTATGCTTTTTTGGCAACGGGTAATAATCTAATGGCTGGCTTAGTAGCACTTTTGAATGTCTTTATTGCTTTTCTTATCTGGACACCATTTGTTATCTCAGCTAATCGGGCCACATTACTTGATTAGGTTGTACCAAAGACTAGATTTGGGGTTAAGCTAATTCTTCTCACAGCATCATAAAAACTGCAGGCATAGTCGATTAAAAAACGTGCTGTCCTGCAGTTTTGTAATTCTAGTTAGCTTTTGTAGGCTGCTAGTGAATGGTCTGAGTTATCGTCTATCAGTCAAGGCATAAGCTAAGCCTGTGCCTATTGACCTTGGGTTTATTTCTTTGGTTTATGCCACTTAGAGATCACTAGACCAGTCAAGCCTGTTAAGGCCAGTACTAGAGCTAAGAAGGTTTTGGACTTGGAGTCACCAGTTTTTGCTAGCATATTTTGCGATTCCCTACTTGTCCTTGCTTCAGGTAGGAAATGGGTTTGCGTGCCTCCTTGTTGATTGGTGCTGGTTTGAGGACTTGGTCCGTCTTCTTGCTTAGCTTTGTCTTGTTCTTGCGGCATTTGATAATCAGCTGCTGATGGTTGGTGTGCTTGAGCGAGCCTAATGACGACGGCTGTTAAGCCAGCTAGGGTTAAGCTATCTTTAGTGAAGGTTATGCCAATTGGCTGGCTGATTGGGCTTGTTCCGGCTTGTTCAGCATCCACAAGGACCTCTCCTTGTAAAAGCTGCTGATAAATTTGGGGAAGTATTAAACGTCGTGGTTCTTGGTCGGCATTGACAAAAACAGCATAGCAATCACCATTGGTCGCAATTGTTTGATAACCGATGACCAGATCTTCTTCTTTAATCCCATGGTGTCCAGCTTGGGTGATGAGGGTCACCTCTTGGTCTATCTGGCTTTTGCTTGCTTTACGAAAGGCATCGGTTGATCGCCGCAGAGCAATCAAACCGGCTGTGTAAGCCTGTGTTTTGGCGCTAATGGGATATTTGCTGGTATCTGTGGCCCTGGTCCAATCGAAATGATTGACCGCATCTGAGGAGTCGTAAGAATCATGAATGAAGTAAGGAAAGTCGCTAACAGCATCAATGACTGTTGATTTATTAGGAGCTTGTTCCTGGCTGACCCGCCCTTTGAAGTTAGGATTTAGGAGCTGTTTGGTTCGACCATATTCCTGTCCAGAATGCAAAAAGGCTGTTCCTTGTGCGGTTAGGATAAGGGTGTTACCAAGGCGAATTCGCTTATGGATTTCTTCATGGGCTAGTTGAGGGTCTTTATTGATAGATTTAGCAATAACATCGTGTAGCGTCAAGTTATCATGGGCGGCAATATATTGAACGACATCACCAGGGCTATCTGCCTTGAAGTTTGTTGGTTGGGCTTTAATATTGTTGAAAATAAGCTCTAAGTTCTTAGGACTACCTGTGATAAAGGCGGGAGTGCCTTCGTTGGGGTAGCCTGATTTTAAGGCATTGCGGATGTCGTCTGAGAAGACGCCAACTGTATCTGTTGCTGCCATCCAATCTTGATCAGCTGCTGTGACTTTTTTATTCTCATCGCCTTGGAAGGTGCGCCAGCCCTCACCAATCATGATAATATTGGGATTAAGTGTCTTGGCTGTTTGGAAAGCCTTTTCGATAGCGGCAGCATCATGGTCTCCCATCATGTCAAAGCGAAAGCCATCAACCTTAAATTCATTGATGAAATAGGTAATGGAATCCACCAAAACCCGACGACTCATGGCATGGGTTGTACCTAGCCGTCCTCCGCCAAAGCTTTCACGAGGGCTTCCGTCAGCGTTCATAAAGTGGTAGTAGTTTGGCTCAAGGTCTTCAAAAATATAGGTTCTGGCGGTGTGATTGTAAACGACATCAAGGATGACTCCCATGCCACGTTTATGGATCTCATTGACTAAGTTTTTAAATTCTGTAATCCGCAGGCTAGGATTAGTTGGATCGGTCGCGTACATCCCTGTTAAGGCAAAATAGCTTTGCGGGTCATAGCCCCAGTTGTAGTTATTGTCTGCTGAGCTGTAGTCGTTTGAGCGTGATTTATCATTTTCATTGACGAAGAAGTAGCTCATAATGGGCATTAACTGGATATGGGTGACTCCTAGATTTTTTAAGTAATCTAATTTTTCTGTGAAGGCCAAAAAGGTGCCAAATGGCTGCTTAAGCTGTCTTTCAAGGGCAAGATCTGAGGTGAAATCACGAATATTAGCTTCGTAGATAATGGCATCCTCGCGTTTTTCAAAGCCATCAATCTTTGCAAAATCAAGCTTTGGCCCTAATTGACTTGGATTAA
This sequence comes from Streptococcus halichoeri, assembly GCF_009870755.1. GTDB lineage: Bacteria > Bacillota > Bacilli > Lactobacillales > Streptococcaceae > Streptococcus > Streptococcus halichoeri. Next base: position 23,421 of record NZ_WLZU01000011.1, read on the forward strand.
CAAAGGCGGCTTTAGCAACCTTATCTTGCTCAGTGATGTGGTTGCTATCCCAGGCCGCTAGGGATTTAGCATAAGGATCTAACACCAGTACTGTTTGATCACCGCGCGTGATGGCATAGTGGTAATAGTAGCCATCGTAGTTGCTAATAGGCAGACTTGTGTGGTCCAGGTGTGCTTGCCAGACACCTGCTTGGGCTTTGGTCATGGCCACCTGAGCTAGAACGAGGTCTTGGTTAGTCTTATCATAAACAACGACCTTCACCGCATCAGCACTTGGGGACCACAAACGCAAATCAACGGCCGTTCCTGTTTCATTAAGCTTGGCTCCAAGTTCGCCATCATAGGCATAGAGCTGATCTTTGAGTTCCCAAGCGAGATAGGTTGTGGCCTTACTTTTGCCATAGGACACTGTATAATTCGCAGACTCTGCCTTAAAATTACCAGAGAGGGTGAGGATAGCATGGAGAGGATCAAGCGAAAGCGCCGTCACTTCCACCGGTTGGCCGGCCTTATCTGTGACTTTGATTTCTTTGCGCAGCTGGATTTCATCAACCCCATCTAAGGTTGAAAAACGAGCTTTGATCGTTGTTAGACTGGTCTGCTCGGCATTTTTAACCACCACTTGATCAACATAATAAGGATTGTTATAAACTTTTGGATCGGTATCTTTAACAAAGACCTGATTATGATTGGCTAAATCTTTAAAAAGATAGTCGTTTGGTTGAATTTTCACATCATCTCCTTTTTTACTTTTATCGAGGATAAGAAAGCCGAGCTCTTTGGCATTTTCCCTGAGAGGAATATCAACGTATTTGCCATATGGGCCCTCTTTGACGAAATCGCAAGCCCCAGTTGGCCAATCTTGTGAGGGGTTGCTGACGTCTTTAAAGACCCAGGCAGCCAGATGGTCATAGTTGTCAGTAGAATGACGGTAATTAATCCGCACATATCCTTTTGGCACAGGTCGGTATGTAAAAATCTTATAGGCACTATCAACCCAGGCCTCATTCATCTGTGGATCAATGAGCGCAATGTGCCGATTCTGTGAGATATTGTCTCCCTGATGATTATTAATCAAAAAGGAGAGCTGCTGATGACTGGACTTGGACATTTTAATATCCAGATAGTAGCCAAAATCATCTTTTTGAGCCTGAGCTAAGGGCGTAGCTCCCAGTGGCCAGCCATCTGAAGCCCTCTCAACATCATCCCACAGCCATAAGCCCAAATTGTCCAGGGGCTGATCAGGCAAAGTCTGCAAATGTAAGCGAAAATACCCAGGCTCAATCTTAGGAGCTGTGACTATACCCTCAGCCGTAGCATTTGGTGCTGGCAGTGGGGCTTGCTCAGTCTCAGCTGGGACTTTGATGTTTACGTCTGGCTTATTGGGGAAATGGGCTGTGCTTTCTAGAGTGGTAGTGGTTTTAGCTTGAGCACGGTTATCAGTTATCTCCTTCTTTGCTTGCGCTTCATTAGGAGGGGTCAATGACGTGCTGGCTGGACTTGCACTAGAATCAGCAAGGGTCTGTTTGGCAGTTGCTGTGCCAACGCTTGCATAATCGCTTTGATTTGTAAAATGATCCTCAGTTAGTGCTTGGCTATTTGCTGTTAAGTCAAGTGCTACTGGCTGGTTGTCAGCCTTTGTTTCTTGTGCTAACACAGGCTTACTAATCCCAAGCCAAGCAGCTCCTATAGCGACAGAGGTAACACCAATACTTAACTTTTTAATGGCGTAACGGAAGTGCTCTTGCCGCAAGTGGCTTGCTTTACCAGGCCAAGAGTGTTTTGTCATAAAATCCTCCTAATGCTTGAAAGTTTTCAAAAATATCTTACCACATTACGCAACCGCTTGCAATTTGTAATTGATTTCTGAAAATCCCAGGAAGTTTACTACCAGTCTTTTGCTTTTTTATGCAATGCTGTGAAAGAGGTGACCTGTCAAGCAAAGAACAAAGGCTTAAGCGTTTGAAATTCAAGAGCAGCTAGATTGGAGGGGCTAAAACCTGTTACGTAGGTGCGTGTGCTCTTATTTTAGGAATCAACTTACAAAAAAGGCTGAGACAAACGTCTTCAGCCATGATTATTTCACTCTCCTAAGATTTTCATGGACCTGCCCTCTAGAGTTATTGGCTATTTTTGGTTATTGCCGGCGGATTTTTTAAATGCCTAAGTCGGCTTTATACCGATAACAAGTAACAGTCAGGTCAGTATCAGTTGGCTGCTTGCCTCTTATTTGCTTAATTTAATAACTCATTGATGCGCTGGGCAGTCTCTTTGAGCTGTTTTTCTAAAAAGTCGTACCCTTTAATCTTAAGCCGACTGGTCGGCCCTGAACATCCAATTGCAGCAATCAATTGTTTGTTTTGATAGAGTCCTGTTGCTAGGCAGGTTAAACCATATTCATATTCTTCTTGGTCATAAGCAATGCCAGTGGTAAGAATGGCTTTTTTGTCAATCTGGAAATGCGCGTAGTCTGTAATGGTGTTTAGCGTCCTAGCCTTTAAATCTTTTTTAAAATAGTCTTGGATTTCTGCGTCAGTCATGTGACTCAGAAAAATTTTCCCCATAGAGGAACAATACAGTTTGGCTGTTGGTGCAAGAGAAAACTGCAAGAGATAAGTTTCCCCTGCTTCAGTATGGATAAAGTAAACTTGCTTATCATGGTGAATGGCTAAGTTAATGGTTTCACCAGTCATTTGCGTAAAGGTTTGCATATGAGGTTTTGCCAATTTTATCAACGCTTGATTATGAACGTCAATGGGTTTGTACCGTAGCATCCCATAGCCTAAAGTATAAATGTTTTGATCAATTTGAATGACAAAGTGATGTATTTCTAAGGCTTTGAGGAGACGAAAGACGGTTGTCTTTGAAAGCTTGGTTTGTCTGGCAATCTCTGAAACACCTAAAGGACGATCATCAGCTAAACTATCCAGAATGAGCACGGCATTATCTAAGGTTTTGATATGGTAATCTGTCATATTTCCTCCTGTTATCTATCTATTATAACATGAAAAAACTTAGGCTATTAGTTAAGTAAGCACCTTAATCTTTGGGCCTTTGTGAGTCAAAAGAAGGGCTTGGTACCCTAAAAAAAGGGCTACCGCCAAAAAGTCAGATAATTATTGAAGTCAAACAGTACAAGTTTTGTTCTGATAAGCACCTGTAAATGGTCTACAAATACAAAATAGGTTTGCTTTTTGTAAAGATTACCTTGTTTAGATAAAGCTTGATTCAAACATAAACAAAGCAGATTTTAGTCATTAAGCTTGGCCATAAGGTCAAAGCAAGCCCCAAAGAAGAGTCTAGTGTGTTTTTTGAAAGCGTTTTACAAAATTCTTGACAATGGTATTACAAAGGACTATGATAAAACGGAACGCTGTTCCAAAATAAAGAAAAGAGATTTGATATGTCGCAGCTTTCGCTTCAAAATAGGCTTGCTGGCCTATTTAAGTTTGTCGTCTTGACGCTTTTTGGGATTTTCTTTATGCTAATACCCATTAGCTGTAATGGTAAAATTGATACGATACTTTCTGGATCGGACCTGGTAATGCTGCCATTATGGTCACAGAAGAATTATTCGAAAAAGGTTATTTCACTACAAAAGAAGTGGCAACGATTGGTTCATAATTTGCTACAGGTAGTGTGATGCACATTATCTATTGATCAGAGACGGCAGCATTATTAATGTCAACCAATAAAAAGATGACTTTTTTAGCTGTTGTGCCCATCTTTTTAGCAAGAACATTTCTATCCATTATCTTTATTATTTTAATCGCACAATGGTTTGTCAGCTAAAGTGAAAGGAGCGCTAAAATGAAAATTGTTAGGCTTTTTGAAGATCAGATGTTGCAGTATGAAGAAAAAGTAATTCAGGAATTAGGCTTAGATGTCTCTATTGATGTCAGAGTTTCCCAAACCGAAGCAGAGATTATTCAAAATGCACAAGACGCTGACGTGCTCATTACGGTTTATGAACCTCTAACCCAACATGTTTTGGAGAATCTTCCTAACCTAAAATTAGTCTTATACCGCTCAGTTGGTGTTAACAACATTGATTTAACGTTTGCAAATCAGCTTAAACTTCCGGTCTCTCATCTGGTACATTACTGTACTGATGAAGTTGCTAATTATGTTGTGGCGGCTATCTTGATGCACAATCGAAGAATTCATGATTTTAACCAAGTCGTTAAAGTGAGGAAGCAGTGGGATAGTGAGCACTTTCTTGATATGCATCGCCTCTTTGTCCAGACAGTTGGGTTGATTGGATTTGGTAATATTCCCAGGCTGGTGGCTAAACGGATGCAGGCCTTTGGTTGCCAAATCTTGGCCTATGATCCTTTTGTTGCTAAAGACGTTTTCAGCAAGGCTGGTGTGCAATCAGTTAGTCTTGAAGAGCTCTTTACAGACAGTGATTATATTTCCAGCCATCTTCCCCTTACTCCCCAGACTAAAGGAGTTTTAAATCAGAATCTTTTTGCTTCTACTAAAAAGGCGCCAGTTTTTATTAATGCTTCGCGTGGAGGTGTTGTTAATGAAAAAGATCTCGTTACAGCTTTGCACAATGGTCATATTTCTTATGCCATCCTAGATGTCCTAGCCAGTGAGGATCCTGACTTGGAGCAATTGCCATTTATACCTATGGAAAATGTCCTTTTGACTCCTCATATTGCGTTTTATTCACAAGAGGCTTTTTTGCAGGGCGTACGGGAAAATTTGGAAAACCTGCAGGCTTACTTACGTCAAGACTACCAACAGGCTGGCCTTGTTAATGCTAAAGAAATTGACTTATAAGGGCATCCCTAAACGGTGAGCTTCTTGTCTTTACTACCACCCCGGGCTTAGGTTGATATGTAGTCCCCCTTTTACTGGATTAATCTAGTCATAAGGACATATCCGTTTCTTTGCGGCGACCTAAGCATTAGTTTTATGCTATAATTGTAGAATAATGATCGTGAAACGATGGGGATGGGATGGCGTTTTTATGAATAAGATTAGATATGGAATTGTCTCAACAGCGCAAGTGGCACCACGGTTTATTGAAGGGGCTCGGTTAACACAAAATAGTGACGTTTTGGCTGTTTCTAGTCGCTCTTTAGAGAATGCGCAAGCTTTTGCAACCAAGTATCAGGTACCGCGAGCTTACGGTAGTCTAAAGCAAATGCTAGTTGATAAAGATATTGATGTTATTTATGTAGCAACTATTAATAAAGAGCATTATAATGTGGCCAAAGAAGCCCTATTAGCTGGAAAGCATGTTTTAGTTGAAAAACCCTTTTGCCTTGCCTATCATCAGGCGCGTGAGCTGTTTGATTTGGCTTTTCGTCAGAAGTGTTTTTTGATGGAAGCACAAAAAGCGGTGTTTATTCCGATGACTCAGAAAATAAAACAAGTACTTGCTTTAGGAGCTCTAGGGCAGATTGTTTCAGTATCTTCGACCACGGCTTATCCTCACATTGATCATGTTTCATGGTGGCGTGATCTGTCTGCTGGTGGGGGGGCCGTCTATTCGATGGCTCCTTATGCCTTGAGTTATGTTCAATATCTTTTTGATTCTCCCATTCAGCAAGCAGGCGGGATTGCTAATTTTCCCCAAGGTGAGAGTGATAGCCAATCGAAACTTATCTTGCAGCTGAGCAATGGCCTTTTGGTAGATGTCTTTCTAACGACAGAATTAAATCTTAAACATGAACTCATAATCCGAGGGACTAAGGGGACACTCCAAGTGCCACAATTTTGGAAAACAACGGTAGCAACGATAACCGATGCTGATGGTAATAAGCATCTCCTAGAAGCACCAATGGACAGTGATTTCACTGCAGAGATTGACCATGTCAGCAGTATGATTCAAGAGGGACAGTTACTCAGTCCAGTCATGACACCAGAATTGACTCTGCTAGGAGTTAAGGTTATGGAAGGCCTACACAAGTCTTGGGGAAAAGCATAATCTATCTAAAATGGAGTTGGGCTAAGGCGCAACTTCTTTTTGCACTGGAGGGACATTTACAAGCCTAGAAAAACAGCTTATAATGGGAACATGACAAAACGACAATCCTTACATTTCCCCTTACCACCAGAGACAATTGAGCACCTTCAACATATGGACCGCCTCCAGGTCACCGTTTCTTTGTCTCGGCAGGAACTCCAGATTATAGAGTCTCTTGATGAAGAAGCTTCAACCATTCCTCAAGGGATTATGATTCTCCTTAGTCTTTGTGCTAGTGGCCTGACTTATGGCTTGGCTCAATTTTGGCAAATGCAACTAGTGCCCTTGGTTGGAGATCTCTCGATTGCCAGTGCCCTGCTTGTCTTTGGTAGTCTTATTGCCACAGTGCTCTTTCATATAAATTTAATTCGAAAGCGCGAGCAATTTCTTGGCGGCTTTGACAATAAGGTCTTTTGGCGGATTCTTCCAGTTTTGGGGATTGCTTTGACCGTTGTGCAAGTTTTAATCCTCTTAGGTTTCACCTGGCTTTTAGAGCAGCTCTTTTTGGGAGCGAAATTCGATCAGCTGACCTCAAGTCTTTTAGTTGGAATTATGGTTTATATGATGGCTGTGCTTTGGGTGCAGCTGTCGGATCGGATCCGTGTCAGTTGGTTGCCAAGCCTCTTTCCTATTATTATGCTCAGCGGTTTTTTCTTGTCCATGGCGACTAACAGTACCCGACGCTGGTGGCAGTTTAACCTGAGCTTTTTAGGGACTAGTCAGGCGCGTGATAGCTGGCGCTTCAATGTGACACTTATTCTGTCAGCCTTTGTGCTTATGGCCTTAATTGACTATCTCTTCGTCGTTTTGACGCATGTGCTTGGCCATCAAAAGAAATTAATAGTGCTACGCTTGTTGTTGTCTCTAGCAGCGCTGAGTCTAGGAGCAATTGGTTATTTTCCTAATAATCAGGGCTCTCATCACATGCACATTAGAGTGGCCAATGCTCTTGTTTATTTGATGATTGTTCTTATTTTAGGAGTCAAGTGGTTGGTGCCAAAGGCTAGTCGTGATTTTCTGGTCACCTCCTATAGCATAGTAGGTGTTTTGATTGTCCTTGCGATTGGTTTTCAAGGCGTGCATTATTTGTCTTTAACAGCTTTTGAGCTAGCGGGATCCTTGTTAGCTATGACTTGGATGTTATTATTGGTTAATCACTTAGAGAGCCTTGCTCTTCCCAAACAAAAAGAGGTCATCTTGGCTATCAAACCTTAAACTTAGCTAAAGGAAATAGCAGCCTAATCGCTTGTTATTTCTTTTTGTTTACTCCATAATAGAAGGCAAGTATTTAGCTCGTGAAAGGAGCCTTATTGCTTATGTCTCGTAACCAAAATGCCCTACGCATCATTAATTTGGCAGAGCTCTCCCAAGATGAAAAAACCCAACTCATCTCAAAGCAATTGGTGACTAAAGAAATTTTGGCTTATGCCCAAGACCGCCATGAGGCTTCCTTTACTGAAAAAAATGAAGCCTTTTTGACAGTGGTTTACCAAGTCTTAGAGCAGGCTGCTGTTCCTTTTCATATTGGGGATATTCCTAAATTTCATCCCTTGACTTTTGTGCTTAATGCGGAGTGTCTCGTATTACTCACCACGCCTCTTACGCATTCTATGAGTGTATTAATGGCAGAGCAGATCGATCAGACTCAGTCGCCCAGGCACATGCTCTATCAGCTCTTAACCCTATTTACAAAGCAGTATTTTGCCTTAATGGATGATATTACACAGCATCGTGATCATCTCATTAAAGATTTACGAAAACGTCCCAATAAGCACAATCTGGCTGTACTTGCGAATTTGCAAAGCGGATCGGTCTACCTTTTAATGGGGTCGAAGCAAAATTCGGAAATGTTAAATGATTTGAAGGCGCTTAGCCAAGATGACGATGATTTGGAGGCAGAAAAAGAGCAATTAACCGATGCTCTTATTGAGGCGCGCCAGCTATCCAACATGTGTTCCTTACATACCCGGATCTTGGAGCAGCTGGCTTCATCTTATAATAATGTGCTGAGCAATCGGCTTAATGATAATGTAACGGTTTTGACCATCATATCTGTAGGGCTTGCCATTATTTCTGCTGTGACGAGTTTTTACGGCATGAATATCAAACTGCCTTTTGCCAAGATAGATGTCGTTTGGCTGCTCATTTTGCTCATTACCAGCTTATTTGCTCTCATAGCCATGGTGGCGATGCGACGTTTTGTCAATCATGACCATGATAGGTGGAATCGCTAGTGCTTTGACAGTTGATTGTCTTCATATCTGCTGAGCAGGCGTTTTTTGAGGTGGCTGACTCACAGCTTGCGCTGCATCAGTGGGCTAGCCTTGTGTAGGCAGGGATACCCTTTAGCATAAATGAACCCAAGGCAGAGCTTTCTGTCTTGTTTTTTAGAGCATTTTCTCAAGCTCAGCTGATTTTGCGTAAGCCATGTTTCAGCTGATCTCACAAGTGGTCATACCAGTTTTTTATGCTGGGCAAGCATCCTAGCGAGGTTAAAAATAGCAGAATAGTAAAATTTGATTCGCCAAAGTCAGCAAACTGTGCTATAATGCCCTTAAAAATATTCTAATAGTATAATTAGAGTAGGCTAATAAAATCAAACAATCTCACTTTTTAACTTTGGGACCTCATTGAGAAAGAGTTGATGATTGTTTAGAAAGGAAAAAATGAACAAGAAAACACCGCTCCAGGCACTGACCCTGAGTCTTATTGTGGCCACCTTGATTTGCCATGCTCAGGAAGTCCAGGGATTAGAAAACGCTCCAGCGAGCGACCAGGCCCAGCTTAATCAGAAAAAGGCTGAGACTGATGATTGGTTTGACGATGAGGATACTTCTTTAGACGTGCGGTCAAAAAGCAGTGGCTTAGACCAAGCAAGTGATCAGGACTTAGTAACTGATTTATTTAAAGAAGATGCTAAGCAAGCTTCAGCTCAGGTTGACGTTGCTGCTGACAGTAGGTCTTTAGACCAGGCAACTCCAAAACCAACTACTGACATCACTTCCACAGCGCCGCAATCACAGAAAGCTTCATCATCAGCACCCGCGCCGCAGTCACAGAAAGCCTCATCAGCATCCGCGCCTCATAGGACAGAAAACACATGGCAGGCTAGTGATTTTGTAACCAAGGATGATACTTTACTTGGTTTTTCCAAAGATGGGCTTCGCAAATTAGCTGAAACACCGGAAGTCATCTTGCCTCAAAGGGATGCTCATAACCGACCGCTGACTAAGATTGCCAGCTTTGCTTTTACCCCTTATAAATCTCAAGAAATCGCAGATTATACTGGTCGTGAAGGCGAAAATGGCGAAGTAAATCAGCTGGATGTGGATGGTCATCCCATCGCAATAGTTGGTGAAGATTTTGGACCATTTCTGATCCATAAAATAATGATTCCTGAAGGCTACCTTTATATTGGACAGGATGCGTTTAATAATAATAGTGGCATAGTTGAAGTAGACTTACCAGATAGCTTAACCACCATTTCTGATTATGCTTTTGCGCATATGGCTTTAAAAAAATTGCAGCTCCCACAGTCCATCCGTAAAATCGGTGATCAGGCCTTCTTTGACAATCAGATTACTGGCCCCTTGCACCTGCCTAAAACATTAAAAGACCTTGGAGAAAGAGCCTTTAAGTCAAATCGCCTGACCGATATTATTTTTGAAGGAGAAGAGCTGACAGAATTAAAAGAGGCAACTTTCCAAGATAATGACTTAAGACAAGTTAAACTGCCTCGCAGCATTCGGCATCTAGGACCAGACAGCTTTACAGGTAACCCAGGTGAGGCAGCATATGGCAATAGCGTGGTATTGTGGACCACAGATGGTCAAAATCCCCATCACTTACATACCGAAAACGTTCTTATTCATCCACAAGCTAGCGCTAACCAAGCGCAGGGTGAGCTTGATGCTAGTCAGTGGACCCAAGCAGATTTCACGTATCAAGGGCATATTTTGACCGGCTTTTCACAAACAGGTTTACAAAAAATCAGAAAAAACAAAGCCCTTGTCTTGCCAAGTGAGCATCAAGGTGTGAAGATTACGGAAATTGCTGATAGTGCTTTTAGAAATGTTAATTTTGCTGAGAAAACCCTGCAAAAATTTGACATTAAGAGTCTTGAACTTCCAGCAACCATCAAAAAAATAGGCGCCTTTGCTTTCCAATCCAATAATTTGGAAAGTTTTGAAGCAAGTGATGACCTAGAAGAAATTGGCCAAGGCGCTTTTATGAATAATGCTATCGAAAGCCTCACGCTAAATGAAAAACTAAAAGTAATTGGCGATGCAGCCTTTCACATCAATCGGATTTCAGCAATTGTCATTCCTGAAAATGTCGAAACAATAGGATTATCTGCATTTAGACAAAATGGTGCTAAACACCTGCTCTTTTTAGGCAATAAAATCAGTAAAATCGGCGAGATGGCTTTTCTAAGCAACGCTTTAGATGCATTAGATCTATCAGCACTGCTAGGCTTAGAAGAAATAGGTGTCCAGACCTTTGCGCATAATCACTTAAAAACCATTCAATTGCCCGCAGCACTGACAGCAATCCATGAAGAAGCTTTCAAAAATAATGCGATTGAAGAGGTTCATCTCCCTCATAAGGTTACAAAAATCGCCTTTAATGCTTTTGATGACAATAAGAGTAAAGCCGTCATCATTAGAACAGCTCATCAAAATCACTATCGATTGGCAGATGGAACCCACTTTGAAATTGACCCTGAGTTGATGACAAGTGATATGACAACAGTTGAGCAGGCATTACGCAGAATTGACCAAGTGGCCTTTGATAGCTTGCGAGCTGCGACTGCAGTACACTTTACTAACTTGAAACAAACTGGTCAGCAGCTTCTTTTAAATAAAACGGTACGCCTGGGTTACCAGTTGAAATACCTGTATGAAGTTGATTTTTTCCTATCTCGGGTAACCATTGATCAGTATCTCAAAAAAGCAGAGCAAGTCATTCAACAAACAGCTCAAACTGCTAATCTTAAGCTATTAGAGCAGCACTTGCCAAAATATCGACTTTCCTATAATAATAGTGCATTAAGCGCCACTCAGGTAAAACGCTTGGAAAACGAATTGCACCAGCTCCTCAACTTAGCACTGAATCAAGGAGAGATTTCCCAAGCAAGAATGACCCAGGGACTCTATTTGCTAAAAACTTCCTTACCGATTCCTGAGTATTACATCGGACTTAATCTTTATACTGATGAAAATGGCAAAATTCTTTTTGTCCTTGATATGAGTGATACAATAGGACAGGGCCAAAAAGATGATTATGGGAATACTATTTTAAATGTTGATGAAGATAATGAAGGTTACCATGCCCTTGCAATTGCAACCTTAGCTGACTATGAGGGACTTTTCATTGATGATATTTTGCATAAAGACCTTACCCAGCTTAACATTTCTGAAGTTAAAAAGGCCCCAGAGCACCGTCTAGGAATCTTTAAGGCCATCCAGGATGCTGCAAGAGATTACATGAAGCACAAGGCCAAACAAAGCCAACTTGCTGGTAAAAACGCTAAGCAAAGCCCTAGCCAGCACATTCCAGGAACTACTAACAATAAACTTAGCCAAGTTGTCATTGAAAATAGTCAAGAGAAAAAGGGAATGGGCAAAGCAGCAGACAGCCAACGTGTATTTGGCCAGCAAGCCTCATCAGTAAAAGCAGGCCATTCTGCTTCAGAGACTTCCTTACCACAAACAGCTGAACAACCAGCAGCTATGCCAATAAGGCTATTAGGACTCGCCCTGCTTGGTTTCTTTGGTTTCTTTAAATTACGATCATCTAAAAAAGAATAAGCATTTTAGCAAGAAAATGCTCTCTAGTAAATAAGTCAAGTAAGGAATGCAAAATTCACTTACAGCTAAAATAGCACTAAAAAATAATAAAAAACTGCATGAAATCAGCCTTTCTTAGCGAAGATTTCGTGCAGTTTTTACAAGGTAATAATTTTTTGTTCCCATACTTTATTTATTGCTAAAGAAAAAGGGCGGGGTGTAGTGGCTAAGTCGTTCAAAGCAAGCCTGAGCCTCCTGATTGGTTTCACAAATAATCAAGCAGGTATCATCGCCACACACAGTTGCCACAACTTCTGGGATTTGCATAGCATCTAAAATGGAGCCAAATGATTGGGCAAGTCCTGGTAAGGTCTTTAAGACGATTTGGTGTTGCACAACTTTTAGCATGACGAGAGCATCTTCCATATAAAAGCGCAAGCGATGTTCCCAACGCGTCTGTGAAATAGCTAAAGTTTCATAGTGGGTCTCTGTTCCATTGGACACTTTGACAAGATTTAATTCCTTCATATCTCGTGATAGGGTAGCCTGTGTGATATGAATCCCATTTTTTTCTAATTTTTTTTGGAGCTCTAGTTGGGTGTGAATGGTTGTCTCTGATATTAAAGAACGAATTAGTTGATGACGCGTTTCTTTTTTGTTCATGTATGAAAGACCCCTTTTTAAGCTTTGATTATTGTTTTGAGTATAGCAAAAAGGCCACTAGCTGTAAAGTTTTTTCTGAACCGCTTACATAAAGCTTTCTTTTGTGGTAGAATAAATAAGATGAGTGAAAATAGGAGGTAGGCCTTGCTTAAGAGGGAAGATTATCAATATCTAAGAAAATTAGATGATTTTAAGTATTTTTCTATTGAAGCTTTTGATAAGATTGCTGGTCAAATGGAGTACCGACGAGTGCCAAAAGGGCATGTTCTCTTTTTTGAAGGGGATGTTCGCGATAAACTATTTATTGTTGATAAAGGCTATTTCCGGGTGGAACAAAGCGATCAGTCAGGTTCCTTCCTCTACACAGACTTTATTCGGCATGGCACGATTTTTCCCTATGGCGGTATTTTTACAGATGCCAGGTACCATTTTTCTGTGGTGGCGATGACAGATGTTTCTTATTACTACATGCCAGCAGAGCTTTTTGAACGCTATTCCTTGACGAATCAGCAGCAAATCTTGCATCTTTTTGGAAAATTATCCAAATTATTGGAATTGCATGAGCTACGAGTACGTAACCTCATCACTTCAAGCGCTAGTTCTCGAGTTATTCAATCCCTTGCTATTTTATTAATCGAAATGGGAACAGAGACAACTAATACGCTTCCTTTTCAATTAACCTCAACTGAGATCGCTAATATGAGTGGAACGACGCGTGAGACTGTCAGCCATGTCATGAGTAGACTCAAGCGTGAGCGACGTATTGCTATTAAAGGCAAATACTTAACTTATCTGGATAAGGATTATTTTCTCCAATTTACACATTAAACAGTAAAATGTAGTATTTTTTACTGTTTTTATATTTTTTTCGAATTAATAAGTATAAACTTTTGTCGAATAATGTAAAAAACTTACAAGTAAACGCATTCAAATTAATAAGTATGCATTTCCGCGACGAAAAGTGTCAGAAATCATACAAAATAACGTGATGAATTTCCTGTTTTTGAACCGTTTACAAATTATACTAAAACTATGAGCAGGAGTAACATAATCTTGACCTGTGAATTCACAACGACTTATCTATTTAGAAAGAGGTAATTCAAATGACTGCTAAATCACCAATTCATGTTTATTCAGAAATTGGAAAACTAAAAAAAGTAATGCTTCACAGACCTGGTAAAGAAATTGAAAACTTAATGCCAGACTATCTTGAACGTTTACTTTTTGATGATATTCCTTACTTAGAAGCAGCACAAAAAGAGCACGATGCCTTTGCAGAAGCTCTTCGTAAAGAAGGTGTGGAAGTGCTTTATCTTGAAAAATTGGCTGCTGAATCTTTAATTAATGATGACATTCGTGAACAGTTTATTGATGAATACATTTCTGAAGCAAACATCAGAGGACGAGAAACGAAAAAAGCTATTCGCGAATTGCTTATGTCCATTAAAGACAATCAAGAATTGATTGATAAATCAATGGCTGGTATTCAAAAATCAGAACTTCCAGAAATCCCAGCTGACGCAAAAGGTCTAACCGATTTAGTTGAATCTGATTACCCATTTGCAATTGATCCAATGCCAAACCTCTACTTCACACGGGATCCGTTTGCAACCATTGGAGAAGGCGTTTCTCTTAACCACATGTTCTCAGAAACCCGTAACCGCGAAACGCTCTATGGTAAATATATCTTCACCTATCACCCAGTATATGGTAATGGTGCTGTGCCAATGGTCTATGACCGTAGTGAAAACACCCGGATAGAAGGTGGCGATGAGCTCATCCTTTCTAAAGACGTACTTGCTGTTGGTATTTCACAACGTACAGATGCTGCCTCAATTGAAAAATTATTGGTAAATATCTTTAAAGAAAATCTTGGTTTCAAGAAGGTTCTTGCCTTTGAATTTGCCAATAACCGTAAATTTATGCACTTAGACACTGTGTTTACAATGGTTGACTATGATAAATTTACCATTCACCCAGAAATTGAAGGCGACCTTCGCGTTTACTCAGTTACTTACGAAAATGAAAAACTCAAAATCGTTGAAGAAAAGGGCGACCTTGCTGAACTACTTGCCGCAAATCTCGGTGTTGAAAAAGTTGATTTGATTCGCTGTGGTGGTGACAATATTGTTGCTGCTGGTCGTGAACAATGGAATGACGGTTCTAACACCTTAACCATCGCACCTGGTGTTGTCGTGGTTTATAACCGTAATACCATTACCAATGCCATTCTTGAATCAAAAGGCCTTCGCTTAATTAAGGTTGAAGGAAGCGAATTAGTCCGCGGACGTGGTGGACCTCGTTGTATGTCCATGCCTTTTGAACGAGAAGATATTTAACTTTCCCTATCGAAATAAGAGCCGGTTTTGCAAAGCTATTTCACGGCATTGTCAAGCTTTATGGCTATTATCGCATTATTATTAGAAACAGTTATTGACAAAGCCACTGAATTTGATGATAATTATAGTAATAGTCTTGTATACACGCTGTCTTGTTTGCAACAACTAAAGATTTTCTCATGTGCGCTTTCAAACGAAAATCAATTGGCAATGTAGTCAAGCAGCTAACAAGTCTTGCTTTCTTGTAGAATCTAGGAGATAAATCTGCTGCATTATTGTATATTTATAATCATCCAGTAAAGCCTAGGCATGGCTTTGACCCGCTCTTATTTTATAGTGTTTTAACTGTTATCCCTTTTGATAAAGGGCCCAAGTATCCTTAGAAGGGCAAGTCACACCGTTTGATAGAGCCTGTTTTCCCCCTCTTGGTAAAAAGTTTGACGTTACTTTTAGCTGTTTAACTATTGGAGGGCGCAAAGTGATACTAACCATTAAATAAGTAATCCATTAATAACTCAAAGGAGATGTAGATGACTCAAGTATTTCAAGGACGTAGTTTCCTAGCAGAAAAAGATTTTACCCGCGCTGAATTTGAATATTTAATCGATTTAGCTGCCCATTTAAAAGACCTTAAAAAACGTGGTATTCCTCACCACTATTTAGAAGGTAAAAATATTGCCCTCTTGTTTGAAAAAACGTCTACACGGACGCGTGCAGCATTTACAACTGCGGCAATTGACTTAGGAGCACACCCTGAATATCTTGGTGCCAATGACATCCAACTTGGCAAAAAAGAATCAACAGAAGACACAGCAAAAGTTCTTGGGCGCATGTTTGATGGGATTGAATTCCGCGGCTTTAGCCAACGTATGGTTGAAGAACTTGCAGAATATTCAGGTGTTCCAGTATGGAATGGTCTAACAGACGAGTGGCATCCAACACAAATGCTTGCTGACTACTTAACAGTTAAAGAAAACTTTGGCAAACTTGAAGGTATCACGCTTGTTTACTGTGGTGATGGCCGTAACAATGTTGCTAACTCACTATTGGTAGCAGGTACATTAATGGGTGTTAATGTTCATATCTTCTCACCAAAAGAACTCTTCCCGTCAGAAGAAATTGTTAAACTTGCTGAAGGTTATGCAAAAGAGTCAGGAGCTCATGTACTTGTAACTGATAACGCAGACGAAGCTGTTAAGGGCGCAGATGTCTTCTATACAGATGTTTGGGTATCAATGGGAGAAGAAGATAAGTTTAAAGAACGTGTTGAATTGCTACAACCTTACCAAGTCAACATGGATCTCATTAAAAAAGCTAACAATGAAAACCTCATCTTTTTACACTGCCTACCAGCATTCCATGATACCAATACTGTGTACGGTAAAGACGTTGCTGAAAAATACGGTGTTAGTGAAATGGAAGTTACTGATGAAGTCTTCCGTAGCAAATATGCTCGTCACTTTGACCAAGCTGAAAACCGTATGCACACCATTAAGGCTGTTATGGCAGCCACTTTAGGAAATCTATTTATTCCAAAAGTCTAATTAAACTACGAAACTTTAACTACTATTAAAGATCGTTCTGGAACTGGCAACAATCACCAGAACCAGAGCGATTTTTTAATATTTTTTTATCATAGAGGTAAATGATAATGGAAGAACAAAAAAAACGGGGCTTCAAACTCCCTTCCTCCTATACAGTACTGTTTATCATTATAGCAATCATGGCTGTTTTGACTTGGTTCATTCCTGCCGGAGCTTATGAAACGGCTAAAGATGGGACGGTTATCTCAGGAACTTACCATGCTGTAAAAGCTAATCCTCAAGGGATTTATGATGTCTTCATGGCGCCTGTACGTGGTATGCTTGGAACAAAAACAACCGATGGCGCGATCCAAGTCTCCTTCTTTATTTTGATGGTTGGTGGCTTTTTAGGTGTTGTGAACAAAACGGGTGCCCTGGATCAGGGAATTGCTTCTGTTGTAAAGAAAAACAAAGGCAAGGAAAAAATGCTGATTGCTATTTTGATTCCTATCTTTGCACTTGGTGGAACAACTTATGGGATGGGTGAAGAAACAATGGCCTTTTACCCTCTCTTAATTCCAGTAATGATTGCGGTTGGGTTTGATACACTGGTCGCTGTTTCTGTCATTTTGATTGGTTCACAGATTGGCTGTTTGGCTTCAACGATTAACCCTTTTGCAACTGGTGTAGCAGCAGATGCGGCTCATATTAGCATTGCTGATGGTATTATCTGGCGGGTTATCCAATGGGTGATTTTAGTTGCCTTAGCAATTTGGTATGTTCATAGCTATGCTGTGAAGGTGGAAAAGGATCCAAGCAAATCACTAGTTGCTGATAAGATTGATGAACACCGGGAATTGTTTAAGCTTGAAAATCAAAACATGGAAATGGATAAACGTCAGGTTAAAGTCCTTTGGATTTTTATTATAACCTTTGCCATCATGATTTTAAGTTTGATTCCTTGGGAAAACTTTAATATTACCCTCTTTAATGACATCAACACCTGGTTTACGGGTCTTCCTGTTATTGGTACAATTTTTGGAAAAACAGCAGCAGCTTTTGGCACATGGTACTTCCCAGAAATCACCATGCTCTTTATCATGATGGGAATTTTGGTTGCGCTTGTGTACCGAATGTCTGAGGATGATTTTATTAGTTCATTTTTAGCAGGTGCTGCAGATCTTCTTGGGGTTGCTATGATTTGTGCAATTGCACGTGGTATCCAAGTTATTATGAATAGCGGGATGATTACGGCAACGATCTTGAACTGGGGTGAGCATGGTCTTTCTGGACTTTCCTCTCAAGTCTTTATTACCTTAACCTATTTATTCTATTTACCAATGTCCTTCCTTATTCCATCAACATCAGGATTAGCGGGAGCGACGATGGGAATCATGGCACCGCTTGGCCATTTCTCAAACGTTCCAGCCCATCTCGTTATAACAGCTTTCCAATCAGCATCTGGTGTTCTTAATATTATCTCACCAACCTCAGCGATTGTGATGGGGGCTTTAGCGCTTGGTAAGGTTGATCTTGCTACTTGGTGGAAATTTGTTGCTAAATTTATCATTATGGTAATGGTTATCAGTTTAGCACTCTTACTCATTGCTACTTTCTTCATTTAATAAAAGAGACACTCCATTCGCAGAAATAGAGGTGAACAAAAATGGAAAACTATATAACAAGCGAAATAAAAGAAGCTTGTGTTAAAGCCATTAAAACAATTGTATCTTACCCTTCAGTAGCTAATGAAGGCGAAAATGGAACACCCTTTGGTCAAGCTATCCAAGATGTGCTTGAAAAAACCTTAAGTATTTGTGAAGACTTAGGTTTTACCACTTATATTGACCCTAAAGGTTATTATGGTTATGCTGAGGTAGGCCAAGCTAAGGAGACCTTAGCTATCTTGTGTCACTTGGATGTCGTCCCAGAAGGTGATAGAAATCTGTGGAAGACTGACCCTTTTGATTGTGTGGAAAAAGATGGTCATTTGTATGGCCGTGGGACACAGGATGACAAAGGACCAACCATGATGGCTCTTTATGCCGTTAAGGCCTTAATGGATGCGGGTGTAACCTTTCATAAAAAGATTCGCTTTATTTTTGGTACGGATGAAGAAACCTTGTGGCGGTGTATGAACCGCTATAATGAAGTGGAAGAGACAGCGACCTATGGTTTTGCTCCAGATTCTAGTTTTCCGTTGATCTATGCTGAAAAAGGGCTCTTGCAAGCTAAATTAGTAGGTGAGGGTTCTGATAAGCTGCAACTTGAAGTGGGTAATGCCTACAATGTTGTCCCAGCACGCGCTACTTATCAGGGAGACTACTTAGCTGCTGTGCAAAAAGAATTAGATCAGAATCAATTTGAATATGTTTTAAAAGACGATGCACTCACTGTCTATGGTTTAGCTCAACATGCCAAAGATGCTCCTTATGGTATCAATGCTCTGATTCGCTTAGCTAAAGCCCTCAATAAGGTTGTTGAGAATTCAACGATTGACTTTTTAGCTAATGTGATAGATGAAGACGGCCGTGGTTTAGCCATTTTTGGTCCAGTTGAGGATGAACCATCTGGTATTTTGAGTTTTAACACTGCTGGTTTGACCCTAACACCACAAAGGAGCGAAATTCGTTTAGATATTCGTATTCCCGTGTTAGCTGATAAGGCTAAACTAGTGGAACAGCTCAGCCAAAAAGCCAGTGAATATGGATTAAGCTATGAAGAATTTGATTATTTAGCTCCCCTCTATGTACCACTTGAGAGTGAACTGGTGACAACTCTAATGGCGGTTTACCGTGAAAAAACAGGCGATCAAAGCCCAGCTATTTCTTCAGGAGGTGCAACCTTTGCAAGAACTATGCCAAACTGTGTAGCTTTTGGTGCGCTTTTCCCTGATTCTGTTCAAACCGAACATCAAGAAAATGAAAATATCGTTTTAGAAGATGCCTATAAAGCAATGGCTATCTACGCCGAAGCAATATATCGTCTTACGCGCTCATAAGGAGAATAAATACATGTCAAAACAAAAAATCGTTGTAGCTCTAGGTGGCAATGCCATTCTTTCAACAGACGCCTCAGCTAAGGCTCAACAAGAAGCCTTAATTTCAACCTCTAAATCACTTGTGAAATTAATTAAAGATGGTAATGAAGTTATTGTGACACACGGGAATGGCCCTCAAGTAGGAAACCTCCTCTTACAACAAGCTGCGGCTGACAGTGAGAAAAATCCAGCAATGCCACTTGATACTTGTGTAGCCATGACTGAAGGAAGTATCGGTTTTTGGCTTGTGAATGCTCTAGATAATGAGCTAAAAGCGCAAGGCATTGATAAAGATGTGGCTGCGGTAGTTACACAAGTTATTGTTGATAAAGATGACAAAGCCTTTACCAATCCGACAAAACCAATTGGACCGTTCTTGTCAGAAGAAGAAGCCAAAAAACAAGCTGAAGAAACAGGCGCTGCCTTTAAAGAGGATGCTGGTCGTGGTTGGCGTAAGGTCGTTCCATCGCCAAAACCAGTTGGTATAAAAGAAGCAAGTGTTATTAGAAGCCTAGTAGATTCAGGTGTGGTTGTCGTTTCTGCCGGTGGCGGTGGTGTGCCAGTGGTTGAAGATCCATCAAGCAAGGAACTTACTGGTGTGGAAGCTGTTATTGATAAAGATTTTGCTAGTCAAACCTTATCTGAACTTGTAGATGCCGATCTCTTTATCGTTTTGACAGGGGTTGACAATGTCTATGTTAACTATAATAAACCTGATCAAACAAAATTAGAAGAAGTGACTGTTTCTCAAATGAAAGCATACATTTCACAAGACCAGTTTGCGCCAGGTAGCATGTTGCCAAAAGTCGAAGCAGCGATTGCTTTTGTTGAGAATAAGCCAAATGCTAAAGCAATCATTACGTCACTTGAAAATATTGATAATGTTTTATCTGCTGGCGCAGGTACCACTATTATCGCTGGTTAATTGAGCTGACCAGCAAATCATATCTTTAGTGTAGCTTGAAGAAAAGAACTCTTTGACGTGATTTTCTTCAGGCTATTTTTTTATATTCAAGGCGGTAAGCCTGCCAGCCAAAGGTGTAGGTGAAAAGCTCCGCTGAAATGAACAGCAATTTGGTACATTCTTCGTCTAAATGATAAGAGTCACTACAGAAATGAAAAAGGCAAAAATACTGTGCTGTGGCAAGAGAATAAGAGCCAGCTGAACTCAGGTCAGGAAAGCTTTAAAAGAGCTAGTAATGGCAAAAAGCTTATGTGATTCAAAAGAACTGAGAGAAGGCTATGGCTTTTTGACTAGCTGCTAAAAGAAGCTAGTGCCAGCTAAATAAAATTGTACCTTGGGCCGTTCAAAAGCTAAAAAGCTCACAGACTAGCTTTTTGGAAGCCAATTAGAAAATTCAAGGCTTTGCATCAGGCAAATTTTTGTTATAATAGCTCTATGAGAATTGTAGCAGGAGAATTTGGCGGCAGGCCTTTACAGACTTTACCAGGTAAAACAACTCGTCCCACTTCTGATAAGGTTCGCGGGGCAATGTTTAATATGATTGGCCCTTTCTTTGAAGGAGGTCGTGTTTTAGATCTTTTTGCAGGTTCAGGTGCCTTAGCCATTGAAGCCATTTCGCGTGGGATGTCTCAAGCTATTCTGGTCGAACGCGATCGTAAAGCGCAGGCAATTGTGACAGCCAATATTGCCATGACAAAGGCCGATGAGCACTTTAAACTGCTGAAAATGGATGCCAATCAGGCTATCTCTCAGCTAACCGGCACCTTTGATCTTGTTTTTTTAGATCCTCCTTACGCACAAGAAACGATTGTGGCAACCATTGAAGCTCTGGAGCAGCGCCAGCTATTAGGCCCAGAAGTTGTGGTCGTGTGTGAAACTGATAAGGCAGTTGTTCTACCAGAAGCAGTGGCTAATTTGGGCATTTGGAAAGAAAAAACATACGGAATAAGTAAGGTGACGGTATATGTCAGGTAAAATTGGACTTTATACAGGCTCGTTTGATCCGGTGACAAATGGGCATATGGATATTATTGCACGTGCTAGTGGTCTATTTGAACACTTGTACATTGGTGTTTTTTATAATCCTGAGAAAAAGAGCTTTTTTGATATAGCAACGCGGGTTAAGGTCTTGAAAGAGACGCTAGCGCGGTTTGAAAATGTGACGGTGGTTTCTGCTCAAGACGTTTTAGCCGTTGATTTGGCCAAAGAGCTGGAAGCGACGCATTTGGTGCGGGGTTTACGCAATGTAACGGATGTCGAATACGAAGCGGGCCTTGAGTATTTTAATCAGCGACTGGCTCCTCAACTGGAAACAGTTTATTTTCTAGCCAGACGGGACTTACAGGCGATTAGCTCAAGTCGTGTTAAAGAATTAATTCATTTTCAGGCCCCCATAGCTGGTCTTGTTCCTAAGGCTGTTCAATTAGAAGTGGAGAAACGAAATGACTTTTATAAAACGCTTTAAATGGTGGTTGGCAACGCTTTTTGGCTTGATTGCCTTGCTCTTTTTTCTTTTTTTCCCTCTGCCTTACTATGTAGAGATGCCAGGGGGTGCCTATGATATAAAATCGGTGTTAACAGTTAACAATGAAAAAGATAAGGCTAAAGGAGCTTACCAATTTGTAGCTGTTGGCCTGAGTCGGGCGTCTGTGGCCCAGCTCTTGTATGCTTGGATGACCCCTTTTACCGAAATTTCGTCTGCTAAAGACACAACGGGCGGCTATAGTGATGAAGATTATCTGCGGATTAACCAATTTTTTATGGAAACTTCTCAAAATGAGGCTATTTATCAGGCCTTCAAATTGGCTAAAAAGCCGGTATCTCTAGATTACCTAGGCGTCTATGTTCTTGACATCAATAAAAAATCAACATTTAAGGGGATTTTAAATATTGCCGATACAGTGACTGGGGTCAATGGCCGCGCTTTTAAGAGTTCTAAAGAGTTAGTGGATTATGTTTCTCATTTACAGTTGGGTTCAAAGGTCAGCGTTCAGTTTGAATCAGCGGGGCAAAAAGAATCCAAAAAAGGAAAAATTATCAAACTTGAAAATGGAAAAAATGGTATTGGTATTGGCCTGACAGACCATACTAAAGTAAAAACAGCAACCAATGATCATGTTGACTTTAAGACCGAAGGAGTAGGAGGACCTAGTGCAGGCCTCATGTTTACCCTTGCTATCTTTGATCAGGTGAACCATGAGGATTTACGCAAAGGAAGAACAATTGCTGGCACAGGAACGATTCAGCCCGATGGTAAAGTCGGAGATATTGGTGGTGCTGGTTTGAAAGTAGTAGCAGCAGCTAAAGAAGGGGCAACCATTTTCTTTGTTCCGAATAATCCTGTTGATCCCCAGATTAAAAAGCAAGACCCTAAAGCAATAACCAATTACGAAGAAGCTAAACGAGCTGCTAAGCAATTAAAGACGGATATGAAAATTATTCCTGTTACAAGTGTGCAAGATGCGATAAGCTACCTTCGTAAGACCTCTTAAGCCTTAATTTCTGTTTGTGAATTGAGGAAAATGGTTAGTATAGTGCTTTAAGCTAAAGCATCTATAAACAATGTCAGCTTGGAGAAAGGTCTATTAGAAGGTCCTTTTCTTCAAGCTTTTTTTGTAAGGAAGTAGTAAGCCTTTGAGCATTTTTGAACTAAAGCTGTGAAGCAGGCAATACAAATGAGTAAGCAGCTGGGCAGAAGTTCTGCCGCCAAATAAGCGAAGTAGAGGCTCTAGTGGTTGTTGATAGCAGAGGATTAAGCATTAAATAGGGAGGGTTATTTCCTTGAAAGGGAACTTTTATAATTTTTTGGAAAATTGATTGACAAGCAAAAAGAAACCGGTTACAATATGGATTGTGAGAACGATTTCACAACGACAAGGAGGAGGCACTTGGTCACAATTAAACAAGTTGCACAAGAGGCTGGAGTATCTAAATCTACTGTCTCACGCTATGTTTCACAAAATGGTTATGTTTCAGCAGAAGCTGCAATTAAGATTAAACAAGCTATCGATAAATTGCATTATAGCCCTAATATATTAGCGCAGTCCCTAAAAACGAAAAAAAATCAATTAGTAGGTTTGTTATTACCTGATATTTCTAATCCTTTCTTTCCTCGTCTGGCACGAGGAGCAGAAGTTTTTCTAAAGGAAAAAGATTATCGAGTAATGTTGGGCAATATTGCTAGCAGCGAAAGCTTGGAAGAAGAATATATCAATGTTTTGTTGCAAAATAATGCCGCTGGTATTATCACCACGCATGATTTTACTAAAAAATTTCCCAACCTGCCGATTCCTGTGGTCGTGGTTGACCGCATTGAACAAGATACCACTTATGGTGTCTACTCAGACAATAAATATGGCGGTTGGTTGGCAGCTAAGACTGTAGCTGAAGCTGGGGCTAATCATGTTTTACTGATTCGAGGTCCGCTTGATTATGCAGAAAATATCAATGAACGCTTTGAATCCAGTTTAGCCTATTTGCAGCAAACTTCTGCTAAGGTCACTATTTATGACAGCCAGTCTTTTGAGTTTGAGTCCATTCAGGCAGAAGCTCAGGTGATTTTGACTAAGGAACAAGCTATTGATAGCATTATTGCTCCATCTGATATTCATGCGATTGCCTATATTCATGAGCTACATGCACTGGGTAAAAAAATTCCAGAGGAGGTTCAGGTTATGGGTTACGATGATATTATGATGAGCCAGTTTACCTATCCTTCTTTATCAACCATTCATCAATCTTCTTATTCTATGGGAAAATATGCAGCTGAGCTTATTTATAAAATTGCCAATCAAATTCCTGTGGAAGATAAGCGTATCAAATTACCTGTTCACTATGTGGAACGCGAGACCATAAGGAGGAAGTTTGAAAAAAATAAAAGTTAATTGATTTATTGTTTGTCCTAATTTTGGGTGCACTAAAAAGAGGTCTTGAAACCTGATTTTTGAAATTAATCTGCGTTGAATCTGTGGTGTTATGCCTTGAGTGAAACGAAAGGAATGATTTAAAAATATGAGTAATATTGCCATTGTAGGAAGCATTTCTATGGATTTAGTCATGCAAACAAGCCGGATACCTCAGGAAGGAGAAACTGTCGTTGGGGATAGTTTTTCAATGGTACCTGGTGGAAAGGGAGCTAATCAGGCGGTTGCAATTGGTCGCTTAAGCAATAAAAGCGACCAGATTACCATGCTTGGTGCAGTTGGGAAAGATTCATTTGGCCCTCTTTTACAAGCTAATCTGACAGCAAATCACATTTGTACGCAGCATGTGGGAACGTTACCAGCACCATCAGGTGTTGCCCAAATCACCTTGTATCAGTCAGATAATCGTATTATCTATTACCCGGGAGCTAATGGTCTTGTTGACCCTAATCAATGGCGGGATGAGTGGCAAGTGATTACTGCAGCTGAATTAGTGGTTTTACAAAATGAGATTCCACATCATGCTAATCTGCAGATTGCTCATTTTTGTCAGAAGCATCAGATTCCGGTCCTTTACAATCCAGCGCCGGCACGAGAAACAGATCTAGAAATGCTGGATTTGGTGACTTATTTTACCCCGAACCAACATGAGTGTCAGGAGCTTTTTCCTGATAAAAACTTGAGTGAGGCTTTGTTGACTTATCCAGAGAAATTGATTGTTACGCTAGGCTCAAAAGGGTTAACCTATGCCAGTAAAAATCAGGTACAACATATTCCTGCTATCAAAGCGCAAGCGATTGACACTACTGGAGCAGGAGATACATTTAATGGAGCATTAGGTTATGCCATTGCCCAAGGTTTAGAGCTTACTCAGGCGTTACGGTTTGCAACCTTGGCTGCGCATCTATCGGTGCAAAAATTTGGGGCGCAAGGAGGCATGCCCAGTTTAGAAGAAATGAAGGAGCATCCAGCTTATGAAAAAGCATGGCATTTTGAATAGTTCAGTCGCAAAATTAGCTGCTGATTTAGGACATACAGATCGTGTCTGTATTAGTGATTTAGGTTTGCCTGTGCCACAAGGAGTGGCAAAAATTGATTTGGCACTTAAGCTAGGACAGCCGAATTTTCAGGAAGTTCTTGATGTCTATCTTGACAATATTCTGGTTGAGAAAGTTATCTTAGCTGAGGAAATAAAAACGGCTAATCCGGAACAATTGGCTACTTTATTAGCAAAATTTAATGATCAGGTTGTTGTGGAGTATGTTTCGCATGAGGAGTTTAAGGGTTTAAATCAAGCTGTCAAAGCGGTGATTCGAACAGGTGAAAACACTCCTTATTCGAATATTATCTTACAATCTGGAGTTATCATTTAGAAAAGGTGGGTGCCCTCTTTGAAAATTGATATGCGCAACATTTCTAAATCATTTGGTAGCAATAAGGTGCTTGAAAGAATTGATTTAGAATTATATTCTGGACAGGTTCATGCTTTAATGGGTGAAAATGGAGCTGGAAAATCAACGCTCATGAATATCTTAACAGGATTATTTCCAGCTAGCTCTGGCACTATCTACATTGATGGCCAAGAGCGCGTATTTGCTAATCCTCAAGAAGCAGAGCAATTTGGCATTAGCTTTATCCACCAGGAAATGAATACTTGGCCAGAAATGACTGTACTGGAAAATCTTTTTTTAGGTCGAGAAATAAAGGGACCTTTGGGACTATTAAATCAAACATTAATGCGACAAAAGGCTGAGGAAGTTTTTGCACGCTTAAAAGTAACCATTCCTTTAGATCGACCGATTGGTGACTTATCTGTTGGTCAACAACAGATGATTGAAATTGCTAAAAGCTTACTTAATCCACTTTCTATTTTGATTATGGATGAGCCTACGGCTGCTTTAACGGACCGAGAAACTAACAATCTCTTTCGAGTAATTCGTGACCTAAAAGAGCAGGGGGTTGGCATTGTTTATATCTCCCATCGGATGGAAGAAATCTTTAAAATAACAGATTTTGTCACGGTTATGCGAGATGGTATTGTTGTTGATACAAAACAGACTCAAGCCACATCAGCTGCTGAATTGGTGCGTCAAATGGTTGGTCGTCAATTAGAAGATTATTATCCAACAAAAGATACAGAGATTGGAGAGATTGCTTTTGAAGTAGATAGTCTTAGTGGGGAGACTTTTGAGGACATTTCCTTTCATGTACGTCAAGGTGAGATCCTGGGTTTTTCTGGACTAATGGGGTCTGGTCGTACAGAGGTCATGCGGGCTATTTTTGGCATTGATAAGAAAAAATCAGGTAGTATTAAAATTGATGGTCGCCAAGTTCACATAGCAAACCCATCACAGGCTATTAATCAGGGGTTAGGGTTTTTGACTGAAAATCGTAAGGATGAAGGCTTAATTCTTGATTTTAGTATCAAAGATAATATGACTTTGCCTAGCACGAAAGATTTCAGTCAACATGGACTTTTTGATGAAAAGACTAGTCAAGTGTTTGTCCAACAATTAATTGATCGCTTGCGCATCAAATCAGGAAGGCCAGCTTTGCCAGTAGGAAAATTATCCGGTGGCAACCAACAAAAAGTTGTTTTAGCTAAGTGGATTGGTATCGCACCTAAAGTTTTAATACTAGATGAACCAACACGCGGTGTCGATGTAGGTGCCAAGCGTGAAATCTATCAGCTCATGAATGAGTTGGCCGATCGAGGTGTGCCGATTATCCTGGTTTCCTCTGATCTTCCAGAAGTGCTTGGCGTTAGCGATCGCATCATGGTGATGCATGAAGGAAAAATGATGGGTGAATTGAGTCGAGCACAGGCCACTCAAGAAAGAGTGATGCACTTGGCCACAGGAGGAAATTAAGGTGAAAAATGTTATAAAGTACATTTCGGAGTTAACCACTCTGATTGCATTGATTGTTTTAATGGTGGTAATCTCAGTCATTAATTCAAATTTTTTAACGACTAATAATTTGCTCAACTTACTGCTACAAGTAACTGCTAATGGTTTTATTGCTTTTGGGATGACCTTTGTTATTTTGACTGGCGGGATTGACCTATCTGTTGGCTCCATTTTAGCTCTCTCAAGTGCTTTAACAGCAGGTATGATTGGCAGTGGTGTTCCGGTGAGTCTTGCTATTTTACTTGCTTTGGGGTTGGGGGCTTTATTTGGCATGTTAAATGGCTTGTTCGTTTCTTATGGCAGGCTTGCTCCCTTTATTGTGACTTTGGCAACCATGACGATTTTTCGGGGGATAACCTTGGTTTATTCCAATGGTAATCCTATTACTAAGGGGTTATCAGATAACTTTTGGTTCCAATTCTTAGGTCAAGGTTATATTGTGGGAATTCCCTTTCCGGTCATTCTCATGTTTATTGTGTTTATTATTTTGTATATTTTGCTACATAAAACGGCATTTGGGAAATCTGTGTATGCGCTAGGAGGAAATGAAAAAGCAGCATATATCTCAGGTGTTAAGCTAAACAAGGTTAAGATTATTATCTACACTATTTCTGGGATGATGGCGGCAGTTTCTGGATTGATTATCACTTCTCGTTTAAGTTCAGCACAGCCAACAGCAGGAACCAGTTATGAAATGGATGCCATTGCTGCTGTAGTGCTTGGTGGTACCTCGCTTTCTGGTGGTAAAGGTCGGATTATTGGAACTTTGATTGGGGCACTGATTATTGGTGTTCTTAACAATGGCTTAAACATTATAGGTGTATCAGCCTTTTGGCAACAAGTGGTCAAAGGGATTGTTATCTTAATGGCTGTTTTGCTTGATCGTTTTAAAGTAGCAAAATAAAATGAGCTCAGACCAGGTACTCTGCTAAAAAAGCGAACAGGTCTTGTATATTATGTATTCGAAAAGGAGTAAGCAATGACATTTAGAAAAAAATTAGGTTTTATAGCGCTGCTATCAATGATTCTAGTTCTTGGTGCTTGTGGAAAGACTGGTCTTAGGAATTCATCAAGTCAAACCAGTAAAGTAGTGACAAAAAAAGCTGCTAAAGATTTGAAATTGGGTGTTTCGATTTCGACAACAAATAATCCTTATTTCGTAGCTATGAAAGATGGCATCGTCAAAAATGCGGATGACAAAAAGCTAAGTTTAAAAGTTGCTGATGCACAAGATGATGCTGCTCGTCAAGCAGATGACATTCAAAATTTTATCAGCCAAAATGTAGATGCTATCTTGATTAATCCTGTCGATTCCAAAGCAGTAGTCTCAGCCATTAAATCAGCAAACAATGCCAATATTCCTGTAATCTTGATTGACCGTGGAAGTGAAGGAGGACAGGTTTTAACGACTGTTGCTTCTGATAATGTGGCAGCGGGGAAAATGGCTGCCGCTTATATTGTTAAAACCCGGGGCCAACAAGCTAAAACTTTTGAATTATCAGGTGTCCCTGGGGCTTCAGCAACAGTTGACCGTGGTAAGGGATTTAAAACAGTCGCACAAACAAAACTGAGTGTTCTCTCCAGTCAATCAGCCAATTTTGACCGTGCCAAGGCTTTGAATACTGCTCAAAATATGATTCAAGGTAACAAAGCAGTTGCAGCAATCTTTGCTCAAAATGATGAAATGGCCTTAGGAGCAGCTCAAGCTGTTAAATCCGCTGGCTTGAAAGATGTTTTGATTGTTGGGATTGATGGGCAGCCTGATGCGCATGATGCCATTAAAAAAGGGGACCTATCTGCTACTATTGCCCAGCAACCTGCTAAAATGGGTGAAATTGCCATTCAAGCCGCCATTGATCACTACCAAGGCAAAAAAGTTGCAAAGAAAACCATTTCTCCAATTTATCTTGTTACTAAAGACAATGTTGATCAATACAATTGGTAATGCCTTAAATGCAGAGTTAGGAATCTTGAGTATTCCTAGCTTTTTATTGTTTATTCTTATTTTTAATGGCGGTTAGCTCTTTAGGAACATGGTATAATAGAACAAGCAAGCTTTGGCTTAGTGTGAAGGAAGGATGAGCAAATGCAAGAAGAGCTTCGCATTTTACATTTGAATGATTTACATTCACATTTTGAAGCCTATCCCAAATTAGAACGTTATTTTCAGAATTATCAAGATACTACTGCCGAGGTGATTCGTTGTGACTTAGGTGATAATGTTGATCGTAGTCATCCGCTGACAGAAGCGACTAGAGGGCGAGCTAATGTCGCTTTGATGAATCGTTTAGGCATTCAATTGGCAACTATCGGAAATAACGAAGGGGTGGGGCTGCCAAAAGAGGCCCTCAATCAGGTATATGAGGCAGCTGACTTTCATGTAGTGTTGGGTAATCTGCGAGATAAAGGACAGATGCCCAGCTGGGCTAAACCCTATTACATTTATGAGACTAAGAAAGGGACAAAAATTGCCTTTTTAGCCTATACCTTTCCCTACTATACAACCTATCAACCTAATGGTTGGGAAATTCTAGATCCGATTAGCTGTCTAAAGAGTGATTTACAAAACCCAGAAGTGGCTAGTGCCCATGTCCGCATTCTACTGAGTCATCTAGGCATTCGAATGGATGAAAAAATCACTGAAGAAGTAGATAAACTGGATCTCATCATTGGGTCTCATACCCATCATGTTTTTCCTGAGGGAGCTTTTTTAAATGGTGTTTACTTGGCTGCTGCAGGAAAATACGGACAGTATGCTGGTGAAATCAAGCTGCAATTGCAAAATCATCAACTGACCACTATTGACATTAAGGCACATGAGATGAGTCACATGTCCAGTCAACCCAAGGACCAAAAACAAATAGCCGACTTGTATCAAGCTGGTATAGCCCTGCTTAGTCAAGAAGTTGTTACTGATTTTACACATAATCTGAGTCAAGGTGAAAGTGAAAAACTGGTTATGGAGGCTATGCAAGCCTATGCTAAAGCCGATTGTTCTATTATTAATTCAGGTTTAATTGTGACACCATTTTCACAACATCTCACCATGGCCCAGCTACATCAAGCCTTACCTCACCAGATGCGGCTTGTTGTGTTTGAGTTGAATCAGGCTGAGTTGCAAGATGTTTGTAGTGATATTATGGAGCAGGCACGCTTATTAGAGCATCAAGACATTCATGGTATGGGTTTTCGCGGGAAGCAATTTGGTCAGCTGCGCTTTAATGAATCATTCCCGTAGTTAGTTATTCCATAGCCATCATAGCTTTTCAAACCCTCAAAAAGAAAAATCGCCACGTTAAGTAGCGATTTTTCCCTTTTGTGAGCCTCAATGAAACGTCAAAGCGTTATAATAGTTTTAAGCAAAAATCTCTATTAACGAGGTCTCACTATGAAAATTATAACACAGCTTAACCTTTTTGAAGATCAGGA
>NZ_WLZU01000012.1 GCF_009870755.1 Streptococcus halichoeri
TGTTATAATTTTCATAGTGAGACCTCGTTAATAGAGATTTTTGCTTAAAACTATTATAACGCTTTGACGTTTCATTGAGGCTCACAAAAGGGAAAAATCGCTACTTAACGTGGCGATTTTTCTTTTTTGAGGGTTTGAAAAGCTATGATGGCTATGGAATAACTAACTACGGGAATGATTCATAGTTTTCTTTCATTCTCTTTGCGTAAGCTATAAGCCGCTAGTCCAACAGCAGATAACATCACAAGACCAGCTTTAATAGCTCGTTTGGTGCTCTCATCTGGTGAAGGCATGAGGCTGCCTTGGAAGATTGAACCTGGACCATAAGAGCTGATTGACCCCTTACGTCCTGATGAATCAACGCTTGGCGCTGCGTCAAGTGCAGCTGAGGCAGCAGCGACAATATCTCTAGACACCCGTCTCACTTGGTTAAGAACAGCATCAGATGCAAGCTGAGCGGCTGTTTCTTCGACCTTGGTCAAGGCCTGAGCCAATTGGGTACCTGTTGGCGCAGATGCGGTTGAAGCGTTGCGACTGCTATGGCTGACCTTGGCGTGTGTCAGCGCTGCAAGAGCCGCAGGAGTGACACTAGGATACTGTCCTTTGGCAAAACCAGGAGCCGGAAGAGCCAAGGCTTGGAATTTTGGTAATGTAAGCGCATGGGCTTTTAAGAGCTCAAGATGGTTTTCAGTGGCCGCAATAGCAGCTGCTAGATTGGTTTTGTGCGCCACTAAGTTAGCTAATTTTCCTGTAGCTTGTGTCAATTGCCGTTGCACAGCTGATTGTTCTGCTTGGGCAGTGGCTAAGTGAGTCGCTGCAAGATGCTTGCGCTCAGCCTGACTAGGAGTTGCTAGGAGCTTGCTTAAATAGTGCTGTCTAGCAGTCAAGCGCGCTAATTCAGCCGAGGTTGCTTGCAAGCTGACATTGGTACTATTTAATTGGGCTTTGGCTTGGGCCACATAAGTTAATTCTTGGTCGCGTTGCGCTCTGTAGGCCTTTTGGTTTTGGAGTGCTTGAGCTAACTGAGCTTGTGAAACATCCTGCGACTGCGCTAGCCGTTGAACCTGGGCTGCCAAATGACTGGCTTCACCTTGGGCCGTCTGTAATTGGGCTTTTAAGCCGGCTATGGCTTGATAAGCGGCAACGACTGGTGCTTCTTTAGCGACATTTGCTAGACGCGTATTTAAAGAATTAATCTTTTGGCTGATGCTTGCAATGGTCGTATTAAGCGTATTGATGCGCGCTGAGTGGTTGACAGGTGCTACTACGCCAGCGATTTTTTGGCTAAAGCGAGCGGCATTTTCAATATTTGATTGAGGAATCAAGAGAAAATGGGTGTTTAAGCCCTGTACTGTATCGGTGGAAAAACCAAGGTAAATAGGTTTGGTAGGATTTACCTTATCCGTTCTTAAAAGGTTAACCGTATGGCCAAAAGTATTGCCATAGGTGTAGTCTTCAAAGAACATGTAGCGTAAGCTATTGTAAATACTGCGCTTTAGGCCATTGACAGTGTAAACATCATTGAAGAAACCGATGCTTTCATACATGTTGTCATCATTGGCCCGCAAACCAACAGCCTGTGCTGAGGTTTCGATGATTGTCTTATCATGAGGGCCAATCCCTTTGTGGCCAGCGATGCCCGCAACATTATATTGGAAGTTGGGACGGGTATTATTGTGAGTAGCCTTGTAGTTTTGGGTTAACTTCCGGGCAAACTCTTGGGAGCCTTCTGTGACAGCAACTGGCGGTAAACCTAGCTGAGTCCGGACTTGGTTGATCATTGCAGCAGCAAATTGGGCCAATTCATTTTGCACATCTTGGCTTAGATTATCTGGATTAACCACCCGGTTGACATCACTTGCAATGTCCTTGTACTGGTTAATAGTCATGCCTTGCTTAGCGCCATTGATCAGTTGGGAGCTAAGTTGGTTGTAGGTGTTGAGGTAGCTTTGTGTCCCGATGTAACCACTGGCTGCTAATTTTTGAATATCTGCTAAAGAATAAGAACTTGGTGCCACCAGCTGATTGTTACCAGCTACGTTGACCTGCTCAGTAGTTGCATGGGCTTTTAAGGCAGACAGTTCTGCTTGCTTACTAGACAAGGTTTGCTTGTTAAGAGCAAGCTCTTCTTTAAGTTGCACGGTGGTGCTTGCTACGGTCTTATCGAGGTCTGCTTGAGCTTTATTAAGGTTTGTGTTAATGGTTGCTACTGCTGTTTGCGCAGCGGCTGCTTGCTTGGTCAACTCTTCAGGTTTATTAAGCAAGGTCGCAAGTTCTGCAACTTGCTTGCTGGCGCTTTGCTCCATTTGGCTCAAACGCTCAGCGTTAGCGCTGTGTGTTTCTAAATCAGCAGCTTGGGCTTTAGCTGTTTGTTCTAAGTTTGCTGCCTGCGCTGTGGTTGCTTGTAGGTCTTGCTCAGTACTTGCTAAGCTTGCTTGCTCGCTTGCCACCATGGCTGCATATTCTTGCTCGCTAGCATTGGCAATCGTAAGAAGACTAGCGTTAGCTTTTTCTACCGCCTGATCTTTTTGGGCCAAGAGGGCTTTTGCGTCTGCTACGGTTTTTTGACCTGTCTCCACATCGCTGCTAGCTTTGTGGAGCTCTTCTTTTTGCGTTTCCAATTTTTTTGCTGTTGTGGCAATCTCTTGATTAGTTTTGTCAAGGGTTTCTGGCATTGCTGCGCTTGAATCAGTCGTTGTCGCCCTTGTTGTGGTATGTAAGTCCTCAGCTTTCACCTCATGTTCAACACCAACAGTGGTGCCCAAAAGAGCTAAGGTTGACGTTAAGGCAAGTGTTGTTTTAACTTGCTTTGACTTCGTGTTTTCTAATTCCATTTTTTCTCCTTAATTCAATTTCACTAATCAAAAATATTGCCGACTTCGACTGAAACGTGACTGTTTTTCACATCTATTTCAGAGACTCGCAGTAACGATTTATAGGTCATTTGTTCGCGTTCTTCCTGGCTGTTTTCGGCAAAGACAGCCACACCAACTAAGGTGCTGTCAAACTCTTCCAGGAGACTAATCATTCCTGAAATGGTGCCGCCGCCCTTTAAAAAGTCA
Source organism: Streptococcus halichoeri (assembly GCF_009870755.1). Taxonomy (GTDB): domain Bacteria; phylum Bacillota; class Bacilli; order Lactobacillales; family Streptococcaceae; genus Streptococcus; species Streptococcus halichoeri. The sequence continues at coordinate 3,063 of NZ_WLZU01000012.1, forward strand.
TCAACAATCAAGACCCGGCTATTGGGGCGCAAGCTCCGCTTAGATAAAAACATTTTTTCAATGCGATCGCTTGAAGCACTGGCATAGTTGACCGACACAGTTGAGCCTTCCGTGATTTTAAGGTCGCGGCGAACAATCACAAAAGGGACATTCAAGATGTTGGCAACCGCATTGGCCAAGGGCACGCCCTTAGTGGCCACTGTCATAACAGCGTCAATTTTTTGACCCTTAAAGGCGTTAGCAATAATGCGGCCGATATTTTGTAAGATCTTCGGGGTACTTAGCAAGTCTGATAAATAGATGTAGCCGCCAGGCAAAATACGACTGCTTTGTGATAAGCTTTCACAGAGTTCCTCAACAATGGCTTTTGCTTCTGCTTTAGCAATGGTTGGCGTAAAAATAACCCCACCGCTTGCGCCAGTTAAGGTTTCAATCTCACCAATATTTGCTTCTTCAAAGGCTTTTTTGATGATAGCAATATCCTCAGAAATGGATGATTTTGCGGATTCGTATTTTTGTGCAAAGGTATTTAGGCTGGTCAATTTATAAGGATTGTTAATCAAGTAATTTGAGATGACCACCATCCGTTCGCTGCGTCTTAACTTCATATTTTCCCCATTATTATAGTCTTTCTACCATTATACCACACATTTAGCAAAAAAACGAACGTTAAGAAAATTAACGTTCGTTTACAGAGAGATTTCAGTCACATAAAATCTTAATATTTGGGTTTATAAAAAGAACGGTTATCCATCGCAAATATTCGATTTGTCATCTCGCCTTCATCCACAAGTTTTAAGGCCGTGGTCATCATCATCATACTGGCATCAATATTATCAATCATATGGAGAATTTCGGCCTCCATAATCCGCGGCCGCACTGGACTCCCATATTCTAATTGGCCATGATGACTCAAGATCAGATGACGAAGGACGGTGACTTCTTCTTTGGTGTCGCTGATGTTGAGCTCTGCAATAACTTTGGTAATCTCCTCATTAATCAAGGAAATATGGCCAATCAAGTTTCCTCGAACCGTGTACTCTGTATTTTCTGGGCCGGTTAATTCTAGGACCTTGGCCAAGTCATGTAACATAATCCCAGCATAAAGCAGGCTCTTATCCAACTCCGGATAAATATCCCCAATGCTATCAGCCAAGCGGACCATGGTCGCAGTATGATAGGCTAAGCCAGACTCAAAAGCATGATGGTTGGTCTTAGCGGCTGGGTAGGAATAAAAAGCCTGGTCATATTTACGATAGAGCGCTCGGACAATCCGTTGCCAGGTGGCATTCTCAATTTTGAATAACATGCCTTCTAGGTAGTCCCGAACTTCCGTAACAGAAACTGGGGCTTTTTCTTTAAAAGCTTTAGGATCGTTAGGTTCTCCCTGTCTGGGATGGCGAAGAGTGATCTGATTAACCTGAGGTGTTCCATTATAGACTTCGCGCCGCCCCTTCATATGCACCACCTTACCTGCTGTAAATTCCTCGACATTGTAGGTTTGAGCGTCCCAGAGATTACCAGAAATTTCTCCTGTATCATCCTGAAAAACAAAGGCAATATAGTCTTTGCCTGCCCGGGTCTTACGAACTTCCGCCGATTTGATGAGAAAAAAGCCCTCAAATGGATGATCCTTTTTCATTTGATTAATCTTCATATGGCTCGCCTCCTTCTTTTGGTATATTTAATAGCGAAGCTGTCTCACTATCTTGGTATGATTCAACTGTATTTAGAGCCTTAATGATGGCGTTGGTCCGCGTTGCGATTAATTGGTCTAAGGTAGCATTGGCTGTGTTGATTTGCTTTTGAGCTTTAAGCAGAATGCCTCCAAATTTTGCAAATTCTACCTTGACATTGCCTAAAATCTTGCTAATATCGTCTGCATTTTTTTGAATCGTTAGTGTTTTAAAGCCGACCGATAGAGAATTTAGCAGAGCCGACAAGGTAGCAGGACCTGCGACCACGATTTGCTCATCACGGCGCAAGCTATCAAAAAAGGCCGGATTACGGACAACCTCGCCATAGAGGCCTTCTGTTGGGAGAAACATGATCCCAAAATTCGTAGTCTCTGGTGGTCTGAGGTACTTGGTCTGAATATCCTTGGCAAAACGCTTGATGGCATTGAGCAAGGCCTTGCGAGAGGCCTCGATCTGCTCCTTATCACCAGATTCATAGGCATCTTCTAAGCGATAATAGTCTTGCAAGGGAAACTTCGAATCAATTGGTAGATAGACGGTCTCATCATTAGCCAAACCGGGCAGCTTGATGGCGTATTCAACGCGTTCACTGGAGCCCTTAATCGTTGGCACCTCTTTTTCATACTGATTAACCGTCAAAATATCTTCGAGAATTTGTCCCAATTGCAATTCACCCATAATCCCACGGGTCTTGGTATTGGAGAGAACCTTGTTAAGGGTTCCAACATCACGCGCCACGCTGCGCATTTCACCCAAGCCCTGGTTCACACTCTCTAGTTGCTTAGAAACAGTCTCAAAAGAGGCATGCAGGCGATTTTTCAAGGTTGCTTCGAGCTTTTCTTCAACGGTGTGGCGCATGGCCTCTAGGCGTACCTCGTTAGAGGTCTGCATGTCCTTAACCGAGACTGCTAGCCGCTGACTCATTTGGTCCAAGCGCTGGTCGGTTCGTTCACGATTTTCGCTTAAGTTGTGATTCAAAACAGTCTTTAAACCGTCTAATTGCTGATAAACGGCTGCCTGCTGCTGGCCGATTTGTTGGGAAATGTCCAACAACTGCTGCTTGCTCATGCTCTCTATTTGATAGGTTAACTGGTCAGATAACCGATCACTAAAATCGGCGAGCTCACTTGTCAAAGATGCTTGCAAAGCTTTGATCTCACGATATTGCAAGGCAAGAGCAAGGGCTAAACCGATGACAAGGATGACTAAAATAATCTCCACATTAGCTCCTATCTTTACTTTCAATCACAATCAGGTAACCTGACTCAAGGCTTACCTCGATTGGTTTGCCTATAAAGGCATTGCTGGAATAATTCTTGCGTTTAAAATAAGTGTCTCTGGTTAATTCGTATTTGGCCCCAATAATGCTGAATTGCTGAGCTTCTTCTGGCAAAAAAGACACATAGTCAAAACCAGGCGTCGCTATAATCTGGTGCTTTCCAGCTGGCAGGTAACGAACTAAATTGCTGGCATCCCGTAAGCAGATTTGCTGCATAAAGGGCGCAAGTTCTGGATGGCTGGGCAAAAAGATATTAGACAAAAAATGATCAAACCGCCCACCAAAAGCACCATAAAGAGTGGCCTGACAGTGGGGGAAGCGGCTAAAAACCGCCTTGAGAGCTAATTCCGTATCTGTGTCGTCTTTTTCTGGTGCGGCCACCAGCAGTTCGCGGGCTTGGGATCGAATAAGTGCTAATTCTGCCGCTGAGACAGAGTCAAAATCGCCTACAGCCAAATCCAGCGGCAGCTTTTGGGCCAGCAAAAAGAGGCTGCCACGATCAATCCCCACAAAATAATCATGCTTGCGATCATAGTAGGAGAGCTCACCGCCAGCAAATAGGGCCACCTTAGTCATGAAGGGCATCCCGCAAGGTTTCAACTTGGGCCACTAAGTCTTGGGCTTTAAACAAATAAGATCCCGCGACAAAGACATTGGCGCCAGCTTGGGCACAGGCAACTATGGTCTGATTATCAATCCCACCATCTACTTCAATATCAAAATCCAAGTTCTTTTGCTCACGCCAGGCCGCAACCTTTCGGACCTTGTCCAAACAAGATGCAATAAAGGCTTGGCCGCCAAAGCCTGGATTAACCGTCATAATCAAGACCTGATCCACCAAATCTAGCAAGGGCTCCAAGGCACTAGCTGGTGTTCCTGGATTGATTACGATCCCAGCTTTCATGCCGGCGGCCTTAATCTTTTGTAGCGCACCGTGGATGTGCTGAGTGCTTTCTAGGTGAATTGTCATCATATCAGCGCCTGCTTGGGCAAAAGCAGACACATAACGTTCGGGATTAACCACCATTAAATGGCAATCAAAGACCAGCTTACTATGCTTACGCATACTAGCTACAACGTCAGCTCCAAAACTAATATTTGGCACAAACTGGCCATCCATAATGTCAATATGAACATACTCGGCACTGGTCTTTTCAATGCGCTTTAGCTCCGTGGCAAAATTAGCATAGTCAGCAGCCAAGATGGATGGGGCGATTTTTAGTGTGCTCATGTTTCAACCTACTTTCTTTTGATGACTTTTTTATAAGTTTCCCGGCGATTTTCGATCTCACTTAAAAACTGCAAGTAATGATCGAAACGTTCAGCCCAAATCTGGCCGGCTTGGACTGCGTCTTTAACCGCGCAGGCCGGCTCATGTGTATGTGTACAGGTACGGAATTTACACCCATGACTATAGTTTTGAATCTCAGGAAAGGCTTCGCTTAGGTCCTTGGCATTATCAACCTCATAGTCAATGGAAGAAAAGCCCGGCGTATCAGCGATTTTACCCTCATAGGCATCGTAAAAGCTGACGACTCGTGTCGTGTGCTTGCCCCGGCCAAGGCTATCAGAAATCTCCGCTGTTGCCAGGTCTAGTTCTGGCAAAATTTGATTAAGCAGGGTTGATTTCCCTACTCCGGTTTGCCCCATAAAAACAGTGATTTGGTCCTTAAGCAATGGCAGTAGCTCCTCCAAATTCATGATAAAGGGATAGCCAATAGCCTGGTATACTTTTGCAAGCTTGAGCATTTCTGCCTGATCCTCCAAGAGATCCATCTTAGAGATATAAATGACCGGCCGCATCTGCTTATGCTCCAGCAACACCAAGAAACGATCCAAAAGGTTGCTACTAAAATCCGGTTCTTTGGCTGACATGATAACGACAGCCTGATCAATATTGACAATTGGCGGTCGGACCAGACTGTTTTTGCGCTCATGAATAGCTAAAATATAGCCTTCTGACTGCTCCTTAGCTGAAAAATCAACCCAATCCCCAACATAGGGCGTCTGGCCTTTCTTTCGAAAATTGCCCCGTGCTCTGGTCTGATAGAGCTGACCCTTAGCCTCTACATAATAAAAGCCTGCCAAGGCTTTGATAATTCTCCCTTGCAAATGAACTCCTCTACACACATGAAATTATCTTTATTATATCACATGTCCGGGCATGTTTGGACTTTTAGCGGCTGCGAGCTTAGCATTTTAAGCAAAAAAAGCAAGCCAAGTCGAGCAGCAGCTTGTGTTAAAGCCGCAGGCTTCTTTGCTTGCTTTTGTGGTGCCAAAGTCTGGCACTTACTGGCTTACTTTTTTGAGCTGGCTCGTGCCAAGCACCTACTGATCGGCTTTTTTGCGAGCAGCTGTACTATTGATCACATACAGTAGCTTGACTGTGGCAATAACCACCAGTAAATTGCTATTGAAAAAGGTATCAAAAAGCGGCGTCTTAGTCACCAGTCGATCAAAGGCCGTTATGATCAGGATAATCGCAAATACAATGAGATTGCCGCGCCTCTCCATCTGCCCTTTCCACTCCTGTAAAATCTGCGACCAAGTCAAGGACCGCTGTGCATTTTTGCTCATCAGCAGATAAACGATCAGATACAGCAGGGCTGTGAGCATTACCATAACGGCCTCTTGCCAGAAATGCAGCCGAAAAAACAAGCCTAAGAGGGCCGTGATTACTAAAGAGCCTGCTACAATCAGCAGTGAACGTTTCTTATGTACCATCGCTATCTCCAAATCTCACATATGTTTTTCTAATATTTATCTTATTATATTATAAACCGTTCATCTTCGCAAGACCACAACTTAGCAAGAGGTGCTGACTCAGCAGTTCATTGGAACTTTTATGATATTTTCTGAAACTTTATCATTGACTTTCTTCTAAAAAGAGCTAAAATATAGCAAGTATCATTTAGAATGGAGGGTCGATATGAGTACTACAAAAACTATTGATATTCACGGTAGACCATACAATCGTAGTGCCATGGTGATGTTGCTCTTAATTGCAACTTTCGCTGGCGTGTTAAATCAAACCAGTTTAGGGACAGCTATCCCTACGCTCATGAAGAGTTTTGATATTAACCTTGCTACAGCACAACAAGCCACAACCTGGTTTTTACTAGCCAACGGGATTATGATTCCTGTCTCTGCTTACTTAACCACTCGTTTTTCGACCAAATGGTTATATGTATCAGCCTATGCTATTTTAATTGCAGGGCTTTTAATGACCACCTTTACACCCAGGGACAATTGGAATATCTTCTTAATTGGCCGGATTATTCAGGCTTGTGCGGTCGGGATAACCATGCCCTTAATGCAGGTGGTTATGGTCAATATTTTCCCTGCCGAGCAACGCGGTGCAGCCATGGGGCTAAATGGCCTTGTCGTAGGGCTTGCGCCAGCTATTGGTCCAACCTTTGCCGGTTGGATTTTAAAGCAAGACTTCCACTTATGGGGCTATGATCTGACTTGGCGTGCCATTTTTATTATGCCCTTAATCATTCTTATCTTAGCCTTTTTAGCATCACCTTTTATTGTTAAAGATGTGGTGCCTAATCATCCGATGAGCCTAGATGTGTTATCTCTCATCCTTTCGATCATTGGTTTTGGTAGCTTTTTGTGGGGCTTCACCAATGTTGCTAGCGATGGCTGGGGCAATTGGGAAACGGTTATTTTTCCTATCTTGATTGGCATAGTAGTGATTGCTTTATTCATCTGGCGGCAACTCCGGCTGGAAACACCGTTTTTGGATGTGCGGGTCTTTAAGGTCAAGCAGTTCTCTGTCACCACTGCTGCTATTGCCCTATCGATGATGGCCATGATGGGGGTGGAAATGATGCTGCCACTGTATCTGCAAAATGTCCATGGCCTATCTGCCCTTGATTCTGGCCTTGTACTCTTGCCAGGTGCTTTAATGATGGGGATTATTAGCCCTATTGCTGGCCGTGTTTATGACCGCGTCGGTGCTAGACGCATGGCTCTTATCGGCTTTTTAGTCTTAGGCATCGGTACGGTACCCTTTATCTACCTGACAGCGACAACCCCAGACCATTTCATCACCTTGTTATATGCGGTGCGGATGTTTGGAATTGCTATGATTATGATGCCACTCACTGCTTCGGCCATGAGTGCTCTGCCACCACACGAAGCCGCCCATGGTACGGCCGCCAATAATACGGCGCGGCAAATTGCCTCAGCAATTGTGGTGGCCTTGCTCTCTAGTGTCACCCAAAATATTATCACCAATCATAAGCCTGCTAAGGCACTTCTAACTACTAATCCGCTTAGCTATGCCCAAAAAATGCTGGATGCCAGCCTGATGGGTTTTCACACCTCCTTTGCCCTTGGACTTGGCTTTGCAATCATTGGTTTTGTTATTGCCCTTTTATTACGAAAAGGCAAGGTTATTGAAGTCGAAAAGGAGCTCTAATATGATTATTGTGATTATTGCCTTAGCAACTATTCTAACGTTTGTCACCTGGATGTTGCTGGATAAGCCAGCGTTACGCTACCCCTTGGGGATTTTCTCTCTAGCCTTCTTAGCCTTTAGTGTCTATCTGTTGACGGACCATTTTGTCAATCACACTGGCATGAGGGTGCAAACGACCCAGACCCACAAGCCCATTTATAGCGCAGCTGATCCCAAGGCTAACTTCGGCGTGGTCATCCAAGAGCCTATCGGCACCAAGTCCAAACACCATGTGATGGTTTACCGAGATCAGCCAACTGATAAAGCTCCGCGTGCGCACTTTATTCCTAATAAAAAGAAAATCAACCAAGCTGCTAAACAAGAAGCCACCTATCGGTATGGCGATACTAAAGACGCCATGCTCACGACACGGACCAAGCGCTATCGCTTTGACTCTGACTGGGCTAAGTGGCTCTATGGTTTTGGTGGAGAGGACGGGCAATTGGTCAGCACCAAATATGTGGTCACGCTCCCAAAGAAAACCTGGTTGGTCTTAAGCAAGGACCAAGCCAAGCAATTGCAAGCTGCCTTGCCGCAACTGAAGGCCAACCTGGCCAAACAAGCTAAGCTGGATCCGCGATTTGCGATGAAGCTGCAGGAACTAGCCGCAAAAGAGCCGGACAAGCTGGCTGAACTCCAGGTGCAAAAAATCCGAGACGTTTTAGGTATTCACACGGATTAAAAGCTTGAGATGAGGCAGCAGCTCTGATGCAAAAAACACCAATCCTAAAAACAAGAGGGTCACCAGTTGGTGACCCTCTTGTTTGCGATTAGACACAGACCTTGTGTCAGTAGTCGCTTGTCTTAAAATAGGATGTCGTTTGTTTCTTTTTTAGTTCTGTAAGCCAGCACACCTGCGGTTGTCATGATCGTGAGCGCAGCCGCTGTGAAGAACGGGTTGTGCGCTTCACCGGTAGCTGGGAGCTGCTGGCTCGTGTTGGCGCGTGCAGGCAGCTGAGCTAGGTTGCCAGCTGGTGCGGCTTGCGGCGTCCGGCTCGGGATGACCACCTTGTGGTCAGCTTGTTTTCTTTGTGGGGCCATACCAGCATGCTGCGAGCCGCGTGGGGCTTGTGGTGCTTGACCTGGTTGCTGCGGACGTTGTGGCGCCACTTGCGGTGTGTGCTTAGGAGCAGCCTGGTCTTCCTTGCGTCCTTGTTCCGGACGTTGAGGTTGTGGTTGCACCTCTGGTTGTTGTGGTTGGTCTGGTTGCTCAGGCAGGTCTGGCTTTTCTGGTGTCACCTCTGGCTGATGTGGGGCTGGAGCCTGAGGAGTAGCTTGCGGCCCTTGCTCACCACGTGGGCCGGCCTCGCCGCGTTCGCCTTGCTCACCTTTTTCGCCACGCGGGCCTTGAGCGCCGTCGTGGCCGTCTTTACCATCATGGCCATCATGACCGGCGGGACCTTGTGGGCCAGCTATACCTTGTTCACCGCGAGGCCCTTGTAAACCAGTGTCACCCTTGTCGCCTTTTTCGCCACGCGGGCCTTGAACACCGTCTTTGCCGTCATGGCCATCATGACCGGCGGGACCTTGGGGGCCAGCTATACCTTGCTCACCGCGAGGACCTTGTAAACCAGTGTCGCCCTTGTCGCCTTTTGGACCTTGGGCTCCGTCTTTGCCGTCATGGCCAGCAGGACCAGCAGGACCTTGAGGGCCAGCTATACCTTGCTCACCGCGAGGTCCTTGTAAACCGCGTTCGCCCGGTTCGCCTTTTTCACCGCGAGGACCTTGAAGACCTGTCGCACCGCGTTCGCCGCGAGCACCAGTTGCACCTGGCTTACCTTGTTCACCTTGAGGACCACGTTCGCCTTTAGCACCTGCTGCACCAGTTAAGCCGCGCTCGCCACGCGGGCCTTGTTGACCATCTTTACCGGCTGGGCCCTGAGGTCCTTTTTCACCACGGGGACCAGTAGCTCCAGCGGGGCCACGTTCACCTGGTAGACCTCGTGGTCCCATGGGACCAGCGGGGCCCGGAGGACCGGCTTCGCCTCTTGGGCCAGGCTTTGATTCTACAGTTTGGAACTCTTCATCAATTACCTTGTGTAATTTATTTGTTTGATCAAAGTATCCATAAAAAAATTGTCGAAGCTGCCCAAAATAATCGGCAATACTTTCCGCAGTATAAGAGCTTCTATCCTGGTTAGATTTTAATATAAGCACATGCTCAGGAAATTTATTTTTTTGATAGGAAACCTCTTGCACTTGCTGAGTCAAGGTAGCTGAATCTGCCTTTACACTACCCCCCCGAGGGTCAACAAAAGGGCGGCTGAGGTTAAGCCATAACGGCAAACCAGCCGGTTGAGACGCTTGGTGCGTATCTTTTTCACGATTTTTTCTCTCTTTCTTTTCCTTATAATTAGAAATAAACGATAATCACTAAGGCATTTCTACGCCAAATAGTATAAAGAGTTTTGGAGAGGTTTTAAAGGTCGGCTTTGCAAGTCGGCCTTGCTTTTTGGGCTGGGCATTAGGGCTTGCTGGCGCTAGGCTTGGCAAGCTTTTCAGCCGTTTTTGGTCAGACTAGCGGGCGACCTGACTGATTTTTCAGGTCGGTTTTTTGGTGATTTGTATTTCCGTGACACAGCTAAAGCACTAGCAGCAAAGCAACTAGCCCACACCTAGAGGCCTTGCTGCTTTAAGGCATCCGCCAAGCGGGCAAAATCAGCCAGGCTTAATGCTTCGCCACGGATGGTCGGGCTAATCTGGGCGGTTTCTAAAGCCTGGGTCAAGCGCTGTTTGGTAACTGCTGTCTTGCCAAAATGACTGATGAGATTGTTCCAGAGGGTTTTGCGCCGATAGGCAAAGCTAGCCTTACTCACTCGAAATAAGAAGTCTTCGTCTTGCACTGATACTAAGGGCTCTTTTCGACGTGTCATCTTTAAGATAGCCGAATCAACATTCGGGGCCGGGACAAAAACAGTCCGTGGGACAATAAAGGCAACCTTGGCTTCCATATAATACTGAACAGCAATAGAGAGGCTGCCATAGGCCTTGGTATTAGGCTTGGCCGAGATTCTATCTGCGACTTCGCGTTGCATCATAACTACAAACTCTTGAAAAGGGATTTTGCTTTCAATCAGATGCATGAGGATGGGCGTGGTGATATAGTAGGGGAGATTGGCTACTACCTTGATCGGCAGGTCAGGGTTTTTAAATTGCTGGATCTGCTGGTGCAGGTCGGCTTTTAAGATGTCCTGGTTAATGACCTGAACATTCTCAAAATCCCGCAAGGTATCCGCCAAAATCGGAACTAATCGCTCATCAATCTCAAAGGCCATGACCTCAGCTGCTTTTTCTGCTAAAAACTCGGTTAGAGCGCCAATCCCAGGACCAATTTCAATGACATTGACTGCTGGGGTAATCTGAGCGGTATCGACAATTTTTTGCAAAATATTAGTATCGGTTAAAAAATTTTGACCAAAGGATTTCTTAAAGGTAAAGCCGTGCCGGTCAAGGATGGCACGGGTTACCTTAGCGTCAGCTATTCTCATGTATCTTGTCCTACTTTTTTGTTTTCTCTATTGTAGCATAAAATGACGCCTATATTTTGATGATTACTAATAATCTTATGCCACTTGTCCTTAGTTATAATTCGAAGCGTCCTCTATTTGACAGTTTTCGTTTTACTGGAAACAAAAATATATAGACAACTTATATAAAAAGGTATGGGGGCCTTTGTTAGTTTCATACAAAAACCCCTTTCACTGGATTAGTTCAGTAAAAGGGGGGCATGTCTACAGCCAAGGTAACGGTATGCTTTTTCTTTAGACTCTAAGTGGGATAATCAGCCATGGCTGCTGCTAGTTGAGCCTGACTGATGCCAAATAGCTCCAGGCGTTTGAGCAGCTGCTTGCCATTGCAATAACCAATGCGCAGGGCTTGACCGAGATACTCACGGCGCTGTCTGCTGTCAGAACCTAGCAAAAGCCCGTATCTAATCAAGTCAGCCTTGGTAATGTCAAAGTCGTTTTGGTCAGCATAGGAGCGAGTGGCCTTGGTCAGGGCCTTATTGAGATCCGCAAAGCTCGCATGCTCAACGCCTAAGGAACGTCCTTTGGTTTTAGAAGCAGGCGCGGCTTCGTCACGGCTTAAGAAAGCATGGCGAGCTGTGGGTACAGCAGCCATGATGATTTTACGAATACGCTCACCATTATAGTCAGGGTCGGTAAAGACAATCACCCCGCGCAGCTGATTAAGGCGCGCAATCCGCTCCAGATCAGTGTCGGTGATGGCTGAACCGCGGGTTTCGTAAGTATCCACTTCAAAATAACGGCGTAAATTTGCGGTGTCGTCTTTGCCTTCAACGACAAGGACTTCTTGGATTTTGATTTTATCAGTCAAGTTGAAATACCCTCATGGCATTGTGATAGGTCGCGTCAGCCACGACTTCGTCTGGTAGTCCTCGCAGCTCAGCAATCTTTTCTACAACATACCGGCTATAGGCTGTGCGATTTGTACGGCCCCGCATCGGAACAGGAGCAAGGTAGGGCGCGTCCGTTTCGACCAAGACCTTATCTAATGGCAGGTGCTTGGCGGTTTCTTGGACATCTGTTGCTTTTTTGAAGGTGACCACGCCAGAAAAAGAGATTAACATGCCAAGCTCTGCTAGTTTGACAGCCATATCCAGTGGTCCTGAGTAAGAATGCATGATGCCTCCTTCAGGTCCGACACCGACTTCCTTTAACACCTGATAGGTATCAGCTAGGGCATCGCGCGTGTGCACAACAAAGGGCAGGTGATGGTCCTTGGCCAGCTGGATTTGCCGCTTAAAGACCGCGATTTGCACGGCTTTTGGCTCGGTCATCCAATGGTAATCCAGGCCAATCTCGCCAAGGGCGATGACCTTGTCCTCATTTAGATGCGCAACAATCTGGTCTTCAACGGCTTGGGTGTAAGAGCCGGCTTCCGTGGGATGCCAGCCAATGGTGGCGTAGATTTCTGGGTAGTGCTTAGCCAGGCTTAGGGCCTGCTCAATCGTGGCGTGATCAAAGCCAACCACATTATGGCGGGTGACCGCCATTTCTTTGGCTAGGGCCAGCTCCTGCTCGGTGTTTCCAATAAAGGGTTCTGTATTTAAGTGGGTATGCGTATCAAAGATTTGCATGATTTTGTCTCCTTGCTGTGGGCCATCTTAGTTCATTATACCACAAACAGTCAAATTCGGCCCTGGGCTTTTAGGACAATCAGCTGAGCTAAACCTCGGCCACTAGTAGCGGCAAAAGCAAGCTGAGTGTCTCCCTAGTTTATCTCACTAAGAGCGCTCCAAATAAAGCCACATCTGACAAAGACGACACCACAAGGCAGCCAAAAAGCTAAAGAAAACGCCCAGCTTAGAGGTTTAAGGTCAGCTAATAATCACTGACTAATTTAAAGACGCGGTCTTTGCGCCCTGTGAGGTAATGCACTATATTCTCAGTGGAAATCCGTTGCAGATCCCGCAAGGATGAGGTGGAGTAAAAGGCAGCATGGGGTGTAATTAAGACATTTTCACGGCCGACCAAGGGATGCTGAGCCAAATCAGGCGTCTCATCCTTTAAGACATCCAAAGCGGCCCCCTTTAAGCGCCCCTGGTCCAAAGCAGCAATCACATCAGCCTCTACCACACAGGCGCCTCGTCCCATATTGATAAAATAAGGTTGCTTGAGCATCTGTTTAAAGGCTTTTTGATCAAAATAACCATAATTAGTCTCATTGAGGTTCATATGATTAGTAATAATATCTGCCTGGGCAAAAAGGGCTTCCTTACTAACCATCGTCACAGCCAGATCTGCTGGTAGGTGGGTGAAGGGATCACAAGCAAGCACCTTGAGTCCCAAACCTAAAGCCTTGCGGGCTACGGTTTTACCAATCTTTCCTAGGCCACAAATACCAAGGGTCATGTCCGAGAGACGTTGATTGGGCTTAGCATAGTCATAAGACCAGTGATAATGGCAATCAATCGCTGTCTGGTAGCTTTTAAGATTCTTCACCAAAGCCATCATAGTTGCAATGGTAAATTCAGCTACATCTTTGGTACAGTACTCACCAACAGGACAGACACCAATATGGCGCGCATTGGCTGCTGCTAAGTCTACATTATCATAACCAGTCGCATTGATTGAAACCACCTGCAATTGCAAGGCATGATCCAGCGTCTCAGCATCAATGGGGGTAAAGGCGGTTAAGATGGCCTGGGCATCCTTGATAACCTCATAAAACTCCTCTTTGTCATCATGGTAGGGATAAACCACAATCTCTGTATTTGCTCCTAGGCCCTTGGTTAAGATCTCTCTTTCATAGTCGTGATTAGGCATCATGGAATCAGGGTAATCAGCAATAACAACTTTCATATGGTCACAACCTTTATCTATTCATTGCTACGTTCAACAGGATAGGTCATGCAGTGAGGTCCGCCTCCAGCTTTTAAGATTTGTTGCAAAGGCAGTTTGATGACTTCTACGCCAGCTGCTTCCATTGCTTCATTGACCGATTGATTATTGGCAATGCCTAAGACCTTATGATTGCCTAGGGCCTGAACATTACAGCCATGCTTTTCAATCAGGGCTGCTGGTACATCAATAATCGTGAAATCCCGCCGTTTTAGCATATTAATAAACCAAAAAGGCAAAACACTGGTAGCGGCGATACAGATCTTTGGAGCTACAATATTAAAGCACATATCCAGATGCAAATGTTCTGGAGCGACTGGTACTCCGACCACGGTGTAACCAAATTTTTGCAATTGCTCGCGCAGATTATCGACACCAGCTTGGTCGGTACGGTCAACTTGACCAAAGGCTAGGGTGTGTTCATCAAGCATCCAAAAATCGCCACCCTCAAAGCAGCCAGCATTGCAGCGAGCAATAATTGGCACACCTAGTTCCTTTAGTTTGGCTTCGTACCTTTGGGTTTCTTTTTGCCGGGCTGGATGGCGAAAGCGCCCAATGATGGCACCTTCTTTGACCATGGCACCAAAGTCACGGGCAAAGGTTTGCACTTCTAATTCAGCTTCTGGTTCCATCTCAATGACCTCAACACCATTGGCTTTATAAGCATCAATTAAAGTCTGCCACTCTTTAACCATGAGGTCGTTTTGTTCGGTTTCGCCTTTTTCCATCCAGCTTTTGGTGATTTCATTGATGGCATTGAATTTATAGTATTTAGGCGAACAGACGATGACTTTTTTTAGGGTGTTGGTAGCATTACGAACGTAGACAGTTTCACTCATTTTAATCTCCTTTTACATGATAAAGACAGCTATGGCTAAGAGTGCCGTTAAAACCAAAAGATAGGCTAAGGCATATTTCCAAATAGCTTTTAGCCAAGACCCGTAACCAACATGGACTGCTTGTGTACAGGTCATCACGATAATCGATGTGGGCGCAAGCAATTTCACAAAACCTAGCGCAAAATTATAAATCACAACCATGGTGGCTTCTGAAACCCCGGCAAAAAGGCCAAGCGGTGCCATAATTGAAATAGTCGCTGCAGCTAAGCCTGTTGAGCTTGGAATAAAGGTCGCTAGGATAATATAGACAAGAAAGCACACAAGGACAAAGACTAGGGGTGGTAAAGACCCTAAGGTTTTTTCGGTCGCATTGAGCACAGTGGCGGTGATGCTACCATTGGTCATGAGCACTTGAATTCCTCTAGCCAAGGGGACAATAAAGGCTGTAGAAACCAAGGCGGCTGCTCCTTTGATAAAGATAGTGATGGTTTTATCAATAGAATAACCCATGATGAAACCGGTCAATATGGTCATCACTATTAATAAGCCATTAATTTCATTAAAGTACCACTTTCCAAATGGAACCAAGTTCGATCCAAGCACTGTACTTAGTAAGCTATTATGGTTAGCCCATTTAGTAATGCTCTCAAAGAAAGTCCAATGGGGATTGAGCGAGGTCCAAGGCACCAAGGACAAAATCATAATCACAAAGGTCAAAATAAAAATCGTAAAAACCTTTTTTTGTTTGCTATCTAGCTGCTTATCTTGGTTATCAAGGGCTGTAAATTCCTCTAGGTCTTTTTGATGTCTGAAATATTGAACAGACTTTTGTGGATGTGCTTTGACTTGTTTAGCATAAAGGCAAATCATAGCCGAGCAAGCTGATAATAAGATAATGAAGGTAAAGGCCCGAAAAAGGATACCCTCACCTGGACTAATACCGGCAATTCCTGAGGCAATCCCAGTGGAGAACGGGTTGACAATGGAAGCGGCACAACCGGCCTGGGTCCCAAAAATGACAATCATTAAAGCGACAATGGTGTCTAGACCTAGCGATAGAATAATCGGCAAAAACATCAAGAGGTAAACAAAGCCTTCTTCGTAGGCGCCTTGTACGGTTCCAAAAATCCCCATCAAAAAGGTCAAGACGGTAATTAAGGTATAGTAATTACTCTGGTACTTTTTGGCGATATTTTTAAGGGCAATTGTAATGGCTCCTGTGGCATCCATCATCTCCAAAAAACTTCCAAAGAGCATGACATTTAAGGAAATCGTGATGGCTCCAGAAACCTTATCATTACCAATCATCCCAATAATCGGCGCCATGATCACATCCCACAAACCCTGACGGTTGGCTGCGATTTGGTGATACGAATTGGCAATGGCCTTGCCAGATTGGTCATAGGTGTACTTGCCACCTGGTATGATCCATGTCAACAGGGCAACAAAGAGTAATACAAAGAAAATGATGACGTAAGTATTGGGCGACTTAAATTTTTTCTTTTCTTGCACTTCCATATATTTTCCACCTCAGTCGGTATCTCATTCCCATTAATCAAGCCTAGTTGGCTACAGCCGCCAAGATGGCCTTGATTGAATGCATGCGATTTTCGCCCTCATCAAAAATCACTGATTGCGCACATTCCATGACCTCATCGGTCACTTCTTCTCCTCTATGAGCCGGTAAACAGTGCATAAAGATGGCATCAGGCTTGGCCTTTTTCATAGCATCCATAGTAATTTGGTAGGGTTTAAAGATCTTTTTGAGAAAAGCAATCTCTTCATCACTTTGCCCCATGCTATATTGCGACATACCATAGACAATATCTGCACCGTGCAAAGCGGCATCAAAATCTTGGGTAAATTCAATGGTTGCTCCGCTTTCTTTGGCGCGTCTTTTGGTTTCTGCTAGGATGGTCTGGTCCGGTTCGATACCTTCTGGGCAAGCAATTGACAGGTCCATTCCCAGGGTGGCACAAAACAGCATGGTTGTATAGGCAACATTGTACAGATTGCCGGAATAACACATTTTAAGCCCCTGGTAGTGCCCTTTCTTTTCTTTGATCGTCATTAAGTCTGCAATGCCTTGGGTTGGGTGTTCCAAGGCTGTTAAGCCATTGATAACAGGGTTTTGCATCCACGCAGCGCATTCTTCAACGATTTCATGTCCGAAGGTGCGGATAAAGAGACCGTCAAAATAGCGGTCTAAGATACGCGCAGTATCTTTTAAAGGTTCACCACGGGTCATCTGCATTTCGTCTGGCCGAAGATAAACAACTTTGACCCCTAAATCAGCTGCAGCCCGTTCAAAGGCATTGCGGGTGCGGGTGCTGTTCTTTTCAAATAAGGCTGCCCAGACTTGGCCCTTCAAATATTCATGCGGTTCTTTCATCGTCCATTTTCTCTTGAAATCCAAGCCTAGGTCCGTGATAAATTCAATTTCTTCACGGGTCATATCCTTGAAGGCTAAATAATCTTTTCCTTTAAAACGATTTCTCATCTGCGGATCTCCTTTTTTTATGATGGCTTTATTATAGCTTAGGCAACCAGAGAAAGGGAATTGTGTTATCATATAAAAGTAAAGCGCTTTAATCATCAGTTCATACAAAGGAGACACACATGAGTACAAAGATCAGAGTTGCTTCTCTTTTAGCCTTGCCCATTTTTCAGCAAGCCACTCATTTTACCACGCCAGAAGGGCTCGAAAATGAGTTGCAATCAGTTAATATTATGGATGTCTCAGACATTGACAATTGGCTAATGGGGGCAGAGCTCTTAATCATTGGTAAATTTATGACCAGTCATTTCACCAAAACCTTCATCGAATCTTTAAAGCACCACCGCGTTGGGGCCATTGTTTCTAAAAAGAAATACCGACCTTATCTATCTGATGACAAGATTGATCTTCTTCGCTATTATCAGATCCCGCTGTTTTTGATTGATAACCATCATTCCTGGAGTGATGTCATTATTGCCTTTCAGGAGGCTGAAATTGCTCATAGCACCAAAAGTTTGATTGAATCCGAGCACTTTATTAAGCAGGTCATTCATTATTTTTCGGATACCCATAGTATTAACAACCTCTGTCAGATTGTTTATGAGACCACTAATTTATCAACAGCCATCTTAAGCAAGCAAATGGCATTGATTGATGCTAGTGATGACTGGTCGTGGGAAGCTTATTTTGAGCAGTTCAGTCCTGACAATATCGGGCGCTTCTCACCCATTGGTGTTGACCTAAACCAACAGACTATTGAGGGTTTTTGTTATCGCAGTCTCTTTCTTACCAAGCTCAATTGCCACCTCTTTTTTCTCCCTTGTTACCAGCAAAATCATTTACAGTTTTACCTGGTGCTACGGACAGATGCTAAGACAGAGTGGCTGGAGGCGACTGTATTGTCAAAGTTAGCAAATATTCAATCCATCTATCTATTAAAAGCTGTTTTAGAGACGGAATTTCAAAAGAATACTAACTATTTTAAAAACATCATCTTTGATGACATGCTTAAAATGACCAAACCTAATCTGAATAGTTTAAGCAAATATAGCTTGAGCCTTGGCAAAAATATACAGCAGGACTTACAGATCCTTCTGGTGTCAGATTTGTTAGAAAACTCTGATGTGCTAGCCTTTGAAACCCTTTTTAATGACTTGGTTAACTACCTTCAGGCCTCCTCTTTAGCCACTCATAATCTGCATTTCTTCTCCCGCAATCAGCAGCTGATTGTCCTATTTGGCCCAGATGCTGATCTCCTTTCTCACCTAGATGAGTGGACACGCTTGATGCGAACTTTCCTTGGTCACCACCATTTTTATCTGGGCATTAGCTCAGTCAAGCCTTATTGGCAATTACGGCGGGCCTTAGACGAAGCCAAGCAGGCCATTCGCTTTTCCAAATCTAACCAACAATCACATCATCTTCAGTTTTACCAGGATATTGGCATTTTAAAACTGTTGACGGATGATTATGGGGCAGTCAACCATCTCTTTGTAGCTGAATTATTCGAGCAGTTCCTCCACCCCCTCCTCCAATATGACCAAAAAAATCATACCCAGCTCTATCCTACTGTAACAGTCTTTTTTGATAATCATTTTTCCTACACTAAGACCAGTCAAAAACTTTATATCCATGTAAATACCTTGCGAGCTCGCCTAGCCAAAGTCGAATCTATTTTGGCCATTAGTCTCAAAAACACTGATCAATTGATGAATTTACACCTGGCGCTGCGCCTTTATCAACACCAACTCCTCCATACCACAAGTCAAAACTAAGCTAGCGAGCAAAAGAGCACCCCATCAACATGGCAGCAAGCTCCCCAAACACAAAAAAAGCTAAACCACACTGAAAAACTCCTCTTTAACGTTTTAGTGAACCTTGTCGTGTCACTATTACTTGTCAGTGAAAAAGGAGTTTAATTGGGTTTAGCTTTTTATAGTGATGCTTTGGCTGCCAATGCTAGCTGGTCATTACGCGAATAACTAGCAGACTAAGCACTAGCTAGAGCTAGCTGTTAGCTTTGTAGAGCTGGTAAAGTTTTATAAGGTCTAAAAGCTCTGCCTAGCAAGTCCAGACTAAGCTAATGCTACTAGCAGCTGCACTTTTTCTAGCTTGTACTCAGTTAAAGGCATTATTGGTTCGCCTGAGCAAACATTTCTGCCATGGCTATTAATTTTTCTGGCGAATCGTTACGGTCCATATGCACTTCAATGAAATGCATATGGGCTGGGTCGGCTGTTACCTGATCCATCACAGTTTGAAGCTCTCGGCTAGTGGTCACATCATAGGTGATAACGTGCCCTTTATCTCCAAATGCTTTTGGCAAGGCTTTGTAGTCCCACATGAAAATATCGTTATAAGGGGCTTGCATGCCATGAATTAGGCGCTCCACAGTGTAGCCATCATTATTAATCATAAAAATAATAGGATTGAGCTTTAGACGGATCATTGTCGCCATTTCTTGAACAGTTAGCTGTAGTGAACCATCGCCAATCAGCAATATATTGCGGCGCTTTGGATCAGCCACCTGGGTCCCAAGAAGCGATGGTAAGGTATAGCCAATAGAGCCCCATAAGGGTTGCCCGACAAAGCGACTGCCTTTTGGTAAGCGCAGATCATAGGCACCAAAAAAGGAAGTCCCCTGCTCGGCCAAGAGCACATCGCCTGCTTGGAGGAAGTTTTGCATGAGCTTAAAATAGTCTTTTTGTGTCAAGGGTTGATCACTAAGTTCTACGATTGGACTTGCTGCCGGTTTGATTGCTGGAAAGGCGGCTTGGTTTTCATAATCAATCGTCAAAAGACCATCCATCAAATCGACCAAGCTAACATCATGCGAGACCAAATCTCCGGCTTTAAAGTCTCTTTGATTGATTAAAATAAGGTCATTTAAATCAAACTGATAGGAAAAGCCCGTAGTAGCTGAGTCGGTTAATTTGGCTCCTATGTTAAGGATACAATCAGAACCATCCACATAGTTGCGAATGCTATCTTCAGCAACTCGCCCATCATAAATTCCTATATAGTAGGGATTTTCCTCATTGAATGCTGATTTCCCTAAAGAGAGCTGAGCAAGAGGAATTTTTGTTTTATTAACAAAGGCTTCGAGTTGCTCCTGTAGCTGGTAGGCAGTAATTTCATGGCCAGCTATAATAACTGGACGCTTAGCTGTAGCTAAAGCTTGTTGAATCGCGTCAAGATAAGCAGTCACAGGCTGGCTTTGATGTTGATAAGCTACTGGTGCTCTTTTAATTTCAATCGTGCTCATCGCTACATCAATCGGTAAATGAATATGCACCGGCCGGCGTTCTCTAAGGGCGGTATTAATGACTCTGGGAATTTCGTCTTGGGCATTGTCAGTGGTGATATAGGCAGTGGTTGCCGTAATGTGCTCATAAATCTTTTGGTAATTATCAAAATGACCTTCGCCAAGAGAATGGTGAACATAGCGCTTTTGCGCTTCTGCTTGCCGTGTAGGCGCACCTGTAATTTCCACAACAGGTACTCGCTCAGCATAGCTTCCTGCAATACCATTAACCGCACTTAGTTCCCCAACACCAAAGGTAGTAACCATAGCTGCCAGGCCATGCAAACGGGCATAACCATCAGCTGCGTAACTGGCATTGAGTTCGTTGGTATTACCGACCCACTCTATCTGTTTATCTGCGATGATGTCATCTAAGAAGGCTAGGTTAAAATCCCCAGGGACCCCAAAAATACGCTCAAGGCCATTGACCCGTAAACAATCAAGCAAATACTGTCCGACACGTTTTTTCATCTTATCACTCCTTTTTCTTACTATAGTACTTATCATAAACCTCTTGGAAAAATAAGTCAATATTATTGACCTTTTTAGCTGAGCAATTCTCACCGATAATATAATTTAGTATAATAAGAAAAGGAAAATGAAGGAGAGACATTTATGGCCCACGATGATTACGAACACATGCTATTTTATTTTGCTTACCAAACCTTTATCAAAACCGCTGATGATTTGATCAAGCAGCACCAACTCAATCGGCAGCATCACCGTTTTTTATTTTTTATCTGTCAAAAACCAGGTAGCACCGTGAGTGAATTGCTAACTATTCTTGAAATTTCCAAGCAAGGTTCCCACAAAACCTTAAAAACCCTTAAAGAAAAACAGTTGATTTATGAAGAAAGCGCCGACTTTGATCGCCGTCATAAGCAACTCTTTCCCACTGATAAAGGCTTGGAGCTGATTGCTATTTTAAATCAAGCGCAAAAAGCACTACTAAAAAACGCCATCCAGAAAGAAGGCGATAAGTGGACAGCAGTAATGGAAGAGCTAGCGCGGCCGCGAGCTGGTTACTACCTGGCTGAAGCACTAAAAAAAGACCGGTGAATTTAGCTGTTGGGGCAAAGCCCTGATACTATAATCGGTCTTGCCGTTAAGTACCAGTCAAAAGCTTACTGGGCAAAGAGCAGCGACAAACCCTGATGATACAAACAGTCTTGCCGTGAAATGGTAGCATCTCATCTGTGGGCTGGCTTAGCTGAGTTGACAAAAAATAAGGTGTTGTTTTTGCATGCACTTTTATAATTTACCAGGCTTTAAATATAAGGCAACCATCTATCATTGCCACATATCTTGAAGGTGTTTTGTATCTTAACGCTGAATATACTTGACAAATGGTAGAAAAAGAGCACCTTTTTTGCTTTGCTAGCTGCTTGAGGGCGAGGGCCTTTTAGCCCTACGAAGAAGTCAGTTTTTGGGACTTAGGTCGTAAGAAAGCTTCGCTGGTCACACTCTAATGATGATTTCTAGCTCAAAAAAGGGTCGTAAAGCAAACTGACCCACCCTTGGCTTGGGCTTTTTTGGGCTCAAGCACATTTGGCAAAGGTTGACAATGCACAAAAAAACCAAAAGTCTCGAGCACTCTTGGCTTTGTTAGGTTCTTTTTTCTTATCATTAAGCTGATAAGACTTTACGTCCTTTGCGGCGACGGCTAGCAAGTACGCGACGGCCGTTTTTAGTTGACATACGATGACGGAATCCGTGCTTACGTTGACGACGGATCTTACTTGGTTGATAAGTACGTTTCACAGTGAATACCTCCTCATAGATTTTGTATTCGTTTAGCCGGCTATTGTGATCAGTTACTAAACATACTATATTAGTCTATACTATATCCTAGGCCTTGTCAAGAATTATTTCATATCTGCAAGGGATAAATCCCCTCTTCCAAAAAGCATTTTTTCTGACTAGTGATATAAAACCACTTCCTGCTTACTAGCAGCATTTTTTCTAAGAGAGGGACTGAGCCTTGTTGACTAGACCCTTGAGAGCGAGATCTCACCTTTTGTTGGCAGTTCCTGGGCTTTTGGTTACCCTTTTGGATAAGGGATAAATGGCCACTTCCTATAAAAGCGAGGCAGAAAAAGCCGCTTAGCTCATTTTGTGGTATAATGAATTATTAAGTAAACTTAATATTTAATTAAACACCACTTAGCGGAGAAATCATATGTCTACTGAAAACTCTCAATTGCTTGATACGCCTCAAAAAATCCCGGTTCAGTCAGGAGCCTCCTTTGGCCGGCTCCTGCTCGCTTTTACCGGGCCAGGCATGCTGGTAGCAGTTGGCTACATGGATCCAGGCAACTGGATTACCAGTGTCGTTGCAGGCGCCAGCTATAAATACATCCTCTTAGTGGCAATCTTGCTTTCTTCGGTGATTGCCATGCAACTACAACAAATGTCCGGAAAACTTGGCATTGTCACCCAGCGGGACTTGTCGCAAATGATTGCCGAGAAATGTTCTAAACCACTGCGTTATTTCTTTTTTATCATTACGGAACTCGCCTTAATGGCCACTGATTTAGCGGAGGTTATTGGGGCTGGGATTGCGCTTCACCTGCTCTTTGGCTGGTCTATCTTGTTTTCCATTGTGTTAACCATTACAGATGTCTTCTTACTATTATTGCTGATGAAGCTTGGTTTTCGCAAGATTGAAGCCATCGTGGGAACCCTGATTTTAAGCATCCTGGGCATCTTTCTTTATATGGTTTGGCTCGCTCAGCCAGACCTTAACCTTCTTTTGAAGGGCTACCTGATTCAGCCGGCGCTTTGGCAAGCACCAAAAGCAGGGCAAGATTCTGTCTTAACACTGGGCTTAGGCATTGTCGGTGCGACCGTTATGCCTCACAATTTATTCTTGCATTCTTCTTTGTCGCAAACCCGAAAAATAGATTATAGCTCGCGTAAGCATGTCAAAGAAGCTGTGCGCTTTATGACCTGGGATTCTAATATCCAATTGTCGATTGCCTTTGTGGTCAACTCCTTATTATTGATCTTAGGAGCGGCGCTCTTTTACGGTCATGCAAATGACATTAGCGCCTTTTCTGAAATGTATCAGGCACTTAGCAATCCGGCTATTGCTGGCCCGATTGCTAGTCCGCTTTTATCTACCCTTTTTGCTGTGGCGCTTTTGGCTAGTGGGCAAAATTCTACAATTACAGGGACCCTTTGCAGCGAAATTGTGATGAAAGGCTTTTTGCACATCAAACTTCCTGCATGGCTACTGCGGTTAGTCACGCGCTTAGTCGCCCTCCTACCTGTCCTGGTGGTGGCCTTCATATTTGGAGACCAAGAGCCTGTACTGGATCACTTACTGATTTATTCCCAAATCTTTTTATCCATTGCCCTGCCCTTTGCTATCTTTCCTTTGGTCTATTTTACCTCCAAAAAGGAGCTCATGGGCGAATTTGCCAACCACAAAATCAATACTGTGTTAGCCTATGGTGTTGCCCTGATCCTGACCTTCTTAAACTTGCAATTAATCTTAAGCCTCTTTTAACACTATCGCCTGCTAGCCAGTAGGGGGCTGTTAGCTAAAAATGCTCCTCTTGGCTCCTTGCCTTAGTAAGTCTGTAAAGACAGGCGTTTGTCTGGCTAAGAGGCCAGCAGGTGACACTACAACCTAAAAAGCCCTTGCACTTTCTGTCACTTTGACAGAGAGTGCAAAGGCTTTTTGAAGTTCGGTTTTTAAATCCAGAGCTAACCTCAACCTCATTTTTGCAAACTTACAACAACAAAACGATTGGGGTCATTGCCTTCTGAAAAGCTAGTCACGCCTTCGATTGCTGAGATGGTTTTATGAACAATCTTTCGTTCACTGTTACTCATCGGATCCATAGTATAGTCCTTACCCGTTTCCAAGACGCGCGTAGCCACCTTTTGGGTAAAATCAATCAAGGTTTCTGTTCGATGCTCCACATAGTCATGGACATTTAAAACCACTGAAAATGATTTAGAGTAACGGTCATGTAAAAAGTTCTGAGCCAGTAATTGCAAGGATTTTAAGACCTTGCCATGATAGCCAATGACTCGGCCGGCATCTGGCGTTTCAATTTGTAGGTTGATTTGGCGGCGGTTATGACTGGTGTCAATACTCGCTTCAATGTCCATTTCATAGATGACCTTGGTCACATAGTCGGCCACTTCTGCGGTGGCTTGGTCAATATCATCGCTAAGGGCAGGAGCCATTTGTACTGAGACTTGATCTAAAAGGCTATCTGCCTGAGCTAGGTCTTTCTCTGACTGAGCCGGCTGCCTTTGTGTCTCACCCATCTGAGCTTTAGCCTCAGCTGTTGTCAATTCTGGTTCGGGCGTAACAAGGGTTGCTGATGCGGCGGATTGGGGCGCGCTAGCTGCTTGGTTTGACTCTGTTGGTTCAGAAGGCTTCGTAACTGTCGGTTCTGACTGCGCTGTTTGTGCTGCCTGGGCTTTTGAAATATCTTCTACTTGAACCTGCGCCAGCCGTTTGCCAAAACCTAAAAAACCTTTTTTTTCTTTTGAAATTACTTTAATGTGTGCTTTTAAGCGGGGCAATTGCAGGTCTTTTAGGCCTGCTTCAATTGCTGCTTCAACCGTTTTGCCTG
The DNA here is from genome assembly GCF_009870755.1 of Streptococcus halichoeri. Classification (GTDB taxonomy): domain Bacteria; phylum Bacillota; class Bacilli; order Lactobacillales; family Streptococcaceae; genus Streptococcus; species Streptococcus halichoeri. The sequence goes on from NZ_WLZU01000012.1 coordinate 28,107, forward strand.
TATAAATTCCCATTTTTTAACTCCTATTTATGACGTTTACTTGCTGCTTTTTTCCGGGCTCTGAGTTCACGCTTTCGGCGTGCTTTTTCTTCTTCTAGTAATCGCTGACGCTCTGCGATAATCGTAAAGGGGTTATTTAGCAATAAGACTTGCAAGACTTGGAAGGCATTTGATACTACCCAATACAAGACAACCCCACTGGCTAGGCGAAAACCCATGAAGAAAATCATTAGCGGCATGACATAAGTCATAATCGTCATCGAAGTGTTCTTTTCTTTGGCTGCCAGATTGGTTAGCCAGGTTGATAAAAAAGTAAAGGCAGCGGCTAAGATAGGTAAAATATACCAGTGATCATGGTGTGACAATTCGACCCATAAGAAGGTACCCGTTTTTAAGGAAGGAACTCGACTTAGGGCTTGGAAAAGGGCAAACATGACCGGCATTTGGATGAGTAGGGGAAAGAGACTGGTATAAGGATTGACACCGTATTTTTTATAGAGGGCTTGACTCTCTTCGGCCAGCGCCATACGACTATCTGCGTCTTTGCCAGGGTATTTTTTTTGGAGGGCTTTTAATTCAGGTTGCAAATCCTGCATTTTTTGGCTGGATTTCATTTGAATATTAAAAAGCGGCATTAGAATAATCCGGATAATGATTGTAAAGAGAATAATCCCAATACCAATGGAATGATTAAAGGACAACCATTCAATTGCCTGAGCAAAAAAGTAGACCAGCTGATCCCAGCCATTGGTCGAACGGGCAGATACTTCTCCATTGCTACAAGCAACTAGAAGTAAAGACAGGGGTAGCAAACTTGCCAGTTTAAATGTTTTTTTCACCTTCTTAACCTTCCTCAAGTAAGTGCGCTAGTATCAAAACATGCTCTAAATTCGCTTTGACAGCTTGATAATCTAAATCTTGAACGCCTTTTCGCGCAATGACGACGAAATCTTCAGATTTGAGCCTGTCTTTAAATTCTAATAGAACGTGTCTGATTTTTCGTTTAATGCGGTTTCGGGTAACGGCATTTCCTAGTCTTTTACCGACGGAAATCCCCACTCGAAAATGATCCTGCTGGGTTTGTAAATGATAGATTACAAATTTGCGATTAGCAGTACTGTACCCGTGATCAAATATGACCTTAAAATCTTTCTCACGCTTGACACGATAGGATTTTTTCAAAATGTAACTCCATCTCACTAAATTAGTATCATTATACCATAAATTCACAAAAAGCCTCAACTCGATTAGAATTGAGGCCCACCCATGCTAAATTTAACATTAAGATTAAGTCAGGCTAAATCTTTATAACTATAAAACCAGCATTGTGTTATCCAAACAAAGACAACTGATGTCATCAACAGCCAAAGACTAAAAAGTCGCATCAAAAATATCATTTAGTTATGGAGAGAGAGAAACAATATTTTGATTGCATCAGGGATACCTCTCAGCCAGCTGAAGATTGGTTAGTCTTTATTTATAGTAGTTATTATAGCTCCTTTTTAGCTAAATAATCGTATTTCTCCTGAAATGTCGGGTTTTCGTCCTAAAATGTCAAAAATAGTGGGTAGAAAGCCTCTTTTTAAGGTAAATGCTGCCACGTTTCGACCAAAGCTTTCATTTTCAAACGGGAAACCATACAAAAGTCACCATTTGCAAAATAGGCCAGCTGCTTGGTTTTATCAATGCGCACAATATTTTCAAGATTAACCAGATAAGAGCGGTGGCACATAAACAAACGGGGAAAGGCATTCCTAATGTCAGACAATTTGCCATAGAGTTCTAGCCGTTCCGTCTTTGTCCATAAGCAGACCTTATGCGGTGTGGTTGAGGTTGCAAAGTATAAAATATCCTTGTAGGGTAGTCTAATCCGTGTTTGAGGCGTTTCAAACTGAAACATATCTTCAGTGATATGATTTGACATCAAGCCTTGGGTGTATTTGATGCATTCTTCGATCTGTTCTTTAAACTGGTCTTGATCCACAGCCTTATCAATAAAATCTAAAGCAGAGACCTTATAGCGAAAGGAAATAGGTGCAAACTCTGAATGCGTGGTGACAAATACAATAACCGCATAGGGATCTTTCTTTCTGATCTCAGCTGCTAGCTCTAAACCTTTTTTGGCTTCGTGCTTGATTTCAATATCTAAAAAGAACAGCTGATGCGCCCCTTTTTCTTGGATACTGTCATAGAGTTTTTTTGAGCTAGAGAAGATATTTAACTGATAATACTGGATGCGCTGCTCAGCAATTATATCTTCAATCACGGTTTCAATGCGCGTTTGTTGCGCAAAGTCATCTTCTAGAACAAATATATTCATCTATTACCTCATTTCTAAGATTTGACGTAAGCGATAATGCTGGCTTTTTGTCGAAAAGATGGCCGCAGGGTAAGCATCAATAATGTCAAAAAAGCGCGAAAAATGATGCTCTTTTTGACTGCCTTCTTGCTGTTTTTTATTCTCAAAAAAGTGAGCCATCTGAATTTGCTTACTTCTAATGCTATTTTCAACGATGAAAAACTGCTTGGCATCTTGACTAAAGTAAGCAAGGGAAATAAAGGGGCGCTGACTGCCCTTGGTCGTCTCAATCGCAGTGTCCAAGACAATGCCCAACAAAACCACTAAGTCCATTAATTTTATGGTATTGCCTTCAATGGAAGCTGGAATGTCCACATAAAGCTCAATTCCCTGGCTTTGGGCCTCATGGCATTTAGCATTCAAAAGGCTTCTGATGACCGATTCCTGGACATTTTCCAAATCGGTAAATTCAAATGTTGTGTGTAAGAGAGATTCTCTTGCCTCCTTAATCACCTGCTGGTAGACTTGATTTATCAAGGTCAAATCCCCACTATCAATACTTTCTTTCAGGCTAATCAAAATATTCTCTGAATCATGCTTAATCGTGCGAATATTCCGGTACAGACTTTCAATGTAAGCATTGTATTTTTCCAGATTGGTGATGCGTTCTGCCTGAGCGCTAGCTAATTTTTTCTCTAATTCGTCCTTAGCAAAGCGATCCAACCGAAAAATAAAAGCAACAATCAGGGCCAGGTAGACCAAAAAAATGTAAGGACGACTCTCTAGATAGAAAACCGAGGGCGTTTTATCGCCTGCACTCCACCACTCCATCAGGAAAAAATAAGCAACCATGACCAGGTTCATTACATTAACTCTACTTGTCAAACGCTTCTCACTAATAAAGCGAATCAGTGAAATATCAATACTAAAGAGGTATTTGAAGATAGCATAGCTGGGCAAGACAAAGCTGTAAGAAAGGAGCACGAGCTGCAGCTGCGAAACGTGTGCCAAAAGTGGGGAGCCCTTAAGAATTGGCAAAAACAAAAAAACAAGCGTTCGAAAGATAATCTCAACAAAAATATTAGCAAACAAACCATAAAAAAGGGTTTCTGATAGGCTTTTTTGGGGCAGGTTCACTAATCCAAGCATGATAAAAAATCCCTGATTGATTAGTAAATTGCCATTAAAGAGCACATTGATCAGGACAAATACCAGTCCAGTCACAGCAATGCGCCGAAAGCGCCAATTAATCCCTGAACTTTTAGCAAAAAAGTACCAGGTATCCCCAAAAAGAATGAGATAAAATAATAGTTGACTAATGGAATGCACGGGACTCTCCTTCCACTTCTGGTCCAATGACTAGTGTTTGGCGAAATTCATAGCAAGCACTCTTGGTGCTTAAGGAAAGTCTGGGATACTTCTTCAAAATGGCTTGGACATTGGCTAAGCCAATACCACGGACCTTTCCCTTTGAGGAATAGCCCTCTTTAAAAATCTCCACAATATTGACACGTTCTTCTTTGATGCTATTAGCCACCACCAGCATTTGCACCTCAGCATTGTTAAAATAAGCAATTGATAGCTCACGCGCCTCACTCAAAACAGCAGCTTCAATGGCATTATCACAAAAAATCGCAATCAACAACACCAGGTCCAAAGGCGCAATGGACGTATGAGTAATGATGTCAGGCACTTCCAAATGCACAGAGATGCCAGCTTTTTCAGCTTCGATGATCTTGGCAGACAAGATACTTTTGATAGATGACAGGTGAACGTTACTGAGCTTGGCTAGATTATAATGCTTATTATCCCAATATTCAGCTGCATTGCCTACCGAATCATAATAGAGGGCTTGAATCTCCTCAATTGATCCACAAGCAATGGTTGCACCCAGTTGATCTAAGCGACTGAGGTAGGATTTTTTAAAATTTTCAATATCTTTATAGAGTTTTTCCAGTTCAACGCCATAGCTTTCTAAATTACCAATATAAGTAACCTGTTCGGTCAATAATTTTTCTTCTAAAATGTGGCGCGCCGCTCGGTTAAAATAGGAAAAGAGCAAAGCAAAAAGCAACATAAAAATCAAAAAGAGCATTTTATAAGATGGAAACACAACCATCAGATGTGAAAACCGCATAAACGGATCCGCAAAGCCCAGTACCACCAGAATATCAATATAATAAACAAGGATACAAATCAGATACACCATGTAAAATTGCTGTGACTTCTGACCATTTTCAGACTGGACAATCGTTTGGTAGTCTTTCCCAATAAAATAGTTGGTCAATAAAAAACTTGGATAGACTAAAGCATAAGCTATCATTGTCATGAGCCCACTTTCAATCATCTTCATGCAGTCTGAGCAAAAATAAGGAATAACCACCGCAATCATAAACCGCGATGTCAAATCACTAAAAAATGCCGGAAAGAAAGCCAGAAAAAAGCTTTTCAAACGCCATAAAGGCTGCTTTGCCATTGCTAATACCACTAGAAAAATCAAAGGATCAAGCAGCAAAGGTGACAAAAGCCTGTTTTGGTTCATAAAAAAGGCTAAGGCTAAAATAAAGCCTTTTTTCCAAATGGGAAAAGAGACCCCTGAAAGCGAAGAAAAAATGGCGATCTCTGTGGTATAGTAAATCATAATTGAAACAATCAAATAGAACATATGGCTAGATAACCATCACTTTCTTTTTCCTTAACGATTAAGCTACCCCAAAGCAGCAAAGCCCTGTCATACTCCAAAAAGATAAAACAACACTCTTACCACCCTATTATCTCATCTCTTTCTTATTCAACTTTAATAGTATCAGAGTCTTTGATTATAATCAGCTCAAAATATTTTCATTAGTGATAAAGGTTAAAAGGCTTAAGATAAGAAAACGCTGAGCATAAGACCACTGGCTTGCTAGTCTGGGTCCCACCATTATAACATGAAATCCGACTTTGCTCTAATACAGTGCTTGTTATTTTATTATTTTTATCTCATTTTTATCTTTTTTTCTGACTATTTACAGCAGCTCAGCACCAAAATGAATAATATGGTGGTTAACCAAACACAACTTCAAACAAGCTCAAAAGGCAATACCTACACTCGCAGACAGCATCACACGACAAGAATGACCAAACATTGACGGGATAACCCTTAGTAGCCATGATAACGGAGTACCACTGCTGGAAAGTCAGCCATGTTAACACATTAGAAAATAAAGGGCTCACGGCTAAGGAAGAAGGCACTCGCACATTGGTCTTAGCATATATGACATCAAAAACCAGCGAGCTTTATGGTAACTTCAGCAGAAAGAGCCCTTGGTCAGTTTGGTGAGCTGTATATTTCTTACCCTTCTCCTTCTTCTTAGTCAAGGTCGTTTAGAGCTAACAAAAAATGGCGAGCATTTGCACCCATCAGTTTAAAAAACCGGCTAAATGAACATAGCAGGTTTCAAACCGTCGACAAACTCCTATAGAATGGCATCATTTGACTTAGCCTAAGTGGGTGGCTGTTACATTATTAAACTCTTAGAAACGTTAATCTGGCAATGTTTCTGAGAGTTATTAATGAACTTCACAGAAAAAAAGATTGAAGAAAATTGTCCAAAGTGGACTTTTTCTCCAATCTGATCCTGCTAAATGAACATAGCAGGTTTTTTCTTATAGCATGTTCGCTAAATGCGCGATGGATTTCTCACGGCCTAATAAATAGATGGTATTAGGCAAGTCTGGTCCGTGCATTTCTCCAGAAACAGCGATTCGAATTGGCATAAAGAGATTTTTCCCTTTTATGCCTGTTTCTTTTTGCACAGCTTTGATTTGTGGGAAGATATTTTCAGGTTGAAAATCGTGGTCCGACATCGCCTCTAGCTTTTCTTTGAAGGCTTTGAGGACAATTGGCACTGTCTCACCAGCCATGATTTCTTTTTCGGCAGCTGTCAATTCGGGAAAATCAGTAAAGAAGAGATCGGTTAATGGAATAATCTCGTCAGCTGATGTTAACTGGGGCTGGTAGAGCTCAACCAACTTTTCAGCTTTCTTTGTTAGGCGCCCTGCTTTTTCTAAAAAGGGCTTACACAGTGCATAAACTGTTGCAAAATCCGCATGTTTTAGGTACTCATTGCTCATCCAATCCATTTTCTTTTGGTCAAAGGCTGCTGGTGATTTGCTAAGGCGATTTTCATCAAAGAGCTGAATCAATTGGTCACGGCTAAAGATTTCGTCTTCACCACCTGGATTCCAACCAAGTAAAGCAATAAAGTTAAACACTGCTTCTGGCAGGTAGCCCTTTTTGCGATAGTCTTCGATAAACTGTAAGGTGTTGGTATCACGTTTGGATAATTTCTTACCCGTTTCTGAATTGATAATCAGCGTCATATGGCCAAATTCTGGCGCTGGCCAGCCAAGGGCCTCATAAACCATCAGCTGTTTTGGGGTATTGGCAATATGGTCATCACCACGAATCACGTGTGAAATCTGCATATCATGGTCATCAATCACTACGGCAAAGTTATAAGTGGGATAACCGTCTTTTTTTTGAATAACCCAGTCGCCACCGATGTTGCCACCTTCAAATTCAATCTCACCTTTGACCAGATCAGTCCATTTGTAAATAGCTGTTTCATTAACCGCAAGACGCACTGTTGGAATAATCCCTGCTGCTTCACGCTCAGCGATATAAGCAGCTTTTTGCTCTTGTGACATGCCAAGAAATTCATTGATATAGCGTGGCGTTTCACCGGCTACCTCCTGGCGCTCACGTTCGGCTGCTAATTCTTCCTCTGTAACGTAGGACTTGTAGGCCTTGCCCTCGGCCAATAATTGGTCGATGTATTTTTGATATAGATCAAGGCGTTCTGATTGACGGTAACGAGCATGCGTTTCTGGACTTTCATCCCAATCAATCCCTAGCCAGCGCAGATTTTCCAGCTGCGAGCGTTCGCCATCTTCCACATGGCGCTTGCGGTCTGTGTCTTCAATCCGGATGATAAAATCGCCACCATGATGACGAGCATAAAGATAATTAAAAAGAGCAGTACGCGCATTGCCAATGTGTAGCAAGCCTGTTGGACTTGGTGCATAACGCACACGAATGGGTTGAGTCATGACATTTCTCCTGTTTCATTACTTGGTAATCGTTGATTTTCTCGGGTAAGCTGGTAAAATCAACCATTTCGCTATCTGCTGAATAAGATAGTAATCTATTTTATTATAGCATACCTTAGCGAGCTAGGCGCAAAAAAATCCACGCAAAATGCCTTGGGCACTGGTCTAGCTAACCCTTGATGGGCTTTAGCGGGGTAGTTTCACGTAAATCACTTGGTTTAAAGCGTTTTCAAGTTTCCTACTCAGATAAACTCGCCCATTACCGGGGTACACCCTTCCTAACAAGCTTGCTCAAAATGATCCTAAACCATACTAAAAAACAGTGGGATTTGCTCAATCCCACTTACGGCTGTGTCCATTATTTGTTTCAAAAACGTTACCTAGTCCAAAAGCAAGCAGCCAGGCTCTGCCCTACACACCGATCCTAGCAGCGCAGCCCAGAAAAAAGCTGAGTTTTTGAGGGAAAATAGCAAAGCTTTTTAGCCGGTCGAAGCGCTGCTTGCCTCGATGGCTTTCACATAATCAATAGCAACGACCAATGAGATAGCAAGATCCGCCAAGGCGTCATCATAGAGTTCCAAATCATAGGTTGATGGCAGGTGCAGCCAACGTTGATGAATCCTAGCTGCCTCACGCCCTTCATCAAGCAAGCTAAAGTTCATGTTCCAAAAATCACCCTCTACCTCTAAACCAAAATCGGAAATCGTATAGTTGGCTCCTATCCAGGTGAATTTTTTGCGAATCCGAATGACTTGACCATCGGCCAGGGTGACTGTAAAAATAGGCAAAAACCAGTTAAAGCGGTGCTTGATACGGCTAACAAAGCGCCCTTCTTGATCCGTTATTGTAAATTCTTTTGGGAATTTAAAGAGGGCGCCCTGAACGTGATAGGCCAGCTGGCCTGTCTCATCATTTATGTCAAATTGGCCCGCAACAGACCAAAGCTTTTGTTTAATTGTAAACTTTCTCATCTTGCCTACCTCCCAGCTGACTGCTTGCGCAGCGATTTTGTATCAAAGAATTAATACAATAATGATAACACGCGCTGATGAGCTTGTCAAGGCTTAGGGCGCAGGCTTCTATCAGGCAAACGGCTAAGCGCTAGTCGACCGCGGTCATCTGGCCCGTCGTCACGTCATAAACCGCGCCATTAATGACCACATCAGCTGGAATCAAGGGTGAGCCTTTTAGAATAGCCATGTCATCTTTGACACTTTGGATGACATCGGTAAAGGGCAGAAAATCACAACCTGATACATCAAGGCCCAGCTGATGCTGAATCTGCTCTGTAAAGCTAGCATTGGTAAAGGTCTGAGCCCCACAATCCGTGTGGTGCAAAACCACAATCTCACGTGTGCCCATTTGCTGCTGCGAGATCACTAGGGAGCGAATCATATCATCTGTCACCCGACCACCGGCATTGCGCAGGATATGGGCATCGCCTAAGGCCAAGCCCAGGGCTTGCGCCACATGCAAACGCGAATCCATACAGGTGACAATAGCCACACGCATCTTTGGCTTAGCAGGGAGCAGCGCCGTACCATGTAGCTCCACATAGGCTTGATTGGCTGCTAAAAAATGTTCAAAATAAGACAATCTCTTTTCCTTCACCTTCTCTACTGATTTTCTTTTATCATAACACGACCACCCACCTAATAGGTAGTGTCTTGCTTGATTCTCTGCTAATCCGCAAACTAACAACCCAGATAAAGCAAAAGAAAGAGGTCGCTCCCAAACCACCGTGCTTACAGGGCTGACTGATGCGTAAGCAGCTAACTCTGGCAACTAGGTTTTGGTGCTTTTTTACTTGAAGATAGCCTTTAGGACTTGGCCCACGGTGGCTGCGCCATGCACCTGAATCCCAGTAGGCAAATCAAGACCATGCAGGGCAGTTTTTGGCACATAAATCTGTGTAAAACCAAGTTTAGCAGCCTCTTTGATCCGCTGCTCAATCCGCGTCACCCGCCGCAACTCCCCAGTCAAGCCAATCTCGCCCAAAAAGGCAGTCTGCGGGTCGGTAGGACGGTCCTTATAGCTAGAGGCAATCGCTACCGCTACTGCTAGATCAATGGCTGGCTCATCTAGCTTAACTCCACCAGCCGCCTTCAAATAAGCGTCTTGATTTTGTAGCAAGAGACCACAGCGTTTTTCAAGTACCGCCATAATCAGACTAACTCGGTTGAAGTCTAAGCCAGTGGTTGTGCGCCGCGCATTACCAAATACGGTCGGGGTGACCAGGGCTTGCACCTCTGCAAGAATAGGCCGACTGCCTTCTAGCGTGACCACAACGGCTGAGCCTGTCGCATCAGCCAAGCGCTCCTCCAAAAAAACCTGACTGGGATTGAGCACTTCAACCAGGCCGCCTGATTGCATCTCAAAAATTCCAATTTCATTGGTCGAACCAAAACGGTTCTTGACAGCCCGCAAGATACGAAAAGTATGATGGCGCTCGCCCTCAAAATAAAGCACAGTATCCACCATATGCTCTAACATCCGCGGTCCAGCAAGGGTCCCTTCCTTGGTGACATGCCCTACAATGAAGGTCGCTATCTGGTTTGTTTTTGCCAGCTGCATTAACTCTGCAGTCACTTCTCGGACTTGACTGACTGAGCCTTGCACACCGGTTAGTTCTGGACTCATCATGGTTTGGATAGAGTCAACGATTAAAAAATCAGGTTGGATCGTGGCTATCTCTGCTCGAATCTCTTGCATATTGGTTTCTGCATAGAGGTAAAAAGCATTGTCGCGATTGCCCAAACGGTCGCTCCGTAGTTTGATCTGCTCTGCTGATTCTTCGCCTGAAACATACAGAACGGTCCCCTTATCTGCTAGCTGAGTGGACACTTGCAGCAGCAAGGTTGACTTGCCAATACCTGGATCGCCTCCAATCAAGACTAAGCTGCCTGGTACCACACCGCCACCTAAGACCCGGTTAAATTCCTCCATGTCGGTCTTGGTCCTGGCATAATGGATATTTTCGACATCCTTGAGCTTAACGGGCTTGCTTTTTTCCCCACTTAGGCTAACTCGGGCATTTTTGACTTCCTTAACCTCGACCTCTTCTACAAAAGAAGACCAAGCGGAACAATTGGGGCAACGCCCCAAATATTTAGGGGAACGGTAACCACATTCCTGACAAACATAAGTTGCTTTCTTTTTCGCCAATTTGCTTTCCTTTTTTTCTATAAACTGCTCCAAACAGCGGATCAGACATAGGTCTTGCCAATCAAAAGAGCGGTCTTACTTACCAGTGCTGCCAAAACCTCCTGTGCGAAGCCCAACGGCCTCATCCCCATCTGCTAGCAAATAAGGTGCAAAGACGGCCTGTACAATGCGATCACCCACCGCTAAATGGACCGGCTGGTCTGTGATATTTTGCATCTGAGCAAAAATATGCCCCTCATTAGCAGCGTTATTATAGTAGTCTCCATCAATCACGCCAACAGAATTAATCAAGATGAGGCCTTTTTTGCGGGGATTAGAAGAGCGATCATAAAGGTAGAGCACTTCATTAGCCTGCATATAAGCCTTGACGCCGGTCGGCACTAGCTTTATCTCACCGGGCTCAATCCTTGTGGCCTGAGCAACCTTTAGGTCATAACCAGCGGCATGAGCCGTTGCTCTTTGGGGTAATAGCTGAGCCTGATTGGCATAATCTCTGATAAGTTCAAAACCGCGCTGCTTCATTGTATTTTTGTTCCTTTTCTATAAAGATAGCCCCTCTATTATAATGTATTCGAAAAAGAATAGCAAAATAGTAGCCATTAGCAAAAAAAGAGTCAAAATCCTGATGACAAATCAGCATCTCAACTCACGATTGGTTTAGCATCGGCCTTGAAATTAGCCGCTGCGCTTTGCTTACCAAGCACCTAAAAATTTCTGGAGCTGTTCCAGGCCAGGTTCAGGCAAGGCTTTAAGCCTAAAGCACGTAAACTCAAGCTCTTCGTCTCACCCCAACCCAGGCCAGCAAACAGCGAACGCTGAGAACCAAGTGCCAAGCGGACTACTTGTCTTTTTCTGTGAGCGTTTCCGGGACAAACCGCCACAAGATCCAGGACATGCAGCTAGTCATCACAAAAAAGCCTACCTTCAAAAAGACAAGAGGTACAAAAATAATGGAAATCCCCATTAACAGCCAAACCTGAACAAGGATTTTCTTCTTGCGGTCACGCGCAATAACCCGAGTCTCCAGGTAGTCACCGACATAGTAACGATAAACCTTGGTTTGTCTAAGCCAGTGATTAAAACGGTCTGAACTGCGCGAAAAGCAAAAAAAAGCCCGCCAAAAGCAAAAATGGCGTCGTGGGTAGAATGGGCAAGGGAATGCCTAAAAGCCCTAAAGCAAAACTCACACAACCTATCGTTATGTAAACAATCTTTTTCATCACTGTCCTCTACTTCTTTACTAGCCATCAGAGCAAGCCCTGTGCTTACTGTGCGCATAACCTTATTTGTCACCTAAGAAAGTGTTTGACCATTATAGGAAAAACGGATGTGGGGATAGTCCTTTTGGCCGTCTTTACCTTGCATGGCTTGTTCTGCTTCTTTTTTTATCTGGACCAGATCAATCCCTTGGGCTTTGGCCGCATAGACACATCCGCAATAGCATTGTCGGTAAATATCATATTCGTCACACATTTCGACTGATCGGCGGTAGCCGTTATTTTTTTTGAAATCGCTGGGCAGATAATGCGTATCATACAATTTTTGAACTTCCAGTCCGACCGTATTAATCACCTGAGCATTCTTATGAGGGCTAATGGTCAGCGCACTGGCAAAGTAATCAAAAGCAAGATCCAAAGCTTTTTGGGCTGTTTTATCCAGTCGGTAGTCAAAGCAAACCCGGCAGCGATCGCCTCCTTCAGGTTCTTTTTCTAACCCACGTACCTTTTGTTTATATTCATTAGGTTGGTAGGCTTCTTCGATAAAGGAAACCTCATGGCCTGTCTTAGCATTAAAGGCTGAAACAAAGGCCTGTGTTTCATAAGCTCGGCGTTGATACTCAGCTTTAGGGTGGATATTTGAATTGGCAAAATAGACGGTAATATCAGCATATTGACAGAGGTACTCTAAAGCATAGGTCGAACAAGGGGCGCAGCACACATGCATCAAAATGCTGGGCCTGCGGTCTGCTTTTTCCCACACAGCAATCATCTTTTGCAATAGTCGATCGTAGTTCACTTTTTGGTCTGCAGCCTGCTTGGTCAGCAACTCTGTCATATCAATCATTATATCAAATCCTTCCACTACACTAGCAGCTGCGCCTTTTTACGCAAGGCTCAAACGGCAAAACGAGCTGTCGCTACTAGTATACCTGATTCTTAGCATTTGGCAAAGAGTAAACGACTAAAAGCCAACAGCTTTGCTGTGCAGCAAAAAAGCCCCCAGGCTTTAGAGCTAGCCTTAGGGCTCAGCCCAGTAGAAAAAAGGGCCTTTTAGAAAATAACTTGCTGTTAACGAGGCGTGCTGGGTCTAAATCTCTTACGGCTGTGCAGCAGGGCCTATTCAAAGACAAATTGATTGTGATAGAGCTCTGAGTAAAAGCCCTTTTCCTTCAATAACTGGTGGTGGTTACCACGCTCGATGACTTGACCATCTTTTAAAACGATGATTTCATCAGCATTTAAGATCGTTTTTAAACGGTGGGCAATGACAAAGCTGGTGCGGCCGGCAACGATTGCTTCCATGGCTTTTTGAATCTTACTTTCTGTCACGGTATCAACATTAGATGTCGCTTCGTCTAAGATGAGGACCTGTGGATCTGTCAAGAGGGTACGCGCAATGGAAATCAATTGTTTTTGGCCAGTTGAAAAGACATTGTCGTCATCTGATACCTGCGTTTGGTACCCCTCAGGTAGGCTCATAATAAACTCATGAATATGAGTGGCGTAAGCAGCGGTCTCAACCATTTCTTGACTGACTGTATCATCACCAAAGCGAATATTATCAGCAATGGTCCCTGAAAAGAGGACTGACTCTTGCAAAACAATTCCCACGTTTTTCCGTAAACTATCAAGATCATAGTCGCGAATGTCGATTCCATCAAAGGTAATCGAACCACTATCTACATCGTAGAAACGATTGAGTAGGTTCATAATAGTTGTTTTCCCAGAGCCTGTAGGCCCAACCACTGCGACCATCTTGCCTTTTGGGGCCTCGATGGACACGTCCTTTAGTACCTTTTGATCTGGTCGGTAACCAAAATCCACATGGTTGATAGCCACGCCTTCTTTTAATTCCTGAAATTTTGGCGCAGTTTGCGGGCGGATTTCTTCTTGCTCATCAAACATTTCCTGAATCCGGCCAGCACCGGTAAAGGCCAGCTGTAATTCGCCCCAAGAAGAGGCAATCTGCATAATGGGTTGATAATATTGCTGCGAGTATTGGACAAACATAACTACTAAGCCAAGACCAGCTGCCATTGAGATGGATTTATCATTTAAAACAATGCCAGAGCCAATAAAAATCACCAAGGCTGTATTTAAAAGACTCATCCCATTCATGACCGGAAATAACAAACCTGAAAAGAGGCGGCCTTTAAAGGTTGCTTGCCTTACCTTTTCATTATGGCTGATAAATTCTCCAATGGTTTCTTCTTGCAAACCTTGAACGATAATCGCTTTTTGACCCGAAATTTTTTCATCCATGTAGGCATTTAAGGCTGAGACTTCTGTTTGCTGAATAGTCGTGTATTTACGTGCCATTCGTACAATAAAGACTAAAAAAAGCAAGGCAAGAGGCGTTGTCGCCATCGTTAAAAGTGCTAAGCGACTATCTTGTTTTAGCATCATCCAGACTAAGCCAATATAAAGCGCCACATTGGTGGCCACCTGAACAAGCGACTGATTGAGGGTGTTTTGAATATTGTCCAAATCGCTGGTAAAACGTGATAGGATATCTCCATCGTGATGTTTGTCAAAGAAAGCCACCGTTAGCCGCTCAAGCTTGCCAAAGAGGCCTTTACGCATCCGGTTAGTCGAATGCGAGACCATTCGCGTGAACAAGAGACTATAAATCAAATTAGCTAGCGCGGTAAAGATATAGGTCAGTAAAAGCTTCCACATGACGGTCATAAAAGCGGTCTGGTCTGGCTCAAAATCAGGTTTACCAGCCATCTTAGCCCCATAATAGGCTTGGCCGATTTTCCCCAATTCTGTCAAAGACTGGCCAAGAAAAACTGGTGCTTTGACCTGTAAATAGGTTGCCGCAATAATCGCCAAGATAATCACAGCAAACGACCCTTTGTAGCGTTTAAAATAAAACCAAAAAAAGCGTGCAGTTTTCATTAATCCTCTTCCTCCTTGCCTTTTTGCGTTTCATAGATTTCCCGATAAACAGCATTGTTAGCCACTAAGTCACTGTGGGTCCCTTGGGCAATCAACTGCCCGTCATCAAGCACCAAAATCTTGTCCGCTTTAACCACCGAGGAAATTTTTTGAGCAATAATAATAGTTGTTGTGCCCTTTAGATCCTTATTGAGTGCTTCTTGTACCAGCTTTTCTGATTTGGCATCTAAAGCTGATGTGGAGTCGTCTAAAACAAGGATTTTGGGCTGTCCGATCACACCGCGCGCAATGGACATGCGTTGTTTTTGTCCTCCAGAAAAGTTATTGCCGCGCTCCTCAACATGACTATCATAGCCTTGCTCCATGCGATCAATAAATTCGCTGGCCTGGGCAATCCTGGCTGCGGCACGCATAGTGTAGTGATCAGCGTGAGCATTGCCTTGCCGTAAATTATCGGCAATCGTTCCCGAAAAGAGGATGGCCTTTTGAAGGACAATGGCCACTGTTTGGCGCAAGGTGGCTTGACTTAGACTCTTTAAATCCTTGCCACCGATGGTAATCTGCCCTTCTTGCGGGTCAAACAAACGCGGAATCAGCTGCGCAAGCGTTGATTTGCCAGCACCAGTCGCCCCAACTACACCGACCATCTGCCCGGCAGCAATCTGAAAGGAAATATCTTTAAGCATAGGCTTCTCTTCGTTTGGATAGGTGAAACTGACGTGGTCAAAAACTAAATCCCCATTTAAATCTTCAAGGTCAGTGCTCGTAAAGGTCATTGCCGGTTGGGTGTTTAAAATTTCTTTGATACGGCCGATGGAAATAAAGGCCCGGCTAGCTTGCATCCCCATAAAGCCGACCATAATGATGGAAAACATGATTTGCATCATATAGGTCATAAAAGAAGCAATACTACCAACCACTGTCGGTTCTGTTTTAACCATTCCAGAAACCAACAAAATGGAGATGTAAATGGCTAGATAAGAAACCAAGCTTAGGGCCGGTTGCATGATGGAAAAGCCATAACCAATAAAGAGATTCAAATCCAGCAGCTGATTAGATGTTTCTTTAAATTTTTCATATTGCTGGCGCTCCTGTACAAAGGATTTAACCACGCGAACCCCGCGTAAGTTTTCCTTAGCAATCTGGTTAATCCGATCCATCAAACTTTGAAATTGACCAAAACGCGGTCCCATCTGACTCATGACCAATCCCATGATCAGAGCAATCAATAAAACCATTAAGATAATCACCCACCATAGTTTTGGTAGTGTCTGAATGGCCATGATAAAGGCTCCAACAAATAAAATCGGCACTCGTAGCAAGACTTGAAAAACCATCATCATCAGATTTTGAATCTGAGTAATGTCATTGGTCATCCGCACCACTAGATTTCCCGCATTAAAATCCTCAATATTGGCATAAGAAAAGCTCTGAATCTTGCGGAAAGTGGCTTCTCGAATATCCGCTGAAACCCCTTGGGCAATCTTTGCTGCTAAGACTGTATTAACTGCCCCTGCGATTAATCCGACAAGGGCAATGATAACTAGCATAGAACCAAAGTCCTTAATGGTTTGCTGGTCATTTTTTAATACTGCCGTTAGGACATCTTGTAAATAATGCGGTTGTAACAAGGTGCTTGCCACGACCGCAATAACCATCAGAAATGATCCTAAAGCATACCACTTATAGCGCAGTAACGTTTCTTTAAGCATCTTTGTTTTTCTCTCCTTCTAACACGTTTTGCTTGAGTTGATTAATAACTTTCTCAACGGTGGCAAAGTCTTCTTTGCTAATTTTTTGAAAAAAGCAATCTTCAATGGCCTTGCGACAGGCCTGCAACTGAGGTAAGCAGGCCCTGCCTTTCTCTGTTAAAACAACTTGTTTATAGCGTTTATCCGTCTGAGCAGGAAGCACTTCAATAAAGCCATTGCGGGCCATGCGCTTGACCAGACTGCTTGAAACTGATTTTGAGATCTGTAAACGCTTCTCAATGTCTTTTACAAATACTTCTTGATGAGCTTGTTGCTCTAAAAAGACTAAGACATGGCCCTGTGGACCCGCCAACTGCTCAATCCCATGTTCCTTTGCAATCTGTTCACACACTCGCTCAAGCTGATGGGCAATATCACGCAATTGACCAATAATTCGCGTCATCTGGTGCCTCCTTCGATTAGAATAGCCCCTATTTTAGTTCGCCTAGGAACTATTGTCAATCATTCTGCTTGTTTCTTTGTAAAAAGCAGCGCCATCTCACCCTAGGCGTGGTATCAGGGACGTTTTCTAATAGAGGAGGTGCGTGATTTATGTTATAATGAAGTGATTAGCGCATCAAGCATCAAGGAGAAAGATATGACAAAACAAAAAGTAGCCGTCTTAGGACCTGGATCTTGGGGCACCGCACTTGCCCAAGTGCTCAATGACAACGGCCACCAAGTGTGCCTTTGGGGGAACCACGCTGCCCAAATCGACGAAATTAAGACCCACCACACCAATACCCATTATTTCAAGGATATTGTCTTAGACGAAGGCATCCACGCGACGACCGACCTAAAAGAGGCCTTAGCTGATACCGATGCGGTGCTCTTTGTCGTCCCAACCAAAGTCACCCGCCTCGTTGCCCAGCAAGTGGCCAAGACCCTAGACCACAAAGTCATCATGATGCATGCGTCCAAGGGACTTGAGCCTGGCACCCACGAACGCCTCTCCACCGTGATTAGCGAAGAGGTACCCACTCAGCTGCGTAGCGAAGTCGTGGTCGTCTCAGGCCCTAGCCACGCCGAAGAAACTATTGTCCGCGATATTACCCTAATCACCGCCGCCTCCAAGGATCTAGCAGCTGCCAAGTACGCCCAGTCGCTCTTTAGCAACCACTATTTTCGCCTTTATACCAACCCCGACGTCATCGGTGTTGAAACGGCTGGCGCTCTGAAAAATATCATAGCAGTAGGAGCAGGTGCCTTACACGGTCTAGGTTATGGCGACAATACTAAAGCAGCCGTCATCACGCGCGGTCTGGCTGAGATTACCCGCCTTGGGGTAAAATTAGGGGCCGATCCCTTGACCTACAGCGGACTTTCTGGTGTGGGCGACCTTATTGTCACAGGAACCTCTGTGCATTCCCGCAACTGGCGCGCAGGGGACGCCCTAGGACGGGGCGAAAAACTAGAAGACATTGAACGCAACATGGGCATGGTCATTGAAGGCATCTCCACAACCAAGGTAGCCTACGAAATTGCCCAAGAATTAGGCGTCTACATGCCCATCACCACTGCCATTTACAAATCCATCTATGAGGGTGCCGGCATCAAAGAAAGCATCTTAGGTATGATGTCCAATGAATTCCGTTCGGAAAACGAATGGCACTAAGCATCCTGCAAAAAGGAGATACCATGAAAAAAGTTAGAAAAGCGATTATCCCCGCTGCTGGGCTTGGTACCCGTTTTTTACCAGCGACCAAAGCCTTAGCTAAGGAAATGTTACCAATTGTTGATAAACCAACCATCCAATTTATCGTTGAAGAAGCCTTAAAATCAGGCATTGAAGAAATCCTTGTCGTTACTGGTAAGGCCAAACGGTCCATTGAAGACCACTTTGATTCCAACTTTGAATTAGAATACAACCTTGAAGTCAAAGGCAAGACAGAATTGCTCAAACTGGTCGATGAGACGACAGCGATTAACTTGCACTTTATCCGGCAAAGCCACCCCCGTGGTCTGGGTGACGCTGTTTTGCAAGCGAAAGCTTTTGTTGGCAACGAGCCTTTCATCGTCATGCTTGGTGATGACCTGATGGATATAACGGACAGCTCCGCTATTCCCCTAACAAAGCAACTCATGGATGACTACGAAACCACTCACGCCTCGACGATCGCCGTTATGCAAGTGCCGCACCAAGACGTCTCGTCTTATGGGGTGATTGCCCCGCAGGGTGAGACGGTCAATGGCCTCTATAGCGTGGATACTTTTGTCGAAAAACCAACACCAGAAGAGGCACCCAGTGACCTGGCGATTATCGGCCGCTACCTCCTAACCCCAGAAATCTTTGGAATTCTAGAAAAGCAAGCACCTGGTGCTGGCAATGAAATCCAGCTAACCGATGCCATTGACACGCTCAACAAGACCCAGCGCGTGTTTGCTCGGCAGTTCACTGGCAAGCGCTATGATGTCGGTGATAAGTTTGGTTTTATGAAAACCTCGATTGACTACGCTCTCAAGCACCCGCAAATCAAGGATGATTTAAAAGCTTATATTATCAAGCTTGGCCAAGAATTAGCTGCCACTGAGAGCAAAGACTAAAAACGAACCAAAACAAAAAACTGCAGGGAACGTCGCTTCTTTTAAGAAGGGAAAACGCCCTGCAGTTTTTCTATGGGCCCAGCAAGTCGGCTTGCTGGGCCCTTTTTTATAACTATAAGCTTTCGCTTACTTCAAGCAAAACTATAGGCCACAAGTCCGAAAAAGAGGACCAAAAAGCCTAGCGCCGCTAACCAGCTGCGGCTCTTAGTCAGTGGCTGCTCGCCTATTTGATTAGGTAGAAAAAGCGCCGCCAGTGCCCCACCAATAGCGCCGCCTAGATGGCCAGCAATCCCGACATTGGGCATAAAGAGATTGAGCACAAGATTCACCACAATCAGTGAGAGGTAGGAGCGCCCTAGTGAGCGCAGCAGGGGATTTTTGGTCTGAAGACCAAGAACCATAATCGCCGCAAATACGCCAAATAAGGAGGTGGAAGCCCCTGCAGCTACTGCTGCTGGACTCAAAGCCAGGGTAAAGGCATTTCCCATCATGCCAGCCAGCAGGTATAGTAAAAAGAAGTTAGCCGAGCCCCAGATGCGTTCGGCCAATTGCCCGACAAAATAGAGGGTCAACCCATTCACCAGCAGGTGCTCCCAGCCGATATGAACAAAGATGGGGGTCACTAAGCGCCACAGTTGGCTAGGCATGGCGCGAACGGCCAAGCCAAACATCCCGCCAAACTGATAAATGACCTGGGGTCGTGTCGCCTGGGGTCCATATAAGATCTGCATCGCAACAAAAACGACCAGTGTTACCGCTAGCAGCAACAAGGTCACGCGATGGCGTCTAAGCGTATAATTCATCTGCTCAATACCTCCAAAACAGCAATATCATGGGCTTCAGCAGAGAACTCTGCCAATTGCTGCGCGTAAATCGTACTAATCGTCTGGCCCTTAAAATCAGCTAGGTAGCGGTCATAATAGCCGCCACCATAGCCAATCCGATAACCAGCAGCATTAAAAACTACCCCCGGCACATGGATCAGATCAATCGCTCCTTTAGCAACAGCTTGCTTTCCCTTAGGCTCCAAAAGGCCATAGCCAGAAACCTCTAAGGCATTAGGCTGGTAGGGCAAAAAGACCATTTGTCCTTTGCCCACAACCTTAGGAACCAGGATTTCTTTGCCATCTAACAAGGCCTGCTCAATGACGAGATGCGTGTTAAACTCATGCGGCATCGCTAGATAGGTGGCAATGACCTGTGCTTTTTGATAGGCCGTACTGGCAAGCAAAGCAGCCAAGAGCTCAAGATCAAGCGCCTTTTTCTCAGTCGGCTGCATAGCCCGTAGGCCCGCTAGTGTTTGTTGTCTCAGTGCTTTTTTTGTCATGCTTCTATCATAACACGAAGTTTCTGCATTTGTCCCAAGGTAAAGCCCAGCAGGGCAAGTACCAATCCAGCGAAGACTCAACGAGACTTGCTCCAAGCACGCTTCCTAAAAAACCATAACGATGAGTTCACGGCCAAGGACCAGAGGCACAGCCCACAGCGCACACGCCGCCGCACACCTGCCAAAACTAGCGGCTCACTTTTTTATACTTTTTCCAAAAACAAACTTAAGAATCCTTTAAGGTAACTCAGCTATACTAAAACTATCCTAAATGATGGTTCCTAAGAACCATGGAAGGTAGTCAATTGCTATTTTCCCTTTTCATAAATCTCCAAAAGAGGGTGCCAAAAAGCATCCTCTTTGTGTTAGCCTAAACATCAGGCTCCTGAGTGGCAGAAGTGGCAAACTGCTCAGTCATGATTTTCTCGTACTTTTCTTCCTTGAGGTCCAAGATGCGTTTTTGCAGCTGCGAGACCCGACCATTGAAATCAGGAGAAGAAAAGTCTAGGGTAGCCACATTTGGCGTTAATTCCTTCTTGACAAAAGGGATGAGCTTTTGATGCGTGATTACTAGGTCAGGCTCTAAATCACTGATGTTGTAAATATCATCAATCAAGAGGTAAAAGGAATGAACAGCAACGCTTTTTGGGGAAAACAAAGCAGAAATAGCATCCTTGAGCAAGCGTGCATTGACAGCATTAGCCGCGATACACACCAGCTTGATTGGAGGCTGGCAATTTCTGAGCAACTGCTCCAAGTGATTGCACAGTAAAAAGAGATGCTGGCAGTGAGGGCCCTTGGCCCCAATCGCACGTAGCCATTGGTTAACGACCTGATTAACCGCTTGGAAAAAGCCAGCATGTCCCTGATAGGTCCTAGAGGAACAGCGCACTTGCTCAGGAATGAGGTCTTGCAAGTCAAAAAGGAAATACAAGTAAAAGTAAATCAGGATGTGCACTAAATCATCGTTCTTATCCAAAAACAAGGGCGAGAGCTGCTGGATGGCCCGGAGTAATTGTGAAAAAGCAGGATCAGCCTCAAAGATGGCTCTGACTTGCTGGATATGCTCTTTGGACCACTTTTGGCTAGCAAAGGAATTACTAGCAGTCAGATAGATTAAAAAAAGGTAATCCAAGTCATCTTTTTGAAATGTCAGGCCGGTCTGCGGCTGGAGGATCTCTTCAATGCTCTTGGCCAGTTTCTCATAGATAAAGATCCGAGTCAATTTGTTAAAAATCGCTGATTCAGGAAGCCGGACGCTTTTATCATGGCGCTTCCATGATAGGGACAAAAGAACATTGTAAAAAATAAACGACTCTGACAATAGATGAGAAGGTCTGAGATGGCTGGCACTATCAAAGAGAAAATGGCGCGTAATAAGCTGGTCTTTTGGGGTTAACTCGTAAATGTCAATTCCAAACTTGGTCTGTAAAAAGGCAATGAGGTAGCGAATCCGATACTCCTCACCGACAATGCTGTTTTTCACAAGCCTTAGGCCGATCTCCTCAATATAGGGCACTATCGCTTCTCTTAGCCGATAAGCAGAAGCTGTCGAGATAAACTGCTCCTTGGCAAAGTGCGCCAGAGACTTACCGTTTTTGATTGGATTAATGATAAAAAAACGAAGCAACTGCAAGATCCCCGACTGGCGGTACAAGGGGTATAAAAACGTTTCTAAGGCAGCTGGCTCGGTAAGGTCCGCTTGGATATGACCTTTTGTAAGGGTGATGTTTAGCCTGCCGCTATAAAGCAAATCTAACTCTTTACAATATTGCCTTACCTGCAAGGAAGTTAAGCCGACAATCTCTTTGACCTCCTGCAGGGAAATGCTTGGTCTATTAAAAAAGAGCATCACTAGATGGGCTTTATCACGAATGGTTTGTTCAATATAACGATTTTCTAACAAGGGTCTCTCCTTCCTTATAGATAATGTATTACCTTAGTATAGCAGTAAAAATGCAAAAAACAAACAACTTCACCTCTAACAATGGGTAATATTCTGTTGATTTTAATTATTCCAAAAATTTTTCTCACCAATTGATTCAAAAGGAGAAAAAATTGAGAAAAAGATGCTGTTTTGACTATAGCAATCTCAGCATTACTATGCTAAATTGTGATACGTATGCTCATTTCAGCCGATTAATTGTTTTGTCAACACCAGAAGGTACCAAAAGGCCTGAAAACCAGCTTGACTCCCATTTTTTATATCCCATGAAGCACAGCAGGATATAAAAGGCAGAGTCTTTTAATTTTACTAAAAGCTAGTAGTAAAATAAGACATTACTACGATTGATGCGTTACATGTTATGGAGAGAGATCATGTTAAAGAAAAACTATCACTACCAAGAAGCCTCGCGCAAAACGCGGGTCAAGATGCACAAGTCTGGTAAGCACTGGGTCCGGACGGTCATCTCAAATATCGGGCTCTTACGTTTTTTCAAGGGTGCTTCACCAACAGACGTTCGCATCCAAGAAGTGGAAACTGAGTTAGCCTCCCACTCACCAGCGATTAGCCTGCTAAAGGGAATAGCCGCAAGTGGCGCCATGCTTGGCGGGGCGCTGGTCATGAGCGATCAGGTCCTGGCCGAAGAGGTCACACAAGAGTCCGTGCAGCCTTTAGCAACAACAGATACCCTGACGATGGAGACAGGGGCTGATCAAAGCACACTTGCAGCAAAAACTGCTGAGCCCACCACCCAGGTCAGCAGCGAACTGTCTGAGTCAAGCTCACTAAGCCAGTCCCAATCCCTATCAAGTAGCGAGAGCACCTCGGCCTCTCAGGCTGCCCTGGCCTCAGAAAGCGCAGCAAATGACAAGGCCGTTGCCCGGCCCAGAGCCGTGCGGTCGGTTAGTGAGAATTCGGGCATGGAGCCGATACCAGTGGCAGAAATGGCAGAGCCGGCAAAACCTGAGGCTTTGGTGGCGGAAACTGGGAGAGATGTGACTAATCAGTTAGAGAACGTTCATATTACGCTTCAAGAGAGAAGTGCAACACCTGGAACTGTCAATATGGATGCAGGAGAGAGTCTTGGTGCAAGCATATCATTTAAAGCTCCCGGTGTATCCCCTGGCGATACCTTTACACTGCAACTGTCAGAGACCATGGATCCCAACGGTATAACCTCCAATGAATTTGACTTTCCTATATATAATGACCAGCATAAACCTATAGCAACAGGGACTTATGATAAAGACACACATCGTATTACCTATAAGTTTACTAATATTGACCCGGGTTCAACGGTTACAGCGTCAGTGAGCCTAAGTCTATTCATTGATGATAAGGTAACTCCGAATACCAAGAAAGCTATTGCTATATCTGTTAGTTTAGGTAATAATAAAGATGATAAGAATGTTAATGTAGTTTATGGGCCTCCTTACCAATTGGGTCAATACAATATTAAGTCACGTGTTGTCAAACTTGATTTTGATAATCTTAACTTTAAGTATGTCTCCCAAGTTAATCCTCTAGGGAATACTATTTCAACCTATAATCCAACGCATCAATTAATTAGTGTGATTCAGAACGCTGATACAAGTAGTCGTGTAAACCTTTCTAACACAAATCACAAGATTTATAAAGTCCAAGATCGACAATCCCCTTGGGAGAGTATGGATGATGATTATACTAATCCAAGCAAATTTGAAGACGTCACAAGCTCCTTTAATGTTTCAAAAAATAGTCAAGAAATACGTATCGATTGGGCTACACATAATATGTTCAATACGTACGTAATTGTTGTAGACGGTCAAGGTGAAAAAACGAGTGAGAACCTTAAACTATCAACTAGCTTAAAACCTTTGGGAGGTTCTTTTCAAGGCGTGACCTATACTGCAGGAGTTGCTCTACATGGTAATTCCGGTCATGGTGAGGCTGATGCAACGTCGGTATCACAAAGCACGTCGGCTTCTCAATCGGCATCAACATCTAGCAGTTTGAGCGCTTCAACTAGTACCCGGATGTCTGAGTCTGCGTCTACTTCTAGCAGCCTAAGCGCGTCTACTAGTGCCAGCCTATCAGCTTCTGAGTCAGCTTCGACATCTAGCAGTTTAAGTGCGTCTACTAGCGCTAGCACATCCGCTTCTGAGTCGGCGTCTACGTCTAGCAGCTTGAGTGCGTCAACAAGTGCTAGCACGTCCGCTTCTGAGTCGGCGTCTACGTCTAGCAGTTTAAGTGCGTCTACCAGCGCTAGCCTATCGGCTTCCGAATCCGCTTCGACATCTAGCAGTTTAAGCGCGTCTACCAGCGCTAGCACTTCTGCTTCTGAGTCGGCATCGGCTTCTAGCAGTTTAAGTGCTTCTACCAGTGCTAGCACATCCGCTTCCGAATCCGCTTCGACATCAAGCAGCCTAAGTGCGTCTACTAGTGCCAGCCTATCAGCTTCCGAATCCGCTTCAACATCAAGCAGTTTGAGCGCTTCTACTAGCGCTAGCCTATCGGCTTCTGAGTCGGCGTCTACGTCTAGCAGCCTAAGTGCGTCTACTAGTGCCAGCCTATCGGCTTCCGAGTCGGCGTCTACGTCTAGCAGTTTAAGTGCGTCTACTAGCGCTAGCCTATCAGCTTCCGAATCCGCTTCGACATCAAGCAGTCTAAGTGCGTCTACCAGCGCTAGCACGTCTGCTTCCGAATCCGCTTCGACATCAAGCAGCCTAAGTGCGTCTACTAGTGCCAGCCTATCAGCTTCCGAATCCGCTTCAACATCAAGCAGTTTGAGCGCTTCTACTAGCGCTAGCCTATCGGCTTCTG
>NZ_WLZU01000013.1 GCF_009870755.1 Streptococcus halichoeri
GCAATGTGCCCTAAGGTATCTGCCGCACCATCAGGCACACCGGCATTTTGGAAATGATTAGCATCGGGCGCTGCCCCAATTCCTACAGAATCAAGAACTACCAAATGAATACGTTCAAATTTTGACATCATTTATCCTCCACAAATGAAAAATCGGAGATTTTAAACTTATTAATCCTATTTTTCTCTTTATTTTTCTAGTAAGTACCTTCTTGCACCTTTTGATTTTTGACCAATTTAATGATGCGGCTGGTGCCTAGGCGTGCTGCACCCAGCTTAATAAATTGTTCAGCATCTGCTAGTGAAGAAATCCCCCCTGCCGCTTTAATGCGCACATCTTTACCAATGTGCTTTGCCATGATTTCTACAGCATCAAAGGTCGCCCCACCTGTCGAAAAACCGGTAGAAGTCTTAATAAAATCAGCTCCCGCACGTGTTACGACTCCACAGAGTTTAATCAATTCTTCCTCGGTTAATTGGCATATCTCTACAATGACTTTTAAGATATGATCTTGGCAGGCAGCCTTAATATGACGAATCTCTTCTTCAATGCTGTCAAAATTACCATTTTTGACATCGGTTAAATTAATCACCATGTCAATTTCATCGGCACCATTTGCAATCGCATCTTGGCATTCAAATACTTTAGCAGCTGTCGTGCTATAGCCATTTGGAAAACCAATAACGGTACAAATAGCTGTTTTTCCTGCAACATAAGCCGCAGCTTTCTTCACATAAGAAGGCGGGATACAAGCCGAAGCCGTTTGATAGGCAATAGCATCATCCAAAATCGCTTGAATGTCTTCCCATGTTGCTGTTGTTGCTAATAACGTGTGGTCTACCGTTTTTAAAATATCCTGAATGTCCACTTGTAACATCTCCTTTTTATGTTCACAATCCTTAAAATAGGGTCACAATTCCAACAATAAAGGCACTGAGCATGCTAACTGCAATCCCGCCAATCATTGCCCGGAAAACGAGCCGAGCCAGTGTTCCCCGCTTTTCTGGGCAAAGCACGGCAATCCCTGAGACACAAATACCTAAACTAGAAAGATTGGCAAAGCCGCAAAGTGAAATGGTCGCAACGAGAGCTGTTCTATGGTCCAATGTCTTAATGACTTGACCTAAATGTTGAAAAGAAACAAATTCATTTAAAATGAGTTTATTTCCAAGGAGGTTACCTTCTAATAAAATACTCTTGCTATCAAAGCCCATTAAAAAGCCAAATGGTGCAAAGAGATAGGAGAAAATTTGCTCCAGGCGAATACCAAAGCCACTCAAAATCAGATTAATCAAGGAAACGAGACCGACAAAAGCAATCAAGCTTGCCCCAATTGAGAAGGCCATTTGCGCGCCGGTGCTAGCGCCTTCTGCAATAGCATCAATAACATTGGCATTATTGCCTTTATTATCCATTTTAATGTCATCAATTTTTTGCACAGGCTCTGTTTGGGGAAATAAGATCTTAGCAATCAAGATACTACCGATTGGCACCATGGTCGAAGCTATCAAGAGATACTCCATTGGAATCCCTAAAGCAATATAGCCACCAAGGATGGATACAGACATACTCCCCATACCTGACACCAAGACGACCATGATTTCACTATCGGTCATGCGGCCCAGATATTTACTCACTAAAATCGGACTATCGGTCTGACCAAGAAACATATTGGCAACAGCGACAAAGCTTTCAACTTCTGAAGATTTCATGATTTTGCCAACGGCTTTACCAATCCACTTCACCACAAAGCCTAAAATTCCTAAATAATAGAGTAAGCTAACCAAGGCTGATAAGAAAACAATATTTCCCAAGGTCTGGATAGCAAAGATAAAGCCTGTCTTAGCCGTACTATCAGCCAATGAACCAAAAACAAAACTCAAACCTGCTTGTCCACAGTTGATGACTTTGGTGACACCATCTGAAACAAGGCTAACGATTTTTTCTCCCAAAGGTATCCGCACCAAAATGAGTGCAATAATAAATTGAACCAGAAGTGCCTTACCAATTAATGTAAGCGAAACACCCTTACGGTTAAACGAAATACCATAAACAATCCCTAGGACAAGTAAAATACCAAGGACACTGTAAATAAACTGCATGATTCCCTCCCAGGTTGGCCTTATTGAGCTTTATCGTTAGCAATAAGTGTCCGCAAGGCCTCAACAGCCACCTGGATAGCTGCTTCGGTGTCATGTGCCATTGGGTTATCCATACCTAAGCTATTGCGTTCTTGGTTCCCAACCACTAGAAAATCAGAACCACAGCGTACGCCAAGATGGCTTGCTGCAACAAAAAGCGCAGCTGATTCCATTTCGGAGGCCTTGGTGCCTAAACGCTTCCAAGCTTCCCATTTATTTAACAGTTCATAGCTAACCGGCATGCGTTCTGGTTCATGTTGACCATAAAAAGCATCTTTACATTGGACCACACCGGTATGACTTGTGTAACCAAGTTTTTTAGCAGCTCCCACAAGAGCATTGGTCACTTCTAAATCAGCTACCGCTGGAAATTCGATTGGGGCGTACTCCTTACTGGTTCCTTCCATACGGATGGCACCAGTAGCAATCACAATGTCGCCTCCTTTAACATCCAGATCAATCCCTCCACATGTGCCAACACGTACAAAAGTATCCGCTCCACAAAGTTTTAACTCTTCCATGGCAATGGAGGCTGATGGACCACCAATACCTGTTGAAGTGACACTGACTTTTTCCCCATCTAGGGTACCTGTGTAGGTGACATATTCTCGACTATCAGCTACAAGAACGGCATTATCAAAATGCTCCGCAATTTTAGCACAGCGTTTAGGGTCGCCTGGCATAATTACATAACGTCCAACATCTCCTGGACGGATTTGGAGATGGTATTGTAATCCGACTTCACCTGAATAGTTTTGCATGTTAAAGACCTCCTTTTTGTCTTGTCTACTTTATTGATGCACTTGTATAATAACATACATGTTGGAATTTGTAAACGCTTTTATAAAAAAGAAAGCGGTTAATTTTTTTGCTTGCTTTTTTGAAACCATTCCATTAAACTAACTAATAGACAGGAGAGCCCCATGCCTAATAATGCCTTAAATCATAAACTAAAAAAACTAAAACATGTCCAGGTCTACAATAAGATTTTTAAGATGATCCAAGATGGCACCTATTCTCCCGGAATGCAGTTACCTTCTGAGCCAGAATTAGCTGAGCAATTAAACGTTAGTCGGGCTACTCTTCGTAAATCCTTAGCCCTACTACAAGAGGACCATCTAGTGATTAACAAACGTGGAAAGGGAAATTTTATTCGAGAAATTCCTGACAATTTGTCTAAAATCGGCTATGAAAATAGACAACACCCGATCAAAGCTTGTCTAACAGCAGAGATTAAAGAGGTCGAATTGGAATTTCGCATTGAAGTCCCTGCCGATGCTATCCTTGCTTCACTCAAGCAAGAAACACCTGTTGTCGTTATTTCTGACCGTTGGTATCACACTGAGGATGGGCCACGTGCTTATACCCTTTCCTTTATTCCAATCGAAGTCATCTCAAAATACCATATTTCTCTCAACAAGCCTGATCAACTGCTAGATTTTCTGGAGCAGCAGATTTATCAAAGGGAGGTCGCTGATTTTTCCCAGAGCCTCTTTGATTACACCCGCGCAGGGAATTTTTCGGCAACCAAGTACATTTTATCTGAGGATGAGCAGTTTATCCTCATTCAAGAAAATATCTACCAGCAAGAACAATTACTAGTTTGCAACAAGCATTATCTACCTCTGAACCAATTTGAACTTTTTATCCAATCACAATCCATGCCTTAGGCTAGCTGACTGACGTAGCAAGCGGCTCGGTCTCATTGGGCGAATCTAACAATGACTGAGCTTAAGAATGCTGAAGTAAGTTAGTTTCTGGCAGAAGTTTGTGACTGATAGCAACGATTTTTTAACAATGACTGAGCGGTTTGCTGTGGTCATTTTTTGGTGTTTGAGGAGCAAGCCTGGGCAGGCGGCCAAGCTGACCAGCCCAGCTCCTACTATTGTGATTATTGCCTGGGATTAGGTGCAAAGCAAGTGTCGTATAAAAGCACAGAAGAAACAAACAGGCCGCAGTGGGAGGTTCTGCGTCTTTTTTGCTACAAAGCTAATTGTCTGCTACAAAAAAGAGGGATAAGATAAAGCGGCTGCCTATGTTTAGGCACCATAAAAAGGCTTAACAAAACGTTAAACCTTACTTTTTAATTATTGAGCAGTTTGCTTAAGCTTTGTTTGCTGAACCAAAGACATTGATACGTTCTTCAACAGCTTCTTGGATAGCTTTAACACCTGGTGCCAAGAATTTACGTGGGTCAAATAATTTCTTACCATCGTACTCTGCTTCGTTTGCGTCATAGTTACGAGCAAATTCGCGTGTTGCGTTAGAGAACGCGATTTGGCATTCTGTGTTAACGTTAACTTTAGCCACACCAAGTTTGATAGCTGCTTGGATTTGATCATCAGGAATTCCTGATCCACCGTGTAAAACGATTGGGAAGCCTGGCACAGCAGCAGTTAGTTTTTCTAAGTGTTCAAGGTTAAGACCTTCCCAGTTTGCTGGGTATGGACCGTGGATGTTACCAATACCAGCAGCCAAGAAGTCAACACCTGCTGCTACCATTGCTTTAGCGTCTTCGATTGGTGCAAGTTCACCAGCACCGATGATTCCGTCTTCTTCGCCACCGATGGTACCCACTTCAGCTTCGACAGAAATACCTTTAGCATGTGCTTTTTCAACAACTTGGCGTGCTTTTTCAAGGTTTTCTTCAAGTGGAAGATGAGAACCATCAAACATAACTGAAGTGTAACCAACTTCGATACATTCTAAAGCGTCATCGTAGTGTCCATGGTCAAGGTGAATAGCTACAGGAACTGTAATGCCCATTGATTCCACTAATGATTCAATCAACACTTTACAGACTTTGTAACCACCCATGTATTTCGCAGCACCCATTGATGTTTGGATAAGAATTGGAGCTTTTTTAGCTTCTGCCGCACGTAAGATAGCTTGCGTCCATTCTAAGTTATTTGTGTTAAATCCACCCACAGCGTAGCCGTTTTCACGAGCTGCTTGAACAAATTTTTCTGCTGAAACGATTGCCATTTATTAGGCCTCCTCTTATTTTTCGGGTTATTCCCGTTTACATTGTTCATTCTAGCACAATTAAGGAAAAAATTCTAGCCCTTGGCTATGATAAAGCGTTTTCCAACTGCTTTAGTCGGTAGCTTTGAGAGCAAAAAAAATGAGCCCTTAGGCTCATCACTGATGCGGAGAGTGGGACTTGAACCCACACGATCTAAAGCGATCACAGGATCCTTAGTCCTGCGCGTCTGCCAATTCCGCCATCCCCGCTACTCAGTAGCAACATAAAATATTATAGCAAGTAGCAGGGGGACTTGTCAAGAGTTATTGGTGATATTTCTGTAAAAATCTTGCAATCTGTTCTTCATAGGCAGAAGGATTGGTCTTATAGGATTGAGCATGCTTGGCACCCTTAACCAGATACAGAGCTTTAGGGCCTTTGGTGGCATGGTAATTGTCATAGACCATCGCGGTTGGTACAAACTTATCCTGGTCACCATGAATAAACAGAACAGGGCGTTTATTTTTTTGCAGCTGCTTGATGGCGCTGGCTTCTTGGTAAGAAAAACCGGCTTTTAACTTAGATAGAGCTGAAACTTGATAGAGAATAGGAAAAGCAGGGAGGTTATACATGGCTTTTGCTTGGTATTTCAACTCTGCCCAAACACTGCTATAGCCACAATCTTCAATGATGCTAGAAACCTGATGAGGCACCTCTTCACCACTGGCCATCATGACGGTTGCTGCGCCCATTGATAAACCAAACCAGGTCATATCAGTCTTTGGATTTTCCGCAAGAAGGATCTGGGTCCATTTGATCAGGTTGAGGCGATCTTGCCAGCCATAACCAATAATCTGCCCTTGGCTTTCCCCATGGGCTTGATTATCCGGCATCAGAACATTATAGCCTAGGTTGTGAAACAACATGGCATAAGGCTTCATATTGGCTTTGCTATTGGCGAAGCCATGAACCACTATTGCCGTCTTATCTGATGGTTTTGCGGCAGGCAGGTACCAAGCCACCTGTTTGATGTTGGCGCGCGTCATCGTTTTCTTTTGAACGGTTAAGCGATCAAAAGCTTGTTCTGAGGCATACAAGGGATCAGAGGGCTTGCGTTTGCCATTGTCAATAAAGCTTTTTTCTGCTCTTACTTGGGCGACGTGAAAAAAATAAAAGCTAGCGCCCACACTGACAAGGGTTAAGGCGAGTAAAAGAAGGCCTAAGTACTTTGATAATCGAACTATTTTCATACTAACTAGTTTACCTTATTTTTCGCAAAAAGGAAAGGCTTTACCTCTCCTTTGTTTTTTTATAAGAGTGCACTACTCATAATCGGCACCACTACGGTAACAATAACCCCAACAATAACTAAGGCAATTGACCCCATGGATTCTTCCACTTGGCCAAAATCTTTTGCTGCTGAAACGCCAAGGGCATGTCCGGCAGTTCCTAAGGCTAGGCCACGGGCAATCGGGTCGTCAATCTTAAACCAGCGAATAAAAGGTTTGGCTAGCGCATAGATGATGACACCATTTAAAATACATGCTAAAGAAGTTAATTCTGGTGAGCCACCCAAGGCCTTAGAAGTCGGCATAGCTATTGCTGTAGTGGCAGCTTGAGGCAGCATCGAAGCAGTGATAACCTTGCCTAACTGAAGGAGACTAGCAATCAGATAAATACCATAGACGGCTACAATACTACCTAGTGCAATACCGCCTAAGATATGCACCCAGTATTTTTTTAAAACCTCGCGTTTACGGTAAAGGGGAATTGCAAAGCAGATCGTAGCAGGTTCTAAAAAGAAGCTAATAATTTGCCCGCCTTTGTTGTAAGTAGCAAAGCTTAGGCCAGTGGCCTTTAGAGTCAAAATACCAAGCACCATCGCCACAAATAAGGGTGCAAATAAGAAGAAGCCATTTGTTTTCTTAAATAAAATTTGACCGAGATAAAAGGTTCCAATTGACAGGAGGACACCAAACATCGGTGTGGTTTTTAATAATTCCATAAAGGCTGACATTATCTTTCTCCTTACTATTTAGCATAAACATGTTGATGAGCTGCTTTTTTTGATTTTCCATAATGCTGGTGCTTAGACACATAGCTGAGTGCGGTTTTTCCAACTGCTTTAGGATTAAAGCGCAGCAATAGTTGGGTCATCCAACCTGTAGCAACCAAAAGGAGCAAGGTGGAGAGGAAAATCAAGAGTAAGTTCAGTACAAAATGAGCGTGGAGCAGGCCTAGCGAATTAATGACTGAGACACCTGCTGGTACGAAAAACAAGCCAATATTATCTACTAATAAATCACCAACCCTTTCGACCTGTTCTAATTTTAAAACGTTGGTACAAAGGGCTACAAAGAGCAAGACCAAACCAATAACTGAGGCTGGCATAATAAAAGGAAGCAAGGATTCAATCCATTTTGATAAGAGAACAATACCGCCAATAACAACACTTTGATACATGATGGAATAGGTTTTTTTCATTGTTGCCAACTCCTTTTTAAACGTTTTCTTGATGGTTTTAGTATAGTAAAAAAAGAGCTGGAAAAGCTCTTTTTGGAGTAAAACGCTTACTTTTGAGTACAAAATGCTTTTTTTCTGGCATGAAATGCTTTTTTACAGCCCCAACTGCTGCTTAAAGCTTTTTAAGTAGGAGCGACTAACGGGGACCTTACCACCGTCTGACATGGTTACCTGATAAGTCTGATTAAACCAAGGCTGGATTTCTTTAATATGATCTTGATTGATGATATAAGAGCGATGCACCTTTAAAAAACAAGGCACATCAAGATGGCGCTCTAAGGCCGACAAACTCATTTGTGTTTCATAGGAAGCTTGATTAGTATGAACTGTAGTGACTTTCCCTTGGACTTCACAATAAAGTATCTCAGCAAAAGGCAGCAAATAAATGCGTTCGTCCGTCTCTACTGTCAGCCGCTCATTTGCTAATACTCTTGTAGGCGTTTGCTTAGCAACTTGTTTACCTGCTAGCGCTGCTTGGGCCTTGGTCATGGCTTTTTTAACGCGGTCTTGCTCAAAGGGTTTTAGTAAATAATCCAGCGCATTGAGCTCAAAAGCCTCAAGGGCGTGGTCATCATAAGCTGTTGCAAAAATAATCAGCGGCGGCTGAGACACCTTGTTGATCGTCTTAGCAAGATCCAAACCACTCTCATCTGTCAAGTGAATATCCAAAAAGAGCAGATCAGGTGATTGCGTCAAAATCAGTTGTAAGGCTTCTTCGATGGATTCGCCTTCAAAAATGGCATCAGCTATTTGGGTTTGTTGAATCAGGTAGGCCAATTCCATCCGAGCTAGCGGCTCATCATCAATAATTGCAACTTTCATTAGCTTTCCTCTTTCTGATAATTGAGTGGTAGGGTAATTTGGCATTCTGTGCCTTGCTGATTAGAATACACCACAAAATGAGCCTGCTCGCCAAATAAATTCTCCAAACGCCGATTAAGATTTTCTAAAGCAGAGCCGGTTCCCCGAGCAGAAGGGACCACTTGATGGCCAATTTTTGCAAGCAACTCTTCTGCTATGCCTTGACCATTGTCTTTGACCATTATCTTGATGCTGTCGCATTCATTGCTTAGTTTTACTAGCACATGGTTATCAGTCTTACGCCCAGCAAAAGCATGCTTTAAGGCATTTTCCACCAATATCTGAATGATAAAAGGTGGGATTAAGGCGCTGTTTAGCTCCTTGCTTTCCACCTCAATAGCCACCTGATAGCGGTCGGGAAAACGGGCCTGCTCAATAGTCAAATAAGCCTTGAGATGGTTTAGCTCTTCTTCTACCGTAATCAGGTTTTGTCTTGTGCTAGTCAGGTTGGAGCGAAAATAATTGCCTAATTGCAACAATAAATAGCGGGCTTTTTCACTGTCAAAACGCATCAAAGCAGAGATAGTATTGATGGCATTAAAGAGAAAGTGGGGATTAACTTGTGCCTGTAAGGACTTGATTTCGGCGTCTTTTAGCAAGCCCTGCTCCACTGCCAATTGACCTAGTTCTAGCTGAGTTGAAAAAATATCACCCAGACCTTTGGCGAGCTGCTCTTCGACATAGGTCAATTGCTGCGCATCGGTAAAATAGAGCTTGAAGGTGCCGGCCACCTGGCCTTTGACATACAAGGGCACGACAATGGCGGCTGCCAAAGGACAGTTGGGGTAATGACAGCCAATTTCTGATTTGTGACGAGCAACATGAATCGCCCCTGTTTCAATCACTTCCTTGGAAAGATCGGTAATGATTTCTTTAGCCGGAATATGATGGTCACTTGCGGCCCCCACATGCGCAAGAATGGACTTGCGGTTGGTCACACTGACCGCTGAAACCCGCATAAAACGTTGTATCTCTTTGGCTACTTGATGAGCCGAATCTGGCGTTAAGCCTTGGCGAAAATAGGGCAGGGTTTTATTAGCCAATTCCAAAACATCATGTGTTTGGATAGCTTTAGTGCTTTCTTCTTGCTTTAAAGTACCAAGGATAATCGATAAGAAAATCCCTGTTCCTAATGCATTGACAAACACCATAGGAAAGGCAATAGTCTGAATCAAGGCCAGGGCCTGCCTTTTGTCTGGAAGAAAAACAAAGATACACAGCATTTGGACAATTTCCATCAAGGCCCCACACAGGCTCCCTTGCCAGACGGGCGGATAGCTTTTTTTTCGTAAGCTGATTCTCCCTGCTAAGCCTGAGAGTAGCCCGATTAATAGGGAAGAAATAAAGTAGGTGTAGGGTGCTGTCCCTCCTTGGAGCCATCTGATTGTCCCAGAAATCAAGCCGACAAAAAAACCAACAAAGGGGCCACCAATCAGACCAGACATACCAATCGTCAGGGCTCGGGTATTGGCAATTGAGGTGTGTGACGCCAGGTTAACGACACCACCATTGCTGATTTCAAAGGGAGCTGGTACGAGAACACCGGTGAAATTACTGATAATGGCAAAGAGACTAAAGGTAATGATGAGAACCCAGCGCACCTTTGGGGAGGTGCGATCATACATCATTTTCTTATAAAAAGGGCTAATCATTAAGAGATTAGCCAGTAAGATGATTAAACCTACTCGTTCGAGTAAGGGGAGTAATAATGCAATCATAGCCTAACCTTTCTCCTTCATTATAGCACTAGTGATGAGAAAGCAGCAAGCCAAGCAAGGTGCAAGGTGTTTAGGCTTGATTTTCAACTGCCGCTGTGACAAAGGCGGTGTAGAGCTCTTCTGCGCGATTAGGACGTGATTGTAATTCAGGGTGATATTGAGCCGCCACAAAGAATTTTTTATCAGAGAGCTCAACGACTTCCATCAAGCGGTTATCTGGTGAAACACCTGAAAAAACAAAGCCGGCAGCTTCAAATTGCTCACGGTATTTGGTGTTAAATTCGTAACGGTGGCGGTGACGCCGTTGCACGACCTCTTGGTGGTGATAGGCTGCAGCGGCTTTTGATCCGGCCTTTAATTTACAGGGGTAAAGACCAAGGCGCAGCGTGCCGCCCATATCTTCAATATCAATCTGATCCCGCATAATATCAATAATCGGATAGGGCGTGTTAGGCTCAAGCTCGGCTGAGTTGGCCCCTTTGAGATGGAGGACATTGCGCGCAAATTCGACACAGGTTAATTGCATGCCTAAGCAGATGCCAAGCATCGGCACGTCATTTTCGCGTGCATAACGGATAGCTTCAATCTTGCCTTCTGTTCCGCGCTGGCCAAAGCCGCCGGGCACAATAATCCCATCTGCGTCACCTACCAGCTCGGCAATATTATCAGACGTGACTTCAGCGGCATTGACCCAGTTCAGATCAATCGCGACATCATTCACATAACCTGAATGCTTGAGCGCCTCCACTACCGAGAGGTAAGCATCTGGCAATTCGACATATTTACCAACTAAGGCAATCTTGACTTTTTTCTCAAGGTTCATGACCTTGTTAACCATGGCTGACCATTCTGTCATATCTGCTTTTGGAGCGTTAATCTTTAAATGATCACAAACGATTTGGTCCATGTTTTGGGCTTGCATGTTAAGGGGGATTTGATAGATATGGTCAACATCCAATGATTCAATAACAGCCTCTGGAGCAACGTCACAAAACTGAGCCAGTTTATTTTTAATCCCTTGACCGGCTGGTTGCTCTGTGCGGATGACCAACATATTGGGTTGAATACCAAGGCCACGTAATTCTTTAACCGAATGTTGCGTTGGCTTGGTTTTCATTTCTCCTGCTGCTTTTAAATAAGGGAGTAAGGTTGTATGAATGTACATGACATTGTCAGAACCGACATCAGCCTTCATTTGGCGCAAAGCCTCTAGGAATGGCAAGGACTCAATATCACCTACTGTTCCCCCAACTTCGGTAATAATCACGTCTGAATCAGTGGTTGTGGCTGCTCGCTTAATTTTTTCTTTTAAAGCATCCGTAATATGAGGGATGACTTGGACTGTGGCACCTAGGTATTCACCTTTACGCTCTTTGCGTAAGACCTCGCTATAGATTTTCCCAGTTGTAACATTGGAATATTTGTTTAGGTTAATATCAATAAAACGTTCATAGTGACCTAAATCAAGATCAGTCTCAGCGCCATCATCTGTCACATAGACTTCCCCATGCTGGTAAGGACTCATTGTCCCAGGATCAATATTAATATAGGGATCGAATTTTTGGATAGTTACTTTTAATCCACGATTTTTCAATAAACGACCAAGGCTAGCAGCCACAATTCCTTTACCGATGGATGAAACAACACCACCAGTTACAAAAATATATTTTGTCATCAAATCTCCTCTACTTACCAGCTATCAACCGGTAATTTTCCTAAATTAAAAAATCGTCATTTGCCTTTTGAGAAAGGGGAGACTCCCATGATAAGAACTTATCTCAACAAATGGATGATTTCAACCTCTAAAATAAAAATAGCTCCCTATTACTAGGGAGCCTTTGACCTCTTAAAGAGGTGCCCGAATAATAATATAAACTATCTTGTGTTATTTGTCAAATGATTAATGGAAAAAAGCTAGGGCTAGCGCTCTGATAGCTAGCCTGCTTTACCATCACAGTTTCGTTAACAAATCCTGTAATTTGGATAATTGTCCGTCATCCCAGGGACCGAGCTTGGGCTTTTTCGCATCTATAGAAGCAGACATGGTATCTAAGTCTGACTTGACAGTATTAACACGCCGTTCCAATTCACGCGCTGACACGCGCAGAGCGCCCTGTGAGAAAATAGTCCACTGTTCATTGAGATCACTAGTTGCCACCTCAACCAATGTTAGAGCGGTATTTAGTTCAGCTGCGGTACGCTCGATATAGCTATCAGCTGTTTCGTCTTCTTCTGTAAAGACCACAGAAATCATGTACTGGTCATAGCGCTGCCGCACCCCGGGCACAAATTGGGCATCAAAGACACAGATAATTTCTATGTTTTCGAAATGCGCATAGTTGTTTAGCTTGTTCAGCAAGACTGTTCTGGCCTGATCCAGTTCGTTGGTTTTAAATAAAAGGCGGGTTTCCTGCCAAAAGGCAATCATATTGTAACCATCAACCAGTAAGAGACGTTTTTTCATTGGCGATTCTCCTAAAGCTTATGACGAAAAACCTCATACATGAGAATAGCTGCCGCAACACTGGCATTTAAACTTTGCACATGGCCTTGCATGGGAATGGTAATCATTTCATCAACCTGTTTTTTGAGATTGTGAGAAAGTCCCTTACCTTCGTTGCCAATAATCAGTGCTAGCTTTCCTGCCGTCTGCCATTGATGTGCTGGTGTCCCCTGCATATCTGTCCCAAAAATCCAAAACCCCTGTGCTTTTAAGAGCTCGATGGTCTGACTGAGGTTGGTCACACGGACAATCGGCACGTGCTCTACTGCTCCAGTTGAGGTTTTAGCAACCACTGGCGTAACACCAACAGCGCGATGCTTGGGGATAATCAAGCCACAAACTTGGGTGGCATCAGCTGTCCGCAAAATCGAGCCGAGATTATGCGGATCGGTAATGCCATCAAGGATTAAAATAAGCGGGTTTGGTTCTTTTTCTGCTTTGGCTAATAA
This sequence comes from Streptococcus halichoeri, assembly GCF_009870755.1. Classification (GTDB taxonomy): domain Bacteria; phylum Bacillota; class Bacilli; order Lactobacillales; family Streptococcaceae; genus Streptococcus; species Streptococcus halichoeri. Next base: position 13,161 of record NZ_WLZU01000013.1, read on the forward strand.
ATGCTTTAGCTCAGCATAAGCAAAAGCTGACACGCGCAGTACAAAACCTTGGTGCACAGCTCCTTGGGTCATTTCGGACAGGGTTTTTTTAGGCGTCCAAGCAATGGAGACTTTCTTTTGGGCGGCAAGGGCCTTGATTTTATCAACATTTTTACCCCGTAGGTCTGCTTGAATATAGAGCTTATTGCCAGTATTAGCCGCTAGGCTTTCGCTAACAGCGTGCACACCGTAGACAATATCATCATGGGTTTCAGTCACTTCTTTTGTTTTCATATCTTCTATTATACCATGATTCTAAGTAAAAGCTTGACTAGAGTGGGCGAAAAAAGCAAAAGGATGCGATGACACAAGTTAGTCAGGTGCCAACTTGTTTGATCACATCCCAAGCTAGGTTAGGGCTGTAGATTAGGTCATAGGCTAAAGCCACAGATTAGGGCCAGGGCCGTTGGTAGTTAGTTAGGGTAAAAGCAAAGCCTAGGCTTGTCGCGAGTCCTCGTGTCCTGAATAATGGAAAAGCTGGCTTTGTTGGGTTAGATGTCCTAGGGCATCCGTATGCGTCACGTGAATAGCGTACGTACCAGCACTATAACCGTTTAGGTCAAACCAAGCTGACATTTGGTTAATGGCTGGTGCTAACTCAAAGGGAATCCGAGCAAGGACGTGCCCGGCCTGATCTTGCAGGGCTATCTCTAACTTTCCGCCTTTGGTTAATGGCGGTGCTAGTTGAAGCGTCGTATCCACAATGGTTTGGTTGGGGCGCATCTGGGCCTGTACTTGCAGCGCTTTGGTTGTGATGACTGGGCTAGGATTTGTTGAGGCAAAAGGCACACTGGCTTCTTGTGCTTGTGCTAGTGGGGCAGTACTTAATAACAAAATTCCGGCTACCACTGCTGTGCTTAGAGTTGCTAATCTATTTGCTGCTTTCATGCTTTTCCTCCTTAGTAAAAGTTTCTACACCTTCATTGTAAAGTTTTGATTTAAAAAAGCAAGTTTTAAGGTTAATGACTAGCACCATTTTTAGTAAGGGGCAAAGACCAAAGCAGACTAAAAAAGCTTGGGATCTTTACCCAAGCCTTAATTACTTATCTGGAGTGAGGCACGTGCCAGAGCCCTTAGACCTAATCGTTTGACACCACCTTCACATCACTTTTTGTTTTTTTGTTCAACATAATTGATGCACCAAGCAATCAATTCTTCTAGGCGCTGCTTTTGGTCTGTCATATCCAGATAACCCATCACGGCCTCAAAGCCAGTGGACATTCGGTAGGTGATGACATCGGCATTTTTGGCCTTGGTATGGCTCTTGGTATTGCGGCCGCGTTTGTAGTAGGCTATCTCTTCTTCGGTCAGCAGGCCTTGATCCAACATCGCCTGAATCAGCTGGGCTTGAGCCCTGGCTGAAACATATCTGGTTGATCTGTGATGCAGCTGGCTGGGTTTGGTTTGCCCTTGAAAAATCAAGTGACGCCTAATGTAGTAAGAGTAAACAGCGTCGCCTTCAAAAGCTAGGGCAATACCATTAATAAGTCTGACATCCACACTAGTCACGGCTCCACCTCACGCCGTCCTTAGTATCTAGTAATCTAATGCCTTGCGCAGCTAAGTGGTCGCGAATCTGGTCAGCACGTGCAAAGTCTTTTTGCTCTCTGGCTGCTTGGCGCTCAGCGATTAAGGCCTCAACCCTCGCATCAAGCTCTTCTTCTTGAAAAGCAATCCCAAAAACGGCTAGCATTTTTTCCAGTTCCTTTTTGGCATTGGCGGTATAGTGACCCGAATTAATCCACTTAGCAAAGTCATAAATAACAGTAATGCCATTTGGCGCATTGAAATCCTCGTCCATCGCCGCCCTAAACTCAAAAATGAATTCTTCAATCTCTCCTTGAGGGGCATGTCCTGTGAAGGGCTGTTGCACCGTATTTTTAAGGTATTTGAGATTAATCTGCGCATCATGAAGAGCTTTGTCTGTAAAATTAATAGGCTTGCGGTAATGTTGGGTCGCCAAAAAGAAGCGCAATACCTGGCCATCCACTGTTTTGAGCAAATCATGCACCGTAATGAAGTTGCCAAGTGACTTGGACATTTTTTCATTGTCCACATTGACAAAGCCATTATGCATCCAGTAATTGGCAAAAGGTTGACCAGTCTTTGCTTCAGATTGGGCAATTTCATTGGTATGATGAGGAAACTCTAAATCCGCCCCACCGCCATGAATGTCGATCGTAGCACCCAGAATTTCTGTAGCCATGACCGAGCATTCAATATGCCAACCCGGCCGACCAAAGCCCCAGGGACTATCCCACGAAACCTCACCAGGCTTAGCGGCCTTCCACAGAGCAAAATCCAGCGGATCTTCTTTCAAGGCCGTCTCGCTATCTATGCGGCCACTAGCACCCACCTCTAAATCTTCTAGGGTTTTATTGGCTAAGCGACCATAGTTGGGCGATTTGCGAACACGAAAATACACATCACCTTGAGCCTCATAGGCAAAGCCTTTTGCCACTAGCTCCTCGATGAAAGCAATAATTTCCGCCATATAATCCATAACCCGAGGGTGCTTGGTAGCTGGTTTTATTCCTAATTGCTTGGTATCTTCGATAAAAGCAGCAATAAATCGATCAGACAGTTTCTTAGGAGAAATGCCTGCTTTGGCTGCTGCCTTGATAATCTTGTCATCAACGTCTGTAAAGTTTGACACATAGTTTACATTGAATCCCGTGTATTCAAAGTAACGGCGAATCGTATCAAAAGCCACAGCCGATCGCGCATTGCCAATATGGATGTAGTTGTAAACCGTAGGGCCACAGATATACATCGTGACAAGATTTTCATTGATGGGAACAAAGTCCTTTAATGTGCGTGTCAGTGTATCATAAATTTTAATCATTTATTTGTCCTGTCTCGTCCAAAGAATCATTACTGATTTGTTCAAATAGCATTTTCACCTATTTTTATTTTTTTAATGCAGAATAGGCCGCCTCGCGGTGCTGCTGCAAGTCCTGAATCACCTGCTCATCTTTTTTCCCATGCACGCGAACAATTTTAGCTGGAACACCAACTACTGTTACGTCCTCTGGTACATCGCTTAAAACGACAGCTGCTGCTCCAACCTTGGCCTTAGCACCAATTTCAATTGGTCCAATGATTTGCGCATGGGCTGAAATCAAGGCACCTTGGCGAACTGTTGGATGGCGCTTACCAACATCCTTTCCTGTACCACCAAGGGTGACACCGTGGTAGAGCATGGCGCCTTTTTCAACAATTGCAGTTTCGCCAACCACTAGGCCCGCCCCGTGATCAATGAAGACTCCAGGGGCAATTTGTGCACCCGGGTGAATTTCAATATTGGTCCAAAAACGCCAAAATTGGCTATGCATGCGTGCTAGTAACTTAAAATGATGTTGCCAAAGAAAATGTGATAAGCGGTGGGCGGCCAGGGCCTTAATCCCTGGATAAGTTAAAATCACTTCAAGTGATGAACGCGCCGCTGGATCTTGTTCCTTGACAATTGCGATACTATCTTTCCACCAACCCATGATGCCTCCTTTATTCGGTGATTGTCGTCCAATCAATGAGGGTTTGTTGCTCATCAAAAGGATTGATGACAACACCATAGGTGTCGTCAACCTCGTTGTCACCATTGCGCGGCTGATAAATGTCTTGAATTGTCCAAGCTAAAATAACACCCTGGCCACGGCGAAAAGCTCCGCCAAAGTCGTCCTGGTTATACCACTTAGCCAGACTGGTTAAATTGGTAAAAGCTGGAACATAGCTTTTGCCCTCTGGTGTTGACATGGTCGGAAACAGGCGATCAAAATGCTGGTCGTCGCGTGGCAAGACAAAAACTGGAACAAAATAAACCTTGTCCATAGCTTGTGCTGCCTGATTAGCATCGCTCATGACTTGATTCAAAAGAGTGGTGTAAGTGTTGATAAATGTAATCAATTCATTATTTTGGAAAATGGTTGAATTTCCAAAATCACCTTTTTTCTTCAGATTAAAAACAAGTCCTGTCGCACCCACTGAGATGGCCTCTTCTACTAAGGCAACCACCGAACGTTCCATCCAATAGTGGTCTTGCGCACTCTTTTGTTCCTCCTTAAAAAAGGCCAGGTCGGTGTCATCGGTAAAGACCGGGACCACTCTTTGCCCTTCTACATCAATCGCGTAGGGTTCTTTAGCAGCTAAGACCGGGCACTGGTGCAGGGCATCTACTAGGCCCACACCATCAAGAAAATTGTCAGGGGCATGGATAAAGGCCCGCAGGCGAAGATCGAGTTCTTTAATAGCAGTTTTAGTCATGATTTTCTAGTTGTGTTTTATCTTTAGGAGTATGAGGCTCAGGTTTATGAGCATAACGGTCATGGCGATGACTCTTAGAGTGTTTCGTAGAGCCAGTCGCTGTTTCAGTGGCTTCAGGCTTTGGTGGACGTGGCAAGAGAGCTTTCATTGAAGCATCAATCCGGCCCTTATCATCCACTTTGATGACTTTAACATCCACAACTTCCCCAAGCTCTAAAACATCTGCAACATTGGCTGTTCTTGTCCAGGCAACTTCTGAAATGTGCACAAGTGCATCGGTCTTGTCAAAGAGATTGACAAAAGCACCAAATTTTTCAATGCGCACAACCTTGGCATGGTAAACTTCACCAACCTTCGCTTCGCGCACCAAGCCTGCAATTAACTCTTTTGCTCGGTTAATGGCTGCTTGATCACTTGAGAAGATTTGGACATTGCCTTCTTCATCAATATCGATTTTCACGCCGGTTTCAGCAATAATCTTGTCAATGGTCTCACCGCCCTTGCCGATAACCACTTTAATCTTGTCCACGTCAATCTTAATGGTATCAATCTTAGGAGCTGTAGGAGCCAATTCTGGCCGCGGAGCTGCGATGGTGGCTTCAATCACATCGAGGATTTCAAAACGGGCTTTCTTAGCCTGAGCCAGGGCTTCTTCCAGGATTTGTGGGGTAATGCCCGCAATCTTAATGTCCATCTGGAGAGCAGTGATACCTGTGCGGGTTCCTGCTACCTTAAAGTCCATATCACCAAAGTGGTCTTCTAGCCCTTGAATATCAGTTAGGACAGTGTAATTGGTCCCATCAGAAATCAAGCCCATGGCAATCCCAGCAACGGGAGCTTTGATTGGGACACCACCGGCCATCAAGGCCAAGGTTCCGGCACAGATCGAAGCCTGTGATGATGAGCCGTTGGACTCGAGGACCTCAGCCACCAAACGGATGGCATACGGGAAATCTTCTAGGCTTGGTAGGACCTGGGCTAAAGCACGTTCACCAAGAGCACCATGGCCAATCTCACGGCGGCCAGCTGCACCATAACGTCCGGTCTCTCCGACAGAATATTGGGGGAAATTGTAGTGGTGCAAGAAGCGTTTCTTATATTCTGGTTCTAAACCATCAATAATCTGTGTTTCACCCATTGGAGCCAAGGTTAAGACTGATAAGGCTTGCGTCTGACCGCGGGTAAAGAGGCCTGAGCCGTGAACTTTTGGTAAAAAGTCAATTTGGGCGTCCAGAGGCCGAATCTCATCGACCTTACGGCCATCAGGCCGAATCTTCTCCTCGGTGATTAAGCGCCGGACCTCAGCGTGTTCCATTTGCTCCAGGATCTCAGCCACATCCCGCATAATGGTAGGCAAGTCCTCGTCCTCGGCAAATCTGGCTTCATATTCGGCCTTAACCTCTTCTTTGACGGCTTCTGTTGCAGCTTCACGTGCTTTTTTCTCTTCGACTTGGACAGCCTTTTGGAGGTCAGCATTGTATGTAGCGATTATTTCTGCCTGTAAGTCCGCATCAACCTGCAGGAGTTCCACTTCAGCTTTAGCTTTACCGACAGCGGCAACGATCTCTTCTTGAAAGGCAATCAGGTCTTGGATGGCTTTGTGGCCACGAAGAAGGCCTTCTAACATAATCTCTTCTGATAGTTCTTGTGCACCTGACTCGACCATATTGATGGCCGCTTTGCTCCCAGCGACTGTTAATTCTAATAGCGAAGCTTCTTTTTGCGCCTTGTCTGGGTTGATGATAAATGCCCCATCACTGTAGCCAACCTGTACACCAGCAATTGGGCCGTTAAAGGGAATATCCGAGATGGATAGGGCTAATGAAGAGCCAAACATCGCTGCCATTGGGGCGCTAGCATTTTCATCATAAGAAAGAACGGTATTGATCACTTGGACTTCGTTACGAAAACCCTCGGCAAACATGGGGCGGATGGGGCGGTCAATCAAGCGAGCGGTCAGCGTCGCATCAGTTGATGGCCGGCCTTCGCGCTTCATAAAGCCTCCTGGGAATTTACCGGCTGCGTACATTTTTTCTTCATAGTTGACTTGGAGGGGGAAGAAATCACCGCTGGCCATTTTCTTAGACATGACAGCAGCTGTAAGCACGGTAGAGTCACCATAGCGGACAATGACAGCGCCATTGGCTTGCTTTGCGACTTGGCCGACCTCTACAACAAGAGGTTTCCCAGCAAAAGTGGTTGTAAACGTTTGTTTGGACATGTATGATTCCTTAAGTTTCTCGCCTTTTTTGAAAAAGGCAAACTCTTCCTTTCAGCATTTTTCGAGATTCTACGTTGTTTTGCTACAAAAAGCAATCGGTCACACTTACTGATCAACTCCTCTTTGTATCAAACGACGTATCTTCACAATTTTACCATAAATTCCTAAAAAATTCATGGTTGTCTTTTATTCTCACTGACATTTCTGTACTAAAAAAGCTCCTTCAAAGAGGAGTTTTTTAATGAGGCTTACGACGGCAGATTCTCATCTTCTAAAATCTTAAAGCCCAGACTCTTGCTATCTGCTAAGAAGGCTTGAACTGTTTCCAAGGAATAGTGCTCCAAGTCCTTGCCTCTTAATGATAATTTAGCTATTAAATCACTGGTACAGGTGATAACATCAACGCCGAGCTGATTGGCTTGGTAAATATTGAAAGTTTCACGCGGGCTAGCCCAAAGCAACGCGATCGCTGCTTTTTGATGACAGATCTGCACAGCTTCAGCCATTAGGGGCATTGGATCAACACCCGTATCAGCAATGCGGCCAGCAAAAACCGAGACAAAAGCAGGCACACCAGCGGTTAAATGTTCAACTACTTCACGCACCTGATCCAAGGTAAAAATGGCTGTGACGTTTAACTTAATCCCCTGCTCAGAAAGTTCTTTAATCAGACTGGCCGTTGATTGGCCTTTAGAATTCACCACAGGGATTTTGACATAGACATTGTCACCAAGTTCTGCAATCCGTTTGGCTTCTTGGCGCATGCCGATAATATCATCTGCAAAAACTTCAAAAGAAACTGGGTAGTCCTTAATATGGCTAAGCACCTCCTGGGCAAAACCAAGGTAGGAACTAATACCGGCCTTTTTCATCAAACTAGGATTGGTCGTAAAACCAGTTACCAAACCCGTGTCCAGGTCCTTTAACATGGTGTCTAGAACGGCACCATCTGAGAATACTTTTATTGTTAATGGATTATTCATACTTGCCTCCTATAGCTTTAGTTGTTATCACTGACATTATTAATGGCTTCGCTTGAATGAGATAAAACGTTAGGCACCACTAAAACAAGGGCCACCAAACCAACCACGAGATAGATTCCCAATTGGCCTAGTGAAGCACCTAATCGACCAAGTAAGATTCCTAAGACACCAAAATCAATGTCACCAAAAGTGGTATTTGTAAAACCTAATCGGCCAAGAACCGGTAAGAGAAGAGCAGGCAAGAAAGCCAAAAGCAAACCATTTGCAAAAGCTCCTAGCACGGCTCCGCGTCGGCCTCCCGTGGCATTGCCATAAATCCCTGCTGTCGCTCCACAAAAGAAATGAGGAACCATACCTGGGATAATCAACACGCCACCAGCAGCACCTAAGATTAACATACCCAGCAAACCACCGACAAAACTAGCAGCAAACCCTAAAATAACAGCTGTTGGTGCATAGGGGAAAAAGACTGCACAATCAACTGCCGCAATAGCATTAGGGATTAACTTGCTGGCAATACCCTGAAAGGCAGGAATCAAGTCGGCTAAAATCATCCGAACTCCCGCATAGACAATGGCGACACCCACAGCAAAGGTTAAACCACTCTTAATAGCAAAAATAAATGGATTTTGACCTGCTGATAGACCAGTGGCTACCGATGCATCGCGTAGCACTGAGACTAAGGTTGCGACTAGGTAGAAAATAACCATAATCAAGCCAGTGGAGATTGTTGTGTTGCGGAGGAAACTCCATTTTTCAGAAATCTGCAAATCCTCAGTGTCCTTACTGCCTTTGCCGACCTTGCTTCCTACCCAAGCAGCAAGATAGTAGCCCAAGCTGCCAAAGTGACCAAGTGCAATCGCATCGCCATCCGTAACTTTGAGGGTGTATTTTTGTCCGATGGCTGGGGAAATGGCCGACCAGGCACCCAAAATGAAGCCACCCACCAAAATCAGCTGACTTCCCTTAAAACCAACAGCACCAAGGACAGCTGACAAGAGGCAGGCCATGAAAAAACTATGGTGCCCTGTTAAGAAGATATATTTAAAGCGCGTGAAGCGGGCAAAGGCTAGGTTAAGGAGCAGGCCAACAATTAAGATTGACATAGTTTCCACTCCGAGGACTTTTTGGGCAACGGAAGTGACGGCTTCATTGTTTGGCACCACTCCTGTAATGCCAAAACCATGCTCAATCAATTTGGCCAGAGGATCGAGATTAGCTACAATGACACCCGCCCCTGCTGATAACATAAGATAGCCAAGAATAGGGCCCAACGTGCCAGTCAAGACTTTGTGCCAAGGTGTTTTCAAAGCAATCAGGCCAGCAAAAGCAATCAAGCCCATTAAAAAGGCCGGTTCCTTTAAAATATCTCTAAAAAATGCTAATAATGCTTCCATACGAAAGTCCTTTCTATCCAGTGATCGAGGATACTTGCAGTCATTAAGCCATACCACTCATTTCTTTTAAGACAGGAACGAGGTCTTCTTCGATTTTTTTGCGATTGGTATAACTTTTAACGATACACACCTTGGTGCCTTGCGGGAAAATATCTTCAAATTCCTTAACAGTCACATAGAGGTCTGCTCCTTTCCCAACAGCAGCATTTGAATCACACGATTCCGCATCTACTGCTATCCCTAAAGAAGCAGCAATAGCTTCAACTTTCATACGTAGCAAGAGGCTGCTACCGATACCATTACCACAAACAGTTACAATTTTCATTTTATGCATCTCCTTCTTCAATAATCTGGCGAATGATGGCAAGGATTTCTGGCTTTGTTGGTGCGGCAATCAAAGCAGCAATCTGCTCATCATCTTCTAAAATCATTGCTAATTCTTGTAAAGCTTTTAAATGTGCGGTCGAATCAACCGCAGCTAAGACAAAGATGAGCTGGACGTCTTTGTCATTATCACCCTCATGGGCAAGATCAAAGCTTACAGGATGTTTGAGTTGTAATAAGGACATCCCCAAGTGGTGCACCCCCTGTTCAGGGGCAGCATGCGGCACTGCCACCTTAGGTGCAAGGACAATATAGGCACCCAGTTCATTTACAGAGGCAATCATGCCCTCAATATAGCGCTTTTCAATAAATCCATGCTCAAGTAAGGGACGAGCCGCTAGACTAATCGCCTCTTGCCAATTGGAAACGGCTGTTTCTTGTTGAATAAAATCTTCTGTCAATAGTTCCAATAGACCAAGTCCTCCAATTTCTTTTTCAAAATGATTGCCAATCAAATAGTCTGACAGATCATAAGCAAGCTCTTCTTGATTATTAATCGTTGCGTGTTTATCAATAATAGCCAACAACTCATCCAGTGCCAGCTGATTGGCCAAGGGAATGTTAAAGTCCCGGCAAACCATTTTCTTTAACATCAATCGCTCAACAGCTCCCATAATCGGCTGCGTCACATAGACTGGCTTTTGACAGGGAAAATGAACCGTGGAAAAGACCAAGTCATAAGTGCTGGCATCCAGCAAAGCAATCTTATCTAACTGATGGATCTCAATAAACTGCAATTGGGGAAACAACTGCTTTAACTCCGCATGCAACATCAAAGACGAACTAATCCCATTAGGACAGACACAAAGAGCCACCAAATGTGTCTTTTCACTGGCCTTTGGCTTTTCCAACCGCCCACCAAAATGAATGGTAAAATAAGCCACCTCATCTTCACTAATAGCTTTGCCTAGTTGCTTTTCTAGGGGTGATAAGCTGCGCTTAACCAGATAAAAAAGAGAGGCATACTGACTTTTGATCTGGTCCTTGAGCGGATTGTGGAGTTCCACATCATAATAGATACGATAATAGGCTGGCAGTAAATGGCTGTATAAATTCTTGCGCAGTGATGGCGTATCATTTAAGACAAGACCTGTATTAACAGAGACGGATTGGATGATCTCCTCCATAATCTGATAGATAGCGGCATGATAACCCCACTCTAAATCTCCTTGGATACAGCCAATGAGACGCGTCAGGATAAATTCAGCTTCCTGCTCAAGGCTGGGGTAGCCTTTTAGTAAGTCAGCTAATAGCAGCGCGATTTGACTAAAGGCAGCTTCTTTTTGCATCACACCTTGACGAGGAAGGGGTTGCCAAAAGGGGTTGAGGCTTAACAAGGCTAAAACATAGGCCAAGCCTCTCATCTTTTCAGCGATATAGACAAGGCCATAGCGGTTACCCAGTCGAAGCAAGCTAGCATGCAGCTCCTCAACTGGGCAGGGGAGGTCTAAGGTTATCAGCACATAGGTGATTAACCACTTCCCTGTGGAATAGGTCAGCAAGTGTGCAATCGTGGCTTCCAAGAGTCGCCGCAAAGCAAGCCCATCTCCGACAAAGTAATAACCTTCTTGTCTGGTATAGACTAGCTGGACACCATAGTCTTGCGTCCACTTGCGCACAAGCTTAAGATCCGTCAGGATGGAATTGCGACTAACCTGCACAAAGCTCTCCAGATGCGTGATAGCCACAAAGTCTTTAGCCAGCAGCAAGTACAAAGTAAGCATTGCTGGTCTTTCGGCTTGAAAGAGATAGTCGGTCATCTCAGGCATCAGACGCTCAAACAAGCTTGTTTCTGTGATGTGGGGAACACCAACCTTTGACTGATTACAGGTTATTTGAGGAAAGCCGTAGCGGGCTAAACTCTCATTGATACGAGCAATATCCGTCAGTAGCTGGCGACGGCTCACTTGTAAGATGGATCCAAATTCTTCCAAGGTATGCTCAGGGTACTGGGAAAAGATCTGAAATTTTTTGATGAGCTCATGGGATAACATGGTATCTCCTCCTATCTATTAGTATAAAGTGAAGCGTTTTCATTTTCAATCCTAATTGGGTCCAAACTCGCGGAGCTAGCTCAGACAGACAATTGGACTCTTGCTGGTCTCAGCAGCTTCACGCCTTATTTTAAAGCAGCTAGCAAGATAATCGAGAAGACTCCCAAAAATCACTTAACAGCAAGAAAGACCAGGAAAGGCTGACAACTAAAAAATAGCTGATAGCACCCGCTCAGGGAAGCTACGCTAAACTTTTTGCTAAAGAAATCCCTTATGGCGCTTGCCAAATGATAGAAAAAACACCTCATTGCTGAGGCGTTTTTGACATTGCTATTTGAAAAGCGAGGAGCCCACCCTCAAAAACCAATGCGCTTGGGGTCGCTGTTATTAGCCCAAGCTTGCTTAGACAACAAAAAACAAGGGGAGAGTGAGTCGGCTCTTCCCTTGTCCTTGGCAGTTGGTCCTCTCCTCTTGCTCAAAGGCTAGATGAAAGGACTCTAATCACTCAGTAAGAGTGGGTGGCACCTGTGCTTGACTCTGGCAGAACGGGCACAGACACCTTTTTTAGTAGTGGTTTGTAAAATAGGATTGTTAGTTATTTTCCTTACGTTTGTGTGTGAGAACACCCGCCATAGCCATGACACTTAGGGCCGCCGCTGTGAAGAATGGCTGGCGCTGCTCACCAGTCGCTGGTAAGTGCTGGTGTCTAGCTGGCGCTGGGGCTAGCTGAGGCTGAACTGGCACTGACTGAGGCTGACGACTAGGAGCAGTTGGCGCTGCTGACTGACCTTGTGGAGCTGGTCGGTCTTGAGGCGTTTGCTCAGGTGTTTGAGGTTGTTTAGGCTGACTAGGAACCTGTGGCCGGTGCTGCTCTGGGGCATGGGGTGGTTCCACCTCTGGCTTATGCGGCTCTTGAGGCTGCTCAGGTGTATGGGGTGATGGTTCTTCTGGCTTGTCTGGGCTTTGTGGTGTGCCTTGCGGACCTTGGGGCCCTTGCTCACCACGCGGACCTTGGTCACCCTTAGGACCAGCTTCGCCGCGTTCACCTTGGAGGCCTTGGTCACCTTTTTCACCGCGTTCGCCTTGGATTCCTTGTAAACCTTGTTCACCGCGCTCGCCTTGGATTCCTTGATCGCCTTTTTCACCGCGCTCACCTTGGAGGCCTTGTAAGCCTTGCTCACCCTTGTCACCTTTAGGGCCGACCTCGCCGCGTTCACCTTTAGCGCCATCTTGACCAGCAGGACCCTGCGGACCAGGAACACCTTGAAGACCACGTTCTCCAGTTTGTCCCTTCTCACCAGTTTCGCCTTTATCGCCACGCGGACCTTGGGGACCAGCAGGGCCTCGTGCACCTACGGGACCAATTGGACCAGCGGGGCCGGCAGGGCCAGTTTCACCACGGTCTCCATTCTTACCGGCTGGACCTTGAGGGCCGACTTGTCCCTGCTCACCGGTTTCGCCTTTATCACCACGCGGACCTTGCGGGCCAGCAGGACCAGTTTCACCACGATCTCCTTTAGGGCCTCGAAGAGCTTCCCCGTTAATGCCATCAAACAGTAATTCTCTCCATTTATTTTCACGTTTTTGTACCTCTGTCAGATATGTGTATAATTGGAGTAAGTACGCACGAATTGATGGAGTTGTGTAGTCATTACCTCCTAAAAATCTGGTATTTGGCTTAACATATTGATCTACTTGGGGAATTGGATGTTTTTCTAAATTTGCAGTTGCATTTCTAAGTCCTGCTATTACCGTGTCTCTTGATTTGACTCCTTCTTCAGCCTTTACGCTTACCCCCCCCCGAGGGTTAGTAATAGGGCCGCCGAAGTCAAGCCATAGCGGCAAACTAGCCGATTAAGGCGCTTGGGTGTGGTCGTTTTCAATTGTCTTTCTCTCCTTTTTCCTTGTGATTAAAAATATCGTAAGGTAACTAATATTTTCTACTCAGAGTATTATAGGAGAATGGGAAAGGCTTTTAAAGCTCAAATCCTGTCTTTTTTAAAGATATATGAGCTTATTACAAAAATCAATAGATAATGTGCTTTTTCAAGTTCCGGTTGTTGTCAATTGCCTATTTTCACTTCTCGTTTTTCTTCTTTCGCGTCATTTATTTTTATAAACTTTATTTTTTGAATCTGCCATTTTTAGGCCTCTACCCTTCTTTTACTTTTTGGTACTCCTAGTAGCCAAAGGGTCTGGCCAGCAAAAAACACCTCATTGCTGAGGCATTTTCTCGTTTTCAACTATAACCGATAGACAGCTAGCAAGTCAGGCATTAAGCAAGGGTCTGCTCGGTCTAAAGACTGGTAAGACTAGGCTAAGCTATTGGTTTTCTTTCTGAAACTATTAACGACGAAGTCCAAGTGATTGGATTAAATCGCGGTAACGGTTAACGTCTGTGCGACGTAGGTAAGCCAACAAGTTACGACGGTGACCGATTTTTTTCATCAAGCCACGGTAAGTAGCATGGTCTTTTTTATGTTTTTGGATGTGGTCGTTCAAGTGGTTGATTTCCCAAGTAAGCACGGCTACTTGAACTTCTACAGAACCGGTATCGCCTTCGTGGCGTGCGTATTGCGCGATGATTTCATTTTTTTTCTCTTTTGAGATTGCCATAATAAAGTCTCCTTTTTTTGCTTAATCCGAGTCTTAGGATTGGCCTGCCTAAAACCAAGAAAAAGTTGGTATGTCTTAACGACTATCTCATTGTATCAAAAGCTGTTAAGGAGGTCAAGTAAGGACCTTTGGCTGCTTAATCGCTTAGGTAGTTCACCAGGGCAGGTCGCATAAAAAAGATAAGGATACCAAGAATGAGGCTCAAGATGGCAAAAATGAGATAGGGAGTGGTCGCTTGGTGGGACTTGGCAACGAGCAATTGTAAAACAAGAGCGGCGCCACCACCACCGAGATTGCAGCCCAGTAAAACCAAGGTCGTGGCCTGGTTGAGCTGATTGCCCGGCATCCGCTCAGCCAAGCGATGAAAGACAGCAGTCACTGCGATGCTATTGACATAGCCGGTTAAGAGGGCACCCATTGTTATCCAAACCAAATTATCCCCCTGCCAGAGGAGCAACATGCTAAGGCCTAAAAGAATGGCAAAAGCCTCGACTAAATGCTGCTTAAAGCACTGCAAGGCTAAGCTAAAGCTCATACCCGCAAGAATACCTGTCAGCATCATCAGGCTAAGAATCAAGCTGGCTTGGCTGGCTGTGCCAATCTGTAATTCGGTCATCACAACTGGAATTCGAAGAGTGGTAGCTGTATTCACGACAATCACAAAGCCAGCGTAGCTAGCCAGTAAAAGAATGTACACCATCTGCTTTTTACTAAGAGGCGATTTGCTCAAAACAGGATTAGAACCAGGCTCTTGCGGCTCGGGCCGAGAGACAAAGAGCAGATACAAGAGCAAGATAAAGAGCGAAAAGGCGTAAATCATAAAGGCCTTGGACCAGCCAAAAACCAGCAAGTAACCAGCCAGCAGGGTAAAGGCTGCTGAGCCTAAGACCTCTGCAGAAGCTCGGTAACCCAGCATTTTAATGCGCTGGGTCCCCAAAAAGCGTTCGCTAATCATACTAATGGCTCGCGCATTAATCAAGCCAATACCTAAGCCCAAGATGAGGCGAGATAAAAAGACCAGCTGATAGGCTTGGCTAAAGACAGGCAGCGTCCCTCCCAGAGCAATCAAGAGCAACCCTGAAATAATCGTCTGACGCTCATTGAGCCAGCGGCTAAGAACAGGCGTTAGTAATAAGGTCGCTAAGATTGCAAAAGAAGATAAGGAAAATAAAAGTGTAACCGCGCCCTCCTGGTAACCATACCTCTGATAATAGCGAATCATTTGGGGGATGGCTGGCGAGACAGAAAACGGGGAAATCATCATAAGCGAGAGACTTAATAGACTAAACTTTTCAAGGAAGGATTTCATAACCAATGCTTTCGTTTTTTATAGTTACTTCCAGTATACCCAATTCTAGCGCATAAGCCTAGCCATCAATGTGCAAATCTCCTAATATTTTTATTTGAGTTCTGCATCTATCAAGCAATCACAAGGAGCCTATCACTCTGCCAACAGCTACAGCATCAGCTATTGAAATCGTTACTTTTACCTCTGCCTTCTTTTAAATTTTTATAAAATATGGTATAGTTAACGCAAAGAATAGATAAAGGAGAAAGAATGTCTGTACAAGATAAACTCATAAAACCCAGTCATAACATCACCATGAAGGATATTATCCGCGAAGGCAACCCTACTCTGCGTGCTAAAGCACAAGACGTTGCCCTTCCCCTTTCTGATGAGGATATTCTTCTTGGGGAAAAAATGATGCAATTTTTAAAGCATTCTCAAGATCCCGTAATGGCAGAAAAACTTGGCTTACGTGGTGGCGTTGGCTTAGCTGCCCCACAAGTAGCTATCTCAAAGCGCATCATTGCCGTTTTAGTGCCTAATCCCAAAGATAGCGAAGGCAAGCCCCCTAAAGAGGCCTATAGCCTGCAAGAAATCATGTACAATCCTAAAATCGTGGCTCACTCCATTCAAGAGGCTGCGCTCGCTGAAGGTGAAGGCTGCTTATCTGTGGACCGCGTGGTTGATGGCTATGTCGTACGCCACGCTCGTATCACTGTGGAATACTATGATAAGCATGGTGAAAAACATCGCGTCAAACTCAAAAGCTACAACGCCATTGTTGTCCAACACGAGATTGACCACATTGATGGCATCTTGTTTTATGATCGCATCAATGAACTTAAACCTTTTGAGGTCAAAGACGACATGCTGCTGCTTGATTAGAGTCAGCACGAGCTGCTTAGCAAGGTCTAAGCAGTTTTTTTGTTTGGGTGAAAATGGCTGCGCAGCCCCAGCTAGCAAAACCCAAGGCCAGGCCAGTCGCAGCGAGCACTTAAGCTAGCAGCTAGCTAGGAGCTTACAGGCATTTGCTGTCCTAAGCACTAATCGCTACCTGCCCATTTTTTCTGTTACAGCTCAGCTATTTCCCAAAAAAAAGCGCAAGAAAAAACCGACCGACACACTAAAGCCAAGTGATATACCCTGTTCAATGGACTAATCCAGTGAGTGGGGTAGCTATCAAGACGGCTCAATATGTCGATCGGTTAGTTTATTTAGAGGCCTATTTTTTAGCTGGTACAGGCATTAGCCAATCACTTTGAAACGCTCATCATCGTTCATGAAGTCTTTGTCACCTGCTGGAGCTTCAATCGAACCAAAGTTCAATTGACCACGTAATTTCCAGTTAGCTGGCACATTGTACTTAGCAGCAACAGATGCATCAATAACTGGGTTATAATGTTGGAGGTTACCACCAAGACCATATTCTGCTGCAAGTGCTGTCCAGGTATTGACAGCAGCTATACCGGTTGATTGTTCTGACCATACAGGGAAGTTTTCAGCGTACAATGGGAATTGTTCTTGAAGGCCCTTAACCACATCTTGGTCTTCAAAGAAGAGAACTGTTCCTTTTGAAACACCAAAACTTGCTAATTTTTCTTTAGTAGCGGCCATGGCTTCTTCTGGAGCACCTTGCTCTTTCATGGTAGCTACAAGATCGGTCGCAACCAATTCATTCCAAAATGTTGAAACTTCTTCATCTAAAAGGATAACAGCGCGTGATGTTTGACTGTTAAACGCTGATGGAGACTGACGAATCGCTTCTTTGATGGTTGAAACAAGTTCTTCATTGGGGGTTTGAACATTGCGTCCCATGGCGTAGATTGTCCGACGTGCTTTTAATGATTCTAAAAATGACATAGTTTCTTCTCCTTTTGCTTCACTGGGCAAGCAAGCAGTAATCCCCACTTGCAAGCTGGACCTTTTGGTGTTTCAGTGATTTTTATTACTATATAGTGATTATATTACTACTAGTTAGTAAAGTCAAAGAAAAGGTCTCAGCTTTTTTTAAATTTTTTGAGAAGCGTAATCAATTGTTCTTGTTCTGCTGGCGTTAGCACTGAAAAGACTTCCTCCACCTGGGCGATATGGGCTGGCAGTGCTTGCTCAATAACAGCCTGGCCCTTTGCTGTCAAGGTGACAAGAAAGGAACGCTTATCATTGGGACAGGCATCTCGTTTGACCCAGCCTTTTTTGACCATGTTATTAATAACAACAGTCATATTGCCAGAAGTTGCCAACATACTGTCAATCAATTCCCCAATCTTTAGAGGGCCTTTTGCATATAAGACATCCAAAACCGCAAATTGCGTCGGTGTCAAAGCATAAGGTTTATAGGATTCCGAAACGCGGGCATCCACCGTTCGAAAGGCTTTTCGCATGACCACCATCGCTTTTACGGCGGAATTTTTAAATGTTACCATTTGGTCTCCTTAGGTTTTCTTTTCATAATATCACTACTTAGTAATAAAATCAATTTGTTGAACTGCGGTTGGTAGGTCATTTTTTCAATCTTTGCAAAAAGATAGTAGCTTTAAAAGAAATCATCAAACAAGCTTAATTGATTGTCTTCTGGCATATTGCCTAAAATGCCCATGTCTGCCATTTTTTCAACCAAGGTTGAAGAGAGACCGCCGCGCTTACGCAGCTCCATCTTGGAGAGGAATTCGCCTTCTTCGCGTGCTTTAACTAACTGCTTGGCAACGTTATCGCCCAATCCTTCCATGGCCACAAAAGGCGGGATAAGCGTGTCGCCTTTGATTTGAAAATCAGTGGCACTACTATGGTAGAGGTCTAATTTGCCAAAGGTATAACCGCGCTCTAGCATTTCATTGACAATTTCTAAGGTTGTGTAGAGATCATTTTCCACATTGCTGGCTTCATTATTTTTTTTCTTTTGAGCAATGTCTTCCATGCGTGCTTTGACAGCGCCAAGGCCAGCGCTCATGGTTTTTAATTCAAAGGCTTTAGCCCGAATTGAGAAATAAGCACAGTAATACATCAAAGGATGGTGGACCTTAAAGTAGGCCACCCGCAGAGCCATTAATACATAAGCTGCCGCGTGAGCTTTGGGGAACATGTACTTGATTTTACCACAGGATTCAATGTACCAATTAGGGACATTGTTTTCTTTCATAGCAGCAATATAGCCCTTGCGTTCTTCTTCGGAAATCTTGAGCCACATGCCTTTACGCACGCGCTCCATAATGGTAAAAGCCATCTTGGGCTCTAAGCCAGCATGCATGAGGTACACCATGATGTCATCCCGACAGCCGATAACCGTTTTTAGGGTGGCGGTTCCTTCTTTGATTAAGTCTTGGGCATTGCCCAGCCACACGTCTGTCCCGTGTGAAAGGCCAGACAGCTGCAATAACTCGGCAAAGGTTGTGGGATGAGTCTCATTGACCATTCCTCGAACAAAGTTCGTGCCAAACTCAGGGATGCCAAGCATGCCCGTAGGCGTGCCAATCTGCTCAGGTGTCACCCCAAGCACTTCAGTACCAGAAAAAAGGGCCATGACATCAGGATCATCAGCTGGGATTTCCTTGGGATCAATGCCTGATAGATCTTGCAGCATGCGAATCATCGTTGGATCATCATGACCCAGAATATCAAGCTTTAAGACGTTCTCATCAATATCATGGAAGTTAAAGTGGGTCGTCTGCCACGAAGCCGTAATGTCTTCGGCTGGGTATTGGACTGGGGTAAAGTCATAAACGTCCATGTAGTTAGGAATAACAACAATACCGCCTGGGTGTTGACCGGTAGTGCGTTTAACCCCAGCCGCTCCGGTGGCTAGTCGATCAACCTCCGCATCAGGGTAAAATTTGCCATAGTCGCGTTCATACCCCTTGACAAAGCCATAGGCGGTCTTTTCAGCGACCGTACCAACTGTCCCTGCCCGAAAGGCATAGGCTTCACCAAAAATATCACGCACATCCAAGTGGGCGCTAGGCTGATCATCACCTGAAAAGTTCAAGTCAATATCGGGTACCTTATCACCATCAAAACCAAGGAAGGTTTCAAAGGGAATGTCCTGGCCATCTTTTTTATAGGGCGTGCCGCACTGCGGACAAACCTTGTCCTTGAGGTCAAAACCTGAACCAACTGAACCATCGGTAATGAATTCGGAGTGTTGGCACTTAGGACACACATAATGCGGTGGCATGGGATTAACCTCGGTAATCCCAATCATGGTCGCAACAAAGCTAGATCCGACCGAACCCCGCGAGCCAACTAAGTAGCCGCGTTCGTTGGAACGATTCACCAAAAGCTGCGAGGCGAGGTAAATCACAGCAAAGCCATTGCCCAAGATAGAGGTCAGCTCCTTTTCGATACGCAAATCAATAATATCAGGCAAGGGATTGCCGTAGATTTCAAAGGCTTTTTTATAGGTTAATTCAGCAACCGTTTCCTCAGCCTTGTCCAGGTAAGGTGTGTACAGATCGTTCTTGACCACCTCGACTTCCTCGATACGGTCTGCCATGTCCTGAGTATTTTGCACGACAACTTGGTAGGCTAGCTCTTTACCCAGAAAGGCAAAGTCGTCCAGCATTTCATTGGTGGTGCGAAAGTGGGCCTTAGGCAACGGAGCTGGCTTAGCTCCCTCTCCACGACCAATGGTCCGGTTAATCAGCGCTCCTTGGCCTAAGCTACGAACGATAATCTCCCGGTAGATTTCTTCTTCAGGCTCAATATAGTGAACATTGCCCGTTGCTAGGACCGGTTTATCGGCTCTTTTTCCAACTTCGATTAAATCCTTGATGACCTGCTCAATCCCAGCCTGATCCTTGATCAACTCCCGCGCCACAAGTGGCTGATAAATAGCTGGCGGCATGATTTCGATAAAATCATAGTAAGCTGCTAACGCAACAGCGGCATCAACCCCCTTGGTCATAACAGCATCAAAGACCTCGCCTTCTGAGCAGGCCGACCCCAGCAAGAGCCCTTCACGGTGTTGATCTAAAACCGTCCGAGGAATACGGGGGACCCCTTCGTAGTAGGTAACATTGGACAAGCTGACCAGCTTAAACATATTCTTTAGGCCGGTTTGATTTTGCACGTAGATCGTTGCATGTTTAATCCGCGCTTTTTTATAAGAATCTTCCGCCACAAGCTTAGTATTTAAATCGACCAAGTCAGTCACATGGTGCTTTTCTCTGGCTTCTTCTAAAAAGATAAAGAGCAAGCGACCCGTGGCTTCCGCGTCATAATTGGCCATGTGGTGATGCTCAAGCGAGACCTGAAAACGTTTGGTTAGTGGCCCCAAACCATGGCGCTTGTACTCTGGATAGAGATTGCGGGCAAACTCCAGCGTGTCAATCACCGGCTGAGTGATTAAAGAAAGCCCATGGCGCTCATAGTTAGCATTCATAAAGCCAACGTCAAAAGAAGCATTGTGGGCCACAAGCACCGTACCCTGACAAAAGGCCTGAAACGCTGCAAGCACCTCTGGTAAGGACTTAGCCCCAATCAAATGATTATCCGTAATCCCGGTCAACTCTGTCGTAAAGGCCGACAAAGGGTGACCTGGATTGATAAATTCGTCAAACTGCTCAATAATGTTTCCCTTGTACATCTTGGAGGCTGCAATCTGAATCAAATCATTATGGATGGCAGATAGACCGGTGGTTTCAACGTCAAAAACAACGTAGGTGGCCTCGTGCAAATCAAGCGATACAGGGTTGTAGGAGATGGGGACCTTATCTTCTACTAAGTTGGCCTCTAAACCAAAAATTGCTTTAATCCCAGCTCGCTTGGCCCGGTGATAGCCATGGGGAAAGCTTTGCACATTGGCATGGTCAGTAATCGCCACCGCCTTGTGGCCCCATTTGGCCGCAGTGTCAATCAAGTGTTCCACAGTGGGCAGAGCATCCATGGTGGACATATTGGTATGAGCATGAAATTCAACACGCTTTTGCTCGTCTGGCATCAAGTCCTTACGTTCGTGATGGACGATTTCTTTTACTTGCTGCACATTCATCGTTAAACTGCGCGTGAAAGGGTTATTTTCGATGTTTCCTTGAACGCGCAGCCAGGCCCCCTTGGTAATCATGTCATACTTGCGCAATTCATCATCGTCTTTGGCCCATTTTTGCATGGCAAAGCTAGAGGTGTAGTCAGTCATCTTGAAATTGATAATGTGCCGACCTGTCCGCGTGGTCTTGCGCTCAACATCAAACACCATTCCCTCAAAAACAATGCGGTTTTCTTCGGTGACAATCTCACTCATCGCAGTGATGGGTGCCTTGTCAAAACCAACCTGACGCTTCGCCTGACGTTCCTTATAGTCAAAACCCGGCTGTGGACTGGTTTCCTCAGCTGGCGGCTGGAGCGCCTCAAGCGACTGTTGGGCTTGGCGATTTTCCTGAAAAGCCTTTTCTAATAGCTGTTTACGACTAGTCGTAAAATCTTTTTTGAGAGCCTGGCTCTTATCACTGTCTAAGACCAGCTTAATCGGCCACAGCGGGTAGCCAAATAGGCTGAGCTGTTTAGCTAGATTAGGCAAGTGATTCTTCAAAAAATGCTCCTGATCCACAAAATCAGGCACCCGAATGACCAATTCCTCCTCCTTTGCGGCAACGTCTAGAGACGAAAAAAGGGATTTGAAGCTGGCACTATCACAAGGAGCATACCGAAAAGCCTCCTGATAATAGGCTTGCAAAAGGGCCGGATCGTCAGAGAACGTCTCTACCGACACCTGCAAGCTGGCCTTGATGTCCGCCTTGGCAAAGCTATCTTCCAGGCGCTGCCGTAATTCCCGGTAGACGTCTAGGGGTAATAGCTGAGCAAAAACCAAGTGAAATTCCCAGCGGCGCGATAAGGAATGGACCTTAACCTCCTTAATATCAGCTGACGAAAAAACACTTGACTGTCTCATCTCAAGTGGCATTTCG
The DNA here is from genome assembly GCF_009870755.1 of Streptococcus halichoeri. Lineage (GTDB taxonomy): Bacteria > Bacillota > Bacilli > Lactobacillales > Streptococcaceae > Streptococcus > Streptococcus halichoeri. Next base: position 35,239 of record NZ_WLZU01000013.1, read on the forward strand.
ATTTGTTCCATTAATTTCACGAATAAATCTGACATAGTTTTCTCCTGATTTTCTAGACTCTATTTTACCACAATCATGAGCAGTTTTCGACTCTAGACCAAGTGCCTGACAATCACCGCAGATACGTAGAAAGCCACCAGCCTACTCAGCCTAGCTGGCTTCGCCAATAAAGCCTAAACAAAACTTGAACCAAGCCTAAACAAACCTTGAACTAAATTTTAACAAAACCTGGGCAAAGCCTGGCCCTAATTGGGCATCATTGGTTCTACTTGGGCCTGCACACAAAAAAACCGCGAGGCAGCAAGGCTTAAAACCTCACTGCTTCGCAGCTCACTCGGTTGAGCTAAAACGGGCCACTTCAAGGAAAAACCAGCTGAGCAAACAAACGTGCCATTGGTTTTTTAGTTGGCCAGTAAGCGGCAGCCTAGAAGTCCACTTCGTTTTGCTCTGCCAGGTCTTGTGGGATCACATCACGATCACCAGATGACGTTGTCAGGGCCACACCGTCTTGCTCAAGCAAGAGTTGGTTGTAATAAGCCGCATTGGTCGCACCAATATAAGGGGTCAACCAAATAAAGCCAATCCCAAAGGTCAAGCAAGCCAAGATAGCCCAGCCAATAAAGCTTAACTGCAGGACAAAGAATTCCCACTTATGGCCATCCATCAGCTCGCGACTCTTAGTAATCGCACTGGTGATGCTGGTTTTTTCTTGCTTTTCAAAGGCATCCATTTGGATGAAATTAGCCTGTGAGTAGCTATACCCCTTAATAATTCCTGGAATAATTAATAAAAGCGTCCATAGAAAGGTAAAAATACTAATGAGGATATTTAGGAGCAGATAGCGCGTAAAGTGTCTAACCGTAAAAGTGTATTTAAAGGTCGCAAGGACAGACTTGCGCCGGTTGCGAATCAAATCAAGAAAACCCTTTTGGCTACTGATGGTTAGACCAAAATAACCAAGCATCAGTAAAACCGCAACCGCTGCTATCCCAGACAGGGCAGAAGCAGAGAGATTCTCAATATAGTTCACCTGCTCAACATCTAAAGAATCTGGAAAGATGCTATCAGCTATCCCATTGCCTAAAAATTGGCCAAGACCGCCTACGGCCGTTGGAATAATCGAAATCGCAATCGCCCAGCCCCAGTTGCCTTTCAAGGCTGCTTTGGCTTCTTGTTTTAGTTCTGCTCTTGTTTTCATAAATCATCTCCTAACAAGCTTTTTTCTTTGAGTATACCACAACCTGCCTGAAAAGTCCGACGTTTCTGCGGCCATTGCTGGATCATCTATCTGAAGAATTGACCTTGTCCAGCTCGCTAACAAAACACGAGACAAGGTAGATCCTTAAAAGATAGAAAAGAGATCGTAACCTACCACCCACCTGCGGTACAAATCAAGAGCACCCTTAGTAAGCTCGAAAGCCTACTAGGAACCAGGAAGCTTTAAATGCAAAGGCAGCAAAAAACTGAGACTGCTTGTCCCAGCTTTTAGGGCTTTTTTTCTGTGGTGGCGTGAGACATTGTCCACCGAGACCACTAATGAATCAGCTTGCCTAGCTTTTAGACCTCGCTTTTGCTCTTCCCACTTCAATTGACATTTTTTGTGACATGAGCAGAACTAAAACAGTAACGCCGCAGCGGCAAAAAGCTAAGCTAGGTCTGGTTTTTTAGGGATGCTGGGTCAAAATCTCTAATGTTTCAATCAGGTTTTCCTGATGAACTTCAATGCTATCACCACTTGCTTTGATTTTAACTTCGACGATGCCTTCGCTGGCTTTTTTCCCAATCGTCACACGAATTGGCAAGCCAATAAGGTCACTATCAGAGAATTTAGAGCCGACACGCTCATTACGATCATCGGTCAAGACTTCATAGCCTTGGCTTACGAGGTCGCTTTCAATCTTAGCTGTTAAAGTCTGGGCCACCTCGTCTTTGGTGTTGACCGTAATCAAATGCACATCAAACGGAGCTAATTCCTCTGGGAAGTTAATGCCCCAAGCAAAACGATAGACGCCCTTAGGCGTTTTATTAACGAAGATGCGAGCATGTTGCTCAATCACCGCTGATAAAATACGGCTAACGCCAATACCATAGCAGCCCATGATCATATGTTGTGATTTGCCATTTTCATCCAAGACAGTAGCCCCCATGCTATCTGAGTAGCGGGTACCTAGCTTAAAGATATGGCCCACCTCGATTCCCCGAGCAAACTGCAAGCTACCTTGACCATCAGGTGCAAGCTCGCCTTCTTTGACTTCTCGAATATCCACATATTCGGCTGTAAAATCACGCTCTGGATTAACACCGGTTAAATGGTAACCATCTTTGTTGGCGCCAGCAACGGCATTGGCTAGGTTTTGAATATTTCGATCGGCAATAATGGGAATGGCCGAATCAAGGTTTACAGGACCAAGCGAACCAAAGTGGGCGCCAAAGACTTGGTAAGCTTGTTCTTGGCTAGCTGGTGCTAAGAAATCAGCGGCCAAATGGTTCTTTAGTTTGACCTCATTGACCTGGTCATTACCCACTAGCAGAGCAACAACAGGCTTTTCATCGGCAATGTACAAGAGGGTCTTAATGGTCTCTTCTTGGGCAATCTTGAGAAAGTCAGCCACTTCATCAATGGTCTTACAATCTGGAGTAGCCACTTCTGCTAAGTCTGCATATGCAGAGACCTTATTGGTCTTTTGAAAGGCGCTGGTAGCCATTTCCAGATTAGCAGCATAGTGAGAGGCACTAGAATAAGCAATAGTGTCTTCGCCAGAAACCATCCATTTATTAAGCTCTGCCTTGATCTCTGCTAAAACATCTGCTGGAATCTCTGCAATCGAAGCAATTGATTTATCAAGCACCAGCCAACGGTTGAGGTCTGTGCGTTTTGGGGTGACAGCCATGAATTCTTGGGAATCCTTGCCTCCCATAGCTCCGCCATCGCCAATAATCCCCTTGAAGTCTAGACCAGCTCTGGTAAAAATATTTTGATAAGCCTGACGGTAGTCTTCATAAGTGACATCTAAATCCTCATAGCTTTGGTGGAAGCTATAGCCGTCTTGCATGATGAATTCACGTGTCCGTAGAAGGCCGTTACGAGGGCGCTTTTCATCACGATACTTGGTTTGGATTTGATAGAGGTTAAGCGGCAATTGCTTGTAAGATTTGACAGCATCACGAACCAAGGTCGTAAAGGTTTCTTCATGTGTGGGACCTAGGATAAAATCTGATTGTTCACGATTTTTAAGCTTGTAGAGGTCTTCGCCATACGTTTCATAGCGGCCTGACTCACGCCAGAGGTCCGCATTCAGTAGCGCTGGTGCTAACATTTCCACTGCGCCGATCTTATCGAACTCTTCACGTATGATGCCTTTAATCTTTTCAATGGTTCGATTAGCTAAAGGCAGATAGGCATAAATACCAGCAGAAACTTGACGCACATAACCTGCGCGCACCAGCAAAGCATGGCTGATTACCTGGGCATCGCTAGGCATCTCGCGCAGGGTGGGAATTAACAGTTTTGATTGTTTCATGTGTTTTTCACGATTCCTTGCCTCCTAGGCGTTATTCCCTAAGACATGACACTATGCAGCTAGATCAGCTAGCAAAGAAGGAACCGCCTTCCTTTCGTTCGTGTTCTTTTAAAAGAAAGCTCGCATAATATCATTCCATGTTACTGCAACCATCAAGACCAACATGATGGCTACTCCAGCGAGCGTAATATAGGTTTCGGTTTCTTGTTTCAAAGGTTTTCGTCGGATGGCTTCGATAATATTCATCAAAATTTTACCGCCATCTAGAGCCGGGATGGGAATGAGGTTGAAAATCCCTAGGTTAATAGAGAGCAGAGCCATCAAGGATAGGACTGATTCGATGCCGTTTTTCGCTGCTTGATTGGACATCTGATATATGGCCACAGGGCCACCTAGCTTGTTCAAGCTAAAGCCGGTGACGAGATTTTTCAAGGCTCGTATAATCACCAAGGCCCCATCCACCGACATCTGCACCCCACCCCAAAGCTTATCTTTAAGGCTTGTCCGTAAGGGGACCAAAACACCTAGAGCATAGTGGCCAGAAACCTTCTGCGGCTTAACCAAGACTTCTTTTTGCTTGCCAGCATGGTCAATCCGGACGGGGAGGCTTTCATTTGCTGATAGGCCTTTAGTGGCCTTATCGACAGCGCTGGTCAAATCATGCCAATTGGAGATCTGGTACTTACCAACGCTCAAAATACGGTCATTGCTTTGAATACCAGCTTGAGCAGCCGCTCCCTTATCAACCACCCGTACTTGATTGGTCTTATAGTCTAAGGCGCCGCCTTGCACAAAAGCCAAGATGGTAAAAACAATAACCCCTAAGATAAAGTTATTCATGGGCCCAGCAAAATTAGTCATCATCCGGCCAGGCAAGCTGGCATTTTGGTACTGGACATCTTTAGGGGCGATGCGAACTTCTGTGCCGTCTTCTTCGACAATTGTTGCAAAATGAGCTACCGCATAAGTCTGTTCTTGGTCTAAGACCAAGCCTTTAATCATCAGCTGATCTTCTAAATCATAAGCAGTGACATTCATCGGCAAGCTCGTAGGGTCCAGTTTGGTTTTAGAGAGGTTGATCCGTTTGACCAAACCTTGGGCATTTAGCGTGAGGGTGACAGGGGTACCGATCTTGATTTCGGTTTTATCTTCCCCCCAGCCAGCCATTCGCACATAGCCTCCCAGGGGCAAGCTACGAATGGTGTAGAGGGTGCCTTCTTTGTCTCGGTGAGAAAAGAGTTTTGGCCCCATCCCTATTGCAAATTCGCGCACCAAAATGCCCGATTTTTTGGCAAAATAGAGGTGGCCAAATTCATGAACCACAACAAGGATGCCAAAGATGATAATAAAGGTTAATAAGCCTAGCATCTTTTTCCTTTCCTTCTTTTTCTTTTTTTATGTTAATGTTCTAACGGTAAGCATTGCTTGCTTTAACACGTAAGGCTTAAAATAAGCCAATGAGATGCATAAGGGGAAAAACAAAAATAATGGAATCAAATCGATCGAGAATACCTCCGTGACCAGGGATGAGTTTTCCAGAATCTTTGACTGCAAAATGGCGTTTGATGGCACTCTCCACTAGGTCGCCAAATTGGGCGAAGAGAGAAAATAGCATCACAAACAAAAGCATGGTTAGGAGAGCATGGGGGGCATAAACGCTATGGTCAATCAACATAAAGACCAAAGCAACCACCACTGCGCTAGCGATTCCTCCAAGACTGCCTTCAATGGTTTTATTGGGCGAGACTTGGGGTAATAACTTGCGTTTCCCGATTTTGCGTCCTACGAAATAGGCGCCCATGTCGGTTGCCCAGACGATAAAGAGGGCAAATAAAACCTTATCCACACCGACCAAACGCGCGTTAACTAGGTTTTGAAAGCCAATCCCGACATACAAGCTAGCTGCAATGGGAAAGGCAGCATCTTCAAAGGAATAGCGTTCGCTATTAAAGACCGTGCCTGCTAAGATGAGAAAAACAATGAAACCATAGCAAGCAAAGTTTGCATCAATCGGCAAAAAGCTCAAGTAATTGGTCATAGGAACCGTCAAGACAAATGCCGCAAGCATCGCTAAAATCCCTTCAAAGGAAAAAACCTCGAGGCGCTTCATGCGCAACATTTCAGAGACACCCAGCATGGCTAGTAGACCAGCAAAGAGTTGAAAGGGGAGGTTACCAATAACCAACAAGGGGATAAAAATAGCTGCCGCAATAGCTCCCCAGATAATACGTACTTTCATGTTCTATCTCCTTTTAGATTGCACCAAATCGGCGGTGCCTACGGTTGTATTCTTCCACTGCCTTGATAAATTCAGCCCGGCGAAAATCCGGCCACAAAACAGGTGTGAAATACAGTTCACTGTAAGCTGATTGCCAAGGCAAAAAGTTGCTCAGGCGCAACTCGCCGCTTGTCCGAATGATGAAATCGGGATCGCGGTAGAGATAGGGGAGATGATCTGTCATGAGGTAGTTGGCGATGAGATCTTCTGTGACATCATCAGGATTCAACTTAGCATCAAGCACATCCTGGGCAATGAGGCGGACAGCATTGGTGATTTCTGCCCGGCCGCCATAATTCAAGGCAAAGTTGAGAATCAATCCGGTGTTGCGGCGGGTCTGCTCAACAGCCGCATTTAGAGCCTCTAGAGTTTCCTTTGGCAAGCGGCGGGTCTCGCCAATCATCTGAATGCGAACCTTGTTTTTATCTAATTCAGGAACAAATTTGTCAAAAAATTCCACAGGAAGGTTCATAATAAAGTTGACCTCATCTTGCGGACGTGACCAATTTTCTGTTGAGAAAGCATAGACTGTCAAGACCTTGACACCCATTTGCGAAGCGGTAATGGTAACCTCTTGTAAAGCATCCATGCCCACTTTATGACCAAAAACACGTGGTTTCAAGCGTTTCTTGGCCCAGCGGCCATTGCCATCCATGATAATACCAATATGTTTTGGTACTTTGTCTATTGTAACTTTTTTTGTTTTTCCAATTATCCCAAACATGTTTTATCCTTAATTTGCATACTTATCCTTTATTTTACCACATTTCCCCATTTTTGGTTCTTCTTTTATCAATTCCTCTCGGAAAAAAAGAGGGTAAAAGCCTGGATTGTCAGGTTTTTACCCTCTTTGCTCAGCCGATCTGAGTGAGTGGCCACAAACGTGCGCCTATTTTTCACTAATTGCTGTTTCTTCTGGCTGGATGGCCTCTACAGCTGTTTCTTCAGCTACAGGCAGGTTATCATCTGCTACTGGTGTCGTTTGTTGGTCTGCTGGTTCCACTGCTGGGGTGGTTTCACCAACTCCTGTTTTGGTTACAATGCGCTTGATTGCTGCCAATTCAAAAGTCAAGAAAACACCATCAACATCCAAGACCACTTTCTTAGCCTCGGTGTCAACCTCATCAACCAAAGCATAAAGACCACCAATAGTCACCACTTCGTCGCCTTTTTGCACGGAATTCAGCTGGTTTTGGCGCTCAGCTGCTGCTTTTTTTTGCTGCCGTTGCATGATAAAAATCAACCCTAGCATGACAACAAACATCAGTATCGTTGTATATCCCATAATTTCTCCTTATTGCTAAATAATCATCTGGTCTAACTATATCAAAATAATAACAACATAGCAAGGGAAGGTCACGCAACTAGACTCCTCTCTCTTTGACAAGAGAGTACAGCTCACAATCCAGCAAAGCCTTAGGTGACGGCAAAAACGTCACCCTAGACTAGCTTTGAGTGGGCGAGAAATCTCAGAAACATCATATATGCTTGGGGACAAGATATCGGCAAATAAAGCCTTGCATGGGCGGTCAAGTAAGCACCTATCTAAACTCCTATCGCTGACAGCTGTCAACCTGGTTGCTATTTTTTCTGATATTTTCAGTAATAAGGGGTCGCTTTTTCAGAAAAAACACATGCTTCTTTTTTGAAAATCTGTCATTTTTCAGAAAATCCAAGCAAACAGCTGTGCTGTCTGGGCTGTATTTTTAGAAACAACCGAGTTTAGCGGCTGCAGATTGCAGCTCGCTTTTGGAACATAGACCCACACAAGCAAAAACGAGCCTTATTTTGCCTGACATGCATCATTTTTTCTCTGTCATTTTGCAGAAAAATCACGACCTGAGTCGGCGCTTATCTGTCACATTTTCTGAAACAAAATAGGTCCATTTGCACTTTTAGCCTATATGGTATCAGAAAGGCCCTGTAAGGGCTGCAACATTTTTTGCCTCTCTAGGCTTCTTCTGTGGCGTCAGCCGGTCTTAGACGCCCTATTAGGCCTGAATATGACACAAGACACAATAAGGTAGACAAAAGCGGGAAGGCGCAACGGCCAAAAAATGAAACAGACACGAAGTTTTTGCACTACTAGAAATAGGCTTGAGTCAAGCTAACGCAACGACAGGATACCACTACCGCTAGGCAGGCTCTCCACAAATCCTGCAAAACGTTAACAGCACCTGAGGGTCATTGGACACTGATACGAGCAACTCTGGGCAAATTTCTGCAAAGCGCTTGCATCACCAAGGCAATGCGCTACTAACCTAGGCAAATTCACCGAAACTTCCTACAAAGCGCTTGCATAAATCGTTGCACTCATCCCAACTCGCGCCAGATCAGCAGCTAGCTACTAACTTTTTTCATGTTACTGCTCTGGCGAAAAATCAGGCAAGTAAAATGAAACGGCGTTCCAAAGAAATTGTAAAAAATAGTTTACAGCAAAGTTGTCTACCACAATCATCTTGGCTTTCAGCAGTATCTGAAAGCTCTTCTACAACAACTTTGCAGCAAGTCTGATTTTTAAATCTAAACGCCTAGCTTACAATCAAGTGATCACTTGCCAGTGCTTACCTAAAGCAATGCGCGTTTACACTAAAGCTGATCTTCATAGCCATTTGGGTGGCGGGAATGCCAAGCCCAGGCCGTTTCGATAATTTGCTCAATCGTGTCAAACTCTGGCTGCCAGCCTAAAACTTCTCGCGCAGCATCTGAGTTAGCCACTAAAACATCTGGATCTCCCGGTCGCCTCGAACCCAACTCAAAGGGTATCGGTCGCCCAGTGACTTGGCGGGCGGCTTCAACAATCTCCAAATTCGAAAAGCCTGTTGAAGACCCTAGATTAAAAGCGCGTGATGGATTACCCTGCCGTAAATAATCAATCGCCAAACTATGGGCCTGAGCCAGGTCAAAAGGATGGACATAGTCCCGAACGTTCGTGCCATCCAAGGTGTCATAATCATTGCCAAAAATGGTAATCTTAGGCCGCATGCCCTGTGCTACCTGAAGGACAAGAGGGACTAAATGGGACTCTGGCTGATGGTCCTCGCCAATACTCCCATCTGGTTTATCACCAGCCACATTAAAATACCGTAGGGCTACAAATTTGATTCCATAAGCTTTATCACACCATTTCATGATCTTTTCCATCATCAATTTGCTCTCCCCATAAGGATTAATAGGGGCTTGCGGTGTGCTTTCTTTTATTGGCAGCTCTTCAGGAATCCCATAAATAGCCGCAGAGGACGAAAAAATGAGCTTACGAACTGCAAAATCCTCCATCACCTCTAATAGCTTGACTAAGCCTACCGTATTATTTTCAAAATATTTCAATGGCCTGACCATCGATTCAGCCACCTGCGAAAAGGCGGCAAAATGAATCACAGCGTCGATTTCATCATTTTCTTGAAAAACGTGCTTCATGAACGCTTGATCAGCCACATCGCCTTGGTAAAAACGGGCCTCAGGGTGAACAGCTGCGCGATGACCTGTCGCCAAATTGTCTACCACTACTACTCTTTCGTGATCCGACTCAATTAAGCGATCAACCATGTGCGAGCCAATATACCCTGCCCCGCCTAAAACTAGAACTGCCATTTTTTCTCCTATTTTTTTCTCTTTCCACTACTTTCACAAAGCGTATATCGCTTACGCCATGTGGTATCATCTGCTAGATGCCCACATCTTTTCAAACACCCCCTAAAGATCACCAAGGTTTTGGTGATAAACTCTTACTTTTTTTCATGTGGTTCATCACCCTACTGACAAGTCAGGTAAATCCACATCTCTGGTTAGCTGTTATTACATTATACTGACCTCAGAGATATTTTTCAACTTTCATAAATTCCGTTTTCGGGCTTTCTGGGAAAATCGCTGAGCCCATAACTTCAACAAAACCGATGCCTATGCCGATTTAGACACCCTTTGAGCAAATCAACCGACCAGGAAAAAAATTTTTAAAAAAGAAATTAACCGGAGGAGTAAAGCAAGAAAAATAACAAACATAAAAAGCCTAACCCGTCTGTCTAGCACAGCTAGCAAAAACGGAAATAGGCTGTAAAGACAGGACTAGCAAGCACTTAGGCCACACCCAGCTCTCGCACCAGATTAGCTGACAGGCGCATTGTAACCAAGTAGGTCAGTGGGGAGTTTGGAGCCGGCTCAAAGCAAAATTAGCACAGATGTGCACAGATGTGCATTTTAAGCTCCATTGAGGTCCCAATCCTAAAAAGGGGTACAAAAAAAGATTACCCTTTTTAAGATAAGCAGCCCTAATTGCAAGGCTAACAGAGCTATTAAGCGGTCTTAAGCAAAATAGTAGCTCAGGTTAGGACAGCTTTAAACCTTACATTAATAAATAATTAATACAACACAACTCTTACCTTAATGCATTACAATAATTAAGCCTGTTTTAGATTGCTCTTTAAATAAGTTTGCTTAATCTAAAAGACCAGGTATTTGTTAACCGATCTTAACCAAAAAGCAGTCCTCGTCTGAACTGCTTTAAAGTTAACGATAAAAACGGATGATTCCCCAGAAGCAAAACAGCTTTTAAGGGTGTTGAAAAATCACATCAGAGAGTGCCATTTCTTATAAATAAGCTGGCTTAATTACTCATGAAGAGGCAATCTTAAGCTAACTTAACACAAAAGGCATCCCACGCAGCGAGCTGCTGCTGCGCAAGCACCTGGTTTTCATCTGTATTAGAAATGATGGTGGCTGCTACCTGTTCCACACAAGGAAAAGCTTGTTCCTGAACAGAGAGATTAGCCACCACGAGGTAGCGGTCTGTCTGATCCTTGCGGATATAGGCAAAGACCTGGTCTGTGGTCTCAAGCAAGGTGAAATCAGCATCCACTAACCACGATTGCTCCTTGCGTAGGGCGACCAATTTCTGATAAGTATAGAAAATACTGTCAGGATCTGCTAGTGCTGCTTGGACATTGATGGTGTCATGGTTGGGATTGACCGGCAGCCAGGCTTGGCCAGTGGTAAAGCCGGCTTGGGCTTTTGCTGTCCATTGCATTGGTGTCCGGGCATTGTCACGCCCAACCTTACGGATGCTATCTAAAATATCCTGTGCATCGGCTCCATTAGCGAGGGCTTCTTTAGCATAGTTGAGTGATTCAATATCATTCACCTGATCAAGGCTCTCAAAGGGATAGTTGGTCATCCCGATCTCTTCACCTTGATAAATATAGGGCGTTCCACGCATGAGATGTAATAAAATCGCTAGCGCTTTGGCTGACTTTTCCCGGTATTGACCGTCATTGCCCCAGATGGACAAGACCCGCGGCAGGTCATGGTTATTCCAAAAGAGCGAGTTCCAGCCTTGGCCCAGAGTCAGCTCTGTCTGCCATTTGGTAAAGATGGCCTTTAGGGCTGGCACATCTAAGTGATCACGGTAGACCCACTTAGGAGCGTCGGGCTGGTGTTGCAAGCCGATATGCTCAAACTGAAAGACCATGGACAGTTCCTCATTATCTGGTTTGGAATATTGTCTGGCAATAGCTGGGGTGGCTCCCCAAGTTTCACCGACTGTGAGCAGATCATGCTGGCCAAAGGTTGCTTGATGCATCTCTTTGAGGTAGGTGTGGAGTTTAGGACCATTGCCGGTGATTTCTTGATCAGGGAGTTTACCGATCAAGTCAATCACGTCCATCCGAAAACCACCAATCCCCTTATCAATCCAGAAGTTCATCATGTCATAAATCTTGCTGCGCAGCTCAGCATTTTCCCAGTTGAGATCGGGTTGGCGTTTGCTAAAGAGGTGGAGGTAGTATTGGCCTGAGGCTTCATCATACTGCCAGGCCGAACCAGAAAAGGTTGACTGCAAGTGATTAGGCTGATCACGCCAGATATAGTAATCCCGTTTAGGACTAGCTGGGTTTTCTCTTGCTTCGATGAACCAAGCATGCTCATCTGAGGTATGATTAACCACGAGGTCCATGATAATTCTGATGCCGCGGGCCTTGGCCTCAGCTAAGAGACGGTCCATGTCCGCCATGTCACCAAAGATAGACGCGATGGCTTGATAATCCGAAATATCATAGCCATTATCATCCATAGGGCTTTGATAAACAGGGGAGAGCCAGATGGCTGTGATGCCGAGCTTTTCGAGATAGTCCAACTTACTGATAATGCCCTTGAGGTCGCCTATACCATCACCATTGCTATCCATGAAGGAACGAGGGTAGATTTGGTAGATTGTAGCTTGATGCCACCAGTGTTTTTTCATAAGTCTCTTTTCTTTCTAATCCTTAGCAACAAAAGCCCCAAAAGATTGTTTTGAGGGCTATTGTTGTATGCTTTGTGGTCTGTGGGGTTAGCGGATTGCTTGTTCCGTATCCAGATCAAAGAAGTGTCCCTTAGCCACGTTAAAGGTCAAGGTAACGGTTTCGCCAGGATGGTGGAAGTCCCGCGCTTCAACACGAGAGGCAAACTCGGTGCTACCAACTTTAACATAGAGCATGGTTTCAGCACCCAGCAATTCTGAAACAAGGACTTCCGCTGTGACGGTCGCACTTGGGTAAGTATCCTGCACGATTGGGTTGCCTGAAATATCTTCAGGTCGAATGCCAAAGATCAGCTTTTTGCCTTTGTAGCCAGCTGCCTCAAGGACTTTTTCTTGGCCGGCTGGAATAGCAAGCTTCAAGCCATCGTCACTGACAATGTAGCCATCTTTGACTTGAACTTCAAAGAAGTTCATGGCCGGGCTACCGATGAACCCAGCGACAAATTTATTAGCCGGAAGGTTGTACAATTCTTGCGGTGAGCCGACTTGCTCAATCTTACCGATAGTTCCGTTGCCTTGTGGGTTCTTGGTGGCTGACATGATGACAATCCGATCAGCTAGAGTCATTGCCTCGGTCTGATCGTGGGTAACGTAGATTGTTGTTGAGCCAATACGCTGGTGGATTTTGGCAATCTCAGCCCGCATCGAAACACGTAACTTAGCATCCAAGTTGGACAAGGGTTCGTCCATCAAGAAAACCTTGGCATCACGGACAATCGCCCGGCCCATGGCCACACGTTGACGTTGCCCACCAGATAGATCAGCTGGTTTACGGTCCAAAAACTCTGTTAAACCCAGAATGGCTGCGGCTTCTTTGACCCGCTGATCAATATCGGCTTTTTTATATTTGCGGAGCTTAAGGCCAAAAGCCATGTTGTCGTAGACACTCATGTGGGGGTAGAGGGCGTAGTTTTGGAAAACCATGGCAATGTCACGGTCCTTGGGTGATTTATCATTGACGACTTGACCGTCGATTTTTAATTCGCCTTCAGAAATATCTTCTAGACCTGCAATCATACGCAGGGTGGTGGATTTACCACAGCCAGATGGACCAACAAAAACGATAAACTCTTTGTCTTTAATCTCTAGATCAAAATCTTCGACAGCATAATGACTGGTATTAGGGTATTTTTTATAAATGTGATTGAGGCTTAATGCAACCATGTGTCAACTCTCCTATACTAAGCTCACTGATCGGCACTAGCTCTAGGCTGGCTTGTCAGCATAGCTATTTTGAATCTAGTGTAACAAAGATAGCGGTTTCATAAAAGAGACAGGCCGCCCAAACTTTTTGGGCAGCCTGCACAAGCTTAGGAAAGGGTGGGGAGGAGATGGGCAAAGGCCAGGTCATCAAGCAGCTTTAGATTGAGGCCAGATTGCTGGTAGAATTTCTCCAGCCTGTATTGCAAGGAGTTGCGATGGATGTAGAGCGCCTGCGCCGTCTGCACTAGGTTGCCCTGCTGGCGCCACAAGGTCTCAATCATGGCCGCCCCAAAGGAATCTTCTTGAATGAGGTGGGCAAAATGACTCCGGATATGAGGAAAAGCAAGCCCATGAGTGAGCGACCACAGCATGAGCTGGGCAAATGACAGCACCTGATGGGGCGGCTGCCCCTTGAGATAGGCCGAAAAGAGCTGACTTTCTTCAGCAAAGTAAGCCGGTAACTGGTCAGCCTTTTCCTTGGGCCAACGATTACCCAGTAAAAAGGTAAAAGACATGTCAAAGTCACTCTCTAGTGTCGGTAGGATGTCCCGGAGCAAGGACAAGGGATCATCACTAGCCAGTCCATCCCATAAAAAGCAGGTCCGGTGTGGGCTGAGATGGAGCACCGCCGCAACCTGACCCAGCAAATGGGCCAAGGCATCCGACTGACTGGGAGTCAAGGGCGCTTGGTGCTCGAGGTGGAGCCACTGGTAGGTCGCTAAGTCCAGGGGCACAGCGCCCTTGCCCTCCATGAGGTAGCGGTACCAAGCCGACGGCTCTGGCGTCAGTTCGGACTGGTCCGTACGGAGCCAGGTCAGGAGGTAATGCTCGCGGGCACTCAGATGCGCCAGCGGAAAGTTGAGGTAATGGTCACCTTGAGGCAGACTAAGCCAGTCAGCATCAGACTTGGGAAAGGCACTGATGACCACCTCAGGGAAAAGTTCTTGAGCCTGCATGAACGTGTCGTCTTCCTATCTTTTTAAATCTTAGTAGCATTATAGCATAAAGCCGATCCCGGCAGCAGCTCCTGCTGCTCTGGCTTTTTTGCAAGTAGAAAAAGAGAGAATCGCTTTGGATTCTCTCTCATTATCGCTCATCACTATCGGGGAGTAGGAATGGCGCTTAGTTTTCTTCTTTACGTTTGCGAGCAAGAACGCCTGCTGAAGCAAGGACAGTCAAGGCTGCAGCTGTGAAGAATGGATTTGTCGCATCACCAGTTGATGGTAACTCAGCAGTTGCTTTAGCAGCTGGTTTTGCTGGTGTTGCAGCAGGAGCTGCTGGACGGTTAACATGTCCGGCTGAACCGTTGTTAGCGTTACCGCTAGCTTTACCATTAGTGTTACCGTTAGTATTTGGTGCAGCTTGTTTCTTAGCAGCTAATTCTTGTTTTAAGCGTTCGATTTCAGCTTTAAGGTCTTTGTTTTCAAGACCAGCTTTATCAAGCATTGCTTTAAGCTCTTCAAGTTTAGCTTCTGCTTCTGCTTTGGCTTGCTTAGTTGTTTCTAAGTCTTTTTCAAGAACGGCAATCTTAGCTTCTGCGTCTGCTTTGGCTTTTTCAAGCTCAGCTACCTTAGCATTTGCTGCTGCCACTTGTTTTTCAAGCTCAGCTTTGTCTTTAGTCAAGCTGTCGATTTCAGCTTGTTTTTGGGCTAGGTCGTACTTAGCAGACTCTACCAAGCGTTCTAGACTAGCTACATTTTCGTTGAGTTTAGCAACATCAGCGTTAAGCGCTTCAATCTTAGCATTTGCTTCGGCATTGTCAGCTTTTAATTGCGCAATTTCTGCTAATTTTTGTTGCATTTCAAGCTTAGCAGATTCGATTAAGCGATCGTAGCTTGCAAGGTTGCTAGTTAACTCTTCGTTTTTACCAACAAGTTCTGAAATTTGTGCATTCTTGTGGTTCAAAGCGTCAAGGTTAGCTTGTGCTTCTTTTTGGCTGTCTGTAAGAGCTGCTTTAGTAGTATCTAAAGAGTCTTCAAGGAGCTTCTTCTCTTTAGTAAGCTCTTTATTAGCTTCTTCATTTACTTTAAGAGCATCTGCTGTGACTGAAATTTCTTTTTCCAATCCATTAGCATGTTTTTCTAACTCACTATAATGATCCGCAAGTTCACCATGATATTTTCTTAAGCGTTCAACTTGTGCACTAAGTTGATCATTTTTTCGAACTACGCTTGCCCAAGTATAAGCTGACCAGTCAGGATGCCGACGTGTATAACTTCTTAGCACAGATGCATACGCATCATAATATCTATCGCTATGAACAGTTGCCTTCGCTGTTGTAGCAGTTGCTCCTAGGACTGTGGTTGCTGCAAGTAATGATGCTGTTCCAACACTAAGTTTTTTGAGGGTGCTGGGGGCAGCCTTTTGATTTCTAGCCATTTTCTCTTTTCTCTCCTTATTTCTTCCTTTTGTCTAGTGATTAAAGAAGGCACAACAAAAGGATGGTCTTCCTTCTAACAATACTATTCTAAAGGAAGGATTAGTTATAGTGAAGTTCACTTTTTTTATTAATCATTATTTTATGATTAGATATTTTCGTGGTTGTGCCTAGTAGAAAAGGAAAGCTCATTGCTAGAGCTTTCCCTTTGCTGGCAGTTCTAGCTGCACTAAGAAGTGGCTAGTTGGTGTCCTTGTTAGCTTTCAACCCAATTTTGTTTATGTGTAGTGGATGTGGTTTTTTTAATAGGATTAGTTTTAGGAGTTTGTTTTTTCTTTTTTGGATTGATAAACGAGGACACCAGCACTAGCCATGGCAGCTAGCGCAGCTGCGGTGAAGAACGGGTTAGCCTTCTCACCGGTTGCTGGTAAGTGTTGAGCTCTTGGAGCAACAACGGTAGCTGGTGCAACCTGAGCTCTAGGTTGCGCTGCCTTAGGTTGGTTATTAGTGTCAGCTGGAGCTGGTTGTTGCTCTTGTGGTTCTTGCTTAGGTTGGCTTGGCTGTTCTGGTTGGTTAGGAGTAGGAGTTTGAGGCTGCTCAGGTTGCTGAGGAACGTGTGGACGTTCTGGCGCAGGCTGAGGTTTAGGAGTCACCTCTGGTACTTGAGGTTGATCAGGTGTATGTGGTGGATCAACTTCTGGCTTGTCAGGGATTTGTGGTGCTCCCTGTGGGCCTTGCTCACCGCGATCACCTTTTTCACCTTGGAGGCCTTGTTCGCCACGGTCACCTTTTTCACCTTGAAGGCCTTGTTCGCCGCGCTCGCCTTTTTCGCCTTGAAGGCCTTGTTCGCCACGGTCGCCTTTTTCACCTTGAAGGCCTTGTTCACCACGGTCGCCTTTTTCGCCTTGGAGACCTTGCTCACCGCGGTCGCCTTTTTCACCTTGGAGACCTTGCTCACCACGGTCGCCTTTTTCGCCTTGAAGGCCTTGCTCACCACGGTCGCCTTTTTCGCCTTGAAGGCCTTGCTCACCACGGTCACCTTTTTCGCCTTGGAGACCTTGCTCACCGCGGTCGCCTTTTTCACCCTTAGGGCCGGTTTCTCCTTGAGGCCCACGCTCACCTTGAACACCAGGTGCGCCATCTTTACCGGCTGGGCCTTGTGGACCGACTGCACCGGCAGGACCCATTTCACCACGCTCACCAGTTGCTCCCTTTTCACCAGGATCACCTTTTTCACCTTTAGGACCGGTATTCCCTTGTTCTCCTTGGGGACCACGTGGCCCAGCCGGGCCAGGGCGGCCTTGGGGTCCAGCCTCACCTTTTTCGCCGCGTTCACCACGCTCGCCTCTAGCACCAGGAAGACCACGTTCACCATTTTTACCAGCAGGACCTTGGGGTCCGGTTGGGCCTGCGGGTCCGCGTTCTCCTGGCCAACCTATTGGTCCTGTTGGACCAGCTTCGCCTTTTGGTCCACGTTCGCCGGTTTCACCCTTATCGCCGCGCGGGCCTTGTGGGCCAGCTGGACCGCGAGCACCGGCAGGACCCATTTCACCACGCTCACCAGTTGCTCCCTTTTCACCAGGATCACCTTTTTCACCTTTAGGACCGGTATTCCCTTGTTCTCCTTGGGGACCACGTGGCCCAGCCGGGCCAGGGC
>NZ_WLZU01000014.1 GCF_009870755.1 Streptococcus halichoeri
AATCCAAACGGTTTTATTGTTTATCCTAAGGGTAAAGGTAGTCGTTATAAAATATTAGCAACTAGAGCTAGAAAATATTTTGAAGAAAATTTTGGTTTTATTTTGTTAAATAATTAAATGATATAATATTGAGGATAAATTCCTTGATGTCTAGGAAAGGAGAAAAATGGCAACATATAGACAAAGAGGTAAAAAGAAATTATGGGATTATAGAATCTTTAATGAAAAAAGTGAGTTAGTTGCTTCTGGTTCAGGTTTTAAGACAAAGCGTGAGGCTATGAATGAAGCTATGAGAATGGAGCAACAAAAGTCACTAGTGAATTCTATATCATCTGATATAACTTTGTATGATCTATGGTTTGAATGGTATAGTTTAATTATTAAACCTAGTAATTTAGCAGAGACTACCAAAAATAAATATTTTATTAGGGGTTCGGTTATTCGTAAACTTTTTGGGAATCAGAAAGTAAATAAAATAAAGCATAGTGCGTATCAAAGAAAATTGAATATGTATGCTGAAAAATATACTAAAAATCATGTCAGGAGATTAAATTCTGATATAAAAAAAGCCATTCAGTTTGCAAAAAGAGATGGCATTTTATTATCTGACTTTACAGATGGAGTTGTCATAGCTGGTAGGCAATTTGTTAAGGATGCAGATGAAAAATATCTACATAGTATTTCTGATTACAAGAAAGTAATATCTTATTTAGAAAATAATTTAGATTATTCAAATAGTATCGTTTATTATTTATTACTGGTGTTATTTAAAACAGGTTTACGAGTGGGTGAAGCTTTAGCATTAACTTGGGATGATGTTAATTTTGAGGATCTAGAAATCAAGACGTATAGAAGATTTAGTGGTGATAAGGGAACTTTTAGTCCACCTAAAACAAAAACTTCTATTCGTACTATTCCTATTAGTCAATCTTTAGCATTAATCTTAAGACGTTTGAAGGATGATCAGCAAGTTATGTTGAAAAATTTAAAAATTGTAAATATTAATAATCAAATATTTTATGATTATAGGTACGGTGTGTCATCAAATAGTGCCATTAATAAAAGTTTGAGAAATGTATTACATGTCTTAAATATTGATTCAAAAATGACTGCAACAGGTGCGAGACATACCTATGGAAGTTATTTATTAGCTAAGGGTGTTGATATTTGGGTAGTTGCAAGATTAATGGGTCATAAGGATATTACACAGTTACTTGAAACTTATGGTCACGTCTTGACAGAAGTAATAAATAAGGAATATGAAACGGTCAGAAGTTTAGTATCTTAAAACTAATTTTTAAAAAATATCTTCTAGAACAAATTTAGAACAAATTAGCCAAAACAAAGAAAAAAAACTTTTAAATCAAGGTTTTTGACACTATTATTAATGCCCCCTACAGGGCTCGAACCTGTGACCCATAGATTAAGAGTCTACTGCTCTACCAACTGAGCTAAGGAGGCAACAAAGAATGCTGTATTGGCACCGGTTGTTCACGGATTGTATTGATCCCGCACAAAAATAAGCAGGTGGGTAACGTGCTCCCTCTTGAAAGTTGCTTCCGCGTGGAACGGCTTGCAGACTAGAGGGGGACTTTGTTTCCCGAAATACAAAGAAATAGTCGGTCAACACTTAGATGTGAACTCGTATGCCACAGCAATGTTTTGATGTATTAATGATACCACTTTTTGAGTTTTTTTCAAGTCCTAAATGACGAAAATGTGAAACCGATTGCTAAAAGAATGAACCCCTTCCCTAAGAAAGCTTGTCAATTCGCTCTTTGTTGGCCCCTAGGGCGCGTTCATATTTACCCGTTTCGTTGGCTTGGAAATAATTTCTGGTTTTTAATTTATCTGGTAAATACTGTTGTTTGACCCATTTTTCCGGATAATCGTGGGGATAGAGGTAGCCTTTGGCATTGCCTAGTTCTTTGCTGCCACTATAGTGGCCATCGCGTAAATGCCGTGGGATTGGGAGGTTACCTGAGCGCCGAAGGTCGCTTAAGGCAGCATCCATGGCCAGATAGGCTGAGTTGGATTTTGGGGATAAGGCAAGATCAATGACAACATTAGCTATCAGGATGCGGGCTTCGGGAAAGCCAATTTTTTGGGCGGCATCAAGTGCGGTGACGGTATGAACCTGGGCTTCAGGGTTAGCTAAGCCAATATCCTCATAAGCAATCACCGTAAGGCGTCTGGCTAGGCTTGGCAGGTCGCCGGCTTCGACTAAACGCGCTGCATAGTGGAGGCTGGCGTTGACATCAGAACCACGAATGGACTTTTGCAGTGCTGAGAGCACGTCGTAATGACCGTCACCATTTTTATCCATGGTAATATAGGAGCGCTGTAGACTGTTTTCAACGATGTCAAGGGTGATGTGTCGCAGACCGTTTGGATTTTCCTTGGTGGACATGACGGCTAAATCTAGTGAATTATAGGCTGAACGCAGATCACCATTGGTTGCGCTAGCAATAAAATCAAGCGCCTCAGCATCAAGCTCAATGGCAAAAGGAAAGCCACGTTCCTTGTCAGTGATAGCGCGCTCAATAGCAGTTTTAATATCGTGGTTGGAGAGTGGTTCCAGCTCAAAGATCTGCACCCGACTGCGAATGGCTGGTGTCACAGAAAAGAAGGGGTTCTCTGTTGTTGCGCCGATCATAATAATCTTACCATTTTCAAGCAAGGGCAAGAGAAAATCTTGTTTGGCTTTGTCCAGGCGATGAATTTCGTCCAAGAGCAGCACTAGTCCGCCAGAGAAAGTTGCCTCGTCGGCGATTTCTTGGAGCCGTTTTTTGCTATCTGTGGTGGCATTAAAGGTTCGAAAGGCAAATTGAGTAGCGCCAGCGATGGCACTAGCAATCGAGGTTTTACCAATCCCAGGCGGCCCATAAAGGATCATGGAGGAGAGCATGTTAGCATCAACCATCCGACGAATGATCTTACCTTCTCCTACGAGATGCTGCTGGCCGATGACCTCTGTAATCGTTCTTGGGCGCATTCTTAGTGCTAAATTATCAGGCATCTGCTTGACCTCCTGTTTGTTTTCTTGGCATGATTAATGGCGAATGGCTGCAATAAAGTTGGCAATCATGGTCATGCCTTCGGGCGTTCCGATGCTTTCAGGGTGGAATTGTAGGCCAAAAAGGGGCAGTGATTGGTGCTCAAAAGCCATGATTTCCTGGTCCTCACAGTCTCGAGCAGTGACAATAAAATCTTTGGGTAGTTCTTTGACAACGATCGAATGGTAGCGCATCACCGTTATATGATGGGGCAGGGAGCGAAAGAGGCTGGCTGGTCCCTGGGTTTCAATGATGCTTTGTCTGCCATGCATGACGCGTTTGGCCAGGCGCAGTTTCCCACCCAGTGTCTCAGCAAGGGCTTGATGTCCTAGGCAGACGCCTAAAATGGGTTTGATTTGGTAGAAGTCCCGGATGAGTTGGCCCATGTGCTGAGCTTCTTTTGGCCAGCCAGGGCCAGGAGAAAAGACCAGAGCATCCGCTTTTTCAGCCATTTCATATAAATCTGGGTCCTGGTTGCACAAGACAATCGTTTCGTCAAACTCACTTAAATATTGAGCAAGGTTGTAGGTGAATGAATCGTAATTATCAATTAAGAGTATCATAGTTTCCTTAATAACTGTCTTATTGAGGCAGGGCGTTCTCCTGGTCTGCTCACAGCAAGCAAGGCTTTTGATTGGCCTGCAGACTGAGTGGATAAAGTCCTCGCACAGCATTACCACCAAAAATAGCAGTGGCTACGTGCAAGTCAGCTAGCGTTAGCCATTTTTCCTGGGCCTGTCCAGTCTCTAAAAGCTCTTGGCGGTAAATACCAGGTAAAATACCTGCAGCTATTGGTGGGGTGTAAAGCATGGTGCCAAGCTGAATGAAGAGGTTGCCAATAGACGTTTCTAAGAGCAGTCCCTCTTGATTATAGAAGATCTGCTCATAAGGCTTGACAGTAATGTGCGGGCGGTAGCTGGTTTTAAAGTAGGTAAAGGGTGAGTCTTTCACAGCCTGATTCTGTAAAACGAGCTGCGCCTGAAGAAAATGCTCAGGCAAAGGGGTTAGTTCTTGATCCCGGAGGATGAGCTCGCCATTTTTTTGTAGGGAAATGCCTAGTCGGTAAGTGCGATTATCTTTGTTTTCCAGGTAGGCAGTGAGGCTTTGCCTTAGCTTACTTTCCTCATAGGGGTAGGCAAAATAAGCGGCCGCTTCTTTGAGTCGCTTGAGGTGGCGCTCCAGCCCAAGGATGTCTTGATTAGCAACCTTGGCCGTTGTTTTGAGGTTGAAGTGTTGCTTTTGCCGATACAAAAAGGCTGTTTTTTGGTGTACCTCTTGGTATTCCTCTTCCCATTTGCTTTGCCAGGTGATCCCGCCACCCACACCATAGGTGGCTTGATTGTCACTGAGTTGCAGTGTTCTGATGGGAACATTGAAAATCCTACGGCCGTCTGGCAGGCAGATTCCAATGGTGCCACAGTAAACCCCTCTTGGTTTTGGCTCTAAAGCTTTAATAATAGCCATGGTAGCGACTTTGGGTGCGCCTGTGATGGAACCACAGGGAAATAGAGCCGTCAAAATCGTTAAAAGGTCACACTTGGGTTTGAGTTTTCCACTAATCGTTGAGGTCATTTGCCAGACTGTCGAATACTGCTCAACGTCACAAAGTTTATCGACTTGCACACTGCCTGTCTGGCAAATTTTTCCCATGTCATTGCGCAACAAATCTACAATCATGATATTTTCAGCGCGGTTTTTGCTATCAGCTTGTAGCCAATCATGTGCTTGTTGGTCCAAGTAAGTATTGACGCCACGCTTTGTCGTCCCTTTCATCGGTCGCGTGATGAGGCGGTTTCCCTCTTGCTTGAAAAATAACTCGGGACTGGCTGAGATGACAGCAAAGTCATCATGGGCGATATAAGCGTTGTAATTGGCGCCCTGCTCGACAACAAGCTTATTGTAGATCGCTAAACTATCAGCTAGCTGTAAGTCTTTGGTCAGTTGAATAGTGTAATTAACCTGGTAGGTATTGCCCTGGCGCATTTCCTTATGAATAGCTGCAATAGCGTTTTGATAAGCCAGCTTTTGAGTCGTGCTATGCCATTGATCGGCAATGGCAACATTCTTATAGTCAAGCGGCAGCTCTTCGATGTGACAGCTCTTATGTACAGTAAAATAGGCAAAATATTCTTTGCCTAGTCCTTTATCGTATGTTTGTAGGGCACCGTTAAAAAAAGCAGCCGCTTCATAGCTCAGATAGCCTACAACGTAATAGCCGCTTTGTTGGTAATGTTGGACCTGGGCAATGACCTCCCCAACTTGGTCGCATTCTTTAGCTATTAATTCCAGAAAAGGATGTTCAAAAAGATAGCGGTGGCCAAGTTCTTTGAAATCGATAATGGTTTTTCTATGCATAGTCAAATTATACCATAGCAGCGCTTAACATAGGGGGTTAAATGGTCAAGAAAAGGAAGGTAATCAGAGTCAAAAGTTCAGAGATTTAGTACCTCGTGCCCTTCTTTTTTCAGCTCGAAGGCCCACTTACTCTAGCACCGTACCAGTAGTTACGCTGCTAGAATTTTTGTCTAAAAGCAGTAAAAAACAAAAACGAATGCAATGATCAAGACAGCTGCTTGCTGATTAATTCTGCATTCGTTTTGTCTGGTTTTGCGCAAGCTAACAGAGTAAGGCTTGCTTTTGCTTATTGCTTTTTAGAAAAGCAGCTGCTGGTTTGAGAGTTACTTACTGTCTTTCTTGCTGTTAATCCCCAGAGCAGCAGCGGCTCCAGAAAAGAAGACGAGGCTGCTCATGAAAATGGCTGTGGCTGGCGCACTCTGCTCACCCGTATCAGGCAGTGTGACTGCTGTCTTTGCTAGCAGCTGGCTGGTGTTTGACTGATCGGCCCTAGGATGTGCGGTGGTGCCCCTACCCCAAGCTTTATTAAAATGGATTCTAACAGCTTGCCCTTGCTTACTAGCAAGTCCTTGTCTGTGTAGCGCAAGCTGATGGGTTGTGTGCTTATCCGGGGGAATGGTGGCCTGGTCAGCTGGCTCTGGCTGTGTGTGATGCCAGAGGGTTTGGAAGCGGCCGTGCTCTTGGAAGACTTGGCCTAGTTCTAGGAGGAGTCGGTCATGATTAGCTGCGCTATTAACCAAAATCCCTAAGGGCAATCCGGCCTTGGTCACGTGAGTCGGCAGAGATAGCGACGGTGTTCCCGTCAAATTAGCCAACTGGGTAAAAGGTGTTAAGGTCCAAGCGGGCAGCCATTGCTGGTAGATGATAGTGCGTTTTTCGGCTTTAGAATAATGGGACAGGTCAGCTAAGATGGGCTTAAAGTGCTCGCTAATGTGCTGATAATCAGCCCTAGGTGCTGGATAGGCCGTGGTTGGGGTTAGAAAAATGGGATAAGTTTGATAAAATTGGTTGAGTTGCTCGGTCATTTGTGTGATACTTGCCCAAGCGTCATTTAAGTCTTGTGGGCTTAAGTCTTTACCTGTTTGATAGAGGGCAAAGGAGAGCAGCTCGACATCTTCTTTTTGGAGATGGCGCCCCAGTTTTTGGTTGGCCATAAAGTCAATAGCAAGGGCCCCTTTAGCCGCAAGGGTATAGTAGGCCTCCATCATTTTTTTACCATCAACGGGGTAGTTGACTTCAACGGTTTGAAAACCTTGCTCATTGAGGAAGGCAACAGCTTCTTTTACGGCCCAAACAGCTTCGTCTGAAATGGGAGTCCCAGCTGGTGTCTGTGTTGTGTAAGCAATTGGGATAGCGGTGCTTAGGTGCTGTGTCGTTTGGTGGGGCTTGGCCTCTGCTTTTAGGAGAAATTCAAAGAGTCTTTGGGTATCTTCCATCGTTTTGGTTAAGGCAAAATGGCTGACATTATTGGTGCTAGCAGCAGAATTGCCGGCCAAAATGCCGCGCGTTGGGTGTAAGCCGATTAGCCCAGTCCAAGAAGCCGGAATCCGAGTTGAGCCACCGCCATCTGATGCACTAGCAATCGGTACTTGCCCTACAGCCACCCCTGCTGCTGAACCACCAGAAGAACCACCTGGATTATAAGCTGTATTCCATGGATTATGCGTGACGCCGTAGAGATCAGAATTGGTCACATTAATCCAACCCATTTCCGGAAAGGCGGTCTGACCAATGACGACAAAACCAGCATTTTGTAAGGCCTTGACATAAGAGGACGTCCCCTTGCTGGTCTGTCCACGCAAAAAGGCCAAGCCATTGGTGTTTTGCCCACCAGCAATGGTGTGCCCCAGCCCCTTAACCAAAAGCGGTACCCGATAAAAGGGTTGCCCCTGATCAAGCAGCGCAGCACTTTCTTTTCGGGCTGCCGCCTCACGCAGACTGATGACATTGTTTAACTCAGGATTTGTAGCCTTAATCGTTTCTAGGGCAAAAGTGAGCAATTGATCACCAGTGACCTGCTTATGACGAACCCAATCAGCCAGTTGACTGGCGCTCGCGGCTTGGTAGTCCTTAAGCGTGATCTTGGGACCAAGCGTGCGCGCCCCAGCACTTAGACTGGACTCACTGACTGGTTCCTGAGCTCCAGGAGCCCCAGAGCTGACCTGATCCTGCCGCGCGTTAGCATCAGAACTAGGCGCAAGTACCAGATTGTCATCAACTGTACTGGTAGAAGTGACTCTCGTTTCTTTGCCCATAGCTAGCGCCCGAGCAGCTGACTCAGACACAGAATTGGTTTTAGGATCAGCACTAGGCAAAGCTTGGGGCCAAGCCTCTACAGCTGCCACACGAGTATTAGGGGGCTGGCTTACTGACGCATTAGCCGGCTCCGCTTGAGCTAGCGCTGGAGAGGCAAGAAAAAAGCTCCCCGTTAGCAAGAGACTAGCTATTAGAAGGGGGCGTGACTGTAATTGTATATGGTGTTCTGGTTTTGCCATGTCAATCTCCTTATTTAGTGTCAATACTTTAATTGTAATCAAGGATTAGAAAAAAACAAGAAAAACGCTTCCAAAAATCAAAAAAGAATAGGCACATTAAAAACCAGAACGCTGGTCAGCTTTTTTTGGCGCCTCATTTGCCCGGTGCTTCCAGCAGATCAGCAGTTGAGTTTTCTAGAGTGGCTTTGCCTAGGGCTGACACTAGCTGTTATAAGTCTTTATACATTTGAGTTGCCAGTGTCATGAGTCTGCCCAGCAATTCATTATGCTCTCCGATTAAGTTAAAAATCTGGTCCTCACTCAAGATGCCGTTTTTGACCGGCACATGGTCGTATTCGGCTAATTCTAGCCACTTGTCGCTGCCATAAAAATCACGGACATCCAGATAATCCTGGTAATGCTCTTCAAAGGCGTCAAGGCTTGACCTTAGCTGATTGAGGACGGGTAAAAAGTGATCATACTTCTCTTCATATGTTTCAATGATGGCAATATCTTGCTTATTCATGTGGTTTACCTCTTACTTTTACGATGATTACAGTCTATCTTATTTTTACCCAAAAAGCATCTGAAAAGGGTATCTGTCAGATTTTTCTAGCGACTTATGGGGCAAAATCAGTCCTTGGAGTGCTTTCTTAAATAAAGAAAAAAGATTTCGCTTTAGCAGCCTTTGTGATATAATCACCACAAGATACCCTATTTCTGCTACAGATGGTATGGCGGCTGCTTATGTGTGGCTTTAGCCAGCTGGAGCGAGCCAGCAGGAGGCATCAGCCTGATGCTCAGCTTGGCCTTTTGCCATTTTTGCTAAAGCTATCCAAAAACAGTCGATAGTAAGTAGACAAGATTTTGCACTTAGTGTTCATTAAGGAGGAAATACCGATGCCAAGAAAAGTAAACAAAGTGATTTATATTCTATTAGCCTTTTTCTTAGGTGGACTTGGTGTCCATAAATTTTATGCCGGACAAACAGGTCGAGGCATCCTATACCTGATCTTTAGCTGGACCTTCATTCCTCACTTTTTGGCTCTTATCAGTGCTATTTTGGCTCTCTTTAAGCCAGCTGATAGAGAAGGGAACTTCTATATTTAGCAGCCTAAGCGGAGTTGATTTGATGGTGCAAGGCAGCACTTAAGCCCACAGGCTCCTAAGCTCATAATATTTAGAAAGATTACAGGAAACATAATGGCAAAATTTGGCTTTTTATGTATTGACGAAATGGCGCTTTTGTCAATAAAGGAAATGTTAGAAAAGAATGTAAGATATGGTAAAAATTACGGCAAACGGGAGTGAAATTACACTACTTACAGATAATACTGACTACATCAGTTTGACTGATATTGCTAGGTACAGCAATCCAACTGAGCCTAAAGAGGTCGTCAAAAATTGGATGAGAAACAGAAACACAATTGAATTTCTAGGAGCATGGGAAAAGTTACACAATCCAAATTTTAAAGGGGTCGAATTCGACACCTTTAGAAATCAAGCTGGATTAAATAGTTTTACATTGTCTCCTCAAAAATGGATTTCTTCAACAAATGCAATCGGCATTACCTCACGTTCAGGACGTGGTGGAGGTACATACGCTCATTCCGATATTGCTTTTGAGTTTGCTTCGTGGATTTCCCCAGAGTTCAAACTCTACATCATACAAGACTACCAAAGACTAAAGCAAGAGGAAGCTTATAAGAATCAAATTGAGTGGAGAGCCAATCGCTACCTATCTAAACTCAATTACGGTTTTCAAACTGATGCTGTTAAAGAACACATTGTTCCAACCATCACACCAGCCCAACAACGTTACGCTTATGCCAATGAAGCAGACCTTGTGAATGTCGCTGTCTTTGGGATGACTGCCAAGCAATTTCAAAAACAATTTCCAAATAAAGAAGGGAATCTAAGAGATAACGCTAGTATTGAGGAACTGCTGGTTATCAATAACATCCAATTACTCAATTCTGAAATGATAAAATCTGGAATTGATAGCCCAACTCGACTAAAAGAACTAAACCGAATAGCTAAAGAACAGTATCAAACACTTGTTAACAATAATCAAAAAGCTCTTCAAGAATTGAAAAAATTAGATAACAAATAAAAAAGCCCTGCACTCAACTTTGGTCGGCGCTACTTTAGAATTATTGGTGAAGTTGACGGAAGTTTGACATCTAAATCATGACTATCTGATACCCACGCGCCAAATTCCACTATTTTCCAATATTTCAGTAACGCCAATTACTGACTTTACCTATCTAATTCCTTTACTTGCTTGTGGGTGGTTAGAAGAGGTAAGAATATGAAAATAACAGAATACAAAAAGAAAAACGGTACAATCGTTTATCGTGCTAGTGTTTATCTTGGTGTTGACCGGGTAACAGGTAAGAAAGCTAGGACCAGTGTATCAGGGCGAACCAAGAAAGAATTAAAGAATAATATCAAGTTAGCCAAGTATGAGTTTCAAGCGAACGGTCAGACGGCTTCAAAGAAAGTACAAGTTAAGACTTTTAAAGATTTAACTGATATGTGGCTGATTAATTATAAAATGACCTTGAAGCCTCAAAGCTACAATAGTATGGTAAGCATGTTAAACAAGCATATCCTGCCTTATTTTGGTAAGATGACATTAGATAAAATCACCTCTAGTGATGTTCAAACGTTCATCAATGATTTATCAAAGAAGACTATTAATTATGTTAACGCTCGGTCAATCACAAACAGGATATTACAGCATGGTATCTTATTACAGTTAATTCAGTACAATCCTGCGCGTGATATTGTGTTGCCAAGGAAGTATTTTCATACATTCGTAAGACAAAGCGCTTTAGATAGAGTGTGTAGAGAAGCGGGTATACCTAGATTTACTTTTCATGCTTTTAGGCACACTCATGCCAGCTTCTTATTGAATGCTGGTATCAGTTATAAAGAATTACAATACAGATTAGGTCATGCAACCCTAGCCATGACTTTGGATGTCTATTCTCACTTATCCAAGGACAAAGAAAAAGAAGCAGTTTCATTCTTTGAAAAAGCAATAAATAGTATTTAGTACACAAAAAGGGACACAAAACATTTTTAAGTAAACGAATGAGGTCTTACAAAACCTTATATATCAGCGTTTAGAAAGATTAGGTATAAAAAAGATGGCAAAATTTGGCTTTTTATCAGTATTAGAAGAAGAGATGGACAAGTATTTTCACTATGATTATGCTATGGATTGGGATAAGAAAAATCATGCGGTTGAGCTGACTTTTATTTTAGAAGACCAAAATAAAGAAGCTATCCAAACCATTGACGACAGTGGAGAAGTGACCCAAGACGACATTGTCTTTGAGGACTACGTGCTCTTTTACAACCCTGCCAAGTCTCAATTTGATGCAGCAGATTATTTGGTTACCATTCCTTTTGACGTTAAAAAGGGCTTCTCTCGTGAATTCTTAGCTTACTTTGCACAATTTCTCAACGATGTTGCTATTGAAGGGCACAGCGATTTAATGGATTTCTTAGCTGATGACAGCAAGGTTGATTTTGCTTTAGAATGGAACGCGCAAGCTTTTGAAGAAGGCCGAGCAGAGTTGAAAGAGACAGAATGTTACCCTTATCCGAGGTACTAAGATGATACATGAGATGATGCTAAGCCCTAAACCTTTTGAGATGATTGCCTCAGGTACAAAGACGATTGAATTGCGTCTGAATGACGAGAAGCGGCAAAAGGTCCAAGTTGATGATACCATCGTATTTGTTAGAACAGATGATAGTAGTCAGATGTTGTGGACAAAGGTGGTTGAGCTTCATTATTTTGACGACTTCGCTCAGCTTTATCAGTCGTTACCCTTAGATAATTGTGGCTATCGGAAAGAAGAACTGGAGAAGGCTCGTCCAGAAGACATGGAATGCTATTATAGTCAGGAACAGCAAGCCCAGTATGGGGTAGTCGGTATTGAGTTATCACTGCTGTAGAGGAGACGGATATGACATCATCGACACAGGCATGCGTTTTTTCCGGAGTGAAAATTGCTTTAATGCAAGACCAACACCTTGTGACCATTTTAAGAGATAATAAGCCTACCATCCCTTTTCCTGACACCTGGGATTTGCCTGGTGGGGGCCGAGAAGGTTTAGAAACACCGTTTGAATGTGTGCAACGTGAAGTGATGGAAGAACTAGGAATTGCGATTTCACAAGATATGGTCGTCTGGGAAAAAGCTTATCAAGGGGTTACGAATCCGGAGATTTACTCTATTTTCATAGTGTTCATGATTAGTAAGGATCTTGTTAAAGCCATTCATTTTGGAGATGAAGGTCAGACTTACAAGTGGGTGCCGGTGAAGGATTTTTTAGCGGGTAAGAAGGCTGCGCCTCAATTACAAGAACACTTGGCAGCTTACCTAGATGAGCAAAAGTGACTAGTGAGACGAGTGTCGGTATTTCAGTGTTTAAGGATTGTTAAAATTAACAAAAGTATCAGAGACTTAGAGGAATTGTTAAAAGGAGAAAGGACATAACTATGGAAACATGGCAAGAAGTGACGGTTCATGTGCATCGTGATGCGCATGAAGCAACTTCTAATATTTTAATTGAGGCAGGTAGTCAAGGCGTAGCCATTGCTGATAGTGCAGACTATATTGGTCAGGAAGATCGCTTTGGGGAATTGTACCCAGATATAGAGCAGTCAGAAGTAGTAGCGGTAACGGGTTATTTCCCAGATACCATGAATCTGACAGAGGTCCAAGCAAGCATTCAAGCAGGGCTACAAAGGCTCATGCATTCAGGTTTAGAAGTGGGGCCAGCCACTATTGAAAGCCATCAATTAGTAGAAGAAGACTGGGCTGAAAATTGGAAAAAATATTATGCGCCAGCTCGCATCACTCATGATGTGACCATTGTGCCCTTGTGGACTGACTACGCAGCCCAGCCACAAGAAAAAGTGATCAAGCTGGATCCGGGTATGGCCTTTGGCACAGGCACGCATCCCACAACCAAGATGAGCCTCTTTGCCCTGGAACAAGTTCTTCGCGGTGGTGAAACGGTCATTGACGTGGGCACAGGTTCTGGTGTCCTCTCCATTGCTAGTAGCCTCCTTGGCGCCAAAGCCATCTACGCTTATGATTTAGATGATGTGGCGGTGCGCGTGGCTCAGTCAAATATTGATTTGAACCCGGGTGGCGAAAAGATTCATGTGGCCACTGGCGACTTGCTCAAAGGCTGCGACCAAAAAGCAGACGTGATTGTCGCTAATATCTTGGCAGATATTTTGGTACAGCTAACTGATGATGCTTACCGCTTGGTCAAAGACGAGGGCTATC
The DNA here is from genome assembly GCF_009870755.1 of Streptococcus halichoeri. Classification (GTDB taxonomy): domain Bacteria; phylum Bacillota; class Bacilli; order Lactobacillales; family Streptococcaceae; genus Streptococcus; species Streptococcus halichoeri. Next base: position 13,204 of record NZ_WLZU01000014.1, read on the forward strand.
TAATCTTATCAGGGATCATTTCAGAGAAATTAGACCTGGTATTAGAAGCTACTTTTAGCGCAGGCTTTTTCCTTGAAACCCATATGATACAAGGCGAGTGGAACGCCCTTGTCTTTAAAAAAACAGATGACATATCAGGAGTAATCGGCGGCTAATGCAACAGTATTTTATCAATAGCCCAGCAGTAACAGAGCTGACTATTAGCGACAAAGCGACCATTAAGCACATGTTTCACGTCATGCGCTTGAGCGAGGGAGACCAGGTGATCATCGTGTTTACTGACCACCAAAAATACTTGGCCCAGGTCACAGACAGTCAAGCTTACACCCTAGCAATCCTTGAGACTCTGACAGACAGCGTTGAGTTACCAGTTGAGGTCACCATTGCCTCGGGTTTCCCTAAGGGTGACAAGCTGGATTTGATCACCCAAAAGGTTACCGAGCTTGGCGCCCATGCTATTTGGGCTTTTCCTGCAGACTGGTCAGTGGTCAAGTGGGACAGCAAGAAACTCACCAAAAAAGAAGAGAAATTGGTTAAGATCGCCTTGGGAGCGGCCGAGCAAAGCAAGCGCAACCGGCTGCCAGCTGTCCGCTTATTCCCTCGTCAGGCTGATTTTTTAGCGCAGCTATCTGACTTTGACTCTATCTTGGTAGCCTACGAAGAAGCGGCTAAAAGAGGTGAGCAAGCAGCCTTAGCGCGAGCCTTTTCCCAAATCAAACCGGGTCAAAAGTTGCTCCTTATCTTTGGGCCAGAAGGGGGGCTTTCACCCCAAGAGGTCACTCAGCTAGAGGCGGCCGGTGCACAGCTAGTGGGTCTAGGCCCACGGATTATGCGGACAGAAACAGCGCCGCTCTATGCCTTAAGCGCCCTTAGTTATGCCCTTGAGCTACAAGGCTGAGGCTTTGTTAAAAGCCAAGCATTGATAGCTGGCAAACCAGGTGCCTGAGAAAGATTGAGCAAGCAAGGTTGACTTGCGCAGTGCAATTATGCTTTCTTGCCAGTTTGCTCATCAGTAGGCTCGAAGCTAGACTTCTTAGATCAGCTGACAGGCCCGCGCCTTCTGCCCGGCTAGAACTCTAAACAGCGCATAGGCAGATTTTGCCCGCCGTTACCGTCCAGGTGGCGGTTTTTCTTGTTGGGATAAGTTTTCTATGAAGTTCAATTGGCTTTGGGCAGGAGTCTTTAGCAGCAAATACTTTTTATTTAAGTCTTGCTTTAGCCGGGTACAGCTTTTTTTGCTGAACACTAAAGCAGCGCCCCACTTATCTTTTTACCGTTTAAGACTTTTTAGGAGCATTTCAGGAAAAAGCAGTCGCTTCCTTCGATTTGCATGCTATACTGGCACTCTGACGTACTGTCAGAGCTGAAAATGATACTAGAGGAGATTGTTAACATGCATACAAAAATGGACCAGTTTGAGCTTTTAGATCCTATCGCCCTGTCACATGTGGCAGGAGGGGCAGACGAGTCTAAGTACTGCAGTCAGCCAGGCAAGCTGGCATATGTTAGAAATTGGCCTTTATATCATAGTGAGATTGTGCCAGACTCTATGCGTATAGTTCAGGTAAATACTTGTCTGGTTCATCAATCATCAGTAGCTTCAAGCCGCTAGGTGCGAGAAGGCTTTGTACTTGGTGCAGCGCCATTTGTTACACAAGGAGCAAGAGCTAGGCTGTTAAGGCCAACGACAGTTACCAAAGCCTCAATACAGTTATCAAAAGCTTGCCCAAAAGACTTGGAGCTGACTTATTTTGCTGTTTGCTTCCTAGCAGAACCAATTGACAGATAAGCGACTAAACGATAGCAAGGAGATGCTCAGAAAAGTCACAGAAAGGTTTAAGAAAACGCTTTACAAATCGTGGCCAGGCAGGTATAATAAAAACACATAACGCAAACGCTTGCGTAAAACGATTACATACTTGTCGCTCAGAGCTTTTATAGCTGCTTGTAGCGCCTCGTTTTAAAGGAGAGGTCGAATGAAAGGATCATTCAAGCAACTGTTTAGTTTCGAATTCTGGCAAAAATTCGGAAAATGTCTCATGGTAGTTATTGCCGTTATGCCTGCTGCGGGTTTAATGGTTAGTATTGGGAACTCTATCCCACTGATTAACCCACAGTCACAAACCTTGGTAACCATTGGTAATGTGATTGCTCAGATAGGTTGGGGCGTTATTGGCAATCTTCACCTCTTGTTTGCTTTAGCAATTGGTGGCAGCTGGGCGAAAGAACGAGCTGGTGGAGCTTTTGCTGCAGGTTTAGCCTTTGTCTTGATTAATCGCATTACTGGAGCTATTTATGGTGTCAATGCAGCCATGCTGGCTGACCCTAATGCCAAGATTAAGAGCTTTCTTGGGACGACGATGATTGTAAAGGACTACTTTACCAGTGTCTTGGAATCACCAGCCCTAAATACAGGGGTTTTTGTCGGCATCATTGCTGGTTTTGTTGGAGCTACTGCCTATAACAAATACTATAATTATCGCAAATTACCTGAAGTCTTAACTTTCTTTAATGGTAAACGTTTTGTGCCATTTGTGGTTATCTTACGTTCCACGCTAGTCGCACTTGGCTTAGCGCTCATCTGGCCCTTGATCCAATCAGGAATTAATGGCTTTGGCATGTGGATTGCTTCTTCGCAAGATTCTGCCCCAATCCTGGCTCCTTTCTTATATGGAACCCTGGAACGGCTCTTATTGCCATTTGGCCTGCACCATATGTTGACCATTCCCATGAACTACACTGCTTTGGGTGGTACCTATGAGGTTATGACCGGAGCAAGTGCTGGTACTAAGGTGTTTGGCCAAGACCCACTTTGGTTAGCCTGGGTTACAGATTTGGTTGGCTTGAAAAGTTCAGGCCAAACAGAAGCCTATCATCATTTAATGACCAGCGTCACTCCGGCTCGTTTTAAAGTTGGGCAAATGATTGGTGCTACAGGGACGCTCATGGGGGTTGCTTTAGCCATGTACCGCAATGTCGACCCAGATAAAAAAGCCAAGTATAAGATGATGTTCATCTCGGCTGCGGCAGCTGTTTTCCTTACTGGGGTCACCGAGCCTTTGGAATACATGTTCATGTTTGCAGCTATGCCACTTTACTTGGTCTATGCGATAGTACAAGGAGCCTCCTTTGCCATGGCCGATCTCGTGCACTTGCGGGTGCATTCCTTTGGTAATATTGAGTTGTTGACTCGGACACCGATGGCCATCAAGGCCGGTCTTGGCATGGATTTGCTTAACTTTGTCTGGGTGTCACTCCTCTTTTTTGCCATCATGTATGTCATTGCCGATTTTATGATTAAGAAAATGCATCTGGCGACAGCTGGCCGCCTTGGTAACTATGATGCAGATATGCTAAGTGAGACAGAGTCTGCTACTAAAGCAGGCCCGGTCGCTGCTGCTGATTCACAAATTGTAAAGATTATTTCTTTGTTAGGCGGTCCTGACAATATTGCTGACGTGGATGCCTGCATGACTCGCCTGCGCGTGACGGTCAAAGAACCTGCTCAGGTTGGTGTTGAAGACCTTTGGAAAAAAGCTGGCGCTATGGGCTTGATTGTCAAGGGCAATGGTGTGCAAGCCGTATATGGGCCAAAAGCTGATATTTTAAAATCAGATATTCAAGATTTATTGGATTCTGGGGCGATTATTCCAGCTGCTGACTTCTCAAGCAGCCAAACAGCCCAATCTAGCAGCCACATTAAGCATGCCAAAGAAACCATTCTCAGTGTTGCTGATGGAGAAGTTATGCCCATTACGGCAGTAGATGATCAAGTCTTTGCTGGCAAGATGATGGGTGATGGCTTTGCAGTAGAACCTAGCAGTGGGCATATTTATGCCCCCGTTACTGGCCTGGTTACTAGCGTCTTTCCGACCAAGCATGCCTTTGGTTTACTTACTGATAATGGTTTGGAAGTTCTGGTTCATGTGGGGTTGGATACGGTTGCTTTAAATGGCGCACCCTTCTCTGTGAAAGTTACAGAAGGGCAACGTGTGGCTGCAGGTGAGCTTTTGGTAGTGGCAGACCTAGCCGCTATCCGCTCGGCTAACCACGAGACAACAGTAGTTGTCGTCTTTACCAACCAAACGGACATTCAAGCAGTCCAACTGGACAAGACCGGCAAACAAGCCGCCAAAACAGCTGTAGCAACTGTCCAACTATAGGCAAAAAGAGTGATAGATTCTCTGCATGTGGCACAGGCTATCACTCTTCTTGTTCAACTAAAGTTAAGGAGAAATAGAAATGATGAAATGGCTCACCATCAATACCCATTCATGGATGGAAGTCAATGCTTTGAAAAAATTATTTGACCTGGCAGAGCATATTTTAGCTCAGGATTATGATGTTATTTGCCTGCAAGAGATTAACCAATTAACAGATAGCAGTCCAGCAATCAATTGTTATGATTATCTCGCAATTGAAGGGACGCCGATTATTCATCGGGATAACTATGCCCTGCTTTTGGTCACCTACCTGCAAAAGCACGGCCGATCTTACTACTGGTCTTGGGCCTATAGTCACATCGGCTATGACATTTACCAAGAAGGCGTAGCTATTCTCTCAAAAACGCCCTTCACCCCAGAGAGCCTGCTCATTTCAGAAGTGGATGATCCTTTGGACTACCACACCCGGCGCGTGCTCATTGCCAAGACACAGCTGGACGGCCAGGCAGTGACTTTTGTCAGCCTGCACGCTTCTTGGTATGAAAAAGGCTTTGCCAAGGAATGGGCAAAACTCGAGCAGCGTCTCAAGCAAATAGATGGACCGCTCGTTTTGATGGGGGACTTTAACAACCCCACCGATTTGGCTGGTTACCGCCTGATGATGGCTAGCGACTTGCAGCTCCAAGACAGCCATCAGATAGCCTATGTGTCCCTTGGGGATCATAGCATCTTAGCTGCTATTGATGGCTGGCAAGATAGCAAAGAACCCTATAAGGTTGACCATATCCTCACCAGTGCAGACTTTTGCATTGAACGCTCCGCCATTACCTTTGACGGCGGCCAGGCCCCGATCGTTAGCGACCACTATGGCCTAGAAGTCGAAGCAGATTGGGCCTCCTCCAGCTAAGTCTAAGAGAAATCGCCCAGCTAGCAGTCAGCTCAGGCGCAAAGGGAAAAGGCAGGAGTCAGCAAAAGAGCGTGCGACCACAGTCCCGCGACAGTTGGCCTTGCTACAGAGCAGTTCACAAAAAAGGCAAAATCATCATTGCAGACCTCAGGGATTGCTGACTTTAAGTCTGTGTGAGCTTGGGGAACACCTACAAGCCGCCCCGATCCGGTGTTTTTGCCGACATGATGTAGCCAACCATAAATTTCTCATCCTGCTATTTTTTGGCAGTCTTTTCTTAATCAAAAACTAATTAAAATCAAATAAAAGCGACCTTTTCTCGCTTCCTCGAACAGACTATAATGAGGACGAACCTAGCGGTAGACTCACCTATCGCTCGTCAATCGTATGCTGATTGGCCTAAGGATTTTAGAGGAGAAAAGGAAGAAAAATGAAAAAAGAAACAGCTAAAAAAACGCTCTGCCGCCAAGTTCTCACCAGCAGCTTGCTAGCAGCCAGCCTCTTTGGTGCAGCAAGCGTGGGGACAACTGCGCATGCAGCTCCGGTGTATGCTCCGGAAGATAAGAATTACGAAACAATTATGAAGGAACGTAATGAGAGTCGGGAGCAATTAGCGAAAAAAACTGAACAAAATAAGACTCTGAGAGAAAAAGTTGACAGACTAAAAGAAGTCAAGAAAAAATTAAGAGAAGTCAAGAAAGACCTCAAAATCAAACTTGGTGACACGCAAAGACGCGTTGAAGCAGGTGCTGAAGAAATTGGCCGCTTGTTGGGTGAGCGTGCTACCCTTGAGCAACAATTAGCAACTGTTACCGAAGATGCTAAACGACGTGGTGAAGCAGCTGCTGAAGAGATTGGTGAGCTCTTGCACAAACGTGAAGCTTTAGAGCAAGAATTAGCGACCAACAAAGAAGACGCTGCAAGACGCGCAGACTCAGCTGCCCAAGAAATTGGTGACCTCCTTAAACAAAGGGACGAACTTGATCAACAGCTCGCTGCTGCTAAAGAAAAACAAGCTGCCGACCAAGCTACCTACGACCGTTTGCTTGAGTCAGCTAAACATGACTTGGCCGCAAAAGATGCCCAAATTGAGCAATTAAAAGCTGAACAAGCTAAAGCGCTTGAAGAAGCACAAGCACAAAACCAAGCCCTTCAAGCAAACCAAGAAGAGCTCAATAAAAAATTAGCAGTGCTTGAACAACAACTAGCCGATAAGACAAAAGAACTTGAGGACATGAAAAAAGCTCAAGAAACACCTAAAGGACCTGAGGCTCCAGCTGCACCACAAGGTAAAGCACATCAAGCGACAGATACCAAAGGCAAGATGGGTAGAGCTAACCACGCATCAGCTCCTCAAGTTGGACCGATGGCACCAAGTATGGACAACAAGGCTGCACAATTACCATCAACTGGTGAAGCAGCAAGCAACCCATTCTTTACAGCTGCAGCCCTAACCGTTATGGCTTCTGCTGGGATTCTTGCTCGCAAACGCAAAGAAGAAAACTAAGGCTTAACCAGGTAGCTAGCTTGCTAGCCCTGCCGGCCTAGTCCTTAAGATAAAACAAAAAAAGAAGACATCTAGCAACTTGCTTAGCAAGCTGCTAGATGTCTCTTTTTTGTGTGCCTGGCCTCTGGTTCAACTGAGTCCTATCAAGCCAGCTAACTTTTCCTGGTGGGGAGTCAGCCACAAAAAGGTTGGCTTTTCAAACGGCGCAAGCTCAACATAAGGGCGCGCAGGGCTGCGCACCCTTAGCAAAGCTGATTAGGATAGTGCTAACCTGCCTTAGTCAGCTCTTCCTAGCACTTCCTAGCAACAACCCCCCTAGACCAACCCAAGCGCCAGCTATGCTCCAGCAGCGCTACAAGGGCCTGAGACAGCTGCTGGGAGACGCGCGGGCAAATGAAAAAACATGACACCCACAAAAGTGGGAATCATGTCTCGTTACTACCCAACCGAGCTTTCTTTGCCGAACGGCGCTTGCTTAAGCCTTTTGAGCCTAAACCAGCGTGCCAGCCTTGGTAAACAACTATTATAGAGAGAGTACGAGGCCCCAGCACAAAGCTTTTAGAGGCGCATTATTTGGCTTTTGAGCAAATGGCTGCGCTGAGCGGCTCGGCTCGGCCAGCCGCTCACGTTCGCAGGAAAATAGGCTAAGCCTGAGTGGTTGTTAGTCTTTGAAGAATACTTTGATACTGGTTGAGCAAATCTGTTAAATCATTTTCAGCTGTGAGTTTGTCTTCTAAATCACGTGTGGGAAATTCGTTCTTTTGATACCAGTCATAGTGACGTGTTCTAAAGCTGCTAATCATAAAAGGAATTTCCTTTTCTAGACTGTCTAATCTATCTTCCGCGGCAGCTGTATCACCGTTTTCTCCAAATTTTTTCTTTAATTGCTCTTTTGTATTTTTGATTTCTTTGCGAAGCGTGTCCGAATTTTTCTCCATAGACTGCACAGTCATTGTACCTTGTTCAGCAGCAGAAGCGCTAGTCGCTTGTGTCAGGCTAAATAGGCTTGTTAAGGCAAGCACAGTTAGTGCAGCAATTGATTTTTTGTTCATGTTGTTTTTCCTCGTAAAATAAGTTAACCTTGTGTGTATTTTTTAATATAAAAATCCATTAATTTTGTTATAAACTCTTCAGCTAATTTAGCAGCTTCCTCATCGCTTTTTTCAAATTTTTTAAATTGCTCTATTGTAAAACTATCCTCTAGTTCGCCAGCAAAATAGTTAGTGTCTGGAGCAGAGCGACTATATCCTTCTTTCCAGACAACTTTTTCTTCAGGTTTTTTATTCTCATTGAGAAATTCAGTTTCTAGCTTTTCAAAGTCAGAAAATTTTTGCCTTCTTAATAAGGCCTTAAAAAGTTTAATCTCTTTACGATAAGTAGCAATTGTGATTTCTGATTGTTGTCGTTGATGTTCAGTATACGCTGAAACACTTGTTACTTGTGTTAGGCTAAATAGGCTGGCTAAGGCAAGGGCAGCTAGAGAAGCAATTGCTTTTTTGCGGAACTGTTTCATGTGAATTACCTTACTTTCTTTGTTAGACTTTAAAAACGGCGCCGTTTCTTTTGCTTCTAACACCTTTATTATACTATGGAGGACTATTGCAAGTAAACCCTTTCATTAAAATTTACGCTAATCAAAAACTCATAAATTAATAAAAAATAAGCCTTTTAAAAGGCTCATTAAGGGTCAGTTTTTATAATTTAAATTATAGTAGCAAGCCTAGTCATTTGCTTTTAGTTAGCTTTGTTAGTTTTTGAAGTTGAATGATAATGGATTAGCAAATCTCCCAAAACTGCATCTGAGAGTTGCTCCTCTAAATCGTGATCAGCGTCTTCCCAATAAATCCCCGTTTTTTGGGCAAATTGTTTTTCGACTTGTTGTGCTGTAAGACTATTTGGGAGATGAGTTTTATAAATTTTAATAAACCCACGATACAAATCAACAGTAGTTGGGTCCCATTTAGTTGTGTCGGCAGAAGCAGTTGACACTTGTGTTAGGCCAATGCCTGCTAGGGCAAGGACTGCCACTGTAGCGATTGCTTTTTTCTTGACTATTTTCATTTTAGTTACCTTCTTCTCCATATTTGTTAGTTAGCAAACTTGGCGCCGTTTTTCTACCTAACAGGATTTATTATACTAGAAGGTTCTCCTAAAGGTAAGGGTTTAATGAGTTCAAAATTAGCAAATCTTAATAAATTAGTAATTAATTATAAAATCTACTAAACAAGCTCCTTGCCGCGTCGAGCTTTAAGGCGTGAGCCCAGGCTTTTGCTCGTTTTGCTCTGCTCGGCAATTCGCCCTTGGCGTCTGTCGTGCTTGCGCCCATCGCCCATCGCCCATCGCCCATCCTCCCTACAGTCCGTACAGTCCAGTCCCTGCAAGCCAACCAAAAAACCTCCACAAGGCTTTGAGGAGGTAGCAGTGCCTGCTGGTTAGGGCTTGATGCCTAGCATGGGGCTTTGGAGGTAGGCGTCGACCAGTCGCTCTGTGGCCTGGACCGAGTCCGTGTGTGTCCGCTCATAGGAGTGGCTGGACTCTATTCCTGCACCCAGAAGGGCATGGCGGACTTCGGCACCTGCGCGCATTGCGGCTGAAGCGTCTGAGCCGTAGTAAGGATAGATGTCTAGCTTATAGGGAATCGCTTGCGCCTGAGCCAGCGCCACCAGATGCTGGCGTAGGTCATAGTGGTAGGGGCCAGAGGCATCTTTGACACAGATGGAGACGGTGTATTCATCTGTGGCTTGGTCATCACCCATAGCTCCCATGTCCACTGCCAAGTATTCAAGGGTTTGCGGCGGCAGACTCGAATTAGCCCCGTGTCCGACTTCTTCGAAGGCGGAAAAGTAAAAGTGGGTCGTATAAGGCAGGGTGATCTGCTTGGTCTTGTAGTCTTGTAAGAGTTTCATCAAGATAGCAGCAGAGACCTTATCATCTAAGTGCCGGGACTTGATAAAGCCGGTCTCAGTCACCACCACCCGTGGATCAAAGGAAATAAAATCTCCAACCTCGATGCCTAGAGCGGCTGTTTCTTCTGCTGTTGTGACCTTTTCATCTAGCCGCACTTCCATGTTGGCCTGATTGCGCTCAGCTGTACCGGCATCCTTGTAGACATGCACGGAGGTTTGATGCATGAGGATGGTGCCAGAAATCTCCTGGCCGGTCTTAGCCACATGCACAGTGCAGTTTTCACCTTCAATGGCATTGTAAACAAAGCCACCCACCAAGTCCAGCTTGAGTCGGCCGTCAGGCTTGATCGCTCGCACCATGGCACCCAGCGTATCCAGATGCGCCGTTACCACCCGCTGGTGCTGGTCGTCTTGCCCTTGCACTGTAACCATCAAGCCGCCCTTGGCCGTCAAAATCGGCTCATAGCCAAAGCTCCGTAGCTCTGATGCCACATATTGCATAATCTTGGCCGTAAAGCCTGTCGGCGAGGGGATATTAGCTAAGCTAGTAATATAAGAAACCGTTGTTTGCATGCGAACTCCAATCTACACAAAAGTTTTCCTTATCATTATAGCATGGTTAATAGTAGAACTAAACCCTCACTGACCCTAGGCTAGCAAGATCTTAGAGTGACTAGGGCTAACTGTGGGCGCTGATGAATCGGTCTTGCTCTGCCAATATCACCGCTGCTAAACGTTCAATATCAGCTGAGGTTCCCCGCATCTCAAAATCCCCAAGCATAGGAAACCCAAAGCGTTGATGGTATTGCTTGGCTGTTAAGCAATATTGGTGGTTGAAATTGCGATTGCCTGAACCGATAATGCCAAAACACCGCTTGGCATTGTCGTGGGCTGCGATGAAGTCGCCAAGCGGCGTTGTCAGAATTTCCACATCGCCAGAATCCAGGCCGTTGCCGCCTTCGAGATAGGTGGGTAAAATCGCTACAAAGGGCTCGGTCACCTTGAAAGTCTGGTGATTTAAGGTTTTAATATTGATGGCCCTGGTCTCAACGCCATATGTTTGCTTGAGATAGTCTGTTAGCCGGTTAACAAAACTCAGCGTGTTGCCACTGAGGCTAATAAATACAATCGTTACTCTTGACATGTGGCCTCCTATTACTATATCTTGTTGTTAACTTACAGTTTAGCACAATATATAGGGCTTAACAAGGCTGAGCTAGGCTGTATCTCATAGCTCTAGGACCCTGAGGATGTGAGCTAGGCCTTAGAGCTAGCTTTGCGATGAAACAAAACAGGCCCCGTAGGGGAGGAACCCCACATAAAAGAAATGTCCTTTTGCTTTTGCAGTGAAAGTGTTAAAATAGGAGAAAGTATTTTTAATGAGGAAAACATGGTTAAAGAGATTAACTTAACAGGTGAAGACGTCATTGCGATGACGGCCAAGTACATGAGTGAAAGCGATGTGGCCTTGGTTCAGTTTGCCTTAAACTACGCGACGGCTGCCCATTATTACCAAGTCCGTCAATCCGGTGAGCCCTATATCATCCACCCCATCCAGGTTGCCGGTATTTTGGCTGGCTTGCAGCTGGATGCTGTCACTGTTGTCTGTGGCTTTTTGCATGATGTGGTCGAAGACACCGACATTACCTTAGATAATATTGAGACCGACTTTGGCAAAGATGTGCGTGATATTGTAGATGGGGTTACCAAGCTTGGTAAGGTTGAGTATAAATCACATGAAGAACAGCTAGCTGAGAATCACCGCAAGATGCTCATGGCCATGTCTAAGGACATCCGGGTAATCTTGGTTAAACTTGCTGATCGCTTGCATAATATGCGCACGCTGAAGCATCTGCGCAAGGATAAAAAAGAGCGCATTTCACGTGAGACCATGGAGATTTATGCTCCTTTGGCCCATCGCTTGGGGATTAGTCGCATTAAGTGGGAGCTAGAAGACTTGGCCTTTCGTTACCTCAACGAGACCGAATTTTACAAGATTTCCCATATGATGCGGGAAAAACGCCGCGAGCGTGAAGCCCTGGTAGATGAGATTGTCGCAAAGATCATCGCCTATACCAATGAACAAGGGCTTTATGGGGAAGTTTATGGCCGGCCCAAGCACATCTACTCCATCTACCGCAAGATGCGTGACAAGAAGAAGCGTTTTGACCAAATCTTTGACTTGATTGCCATTCGTTGTGTTATGGAAACGCAAAGCGATGTCTATGCCATGGTTGGCTACATCCACGAATTGTGGCGGCCCATGCCTGGCCGCTTTAAAGACTACATTGCTGCTCCAAAAGCCAATGGCTATCAGTCCATCCACACCACAGTCTATGGGCCCACAGGTCCTATTGAGATCCAGATCAGAACGCAGGAAATGCACCGCGTGGCTGAATACGGGGTAGCAGCCCACTGGGCCTACAAAAAGGGCATGAAGGGCAAGGTTAGCCCGCTTGACCAAAAGGTCGGCATGAACTGGATCAATGAACTAGTCGAGCTGCAGGATGCCTCCAATGGCAATGCTAAAAACTTTGTGGATGCGGTCAAGGAGGAAATCTTCTCTGAACGCATCTATGTCTTTACACCTACAGGCGCTGTTCAGGAATTGCCCAAAGACTCAGGCCCGATTGATTTTGCCTATGCCATCCACACCCAGGTGGGCGAAAAAGCTGTGGGCGCCAAGGTTAATGGCCGGATGGTGCCGCTCACAGCTAAGCTAAAGACCGGCGATGTGGTTGAGATTGTGACCAACCACAACTCCTTTGGCCCTAGTCGGGACTGGATTAAGCTGGTTCGGACCAACAAGGCCCGCAATCGCATTCGACAGTTCTTTAAAAATCAGGACAAGGAATTGTCCATCAATAAAGGGCGCGAGCTCTTGGTCAGCTATTTTCAAGAGCAGGGCTATATTCCTAATAAATACTTAGATAAGAAAAGGATCGAAGAAGTCCTACCAAGGCTCAGTGTCAAAAGCGAAGAGGCCCTCTATGCTGCCGTTGGTTTTGGTGACATTAGTGCGATTGCGGTCTTTAATAAATTAACCGAAAAAGAACGCCGCGAAGAAGAGCGGGCAAAGGCAAAGGCTGAGGCCGAGGAATTAGTCAATGGCGGGGGTGTTGTCCAGCATAATCGCGATGTGCTTAAGGTCCGTAGCGAAAATGGCGTCATCATCCAGGGGGCGACTGGCTTACTGATGCGGATTGCCAAATGCTGTAATCCAGTGCCTGGTGACCCGATTGAAGGCTATATTACCAAGGGTCGTGGCATTGCCATCCACCGTGCTGACTGCCATAATATCAAGTCGCAAGAAGGCTATGAGCAGCGCTTGATTGACGTCGAATGGGACATGGCCCATTCGAGCCAGGAATACCAAGCTGAGATTGACATTTACGGCCTAAATCGCAGTGGCCTTCTCAATGATGTCTTGCAGATCCTCTCTAATTCAACCAAGAGCATCTCGACCCTTAATGCCCAGCCATCCAAAGACATGAAGTTTGCGAATATCCATGTCAGCTTTGGCATTCCCAACCTAGCTCATCTCACTACCGTCGTCGAAAAAATCAAAGCTGTACCCGACGTTTATAACGTTAAGCGCACCAACGGCTAGACGAGGAGGTTAACCATGAAGATTATTATCCAACGCGTCAGCCAGGCCAGTGTTACCATTGACGGAAAAATCGCTGGCGCTATTGATAGGGGCTTACTCCTACTAGTCGGTGTCGATCCAGCAGATACAGCAGCCGATCTGGCTTACGCTGTCCGCAAGATTGTCCAGCTGCGGATCTTTGCCGACCAGACAGGAAAAATGAACCTCTCCCTGCAAGACGTTGGCGGTGCTATTTTGTCGGTCTCGCAATTCACCCTGTTTGCTGACACCAAAAAGGGCAACCGGCCAGCCTTCAATGGCGGTGCAAGACCCGAGCTTGCGCGCAGGTACTATGAGGACTTGAACCAGGCCCTAAGCCACTACTGCCCGGTAGCGACCGGTGTCTTTGGCGCTGATATGCAGGTTAGTCTTGTCAATGACGGTCCAGTGACCATTGTCTTAGATACCAAAAACCCTTAGCAAGTCAAACTCCGGTAGAAAGTTGTCAAGGCTTATCTGGCAGGTTATGAGAAGTCATCCTAAGACTTCACATCATCAAAAAAGTAGCGGCATAAAAATCTGGCTCATTGTCAACTGTAGTGGGTGACTGATAACTAAGCGCGAGAGGAGACGTAACCCCCAAGACGGTCGACCTCTCAGACGTTAAATATGTTAATGACCCAGATGAAATTAGAGCATTCTTTGGTATCAACTAATGAAAATAAAAGGTGTATCATTAACAAAATGACTAGGTAGTTTAAATTTAAGCAATGTAGAGCACGTTTTATCAACATTAATAACAAATTGAATTTCTCTTAACACCGCATCCCCCTATTGGCGCCCCCACGCAATCATGAGATAAGTTCTAATAAAAAAGCAACCGCTCAGTTAATTCTGGGTGGTTGCTTGCTTGCGACACTAACACTGATAGCTGTTATTAAACGAGCTGTTGCTGCTAGGTAGGCATCATTTTCTGATGTTTTTTAAATATTGTCGCTTTATAATGATTTTTTTAAGAAAAAATTGTAGAAAAACTTGCATTGTCTGGTAAACTGCGTTAAAATAATAACGGATAATTTGATTATCAAATTATTTGACGATAAAATAATATAGAGAGGTATGGGATTTAGACAAAGGACAAACAATGACTAATGATTACATCACACTGGCTTTCCAAGAGGATGTGGCGACCCTAACCTTAAACCAGCCCGAGCGCTCCAATGGCTTTAATGTACCGATGTGCCAAGCCTTTCTAGCAGCCCTAGAGACAGTCAAAGAGACGGCTAACTGCCGCTTTCTCGTGATTCGGGCTAAAGGCAAGCTTTTTTCCATTGGTGGTGATTTAGCCACCATGCAAGAGGCAATAGACCAAGATGATATTTCCTCCTTGGTGACAATTGCTGAGCTGGTCCAAGAGATGAGTTTTGCCATTAAGCACTTGCCGTTGCCAGTTATCGTTTGCACCCATGGTGCCGTAGCCGGCGCAGCCTTTAATCTGGCACTTGCCGCTGACTTTTGCTTAGCTGCAGAGGGCAGCCGCTTTATCCAGGCCTTTGTCAATGTGGGCTTGGCCCCAGATGCCGGTGGGCTCTTTCTCTTAGCACGCGCTGTCGGCTTAAACAAAGCGCTGCAATTGGCCATGACCGGCGACGCTGTGACGGCCGAGCAGGCCAAGGAACTGGGCTTTGTCTATCAGACATTTCCCCCAGCAGACATGGACCGTGCCTTAGATCGGCTTTTGAAAAAGCTCCGCCGCGGCTCTAGTCACTCTTATCGCGCGATTAAGCAACTCATCTGGCAAAGCCTATTTACACACTGGGAAGCCTATGCCAAAGAAGAATTGCAGCAGCAAACAAGCTTAGCCTTTCAGCCGGACTTTCGTGAAGGGGTACAGGCTTTTACCGAACGCAGACGCCCCCGCTTTACCAGCCTCCTTTGAGTTTTTATCTTGCAATATAGTTTGACCTTTGATACAATTCGACTATCAAAGCTTATTGTTAGGAGGTGTTAAAGTGGAGTATCAGCAAATTAATGAATATCTGGTTGCCATCTTTAACCGCATCCTAGTGATTGAGGAAATGAGTCTTAAGACCAGTCAATTCAAGGATATTTCGATTAAAGAAATGCATACCATTGAGATTATTGGCAAATATCCCAAGGTGACGCCTAGTGATATTGCTAGGGAGTTAATGGTGACCCTAGGTACAGTAACAACAAGCCTTAATAAATTAGAGAAAAAAGGTTATATTGAGCGAACCCGCTCAAGTGAGGACCGGCGAGTCGTTTATTTGCATTTAACCAAAAAAGGACGGCTGCTGGATCGCTTGCACGCTAAATTCCATAAAAATATGTTTTCGCGAATTGTCGCCGAAATGGACGACGATGCTACTAAAGCTATGGAAAGAGGCTTAAAAAACCTATATCAATTTTTGGAGGATCTTGTCTAATGCCTTATTCAAGGATTGGAGCTGTGGCACACTATGTTCCCAATCAAGTGGTGACCAACCATGATTTGGCTAAGATCATGGACACAACAGACGACTGGATACGGTCAAGGACCGGCATTGAGGAGCGTCGTATAACCCAAACAGAAAACACCAGCGACTTAGCCATTGCTGTTGCTGAGAAACTTTTACAACAAGCACAGCTCGCCCCAGAGGCGATTGATTTTATCATTATCGCCACAATGTCCCCAGATGCTAGTATGCCATCAACGGCAGCTAAAGTCCAAGCTGGGATTGGAGCTAGCAAGGCTTTTGCCTTTGATATGACAGCTGCCTGCAGTGGCTTTGTTTTTGCCTTAGCCACGGCTGATAAGCTGATTCGATCAGGTGCTTACCAAAAAGGTCTGGTTATTGGTGCTGAGGTCACCTCAAAGATGTTGGACTGGACAGATCGCTCAACAGCTGTCTTGTTTGGTGACGGAGCAGGTGGTGTGCTGATCGAGCAAACGATGCGCCCGCACTTTTTGGCGGAATCCTTACATACTGATGGCTCAAGAGGCCACACCTTGACCTCGGGCGCAAGCCCGCTAGCGTCACCTTATTCACAAGGCCAGGCAAAAAAGACAGCTATCCAGATGGAGGGACGAGCGATCTTTGACTTTGCCGTCCGCGATGTTGCAACAAGCATTGTCCAACTTATCGAGCAGTCGGGGCTTGATAAAAACCAACTGGACTATTTATTATTACATCAGGCAAACCAGCGCATTTTGGATAAAATGGCGCGCAAAATGAACCTACCTCGTGCCAAATTTTTAGAAAACATGATGCATTATGGCAACACTAGCGCTGCCAGCATTCCGATTCTGATGTCGGAAGCTTTTGAGCAGGGCCGCTTGACCTTAGATGGCAGCAAGCTTGTTTTGCTTTCTGGGTTTGGTGGAGGTTTGACATGGGGAACACTAATTGTTAAAATTTAGTTAGCTTGTGTACCAGACACAGTGATAAAACTATTACGTTACATTTTTTAAGGAGAAATAAAATGGCAGTATTTGAGAAGGTACAAGAAATCATCGTTGAAGAATTAGGAAAAGAACCAGAAGAAATCAAAATGGAAACGACTTTTGATGACCTTGATGCCGATTCTTTAGACGTTTTCCAAGTCATCTCTGAAATCGAAGATGCTTTTGACATCCAGATCGAGTCAGAAGAAGGCTTGAATACGGTAGGCGACCTTGTGGCTTACGTTGAAGAAAAAAACAAGTAATCACATTTATAAACGAGAAAATAAGTCAATCTTAAAGAGAGAGTGAGATGACCAGACCTTGAGGATCTCACTCTTCTTTCTTGCTAAATTAGTTTGATTATCAAATTAAATTAGTCTTATTGCTAAATTATAGAAGGTAAAAATGAAAACACGCATAACGCAATTACTGGGTATTGAGTATCCCATCTTTCAAGGAGGAATGGCTTGGGTAGCAGATGGTGACTTGGCAGGAGCGGTCTCAAATGCTGGGGGACTAGGGATTATTGGTGGCGGTAATGCGCCAAAAGAAATTGTAAGAGCTAATATTCAACGCGTCAAGGCAATTACTGATCGGCCTTTTGGGGTTAATATTATGCTACTGTCTCCTTTTGTTGATGACATTGTTGACCTTGTGATTGAAGAAGGGGTCAAAGTGGTGACCACTGGAGCAGGAAATCCTGGCAAATATTTGGAGCGTTTCCACCAGGCTGGTATCGTTGTCATTCCAGTTGTACCAAGTGTGGCTCTAGCCAAACGTATGGAAAAATTAGGCGTTGATGCGGTCATTGCAGAAGGGATGGAAGCAGGCGGCCACATTGGTAAATTGACAACCATGACACTTGTACGCCAAGTGGTCCAGGCCGTTTCTGTACCAGTTATTGCTGCTGGAGGTATTGCAGATGGAGCTGGCGCCGCTGCGGCATTCATGTTAGGAGCAGAGGCTGTCCAGCTAGGGACACGCTTTGTCGTGGCCACAGAATCCAACGCTCATCCTCAGTTTAAGCAGAAAATTCTCCAGGCTAAGGATATTGACTCAGTCGTATCAGCTCAGATTGTTGGGCATCCTGTTCGCTCTTTAAAAAATAAACTAACGACAGCTTATGCCAAATCTGAAAAAGAGTATTTAAAAGGCAACCAATCTGCTCAAGATATTGAAGCTATGGGCGCGGGGGCCTTACGGGCTGCGGTGGTTGATGGTGATGTGCAGCAGGGCTCCTTAATGGCCGGACAAATTGCTGGTCTGATTACCCAAGAAGCCAGCTGTCAGGCAATTATTGAAGAGATTATTGCTGAGGCAAAAGCTACTATTTGTCAGCAAGCTGAGCGCTGGCTGACTCAAGATATGTAGGAGTGAGGTTTTAAAATGGCAAAAATCGCATTTGTATTTTCTGGTCAAGGTGCCCAAAAACTAGGGATGGCCCGTGATATTTATGACGCCTATCCGCTTGTGCGTGAGACCTTTGATCAGGCTAGTCAGTTGTTGGGCTATGATCTACGGGCCTTGATTGACCAGGAGCAAGATAAGCTTAATCAGACCCGCTACACGCAACCAGCTATCTTAACGACCTCGGTAGCGATTAGCCGATTGCTCGCGCAGCAGGGAGTTGAGCCAGATATTGTGATGGGTCTTTCGCTGGGTGAGTATTCCGCCCTTGTGGCTGCGGGTGCTATTGGCTTTAAGGATGCTTTGCTGCTAGTGGCTAAGCGAGGGCAGTTTATGGAAGAGGCGGCGCCTGCGGGTTCTGGTAAGATGGTGGCGGTGCTCAATACGCCCGCTCAAGTCATCGAAGAGACCTGTCAAGCAGCCAGTGACTATGGTGTGGTGTCGCCAGCCAACTACAATACGCCGCAACAGATTGTGATTGGTGGTGAGACTAAGGCTGTCAATCAGGCGGTTGAACTGCTCAAGGCCAAGGGAGTTAAGCGGCTCATCCCACTTAATGTTTCAGGGCCTTTTCATACCTCACTTCTGAGTGAGGCGAGTCGGCGGTTAGCAGGGGAGTTGGAAAAGCTTCACTTTGCCCCCTTTTCTTGCCCGTTAGTGGGAAATACAGAAGCCCAGATTATGGAGCACGGTCGGATTAAGGAATTGCTTGCGCGTCAAGTGATGGAGCCGGTGCGATTTTATGACAGTATTGCTAGTCTAAAAAACTATGGTGTTGATGAAGTGCTTGAGCTTGGTACCGGAAAAGTACTAAGTGGTTTCATTAAAAAAATCGATAAGGATTTACCTTGTTATAGTATTGAGGATGTGGCGTCTTTACGTCATTACCTGACTGGAAAGAAAGGATAATATGGAATTAACTGGAAAAAATGTCTTTATTACAGGATCTAGCCGCGGCATTGGTTTAGCAATTGCGCAAGCTTTTTCGCAAAAAGGGGCAAATGTTGTTTTAAATGCCCGCTCTGCTATTTCAGAAGAACTGATCGCCTCAGTGGCAGGTCCAGAAAATAAAGTGATTGCTATTAGCGGTGATGTGTCGCAAGAAAAAGACGCACAAAGAATGATCAAAGAAGCCATTGATCAATTGGGGTCTATTGATGTATTAGTCAACAATGCGGGCATTACCAATGATAAGCTCATGCTTAGAATGACCCAAGAGGATTTTGAGCAAGTCTTGCGTGTCAACCTGACGGGTGCTTTTAACATGACACAATCCGTCTTGAAACCGATGACAAAAGGACGCCAAGGTGCTATTATCAACATATCCAGTGTCGTTGGCCTTATGGGAAATGTCGGTCAGGCTAACTATGCCGCTTCTAAGGCGGGCTTGATTGGCTTTACCAAATCTGTTGCACGTGAAGTTGCTGGCCGTGGCATCACTGTCAATGCCCTTGCACCAGGTTTTATTGCTTCAGATATGACCGGTGTGCTATCAGAAAAAACACAAGAAGCTATTTTAAGCCAAATTCCAATGAAGCGGATTGGTCAAGCTTGCGAAGTTGCTGATTTAGTAACCTACTTAGCAGCTCAAACATATATCACAGGTCAAGTGCTGGCTATTGACGGTGGCATGACCATGTATTAAGAGAGGTAAAATGATGACATTGAATCGTGTAGTAGTTACAGGCTATGGGGTAACTTCTTCAATTGGAAATACACCTGAAACCTTATGGTCCAGCCTAAAAAATGGTAAAATAGGTATTGGTCCTATTACCAAGTTTGATGCCAGTGAATTTGACGTTAAAAATGCCGCTGAAATCAAAGATTTCCCCTTTGATCGTTACTTTATCAAAAAAGACACTAATCGCTATGACGACTATTCGCTCTATGCTATGTATGCCGCTAATGAAGCAGTCGCAATGGCTAAGCTGTCACTTGATGAGGTTAACAAAGATCGCTTTGGTGTGATTGTCGCTTCTGGGATTGGAGGCATCGAAGAAATCGAAGAGCAGGTCCTAAGATTAAATACTAAAGGACCAAAACGTGTTAAACCGATGACCTTGCCTAAGGCCTTGCCAAATATGGCTGCTGGGAATGTTGCAATGAAGATGCAAGCCCAAGGCATTAGTAAGTCCGTCAATACGGCATGTGCTTCTTCTAATGATGCTATTGGCGAAGCCTTTCATCATATCAAATTTGGCCAGCAAGATATGATGCTAGTCGGTGGCTCGGAAGCTTCGATTACGCCTTTTGCGATTGCTGGTTTCCAAAGCTTGACAGCCCTTTCTACCACAGTTGATCCAAAGAGAAGCTCAATTCCTTTTGATAAGGAGCGTAATGGCTTTATCATGGGTGAAGGCTCTGGTATGTTGCTTTTAGAGAGCTTAGAACATGCCCAAAAGAGAGGGGCAACCATCTATGCGGAGATTGTCGGTTATGGTCGCAGCTGTGATGCCTATCACATGACCTCACCCCACCCAGCTGGTTTGGGCGCTCAAAAGGCTATCAAACAATCTATTGAGGAAGCTGGAATTAGCCCTGAGCAAGTTGGCTATGTCAATGCACATGGAACCTCGACTCAGGCCAATGAAACGGGAGAAAGCAGCGCGATTGTTGCTGTATTAGGCCAAGAGGTGCCGGTATCTTCAACCAAGTCCTACCACGGCCATGCCTTGGGGGCAACGGGTGCGATTGAGGCGATTGCTACTATTGAAGCTATGCGTCACAATTATGTCCCGATGACGGCGGGCACCCAGGCCTTGTCAGAGGATATTAAAGCGAATGTTATTTATGGCCAAGGATTAGAAACTGATATTCCTTATGCCTTATCCAATACCTTTGGCTTTGGCGGCCACAATGCTGTTTTAGCATTTAAGCGCTGGGAGGACTAAGTGTGACTTTTGAAGAAATTAAAGATTTGGTTTCCTATTTAGAAACTTTAGGTGTACATGAGTTTTCACTAAAGACTGAAAAAATTGATCTTATTTTTAAAAAGAATCATCCAGTAGAAGAGCAGTTAAGGATTACTGTCAATCAAAATGACGAGCAAATGTCACAAGTAAATCATCTGACACAAGACGAACACCTTTTTCGGGGAACCATTTTGGAATTTGAAGATTGGGAGACTTAATTTGGAGTTAGCAGAACTAAAAGACTTGATGCGCGAATTTGATGCCTCAAGTCTAAGAGAATTTTCCTTTAAAACACAGGATCAAGAAATTAACTTTAGTAAAAATGATCATCATTCTCTTGTAGCTAAGCCTCAATTAGATACTCAAGACAATAGGCCACCACAAGAGGAGCAAGTAGCAACCAAAGAGGGTAGTCAATCCCAAGCAAATCAGCCACAAGCTGGTCAAGTGGTGGAAAGCCCTCTGGTTGGGGTTGCTTATCGCTCACCTGGCCCAGATAAGGCTAACTTTGTGGCTATTGGTGATCATGTAACCAAAGGACAAACCCTTCTGATTATTGAAGCCATGAAGGTCATGAATGAAATTCCGTCACCAACAGATGGTGTGATTACAGAAATCCTCGTCAATAACGAGGATGTTGTTGAGTTTGGACAAGGTTTGGTGCGAATTGATGATAGATAATGAAAAAATTCAAGAGGCCTTGCCTCATCGCTATCCCATGTTGCTTGTTGATCGTGTTTTAGAACAAACAGATCAACACATTGTTGCCTTAAAAAATGTCACCATTAATGAACCCTTTTTCCAAGGACATTTTCCTGGCTATCCTGTGATGCCAGGTGTCCTTATTATGGAAGCTTTAGCCCAGACGGCGGGTGTTTTGGAGCTCTCCAAGCCAGAAAACCAAGGCAAGCTTGTTTTTTATGCTGGCATGGATAAGGTGCGCTTTAAAAAGCAAGTGCGACCAGGGGATCAATTAGTGATGACGGTGACCTTCCTTAAACGACGTGGTCGGATGGCTGTGGTTTCGGCCAAGGCAGAAGTTGATGGTCAATTAGCTGCCAGCGGCATCTTGACCTTTGCCCTTGCTAACTGATCTCAGCCTTGATTTAGGAAACTTCTGTGGAGGTTTAAGAAATGTTTCAAAAAATATTAATTGCCAATCGAGGAGAGATTGCCGTTCGCATTATCCGAGCTGCACGAGAACTAGGCATTGCTACTGTAGCAGTCTATTCTGAGGCAGATAAAGATGCCTTACATACGGTATTAGCTGATGAGGCCATTTGTGTCGGCCCAGCCCGGGCTACAGATTCTTATCTGAATATGAATGCCATCCTCTCAGCTGCCCTGGTCACTGGTGCGCAAGCGATTCACCCAGGCTTTGGCTTTTTAAGTGAAAACGCTAAGTTTGCCACCATGTGCGAGGAGATGAAGATTAAGTTCATCGGTCCTTCTGCTAAGGTAATGCACCAAATGGGGGATAAAATCAATGCGCGGGCCACGATGCGCAAGGCCGGTGTGCCAGTTATTCCTGGCTCAGATGGTGCCCTAGCCAGCCCGCAAGAAGCCAAGGCGGTAGCTGATCAGATTGGCTATCCCGTCATGCTCAAAGCAGCAGCAGGTGGCGGTGGAAAAGGCATTCGCAAAGTCAGGTCTCCATTAGATCTTGAGGAGGCTTTTCTTTCGGCCTCACAAGAAGCCCAGAGTGCCTTTGGCGATGGCGCTATGTACATTGAAAAAGTCATCTACCCAGCGCGCCATATCGAAGTGCAAATCTTAGGAGACCATAATGGCCATATTATTCATTTGGGCGAAAGGGATTGCTCATTGCAGCGGCATAACCAAAAGGTCTTAGAAGAGAGTCCATCTATTGCTATTGGCCCAAGCTTGCGCAAAAAAATTGGCGACGCGGCGGTTAGAGCAGCCCAGTCTGTTGGCTATGAAAATGCAGGAACGATTGAATTTCTACTAGACGTTGAAAGCGGGCAATTCTATTTTATGGAAATGAATACGCGCATCCAGGTAGAGCATCCCGTCACCGAATTTGTGACAGGGATTGATATTGTTAAAGAACAAATCACCATTGCAGCCGGTCTTCCCCTGGAATACCAACAAGCTGATATTACCATCTGTGGGCACGCGATTGAGTGTCGGATTAACGCCGAAAATCCTAAATTAGATTTTGCTCCAAGTCCAGGTAAGATTGATGAGCTATACTTGCCAGGTGGCGGCCTTGGTTTACGGGTTGATTCAGCTGTATACCCAGGTTATACGATCCCTCCTTATTATGATAGTATGATTGCTAAGATTATTGTCCATGGGGAGAATCGTTTTGATGCTTTGATGAAGATGCAAAGGGCCCTCTATGAGCTTGAGATTGGTGGTCTTGCGACGAATACAGAATTCCAGATGGACTTAATCTCTAATAAGCAGGTGATTGCAGGGGACTATGACACCTCCTTTTTGATGGAGACATTTTTACCTGAATATACCAATGACTAGGAGGCGACATGGCTTTATTTAGTAACAAAGATAAATATATCCGCATCACTCCGCACCACTCTAAGAAGGGTCCTTTGAGTGATACTGTTCCAGAAGTTCCCGATGAATTATTTGCTAAGTGCCCTGCTTGCCGCCATATGATTTACCAAAAAGACCTTGGTCTTGCCAAGATTTGTCCCAAATGTGGCTATAATTTCCGGATTTCAGCGCATGAACGCTTAGCCATTACGATTGATCCCGATACGTTTGAAGAACTCTATCAGGATCTACCGAATCAAGATCCCTTACAATTTCCAGATTATGCGGAGAAATTGGTGAAAACGCAAGCAAGAACAGGCTTGCATGAAGCGGTTTTGACCGGCTTGGCCCGCATTCAGGGACAGCGCGTAGCCCTTGCGGTTATGGATTCACATTTTATCATGGCCAGTATGGGGACGGTCGTGGGAGAAAAGCTCACGCTGCTTTTTGAACAGGCACTCAACGAACAGTTACCTGTGGTTATTTTCACCGCCTCAGGCGGTGCCCGGATGCAAGAAGGTATTATGAGCTTGATGCAAATGGCCAAAGTATCGGCTGCTGTCAAGCGCCATTCTAATGCTGGTTTGTTTTATTTGACGGTCTTAACGGATCCAACTACTGGTGGTGTAACGGCTAGCTTTGCCATGCAAGGCGATATTATCTTAGCAGAGCCGCAATCCTTAGTTGGCTTTGCTGGACGTCGGGTGATTGAAACGACAGTGCGTGAAGATCTGCCAGAAGATTTTCAGCGTTCAGAGTTTTTGCTCCACCACGGTTTTGTTGATGCTATTGTGAAGCGGACAGAATTGCCCACAACCATTGCCTATTTAGTTGCTTTGCATGGAGGTGCACGAAATGACTGACGTGTCAAGAATTCTCAAGGAAGCCCGTGATCAGGGCCGGACCACGGCTTTAGAATACGCGGAGCTGATTCTTGATGAGTTTATGGAATTACATGGCGACCGCCACTTTGGTGATGATGGTGCAGTGATAGGAGGTGTCGGCTATCTAGCTGGTCAGCCGGTTACTGTGATTGGTATCCAAAAAGGAAAAAATCTCCAGGACAATCTGCTTCGAAATTTTGGTCAACCGCACCCGGAAGGCTATCGTAAGGCTTTGCGCCTAATGAAGCAGGCAGAAAAATTTAACCGTCCCATTATCACCTTTATCAACACAGCGGGAGCCTATCCTGGCATAGGGGCTGAAGAGCGGGGTCAAGGCCAAGCTATTGCGCAAAATCTGTTTGAAATGAGTGATTTAAAAGTCCCCATTATTGCCATCATTATTGGTGAAGGGGGCTCTGGTGGAGCGCTAGCCTTAGCTCTAGCCGACCAAGTCTGGATGCTTGAAAATGCCATTTATTCTGTATTAAGTCCAGAGGGTTTTGCCTCCATTTTATGGAAGGATGGCTCGCGCGCAACGCAAGCAGCAGAATTGATGAAAATGACCTCCAAGGAGCTAAAAGAGCTGACTGTGATTGACCGGATTATTCCTGAACGAGGCTACTTCTCTAGTGAAATTATCCAAGCTATCAAAGACCAGCTTATTGAGGAGTTGGCTAAGTTGTCTCAACTAAGCATTTCAGAATTGATAGAGCAACGTTACCAGCGTTTCCGCAAATTTTAAGAAGTAAGCTGGAAATGTGATGTGCTCATGTCTGGCATCAGTGCAAGCACTCCCTTACTATATAATCAGCAGTGAATCAATCAAATCATCTGATTAACATTACCTAAAAAACGAATGCTTACGATTGAGACAGGTTTATCATCGTTTCATTCGTTTTTGGCTTATAGTAAGTTTTTGCGGCTTGCTTTTTTTGGCTCATAATCCAGCCTTGCATAGAGTTCAATGTGCGTCTTATGTTGAAAAACGTTGTCTAAAGCTATATTTTTGTCTTTAATTCCGATTAATTCTGTAGTAGGACAGAGTTGTTCCATATGATGCTTTCGAATGAGTTGTTTTGTCGCTTTTCATTATAAGTCATATGGAACTTTTTGTCTGCATGAAAAAGGCCTATCATTTCCAGAGTGGATTTACCCACTACAGAAATGATAGAGCCAAAAAAGATTGATTTGTTAATCCACTTAAGAGCAGCAAAAGGCTAGGAAGTTAATTTCCTAGCCTCTTTTGAAATTAGCTTGGTCGTATCACATCAACACCGCCCATGTAAGGACGTAGAACTTCTGGAATAGTGACAGAGCCATCTTCATTTTGATAATTTTCGAGAATGGCTGCGACGGTCCGCCCTACAGCAAGCCCAGAGCCATTTAAGGTATGTAAGAGTCGCACCTTGCCATCGGCTTCATCGCGGTAACGGATTTGTGCGCGCCGTGCTTGGAAATCTTCGCAGTTTGAACAGCTAGAGATTTCACGGTAGGTGTTTTGAGCTGGAATCCAGACTTCCACGTCATAAGTTTTAGCTGCTGAAAAGCCCATGTCTCCCGTACATAGTGTAATCACACGGTAAGGGAGCTTTAATTTTTGAAGAATATTCTCAGCATTGGCCGTCATTTTTTCCAATTCATCATAGGATTCTTCTGGTTTGGCAAATTTGACCATTTCGACTTTGTGGAATTGGTGCAAGCGGATTAGTCCGCGGGTGTCACGTCCGGCTGAACCAGCTTCAGAACGAAATGAAGGGCTCATAGCCGTAAAGTAAATCGGTAGTTTTTTACCGTCTAAGATTTCACCGCGGTAGTAGTTGGTTAGGGGGACTTCAGCTGTGGGAATTAAGACAAAGTCTGTATCAGCTAATTCAAAGGTGTCTTCTTTGAATTTTGGATACTGTCCTGTACCAAACATCGAATCGTGGTTAACCATGTAAGGCGGGATAACTTCGGTGTAGCCTTCTTTGGCATGTTCATCAAGCATAAAGTTATAGATAGCACGCTCTAAGCGAGCACCAAGTCCCTTGTAGAAAAGAAAACGTGAACCAGTAACTTTTGCCCCGCGTTCCCAGTCCAGGATGTCTAGCGATTCACCAAGATCCCAGTGGGCTTTGACGTCAAAATCAAAAGTCGGTGGCGTGCCAACGCGGCGTACTTCGACATTGTCATCTTCATCTGCTCCTACCGGTACGCTATCATGTGGAAGATTTGGTAGGGTGGTAATGATGGCAGTTACTTGGTCGTCAATAGCTACTAATTCGGCATCGATAGACTTGATTTTAGCTGACACTTTTTGCATCTCAGCAATTTGCTGTGAGGCATCCTCTTTCTCCCGTTTGGCTTGGGCGATAGCAGTTGATGCGGTATTTCGCTCTGCTTTTAATTCTTCAGAAGTTACTAAGAGTTGCCGGCGCTTTTCATCAAGTTCTTTTAAGGTTGTCAGTGTGTCTTTTGAAACACCACGACCTTTTAATTTTTGAGCTATTTGGGCAAAATCAGTTCGAATACGTTTTAAATCTAACATCGTTAACTCCTTTTCAAATATTAAATGAAAAAGCACAGCTTGGTCATGCTGGAGCGCTTAGGCGCGGTTCCATCCAGCTTCACAATCTGTGCACTTAATTAGGATAACAAAATAAACACGGTAGAATTTCATATCCTTTTGCTACCTGCTCACAACAACCGCAGGCTCTCTGAAAGCAACAAGCATATTACTTATCCGTTAGTGCCATTATAGACCATTTTGTTTTAAATGTAAATAAAAATTTGCTGTGGGCTAGGGTTGTGCCTTTGGGAAATGCTGAGCTTTGTCAGTAAGTTCAGACTGCATGCAGCATTTTTGTCTAGCATACTTGAGGTTTTGGATCTGCTTTGGCCTATGCTAGAATAGGAATATGAAAAACTATCTTAGTGAACAAAAATCGCAACGAAATACTGGACTTGACCTTCTTAGGATTATTTCGATGTTTATGATTGTTATCACCCATGTTTTAGGCAAGGGTGGGCTGCGCTCGTCGGTGCAAGGGCAGACGGATGCTTATTTTATTGTGACTTGGATGATCCAGGTCCTGGTGTATGGGGCGGTGAATTGCTATGCGCTTATCAGTGGTTATGTCGGAGTTCATTCGATTTATCGCTATTCTAAACTCTTAGCGATCTGGGCTCAGGTTTTCTTTTATACGTTTAGCATCACAAGCTTGTTTGCTTTGTTTGGTTATCCGGTTAGTCTGATGGATTGGCGCAATGCCTTTTTGCCTATTGTTAGTGGACAATATTGGTACATTACAGCATATTTTGGGTTGCTCATCTTTATGCCACTCATCACTAATGGCATCCAGTCGTTAACCAATCGTCAACTTTACCACCTCGTTATTTTGATGTTTGGTGTATTTTCATTATTGCCAGCATTAATGAATAATCGTGTCAGTGAATTCTCTTTAAGTAAGGGATTTGAGATGACTTGGTTAATGATTCTCTACATTTTAGGGGCCTACCTGAGGCGCTTAGATTTATCCCTTTTTAAAAACAGCTACCTCATCAGCATTTATCTCTTATCATTAGTAGCTACCTATATCATGAAATTCTTGGTTGGCAATATCTGGTACTGGTATGTGTCACCGACCCTTACGCTGGGTGCCATTTGCTTTTTTATCTTATTTGCCAAGGTCCAAATTACACCTGGCACTTGGTTCCATAAAATGATTGTTGTGTTAGCACCGACCACCTTGGGTGTCTATCTTTGCCATCTTCACCCTCTCATCGTCCGTTATTTTGTCCGGGATTTTGCTGCTTCCTTTGTACAAGAGTCCATTTTCTTTTATCCTTTGCTGATACTAGGAGCAGCTATCGCCATTTATCTGCTGGCTTTTACAGTGGAGCGCCTGCGTCTATATATTTTCAAGCAAGTGCATTTTCGTCAATTTTTGGCGTGGTTCGACAGAAAATTCCCCTATAATGACTGACTAAAGAGAGCATCTAGGCTAGTTGTTTCCCCCAAGAAGGACCGGGACAAAAACTGTACCGCCAAGCCACTCACTAGCACTGAGCCCCACCTCATTGGTGAGGGCTTTTGACTTTTCTTAGACTTTTCTCAGAAAAAATCAGCTGAGCTGGGCAGTTTTTAGCATCAGGTGCCCACAGTGCATCGTCTAGTAAGTGTCTATCAGTTGGTCACGGTTTGTCAGCGTCAAGCAAAAAAAGATTGAAAAAAGTGGCCAAATCGGCTACTTTCTTCAATCCCATGCTAAATCTAGCTCGTTTTGCTGGCTTAGTGACCTTTTAGTTTGGCAAGCAGGATCTGGAGCAAGGTTGGTAGCTTGATGACTTTATCATTGCCCAGATAGGTGCGGGCAATTTTTAAGATTTTGCCCGAATCCTTGGAAGCAAAGAGGAACTTCCCCTGGTCAGTAAAGACTTCAAAGTGGCGGCTGACCTTTTTACGTGAGACATTAGCCCCAATTTGCTGAATGGAAGACCAGGGAATTTGGATGTAGTCATTGACATTTTTGTCATTGTAAAATTCCAGAGCCTGATTACCCACTAAAATATTACCAACCTTACCTCCCATTCCTAAATAAGAGGTGGCAGTGGTTTGTAAGTCGACAGTTGTGTTTAATGATTGTACCATTGTTATTGTGTTCGATCCTTTAGTCTATTTCCTTATGATTATAACATAAAAGAGTTCCCTGACGGAAACCCTTTTTGTGTCCTCTTACATGATACCTGCAAGACGAGCAAGAATACCAACAATAAACAAAGCAATAATGATTGCGATTGGTGATACTTTTTTCTTTAATAACCACATACATAAGAAGGTAAGGAGTAGTCCCATCAATCCAGGGATGAGGGAGTCTAACTGACCTTGAAGTGTATTGGCTTTTTCAGGTGTAAGGCTTAGGCCTGAGAGGGCTTTGCCGAGGATTCCTTGAAGTTCGGTGCCGTTAACAACGCCTTTAGGGAATTCAATGTAAGCACCTTTAGCCAGTTTAGTTGCTGGGAGGTCTACTGTAAATTTGATAGATACCCAACGTTCAACAAGCACAGCTAGGATAAACATACCAAGGATGGAAGCACCTTTGGTAATGTCTTGAAGGATACCACCAGACATGTCTTTGGTGATTTCTTTTCCTGATTTGTAACCAAATTCTTGGGTATACCATAAGAAGGCCATCCGGATAATATTCCAACCAAAGAAGAAGATGAGTGGTCCCATGATATTTCCAGATGAAGCAATGGAAGCCCCAAGGGCACCTAGGATTGGACGAACGGTAAACCAGAATACCGGGTCACCGATACCGGCCAAAGGTCCCATCATCCCGATTTTAACCCCTTGGATAGCCTTGTCTTCAACAGGCGTACCGTTAGCTTTTTCTTCTTCAAGTGCAAGGGTAACCCCAATGATAGGAGCCGCTACATATGGATGGGTATTGAAGAATTCCATGTGGCGCTCAAGTGCAGCTGCGCGGTCTTCTTTAGTGGTGTATAGTTTTTTTAGAGCAGGGATGAGTGAGTAGGCCCAACCCATATTTTGCATACGTTCGTAGTTCCAAGAACCTTGAAGGAATTGTGAACGCCACCAAACTTTTTGACGATCGGATTTTGTTAATTTAATTTGTTCAGTCATGTGCGTACTCCTTTCTAGTAGTCTTCTAAGATGTCGCCGATTGGATCATTTGAGCTAGAGCCTGATCCACCTTTGCCACCACCCATTTTAGAAAGGTTAATGTAGATGAAGGCGATAGCTACACCGATAGTACCCATGGCAATAAGTGTTAAGTTGTTTAGAGCGGCTAGGGCAAAACCAAGTGCGAAGAATGGCCATACTTCACGGGTTGCCATCATGTTGATAACCATCGCATAACCAACGGCAACAACCATGGCACCACCAACTTGCATACCGCCGTTTAACCATTCTGGCATTTTTTCTAAGATGCCTTGCACGGCTGAAGAAGGAATAGCAAGTAGCAAGGCTGCTGGAACTGCAATCCGTAGACCTTGGAGTAAAAGGGCGATAAAGTGGTAACGTTCAATTGCTGAGAAGTTACCTTCAGCAGCAGCCTTATCTCCGGCATGCACGAGGGCTGTTGATACTGTCCGCACGATCATTGTGAGGAAAAGACCAGCTACAGCAAGTGGGATAGCTGTTGAGTAAGCAAAGGTTACTCCTTTAGGGGTGAAGTCGCCACCTTTAACCATGATGATGGCTGCAGCTACAGAAGCAAGTGCCGCATCGGGAGCAACGGCTGCCCCGATGTTAGCCCAACCAAGAGCCAGCATTTGTAGGGTACCACCAAGCATGATACCTGCTTCGAGGTGACCTGTGACAAGACCGATTAAGGTACAAGCAACAAGTGGTTGATGAAATTGAAATTGGTCAAGGATACCTTCGAGCCCTGCAAAGAAAGCTACGATAACGACCAAAATCATAGAGATAATTGAAATATCTGCCATTTTGTTATCCTTTCATTAGTCAACTAATCGTTTCTACCATTAGTGAACAGTTATAAGAAGTAAACTTATTCTATTGTTGAGTGTTTTATGTCGTCTTAGCTCTTATTTTTTGCTTTGCTAAAAGATGAGTTAAGACGCATTTTGCCTTGTATGTAGCAATAAACTGTGGTTATCAGATGTGATGCTAACCATCAAGCCTTTGCTTAAACATAGCAAGACAGCCAGTTTTCTATTGAAATACACGTGTCGCCAGAAGATGGGACAAAAAATGGATTTAATGGAAAAATGGCGTCTTTTATTGGACGTTAGCTTTTTTGATTAATTCAAACAAATTCTTATTGGAGTCGTTTGGTACTTTACGCACATCAAATGACACGCCGAGTTCTTGCAATCTTTCAAAGGCTGCAACATCGTCTTTATCCATTGATAAAACGTTATTAACCATCGTTTTCCCTGTTGAGTGAGCCATTGAACCAACGTTTAATTCTTTGATGTCAACTCCACCTTCAATAGCACGAAGCGCATCTTGGACAGTTTCAAATAAGATGAGTGCACGGGTATTACCAAAACGTGGATCTTTTGAAACTTCAATGAGTTTGCTAATTGGAACAACGTTTGCTTTGACGCCACCTGGTGCTGCTTGTTTAATTAATTGTTTGCGTAAGTCATCTTTTGCGACCTCGTCAGAGGCAACGATGATGCGGTTAGCCTTGGAAGCTGGTGTCCATGATGTTGCAACCTGTCCATGTAAGAGACGCGTGTCGATACGAGCCAGATTGATTTTTAATTTTCCATCGCCAATGACAGTTCCCTCAGGGATAGAGCCTCCACGGCTAGCTTCTGCAGGGACGTCAGCTGCGGCTTTTTCAGCTTCGACAAGAGGATTGAGTGTCTCAGGGAGAGCTTTTACCCCTTCTTTAGCTTCTTTAATGATATTTGCGGCTACTTTTTCAACGCCAGCACTTGCGTCCATCATGCGCTCTGTGTAGGCTTGAATCAGCATTGGCAAGTTAAGACCTGTGATGATTGCCATTTTACGTTCAGGATTTTCTCCCATCACGCGACTAGCTTGGTTAAATGGAGATCCACTCCACAAATCAGCTAATACGAGGACTTCATCATCAGCATCAAATTGTGCAATAGCATTGTTGAAGTGTCCATATAAGTCATCTGGTCCTTCATTTGGCATAAAAGTTACAACTTGAACTTTTTCTTGGTCGCCAAAAATCATAGAACCAGACTGATGAATACCTTCAGCAAATTTACCATGGCTGGCAATAATAATACCGATACCCATTCTTGTTCTTCCTCCTTAATTATTTTTTTCGCTTAATTGAAGAAGAATAATCTCCTTTCCAAATACGATTTATTTGGCAATTCTTTTTCAATAAAACGAAATTCAAGAACGTCTCTATTGTAAAACGTTTTCACTAAAAAAGCAATACCTTTCGTAAAAATAATAATGAATATGAAAAATCTTTCATATAGCTGAAAGAAATGGCTATAAATAGGCATCAGACAGAAGTGGTCAGTCTCCTTCTTTTGTGCTTTTGGTAGAGAAAATTCCCTGAAAAACTATTACAATTATTGAAAATGCGGCAGCGATTTGGCCGTAAAAGTGCAAAAAAAGAAAGCAGCTTTCAGAAAATTTGCTTTCGTTTTAACTTATAAAAAAAGTTCCTCAAGTTTTTTAGCTACGCCGTCTTCTTCGTTGCTGGTGTCTAGTTGGTGATCTGCGTAGGGCAAAAGTACAGGGCTAGCATTTTTCATGGCGTAACCTGTTCCAGCAAAGGCCAGCATTTCGGTATCGTTATGCTCATCACCAAAGGCTATTAAGTCACGTTTATCTCTTTTAAAGATGGTTAATAAGTAATTGAGTGCGTAGGCTTTATTGATATTTTTCGAAGAAACTTCAAGAATATTGAGGGGGCCACCCCACGAATCAATTTCGATTTCTTCCTTGAAAAAAGCACGCATGCTTTTGACAAGAGCATACTTATCTTCGTGATAGGTTTGCAGCAAGAGGGCGTTGGGGTTTCGTGTGATTTTAGAGCGGACCAGGGCCATCTGATCAGTAATAGCATCAACGCCAAATAATTGGGGGTCAATTTTTTGGCGGTTAGTCATGGTGATATAGAAATTTTTACGGTACTCACTGGCAATAAAATCCAACTGAAAATCATCTTGATGCTGTAAGAGTTTTAAGAGGTAAGCTTTATCAAGGGTAACATTGTGCTCAAAGGCCCATTTTTGTTCCGGTAGATGGGTCAAGGCTCCGTTAAAGGAAATCATTGGTGTTTTGAGTTCCAGTTGCAAATAATAATCTAAAGCCATTCGATAAGGTCTCCCGGTAGAGATGACTACGAGGTGGCCTTTGGCCTGAACTTGTTTAATGGTTTGGATTGTGTAATGTGATAAGGTGCTATCGTTTCGTAACAGGGTTCCGTCTAAATCAAGTGCAATAATTTTTTTGGTCATAGATTGATTATACCAAAAAAGTCGCGAAAGGAGAGCAAAGAATGATAAAAGAAAACCTTATCTCTGAAAAAAGCTCTGCTTCTCTTTTTAGGATTGATTTATGAACGATAAACTGTTAAAATATAATTAATGTTCGTAAAAAGCTCATTTACTAGACAAACTAAGCAAGGTTTGCGCTCTTGTGATTGACTTTGATGTGCTAATAGATGTGCTAATAAAAGATAAGGAGATTCCACAGTGATGGAAACGTTTTTTAAACTTAGTGAACATGGGACAGATGTGCGTACGGAAGTGACGGCAGGGCTGACAACCTTTTTTGCCATGTCCTATATATTATTTGTTAATCCGGCCATCTTGTCTCAAACTGGTATGCCGACCCAGGGCGTTTTTTTAGCCACCATTATTGGGGCGGTTATTGGTACCCTGGTGATGGCCTTTTATGCTAATCTCCCATATGCTCAGGCGCCAGGAATGGGTTTGAATGCTTTTTTCACCTACACTGTGGTTTTTGCCTTAGGGTATACCTGGCAACAAGCTTTAGCGATGGTATTTATCTGTGGTTTGATTTCTTTGATCATTACCTTGACAAAGGTCCGCAAGCTGATTATTGAGTCTATTCCAGCAGTGCTGAAAGCAGCCATTTCTGCAGGGATTGGTGCCTTTTTAGCCTATGTTGGCATTAAAAATGCCGGCTTTTTGAAGTTTTCCATTGATCCAGGGACCTATAGCGTAGCGGGCAAGGGTGCGGCAAAGGGCCTAGCGGCCATTACCGCAAATTCGGCTGCTACACCTGGCTTAGTTGCTTTTGATAATCCGGCAGTTCTGTTATCCTTGATTGGTTTAATTCTTACTATTTTCTTTACAGTCAAAGGTACTCGCGGTGGGGTTATTATCTCTATTTTTTTGACAACCTTAGTAGGTATTTTGCTGGGTGTGGTTAGGCTGGATCAGGTTAACTGGCAAGCTACCAATTTATCAGCTTCTTTTGCTGAGTTAAAGCAAGTATTTGGTGTAGCTCTAGGAAAAGAGGGCTTGCTGTCCTTGTTTTCAGTTCCATCGCGAATTCCAGGTGTCTTGATGGCTATTTTGGCCTTTTCGTTGACAGATATTTTTGATACGATTGGCACCTTGATTGGGACAGGCCAAAAAGTAGGCATTATAGCTAATACAACTGACAAACAGCAGTCGCAAAAATTAGACAAAGCCCTTTATTCTGATCTAGTTGCGACAACTTTAGGTGCCGTTTTTGGAACCTCCAATGTGACCACCTATGTTGAATCTGCAGCGGGGATTAGTGTGGGTGGAAGAACCGGCTTGACTGCTTTGGTAGTAGCTGGATTATTTGCTCTTTCAAGCTTCTTTAGCCCTCTTGTTTCGATTGTTCCTGCCCAAGCTACGGCACCCGTTTTGATTGTTGTGGGGATTATGATGCTCTCGCACCTTAAATCCATTCACTGGGATAATATTGTTGAGGCCATTCCTGCTTTCTTTATATCCCTTTTTATGGCATTTACATATAGTATCACATATGGGATTGCTGCAGGCTTTCTCACTTATACTTTGGTCAAGGTGATTAAAGGACAGGCAAGAGAAATTCACCTGGTCTTATGGATATTAGATGCTCTGTTTTTATTGAATTTTCTGTGCTTAGCTATTTTATAGGTAGAATCCTCACACTATGGGAATCAGCTTTGGAGTCTGGTTTCCTTTTTTACTGGCCTGATTATTTGTTTCTATTGGGATTGTTTCGTATAGAAATGATATTTTTAGAAAATTTAGCTGTGCATCAATTCTCATTAAGCTTGAAAGACTTTAAAAAACCGGCTTTCAAAGGTGCTTTCCTGCTCCTTTTGGGTGTTCAAAATCCTTCACTTGGTGGGCCCTGTTAGGAAACTATTGGAAGACCACAATAAATTTGATATAATGACTATATGTTTTACACACACAACGAAAGTGAATTGATAGCACTAGGTGCTAAATTAGGGCGTCTACTCAAAGCTGGTGACGTGCTTATCTTATCTGGTGATCTAGGAGCGGGCAAGACAACCTTTACCAAGGGTCTGGCAAAGGGCCTTGCTATTGAGCAAATGATTAAGAGTCCGACCTATACGATTGTTAGAGAATACCAAGGAAGACTGCCTTTGTTTCATTTAGATGTCTATCGAATTGGTAATGATCCAGATTCGATTGATTTGGATGATTTCCTCTATGGAGATGGTGTTACTGTCATTGAATGGGGCGAGCTCCTTGATCAATCCTTGTTCAGTGATGTTGTCACGATTGAGCTGCGTATTGTTCCAGAGGGAAGGCAACTCACCCTGCAGGCGCAAGGCGCGCGAGCACAGCAGCTTTGCGAGGACATAAAGCATGCCTGAAGCGATCATTACTATTGATGAAGCTCAACCGCAGGATGCAAGAGAACTGTTAGCCTGCCTGAGGCAAATGGCTTTGGAAACAGATTATTTGAGTGAGGTTGAGCGCTTGATGACAGGTGATGCTAGGGAACTTGAGAATTATCTCCTGCAAAGCCTACACGCGCTTGATCAGCTCTGTCTCATTTTACGTGTGGACGGGCAAATAGCCGGCTTATTGAATCTTGTTAGCTCGGACTTTGAGGCAACAAGCCATATTGCTGAGCTATTTATTGCCATCAAAAAAACCTACTGGGGCTATGGCTTAGGCCGAGAACTGATTAAGCTGGGCCTTACTTGGGCCCAAGAGACGCCTAGTGTGGCAAAAATTGAATTAGCAGTGCAAAGCAGGAACCACAGAGCCATACAGCTTTATAGACACTGTGGCTTTGTATTTGAGGGGACCCGAAAGCGGGCCATAAAAACTAAGGATGGAGAATTGATAGATGTTGACCTCATGGGTCTATGTCTATAACGAATAACTATATGAAACTTCGTAATAAAATTTTAGTCATGCTCTCAGCTATCTTGCTTTCAACTTTAGTGGCTTTGGGGGTCTATGCAACAAGTGCCTATCGGTTTTCAACACTCGAGCTGTCGAAGACCTTTAAGGACTTTTCAACCAATTCCACACGCAAAGATGTGATCAAGCAGACCAAACCCTTCACTATCCTTTTGATGGGGGTTGATACAGGCTCAGCAGAACGAAAATCCAAGTGGCAAGGTAATAGTGATTCGATGATTTTAGTGACCATTAATCCTAAAACCAAACGCACCACTATGACCAGCTTGGAGCGCGATATTCTCACCAAGCTTTCTGGCCGCCCGTCCAATGAAATGACAGGGGTAGAAGCTAAGCTAAATGCTGCCTATGCCGCAGGTGGGGCTCCTATGGCCATTATGACAGTTCAGGATTTGCTACATATTAATGTTGATAAGTATGTACGAATCAACATGCAGGGCCTCATTGATCTGGTTGATGCTGTGGGTGGCATTACGGTTACTAATAAATTTGACTTTCCTATTTCCATAGCAGATCATGAGCCAGAATATCAAGCGACAGTACAGCCAGGAACCCATAAGATTAATGGTCATCAGGCGCTTGTTTATTCACGGATGCGTTACGATGACCCAGACGGCGATTATGGCCGGCAACAGCGCCAACGTGAAGTCATTCAAAAGGTGCTAAAAAAGGTATTGGCCCTAGATAGTGTCAGTTCTTATCGCAAAATCTTGCTAGCCGTTAGCAATAATATGCAGACCAACATTGAGATTTCCTCGCGGACAATCCCTAGTCTTTTAGGATACAAGGATGCCTTAAATCACATCAAAACCTATCAGCTAAAAGGCGAAGGTGTGACCTTGGCTGATGGCGGCTCTTATCAGCTAGTTCCCGAGGAACACCTGCTGGAGGTGCAAAATCGCATTCGCAAGGAGTTAGGTCTAAGTCCTAGAACCAGTTTAAAAACTAATGCCATCACTTATGAAGAATTATATGGTGGCAGCCGTTTGAAAGAAAATAGCAGCAGTGCGGATGTTTCGGTAAGATCCGGCATCTCTGGCACACAGTCAGACACAGAAGGCTATTACTATCCTGATGCTAGTAGGTATTATGGCGGTGCCCAGTCAGAAGCGCAAGAACCAGCGCCACGCTTTAGTGGCGGTTCTTCGCTTGCAGACACACCCTCTGAAGGAGCAGATGCTGGCCTTGCCCCTTCAAATGCCCCATCAACGACAGATGCAGCCCCTAGTTCAGCTACTGATCAATCTACAGCCGAAACAGCACAATAAAAACCTCTAAGTTAGTTACACTTAATCAATCCTTAGCTTATTTGGCTAGAGAGTGAGTTGTGGTGTAACCACTTGGAGGTTTTTTGAATCGTAAGTACCAGTGAGCGCGATTTTAGCAATTGCCTCTAAAACTAGCAAAAGCTAAGTTGCGCTTCTACTAAGGGCAACGAGGCAGTTAAAATCAAGAGCGAGGAGTGGTTTTTTGCTGTGCAGCCAGTTTTTGGCTAATGAGATCAAGACGTGGTTGAATATCTTGTTGAAAAGCTCGTGTTTTATAGGTTAAGTCTGAACTCAGGTCTTCGAGGGTTTGCATCTGTGCTTTGATAGTTGCTAAATTGGTTTTGATGCGTTTAAAATCCGCCTCAATGGCCTCTTTTTCTTGCAAGGTTTGCTTTGCTGCTGTTTGGAGCTTATCCTTGTTTTGAAAAATGGTATAGGCTAAAACGCTTGAGAGACCAAAAGTTACTAATGTACTTAATCGCATAGGGCGACCTCCTTGCTGATGGTTTTAGCCAAGCTTTCTAGGGCAGCAAAATCTGGCTCATGGGTTGTATAGTGGATGTCAATACCATCTTTGTTGCTGTAGCGCGGCACTAAATGAATATGGGCATGAAAAACGGTTTGCCCAGCCAGAGGCTCGTTGTTGTTAATGATATTCATAGCTTGTGCTCCGGTTGCTTTTTGTAGGCCACGGGCAATTTTGGGTAGTCTTGCAAAGGTTGTTTTAGCCGTTTCTGCATCCATGGCAAGCACATTACGGACATGTTTTTTGGGTACTAACAGGGTATGACCCTTGGTTGTTTGTGTAATATCTAAAAAGGCCAGAACCTGGTCATCTTCATAAACTTTCGATGCGGGAATCTCACCGGCAATTATCTTACAAAAAATACAGTCATTCATAGGCTATCCTTTCTGAGGGCAAATGGCTTAGTAGGGCCAGCCACAGGATGAATGGTGGCTTGACACGCTTCAATAATAATCATGTTACTTAGTTTTATCTTAGCATGTGCCTTTAGATATTGCAAACCTTTACAATCCAGAATCATTCCCGTAGTTAATATTGTTGTCCAATTTGTTATAGTCCAAAGGGAGATAATAATGACTTTCCTTGTCTTAACAATTGGTCAACAATATTCACTGATGCCCTTTCTTCCAATTAAATGCA
>NZ_WLZU01000015.1 GCF_009870755.1 Streptococcus halichoeri
GACTGCTCTTCCTCAAGGATGAGTTTTACAGCAGAGAGTTTGAAGGCTTTATCAAAGGTTTTTCTTGGCATAATGACTTTTCCTCGTTTCCACTTAATTTTGTGTCTACTTTATTATACCAAGTCCAAATACCCTAAATTTGATACAACTACCGAAAAATTAGCAGCCTTGCGACCAGCCTTTTTGAAGGACAACGGAACGGTAACAGCAGGTAATGCTTCTGGAATTAATGATGGAGCTGCAGCGCTCTTGTTGATGAGTAAGGAAAAAGCTGGGGAGTTGGGCTTACCAATCTTGGCTAGAATTGTTAGCTATGCTAGTGCTGGTGTGGATCCAAGTATTATGGGTTGCGGTCCGATTCCTGCGACACAAAAAGCCCTTGCAAAAGCACAATTAGCGATTGATGATATGGACTTAATTGAAGCAAATGAAGCTTTTGCGGCTCAGGCCTTGGCAGTCTCTAAAGACCTTGGATTTGATGATAACAAGGTTAATGTCAATGGTGGTGCAATTGCCCTAGGCCATCCAATTGGTGCTTCTGGTGCCCGTATTTTAGTGACTCTACTAGCAGAAATGGCTAAGCGTGATGCGCGCTATGGTCTAGCCACACTCTGTATCGGTGGTGGACAAGGTCAAAGTTTAATTGTAGCAAGATAGAAGGTAATCGTATGAAAAAGAGTAAAACAATTTCAATCGCAGAGGCTATCAGTCATATTAAAGATGGTGATACGATTATGGTGGGGGGGTTCATGGCTAATGGAACACCAGAAGCGTTAATTGATGCACTGGTGGAAAAAGGCACAAAAGACTTAACCTTAATTTGTAATGATGCGGGGTTCATTGACCGAGGAGTTGGCAAAATGGTTGCTGGACACCAATTTAAGATGATTTATGCGACCCATATTGGTTTAAACAAAGAGGCAGGACGACAGATGACTGCTGGAGAAACCACCGTCGAGCTCATCCCCCAAGGAACCTTTGCAGAGAAAATCCGGATCGGAGCTTATGGTATTGGAGGCTTCTACACACCAACTGGCGTAGGAACCTTGGTGGCTGAAGGAAAAGAAACGAAAACCATTAATGGCAGAACTTATCTGTTAGAATACCCATTTGAAGCAGATGTTGCCTTGATTTTTGCCAATAAGGCTGATGAACTTGGAAATCTACAGTATAGTGGGTCAGAAAATAATTTTAACCAGTTGATGGCAGCCTGTGCTAAGACTACGATTGTACAAGCCAGAGAAGTGGTGCCAGTCGGTGCCTTACAACCCGAATATGTTCACACGCCACATATTTTTGTGGACTATATTGTTGAAGAAGGAGCATAGCTATGGCCATTGAATTAAGTAAAGAAGAGATTCAAAATCGTATTGCAAAGCGTGTCGCACAAGAATTGACAGATGTTGCTTTGGTTAATCTAGGAATTGGTTTACCAACAAAAGTAGCTAATTTTGTGCCTGACGATGTGACAGTTTATTTCCAATCTGAAAATGGCTTTATTGGTTTAGGCCCCAAATCAGATGATCCCAAATCCGTGATTGTTAACGCAGGTGGTCAGCCTGTTACTGTTTATCCAGGCGCTGCTTTCTTTAATAGTGCCGATTCCTTTGGAATTATTCGCGGAGAACACGTTGATCTCACTGTTTTAGGTGCTTTGGAAGTCGCAGAAAATGGAGATATTGCCAACTACCTCATCCCGGGGAAAATGGTTCCTGGCATGGGTGGTGCAATGGACTTGTTAGTTGGCGCTAAAAAAGTGATTGTAGCGATGGAACATACCAATAAAGGTAGACATAAGCTTGTAAAAGCATGCACGTTACCTCTAACAGCAAAGGGGGTTGTTGATCTTATTATCACAGAAATGGGTGTGTTTAAAGTAACACCTGATGGTATTAAGGTGATTGAAATTAGCGAAGGCTTCACTTTTGATGATATTCAAGCAGCAAGTGGGGTTGCTTTAAGTATGGCAAAAGGTTAGATAGTCAGCTTCTGATAGTCTTTATATGAGTGCCTTAAGCTGGCCTGTCCTGGTATAGCTAGTTCTCTATTTCAGACTTGGCAGGCTACATTACTGAAAAAATCAAATGGGCTAGCCTTGCTCAGATAATGAAAGTAAACTGTAAACTCCTAAAGGAGTCAAGGCTTTCACGCTAGCCTGCCACAAAAGTTTGCTTTACAATTACGTGATTAACAAGAAAAACCAGGTGTTTATACGTGTTAAGCATCTGGTTTTTTTATTTCTAAGTGATTGCTTCATCTGCCTATACTTCATACTCTTAACCCCCGTGATAAAGGCTATTGGAAGGATTTACAAGTTGAACGAACAGCTTATTGCTATCCTTCTTTGAAAATGGCTATCAGCATAGCTTGTTTGACTGCTCAAGTTCTTGGCCAACACGAGCTTTGGTTTGCCATAGTTAATTTTTCTCATTGTCACTTGATGGTGACTCTATTGTATGAGCTAGGCTTACGTCCATAAGAAGCATTTATGGCAGCAATAAAAAAGAGATAGTTGTTTATTTTGAAAACGCTGTCATAATTGAGATGTGGATGAAAACTTTAAAAAAGTAACACAGACCTGGATGACAACCGACGAAGCGCTTACAACTACTCGTCAAAAAGATCGTGTGATAAATAGGGAAAAGTTCTTCAGACCATACGAAAGGAAAGAACAACATGAATGATATCAAAAGCAAAAAAAGATTTATGGATCGTTACATTGATGGCTTCATGAAATGGATGCCAGAGTCGCTGTTTATCTGTTTTATCCTAACC
Organism: Streptococcus halichoeri; assembly: GCF_009870755.1. Lineage (GTDB taxonomy): Bacteria > Bacillota > Bacilli > Lactobacillales > Streptococcaceae > Streptococcus > Streptococcus halichoeri. Next base: position 2,776 of record NZ_WLZU01000015.1, read on the forward strand.
TTTTTAGTGGTAGCAATGGCTATATTTATGACAGATAGTCCCTTGATTGGTGCAGAAAAAACAGGCGGAATTATCTATGGCTGGGTCAATGGTTTTTGGGGACTCTTATCATTTGCCATGCAGATGACAGTGCTTTTGGCAACCGGAAATGCAGTCGCTAGTTCACCACCAGCTCATAAACTCTTTAAATTTTTAGCAAAACTACCTCAAACAAGGACGCAAATCTTTATCTTTTCAATCATTGTAGGATCTGTTTTTGGTTTCTTACATTGGGGATTAGGCATGATGGTGGCGATTGTATTTGGTAGAGAATTGCTCGTCCAAGCCCGACAAAAAGGAATTAAAGTTCACACCCCTTTGTTTGTTGCAACCTTATTCTTTACCTTTTTACCAGCAACTTCTGGTTTGTCAGGGGCAGCCGTTCTTTATTCGGCAACGCCAAACTATTTGCGCAACAGTGTTGCACAAGCCTATAAACAGGTGGTACCTGAAAGTGTTCCCTTAACAGAATCTGTTTTAAATGTTCCTTTCATCAGTCTTTTGATTGTGTGTATGCTAGTACCCCTTTGTTTTGCCTTGTTAGCACATCCAAAAGACGACGCTAAAATTATGGAACTGGATGATGAGATCTATCAAAATAGTATTAACGGGGCCTCACATATCGTCATTCCTAGAAATACACCAGCTGAGAAGATGAACGCTTCACGGGTGGTGATGTACCTTATTGGTGGAGCCATTTTTGGTTACAGCCTCTATCACTTCTCAGTAGTGGGCTTATCTGGCCTTGATTTGAATAGTTTCAACTTCTTATTCCTTGGTCTAGGTTTATTACTTTGCGGTCAACAAGGTCCTGATTACTACGCGTCACTCTTTAAAGACGGCGTGATGTCTTCTTGGGGCTTAGTGCTTCAATTTCCCTTTTATGCCGGTATTTTTGGGATTATTCAAAGTACAGGTTTGGGACTAGAGATTTCTCACTTCTTTGTCAATATCTCAAATGGTACCACTTGGCCCGTTTTTGCTTATATTTATTCAGCCTTGCTTAACATTGCAGTACCATCAGGTGGCTCTAAATTTGTGATTGAAGCGCCCTACATTGTCCCTGCAACGATTGAAGTTGGCAATGATCTAGGGAAAATTTTACAAGCCTATCAACTGGGAGATGCGACAACTAACTTGATTGTGCCATTTTGGGCTCTGTCTTACCTGTCCAATTTCAAACTCAAATTTAACCAGATTGTGGCCTACACGATTCCATGTGTCTTAATTGTTTCAGGTCTGGTCATCGTTTATTTATTAGTCTTTTAAATAAGAAGAAAGTTAGCAAAGGCTGTGGACATCTGTGCCCCGACCTTTGGATGTTTGACAGCTAATTTGCCGATCTAAAGTGGCTGGTTATCGGCTACAAAGCTCTTTGCTCTTTGCTTTTAGCTGTCATATTGCTTATTCTCTTAAAAGATAAGAGAATAAGCATCACAAGGTTTGAAAATGAGAGTATTTTAATGTAATAAGAAGGATTCCTCTGAGATGCTTGACGTTACTTGAAATTAGGTCCTTGTACAAAACATAAGCTAAGAAATTCCTTGATAGGAAATGCCATAAACAGAATGTTTTTTGAACTTGCTGATGCTTCATGCTGCTTTAAAACTAACCTAGAGTTGCAGGAATGCAGTCTTGCTGCTTAATTTTTGACCAAGTAGCCATTATTTTACTTAAACCTATTGTTAATCTTTTAACTTTATTGTAATATAATATACAGACTTATTTTGAAGGGAAAACATATAGTGAACAACCGTCACTCGAAAAAAGCAATTTTAAAATTAACACTTATTACGACTAGTATTTTACTGATGCACTGTAATCAGATCCAAGCAGAAGAAAAGGCCGCAAATGCACAAGAGCAGGCAATGCCAGCTGTTAGTGAAACTGTGGTCAAGGGTACAGTCTCTGTTGAAGATCTTGATTTAACCGCTGATCTTGATGGTAAAACCGAAGATGAACTATTAGAAGAACTATCAAAGGATCTTGATCTATCGACACTGGGACTTGGACTTGAGGATGAGGGGTTGACTAAGCCTGACGCAGCAGAGTCAACACTAGATTCTCCTAAAAATCAAGCTGACAATCTAGATACATTAGCCTTAACTTTAGATGGTTCAGAAAGTACCCCAATTGCTTATGAGGAAGAAGGTGTTCCTGGTAGCAAGTCATTATTAACTGTTGTGGACCCTTCTAAGGTTACGGGATTACAAGCTGCAACTCAAAAAGGTGCAGGCACATTAGTGGCGATTATTGATACAGGTTTTGATGTTAATCATGAGATTTTCCGTATTGATCACCAAACCGACGGCAAACGCTTGCTTCGCACTAAGGAAGACTTTGAAAAATTAAAAGCTGAGCAAAATATTGCTTATGGGAAATGGATTAATGATAAGATTGTTTTTGCTCATAATTATGATAAAAATACAGAAATCATTGGAAATGCAGCAGCGGCAATGGCAGACGTCTATGGACCAGAAGCCAGAAATATCCTACATGGTACGCATGTTGCAGGAATTTTAGCGGGAAATGGTAAGCGTCCAGCTGCAAATGGATTTTTGATGGAAGGATTAGCTGCGAATGCTCAGTTAATGCTGCTGCGGATTCCAGAAAGAATTGCTGCTGAACGTATGTCAGATAAATTTTCAGAATCTTATGCACAAGCAATTACTGATGCGGTCAACTTAGGAGCTCAAACCATCAATATGAGTCTTGGAAGAGCTGCAGACTCCCTTAATATTCTTAATGACAAGGTGAAAGCAGCATTACAATTAGCTGCCGAAAAAGGCGTAGCTCTTGTGGTTGCAGCTGGTAATGAGGGTGCCTTTGGCATGGATTACAGAAAGCCACGCGCTCTACATCCTGATTACGGGACTGTTAACAGCCCAGCCATTTCAGAGAATACTTTGAGTGTTGCTAGTTATGAGGCAGCAGCGACATTGAGTGAGGTGGTAGTAGCAACTGTTAATGGCGAGACTCTAAAAATTCCTATTACAACCTCTAAACCTTTTAATAAGGGAAAAACTTACGATTTAGTCTATGCCCATTATGGTACAGAGCAAGATTTTGATGCCACAGCTTTCCAAGGAAAACTCGCTCTTATTGAGCGTGGTGGCGGCCTTGACTTTGCCACTAAGATCAGAAATGCCCAAAAAGCAGGAGTTGCTGGCGTAGTTATTTTCAATGATCAGGTTAAAGAAGGTAATTTTCTTATTCCTTATCGAGAATTACCTGTGGGTGTGATGAGTAACTCAGCAGGTAATCGCTTAAAGAGCGGAGGTCCTACTTTAACATTTAACCATGACTTTGAAGTTGTTGAGAGTGTGGGTGGTAATCGTATGTTGCCACAATCTAGTTGGGGTGTGACACCTGAAGGAAATATCAAGCCGGATATAACTGCCTCTGGTTATGAAATCTATTCATCAGCTTATAATAATGACTATCAAACCCTGTCTGGTACTAGTATGTCTGCTCCTCATGTAGCAGGAATTATGGCAATGCTTAAAAGCCACCTGGCAGAAAAATATAAGGATATGAACTTAACGCCTAAGCAATTGTTAGAAATGACTAAAAACATTCTAATGAGTTCGGCAACAGCCTTATATAGTCAAGATAGTCAGGCTTACTATTCACCTCGGCAACAAGGTGCAGGAGTAGTTGATGCAGAAAAAGCAATGGCCGCTCACTACTATGTGACAGGAACTGATAGAAAAGCAAAAATTAATCTTAAACAAGTTGGTGACCAATTTGAAGTAATGGTTACAATCCATAATCTTGGAAAAGAAAACAAAGATTTATTCTATCAGGTTAATGTGGTAACAGATCAGGTGGAAAATGGCGCCTTCACCCTCAAACCTCAAGCTCTACTGGATACTCCATGGCAAAAGGTCAGCCTAAGCGGCAAAGAGACTCAATTAAAATTCACCATTGATACCAGTCAATTCACTCAAAAATTAACAGAGCAAATGGCCAAGGGCTATTTCTTAGAAGGTTTTGTACGCTTTAAAGAAACTGAAACGAGTGCTACTGAATTAATGAGTATCCCATTTGTCGGTTTTAAAGGTGACTTTGCTAATTTAGATGCTCTTGAAGAGTCTATTTACAATAATCTTTCAAAGGGAACTTTCTACTACACTCCAAATCCTTCTGATCATAAAGACCAATTGGAATATAATGAAAATGCTCCATTTGAGACCAATAACTATACTGCACTTCTGACACAGTCTGCCTCATGGGGTTATGTTGATTATGTTAATAATGATGGCGAGCTAGAATTAGCTCCAGAAAGTCCTAAGCGAATCATCTTAGGTACTTTTGAGCGTGATGTCAACGAACAAATGATACATGTCTTAGAAGTAGATGCAAACCATCAACCATACTTTGCGATTTCACCTAATCAGGATGGTAACCGCGATGAGATTATCCCACAAGCCACATTCTTAAGAAATGTTAAAGATATTTCAGCTCAAGTTATTGACAAAGACGGAAACATTATTTGGGAAAGCGAATCAGTACCTTCTTATCGTAAAAATTTCTCTAATGATTCTACTCGAAATGCTGGTCATACACCGATGGAATTATTACAATGGTCAGGTTTAGATAAAGCTGAAAAGATAGTAGCTGATGGTATGTACACTTATCGTTTACTTTATACCCCAGTTGCTGAAGGAGCAATTCAGCAAAAGACTGATTTCCTTGTTCAAGTTAGCACGCAGGCCCCAATGCTGCCTTTAAGTGCTCACTTTGAGGACAATGATCGCACAGTCACTCTGGACTTGTCTAAAGAGGTGACTCAGACACCTGTCTACCGTGTTCAGCTAGTCTTGACCTATGTTTCAAATGATGAAGAGCTGGGTGAACAAACGCTTTATCACTACTTCCCAGTAGACAAAGACGGAAAAGTCCAGCTGCCAGAAATCATTCAAAGTGATGGTGAAGAGATTGCTGTTGCTCTTGAGCAATTAACAGTAGTTGTTGAAGACAAGGCTGGTAATTTTGCGACTGTGAAGCTATCAGATCTGCTCAATAAAGCTAAGGCTACTGATCCAGATAAAAACACTGATACACTCCCACAAGAACCTAACCAAGAAAAGCCAAAAGCGCCATCTGAGCAGCCGCAGCAAGGAAACGACTTGCCAAAAGTATCAGCTCCAGATGTTAACCCTAACCCAGCGAAGCCTTCTTTAGAAGAAGTAGGGGCAGAATCTAAAGCAAGCAAGTTAGACACAAAACCAGTACAGGTAACCGAGCTAACTGAAACAGCTACGCTGCAACAAGTCCTTCCTAACACTGCAGATAAGAAGAGTCAGGGAATAATCGCTGGAATGCTTGCCCTGTTGACGAGCGGATTCCTCTTTAAACGGTCCAAGAAAAAATATGATGATCAGTAAGATCACAAACAAGTAAGCTTAAACACATTGTTAACTGCTGGTGTTGAGGGCTGCTAAACATTATCAAGCAAGGCAGTTATCAAGACACCACATGAATACCCAGAAGGCTAAAATTTAGCCTTCTGTTTTTTAATTTAAAGAGCTCAGTTCCTAAATGATGGGGCGGCAAGCGCAGTTTGGCACCAGTTTAAGGAATAGCTGGCGCTGTTTACTTGCAATTTTCACATTTTTCGTAACCAAAGCAAAGCTTGGCAAACAGTCAGGTTTTATCTGCGATTTGCAAGAAAATGTCTCCAAGAAATCAATTTTGTGATAAAATAGATGAGTTAAATGGCATGAATGTGTAAATAAGGAGAAGGTGAGTTTATGGCTGATAGGACGAAGCGTTTGTCGGTTGTGGTTCCTTGCTATAATGAAGAGGCAACAATTGAGCTTTTTTTGGCAGAGACACAAAAATATGAAAGCCGGTTAGCAGATAGGTTGATATTTGATTATATTTTTGTAAATGATGGCTCAAATGATAAGACGTTAGAGGTTTTAAGGCAAATCAGTGCTAAGTGGGACAATGTCCATTTTATTTCCTTTTCTCGGAATTTTGGTAAGGAGAGTGCTTTACTTGCGGGCTTGGATTATGCAAGTGGGGACTATGTTACTGTCATGGATGCAGACTTACAGGATCCGCCTGAACTCCTTGGTGCCATGTATCAGAAGATTCTCGAAGGTTATGACATTGTTGGTACACGTCGTAAAAACCGCGAAGGGGAACCTTTGATTCGAACCTTTTTTGCGAAGCAATTCTACAAAATTATCAACGCTGTCTCTGAGACCAAGATTGTTGATGGTGCTCGGGATTTTCGCTTGATGACTCGGCAAGTGGTTGATAGCATTTTAGAGATGGGAGAGGTAAATCGATTTTCCAAGGGGATTTTTGCTTGGGTGGGTTTTGATACCTATTACATTGCCTTTGATAATCGGGAGCGAGTAGCTGGTGCGACCTCTTGGAATTTTTGGCAATTGGTGCGTTACTCGTTAGAAGGCTTCATTAATTTTTCTGAAGCCATGCTCAGTATTGCTACCTATAGTGGCTTGATGTCGTTTGTCGCTTCCTTGCTTGGTATTCTTTTTGTCATTGTGCGTAAGCTTACAGTCGGTGGTAGTGTTGATGGCTGGGCTAGTATGATTGTTGTCATTCTTTTTATTGGAGGTCTTCAGCTATTTTGCTTGGGCATTCTTGGAAAATATGTGGCCAAAATATTTTTAGAGACTAAAAAAAGGCCTGTTTATATTATCAAAGAAACCGACCTAAAGTAGCAGAGCTGGTAGAATCTAGGTGCTAACTATAGCGCTCGCCTCAGCAGACAGCTTAGCTCTGTCTCATTCAAAAACAGGAGAAACATGCTGATTCATTTTAAGAAAATCCTCCATCACGAGTTGGTGTTATACCTTATCTTTGGGATACTGACAACTTTGGTTTATATCCTTAGTCGCTTGTTTTTGTTTTGGCTAATCGGCCAGGCAACGCTGTCAGCGACTTTGGCAAACATTATTGCCATTTTGTTTGCCTTTGTGACCAACGACATCCTTGTCTTTAAGCAGGTCTCTACCGGATGGCTGGCGCGTTTGATCAAATTTGGCCTAGCTAGATTAGTCACTTTGGCTTTGGATGTCGCTATGGCTTACCTTCTCGTTGAACGCTTTCCTGGGCTTATTGGTCAATTTGTCGAAAATGATGTGACGCGTATCAATGGTATAGAAACCCTAATCGGCCAAGTTGTGGTCATTGTTGTCAACTATATCCTTAGTAAATGGTTTGTTTTTCGAAATACACAATAAATAGAACAACTTAGATGATCTTTGGCACTGTGATTGGCAGTGCTTTTTAGTTTGCAACTAAGTAGGGCTTCGTGCTGACACCCGAGAAAAAGCAGTCATTGTATATATTGGGGGATTAGCATAAGGGTTTGGTGATGTTTGCTGGCAGAAAAAAAGTCCAATTCTAAGAATGAAGAGGCTGGTCCAGTAGTGTTTTATCTCCAAGGAAGACGTGAGTGTATCTTGAGTACGGTACTTGGTATGGACCAGTGACATTCCTAGTAGCTAAGGGAAGTTTGCCAATTATCATGTCTTTAACTTGGTGCTAGATGCCTTCTTGAAAACTCTTGCAAAAGTCGCTATAATAGATTTTGATTAGATAAAGGAGCCCGTATGCAACCAATCAACCTTTTATTTTCAATTGATGACGGTTATGTGGACCAATTTATGGTCACCTTATATTCTGTGGTCAAACAGACCCCTGAGGCAACATTTGATGTCTATGTTTTGCAAAGAGATTTACTGCAAAAAGATGCTGACATTAGGGATTTTTGTCAACAGCTTGAGCGTGTCGTCTATCATCCCGTAGTGATTGGTGACAATCAATTTTCCGAGGCCCCTACTAGTGATAGATACCCTGAGACTATTTATTATCGTCTCTTAGCACATGAATTTTTACCTAAAAAACTTGAGCGCATTCTTTATCTTGATGCGGATATTCTCTGTCTAAATGACATTACCAGCTTTTATCATATGCATTTGGGAGACTATTTGTATGCAGCAGCAAGTCATACTAAGGAACGAAATGTGACAGAGCTGATGAATAAATTCCGGTTGGGTAACTTCGAGGCCTCCAATTATGTAAATTCTGGGGTTCTGTTAATGAATTTACAGGCTATTCGCACTACTGTTAAACGACAAACCATCTTGACATTTATAGAGGAAAAAGGCCCCTTGCTCTTTTTACCTGACCAGGATATTCTTAATGCACTATATGGCCATCAAATCTTAGTTATTGCCGATGACTATTATAACTTCGACACGCGAATGGCAAAGCTTTATTATTTGAGAAGTTCAGGTCAATGTAATGATGATTGGATTGTTGCAAATACGTTGTTTCTTCATTTTTGTGGACGAGATAAGCCTTGGCGCAAGCACCATCGTGGCCATTTTGGCCTACTCTATAAGCATTATCAAAGACAAGCACTGCAGTTAAGAATGAATGATTAAACTGTTAAGCTTAGTCAGCCGCTCAGATTGAAGAAAGCCCCCTCTTGTGCTGCTTTCTTCAATCTTTTTTGTTATGCACTAAAAGCTCCTCCTTTTCTCAAGATCTTATCAGTGTCTTGAGAAAAGGAGGAGCTTTTAAAAAATGCTTGTATAGACATCAAAAGCTACAGGTCTAATTTGCTATGGCGATTTGGGCTAGCAATTGCTGGGCAGAAGTCGTTGGCATCATGCGCACACGTTTTAAAGACAGCAGACCATCTGCTTGGCTAGCTAAGCCTTCATTGGTGGTAAGCCCGAGTTTATATCCAAGTGCTTTAGCAATGGCTAAGGTTTGCTCAGTGTAGCGGCCAGAAGGATAGGCAACAGTGGTGGTTGTTTGGTCCAGTTCTTGGTCTAAATAGTTTTTAGAGTCAGCTAACTCTGCTTCTTGAGTAGCAGGATCAGACTGTGCGAGATCTGGATGGTTGACGGTGTGGTCTTCAAAGGACATGCCTTCTTGCTTCATTTCTTTCATTTGCTCTAATGTTAAGTTGGCTGGACTTTTGGCTTGAGTCAGGCCGGTAATGACATTATTGGTTGCTTTTGCTTGGTATTTACGAAGAATGGGGTAAGCCATTTTATAAAAGTCAATCATACTATCATCAAAAGTCAACCAAACAATCTTTTCAGCTGGTTTTTCTTGTTGGGTTAAAACCCGGTAGGCTTCTGCAGGAGTAAGGAAGTAGTAGCCGGCTGACTTCAGGGCTTTGATTTGCTCTTCAAATAGCTTAGGAGCAATAATGAGATTGGCATTTGGAGCTTCTTGCGGGGCCATCACATGGATGGCATGATACATGAGAATGGGAAAAGCAACCGGCTGTTTTGTTTTTTGCCAGTTGGCCTTTTGCTGCTTTGCCTTTTTAGTTTGAGGTATCTGAGAAGAAGGGTTGGTCTTACTTTGATTTACTGGCTTATGAGTGGCTCTTGACACCTGTCGTGTTGTGGTTGGATGGATGAGTGTCCTTACCAAATTTGGCTTAAAAAAGGTGAGAAGTCCAAGGACAAGTGTTAAGCAAAGGACAATGGCTACAAGCCCAGATAACATACGTTTTAGCATGGTAAACTCCTTTATAAAATCAATACCTTATTATACCATGTTTTTATGAGCTTTAAATCAGCTTTGGGAGCTTTTTTTAGTGATTGCTGAGGGGAAACGCTGTCTTTGCCATTAATTTTTGGTATAATGAAGTAAATGGAATGTTGAAAAAGTTTAGCTATCTTGACATGCCACTAAAGCAAATCAGCTGGGTATTTGTACCCATTTTTGCTGATTTCATTCATCTAAGTTTATTAGGTATTCATACCAGTTGCATATTAATGGGAACAGACCAGGAGCTTTTTTAGTGAATGGATAGGGATTTCCGACAGGATCTATTTTGTTTGCTAAAGATGGCACTGTTATTGACTAAAAGTAGTTAGCACCGAGTTGGGTTGTGTTTTTTAGGAAACGGCCAGCCTCACCTCATTGAACGTTTTGAAGTGTTAGGAGACGAAGATGCTCATTAAAGTACCTGCAACATCAACCAACCTAGGACCTGGATTTGATTCAGTTGGTGTTGCTTTATCAAAATACCTTGAAATAGAGGTGCTAGAAGAAGCAGATGAGTGGTTTATTGAACATACACTAGATGGGATTGCCCATGACAAAAGTAATTTGCTTTTACAGACAGCCCTCCAAATTGCTCCGGATTTACAACCTCATCGCCTGCGAATGCTTTCAGATATTCCTTTGGCCAGAGGTCTTGGGGCATCGTCTTCCGTGATTGTTGCTGGAGTTGAGTTGGCCAACCAATTAGCTCATCTAGACTTGACAGCTGATCGGAAGCTTGCGATTGCCTCAGCCATTGAGGGGCATCCAGATAATGTTGCGCCAGCGATTTTTGGTTCCTTGATCATAGCCTCACAAGTTAATCGCGATGTCTCTTATATTAAGGCTCCCTTTCCCACAGTCGGAATAGTAGCCTATATTCCTGATTATGAATTAAAAACAACGGATTCTCGGGCGGTCTTGCCGCAGCAGTTTTCCTATAAGCAAGCAGTCACCTCCTCTTCTGTTGCCAATGTTGCCATTGCCGCCCTTTTAACAGGCAATATGGTTGAAGCTGGACGTGCTATTGAAAATGATCAATTTCATGAAATTTACCGGCAAAAGCTAGTTCCTGAATTTCAAGAAATTAAACATACCGCCAAACAAGTAGGTGCTTATGCTACCTATCTTTCAGGGGCTGGACCGACTGTTATTTCCTTATGTCCTATGGAAGTGGTTCCTGACTTGTTAGAGACACTTCATAAGCTTAATTTAGCTGGAGAGGTTCTTGCTTTATCGGTTGATCAAGATGGCTTAGTTGTATCGGACAATTGATAATAAGATGATATAAAAAAGTGGCTTTGTGCAATCGCTTCCGCTTTTTTTATGCTGTGCTATACTAGTTAAGGAGAGAAATAAAGAGGTAGCTCATGACTTATCAAGAAGTTCTAGAATGGATACAGGGGCAATTAAAATTTGGTATCAAACCAGGATTAGAGCGTATGCGCTGGTGTTTGGCAGCATTAGATAATCCTCAAGAAAAGTTAGTAGCGGTGCATGTGGTTGGTACGAATGGCAAGGGATCTACTGTAAATAATCTTCAACATATATTAACGCAATCTGGCTATGAGGTGGGAACTTTTACATCACCCTACATTATGGATTTCAAAGAGCGAATCAGTCTTAATGGGCAAATGATCTCTGAAGCTGATTTAGTGTTGGTAGCAAATCGGGTCAAACCTGTTGCCAAACGGCTAATCCAAGAAACTAGCTTTGGCCAGTTGACAGAATTCGAATTAATTACGCTAATCATGTTTGTGTATTTTGGTCAGGTTCATCCGGTAGACATCGCAGTAATCGAAGCAGGTTTAGGCGGCCTTTATGACTCTACCAATGTTTTTCAGGCTGAGTTGGTGATCTGTCCATCCATTGGCTTAGATCATCAAGCCATCTTAGGTTCAACCTATCAGGCTATTGCTAAACAAAAAGCTGGCGTCATTAAAGGAAGTGAGCCGGTTTTAATCGCCATTTCCAATCCCGATGCTCGCCAGGTTTTTGTGGAGCAGGCAGCCCAGCTGAACTCACCTTTATATGAATTTTCTCGTGATTTTAATTTACAAAAAGCAGAGCAGGGTTTTTATTTTACCGCGGATCAAGTTTCAATTGCTGGCATTGATGTGGTTATGCCAGGTAAGCATCAGGTGTCCAATGCGGCTTTGGCCATCATGGCTGCTTGCTTATTGCGCAAGCGATTTCCTAAGATCACTGTAGCCGCTATTAAGCGTGGTCTGGCAGAGAGTTACTGGCAGGGGCGCACGGAGCTTTTGGCTCAGAATGTCATGATTGATGGTGCCCATAACAGAGAAAGTGTTTTGGCCTTGATTGAGGTTTTAAAAGAGCGCTATGCCCTCAAAAAAATCCATATTTTATTTGCTGCTATTGATACTAAACCCATTGCAGAGATGCTGGATTTGCTAGGAGACCAGGGCGACTTGCAGGTGACGACTTTTTCTCATCCAAAGGCCTATCCTTTGGACGCTTATCCGGCAAAATATCCTAAAGTTGCGCATTTTCGTGACTGGTTAGCTAAACGCCATGTCAACAGTAATGAGGATTTTTACTTAGTGACAGGCTCCCTTTATTTTATTGCCCAAGTACGACAATATTGGTTCAATGAAGAACCCACCTCAGTAACTTAACAGTAAAGGAATCAAAAAATGAATATCGAACAGGCTGAACAAGCTATTTATCACTTACTTGAGGCGATGGGGGAAAATCCAGAGCGTGAAGGTTTAGTTGATACGCCAAAACGTGTGGTAAACATGTACAAGGAAATGTTTGCCGGCTTACAAAAAGAACCCAAAGATCAGTTTACTGCCGTCTTTACAGAAAATCATGAAGATGTTGTTATTGTAAAAGATATTTATTTCTATTCAATGTGTGAGCATCATTTAGTCCCTTTTTATGGTAAGGCCCACATTGCCTATTTACCTAGTGGTGGACGAGTGACAGGGCTAAGTAAACTAGCACGAGCAGTTGAGGTGGCTAGCAAAAGACCGCAATTGCAGGAACGCTTAACAGCTCAAGTGGCAGATGCCCTAGTTGAGGCACTTGATCCCAAAGGTGTCTATGTTTTGCTCGAAGCAGAGCACATGTGTATGACCATGCGAGGGGTTAAAAAACCTGGTAGTAAGACTTTGACAACGACAGCAAGGGGAATCTACCAGGCTGACAAAGAAGCACGTAGGGAACTATTAACGTTATTAAAATCGTAAGGAAAGGAAAATAGCATGCAGATAGGAAAGTATTCCCTTGATGGCAAAGCTGCAATTATGGGGATTTTAAATGTGACCCCGGATTCGTTTTCTGATGGTGGGGCTTATAATTCAGTTGATTTAGCCTTGCAACAGGCTAAGCGAATGATTGCAGAGGGTGCAAAAATTATTGATGTTGGCGGGGAATCAACCCGTCCAGGTAGCCAATTTGTCTCCACTGCTGAAGAAATCAATCGAGTGGTACCGGTCATCAAGGCTATTAAAAAGCATTGTGATGTTTTAGTGAGCATTGATACCTATAAAACAAAAACAGCGCAAGCTGCCTTAGCAGCCGGGGCAGATATTTTAAATGATGTCTGGGCGGGCCTTTATGATGGCCAGATGTTTGAGTTGGCCGCTAAGTACCAGGTCCCGATTATTTTGATGCATAATCAAAAAGCAGAGAGCTATCAAGATGTCACCAAAGAAGTGTGTGTGTTTCTTAAAGAGCGAGCGGCTATGGCGCAAAAAGCAGGGATCGCCAAGGAAAATATCTGGCTTGATCCTGGTTTTGGTTTTGCTAAAAATGCTCAGCATAATAAGGATTTGTTAAAGGGCCTCAAGCAAGTCTGTCAGCTGGGTTACCCTGTTTTATTTGGAATTTCACGCAAACGTATTGTAGATGTTTTAATGGGAGGTCAAACGAAAGCCACTGAGCGTGATGGAGCTACAGCAGCCTTATCTGCTTATGCCATAAGTCAGGGATGCCAGATTGTTCGTGTCCACAATGTTAGGGCTAACCAAGACATTGTCTCTATTTTTAGCCAGCTTATGTGAGGTAGGGATGGATAAGATATTATTAAATGGCTGCCGCTATTATGGCTACCATGGCGCCTTAAAAGAAGAAAATGTGCTTGGTCAAATTTTTGTGATTGATTTGGAATTAGGGTTAGATTTAACACCTGCCGGACGATCTGATCAGGTGGAAGATACCGTCCACTATGGCCTGGTTTACGAGACGATACAAAAGGAAGTAGAGCAAACCAGGCATCAATTGATTGAGCATTTGGCAGAGACCATTTGTCAGCAGCTCTTTAGGGAGTATGCTCTCATTCAAACCATCTGTATTACTATTCGTAAAGAAAATCCGCCAATTGCAGGGCACTATGACTCTGTTGGCATCTATTTGGAGCGTAGCCGATGAATACTATTTTTTTATCATTAGGAAGTAACCAGGGAGATCGGACAGCCTATTTAAATGATGCTGTTCAAGCTATTGCGAATTTACCCGAGACGCATTTAATAGCTGTGTCTTCTTATTATGAAACGGCAGCCTGGGGCAAGGAAGATCAGGCAGATTTTTTGAATATCGCATGTCAGGTCGAAACGACTATGTCTGCGCATGCTTTCTTATCAAAAACGCAAGCCATCGAACAGGCCTTAGGCCGTGTCCGGCATGAGAAGTGGGGACCACGGACAATTGATATTGATTTGCTGCTTTTTAATCATGAGCGCATCACTTCTGATGATTTGCTTATCCCGCATCCTTATATGACACAACGTGCTTTTGTGCTGATACCACTTTTAGAAATCGCTCCAAACTTGCGGCTAGAGCCAGACGGCAAATTGCTGTCGCACTATCTAACAGCCTTAGATGTATCAGATGTTCGAAAAGTTAATTAGACAAGGCAGGGTCTGAAAAAATTATCGTTATTTTTAATTTTTTTTGGTATAATAATACCCGCCTTGTGTCGATTTTTTAATGTCAAAGGTAAAGAATTGGAAAGAAGTTATCCATGATTAGTGAATTAGAAGGAATTGATATTCGTTTCGACGAACCTTTAAAAAAGTATACCTATACTAAAGTAGGCGGTCCGGCTGATTATTTAGTATTTCCAAGAAATCGCTACGAATTAAAACGAGTGGTGTCCTATGCAAATGCGCATGACATCCCCTGGTTAGTGCTTGGTAACGCAAGTAATTTAATTGTTCGAGATGGTGGAATTCGGGGCTTTGTTATTTTATTAGATAACTTAAATAGTGTGACGGTTAATGGCTACACCATCGAGGCAGAAGCTGGTGCTAACTTAATTGAGACAACAAAAGTGGCTAAATTTCATAGCTTGACAGGGTTTGAATTTGCTTGTGGCATCCCTGGGAGTGTGGGTGGTGCTATTTTTATGAATGCCGGAGCTTATGGCGGTGAAATGGCACATATCTTTTTATCGGCCAAAGTTTTAACACCAGAAGGTGAGATAAAAACCCTCTCGGCACGTGATATGGCCTTTGGTTATCGTCATTCAGCTATTCAAGAAACCGGTGATATTGTGATCTCGGCAAAATTTGCCTTAAAACCTGGCAATTATGATCAGATTGGGCAGGAAATGGATCGTTTAAATCATTTGCGTCGTCTGAAACAACCCTTGGAATACCCTTCATGTGGCTCGGTCTTTAAACGTCCTTTAGGGCATTTTGCTGGGCAATTAATCATGGAATCTCATTTAAAGGGCTATCGTATTGGTGGCGTTGAAGTTTCACAAAAACACGCTGGCTTTATGATTAATGTTGCCGATGGTACCGCCGCTGATTATGAAAAGCTAATCGCCCATGTTATTACTACTGTTGAAGCTCGTTCTGGGGTCAGGCTCGAGCGAGAAGTTCGCATTATTGGTGAGAAAATGGAAGAAAGTGTTATGGAGGATTTATGACAATTGACTAAGCCAATTATCGCATTTGACCATGTTACCAAAATCTTTGAAGATAGCGGGACAAGGGTGCTTAAAGATATTAACTTTGAGCTAGAAGAAGGTAAATTTTATACCTTATTGGGAGCCTCTGGTTCAGGGAAGTCAACCATTTTAAACATCATGGCAGGGCTATTGGATGCAACGAGTGGTGATGTCTATCTTGATGGCAAACGTATTAATGATTTGCCTATTAACAAACGCGACATTCACACCGTTTTTCAAAATTATGCCTTGTTTCCACATATGAATGTTTTTGATAATGTTGCATTTGCCTTAAAATTGAAAAAAGTGCCAAAAGCAGAAATTGCTGCTCGCGTAGCAGAAACCTTGAAACTGGTGCACTTAGAAGGATTTGAAAGCCGCCCGATTCAAAAGCTATCAGGTGGCCAACGACAACGCGTTGCCATTGCGCGAGCAATTATTAATCAGCCGCGCCTTGTTCTGTTAGATGAACCTCTGTCTGCTTTAGACTTAAAACTGCGCACAGAGATGCAATATGAACTTCGTGAACTGCAACAACGCTTAGGTATTACCTTTGTCTTTGTTACGCATGACCAAGAAGAAGCACTTGCAATGAGTGACTGGATTTTTGTAATGAACGAAGGAGAAATTGTGCAATCGGGAAGTCCGGTAGATATTTATGATGAGCCTATCAATCATTTTGTCGCTAATTTCATAGGTGAATCAAATATTATTAACGGCATTATGATCGAAGACTATTTGGTTTCTTTCAATGGACAAACCTTCGAATCAGTAGACGGTGGCATGCGCCCCAATGAACCAGTCGAAGTTGTGATTCGGCCAGAAGACTTGCAAATTACCTTGCCAGAAGAAGGGAAATTACAGGTTAAGGTTGATACACAGCTATTTCGTGGTGTGCATTATGAAATTATTGCCTATGATGAACGAGGCAATGAATGGATGATTCATTCGACACGAAAGGCGATCGAAGGCGAAGTTATTGGTCTTAATTTCACACCAGAAGACATTCATATCATGCGTTTGAATGAAACAGAAGAAGAGTTCGATGCTCGGATTGAAGAATATGTGGAAAGCGAAGACTACGAAGATGGTTTAATTAATGCCATTGAGGAGGAACGCAATGAAGAAAACCTCTAAGCTTTTTTCCCTTCCTTATTTTCTGTGGATTTTTTTGTTTGTACTAGCACCGGTGGCTCTCCTTGTATATAAATCTTTTTTTGACATTCAAGGCAAGGTAACCGTTGCTAATTATCAGACTTTTTTTAGCTCTTGGACTTATCTTAGAATGAGTTTTAACTCTATTTTATATGCTGGGATTATTACTGTGGTTACCTTGTTGTTAGCCTACCCGGCTGCTTTCTTTTTAAGGCAACTAAAACATAAACAATTATGGCTCATGCTGATTATTTTACCAACTTGGGTAAATCTATTGCTTAAGGCTTATGCCTTTATGGGGATTTTTGGTCAAGAAGGTGGTGTGAATGCCTTTTTGACCTTTATCGGCATTGGTCCCAAACAGATACTATTTACTGATTTTTCCTTTATTTTTGTGGCGTCCTATATTGAATTGCCCTTTATGTTATTACCGATTTTCAATGTTTTAGATGATATTGATACCAATGTGATTAATGCTAGTCGAGATTTAGGAGCTAATGAATGGCAGACCTTTTTAAAAGTGATTTTCCCTTTGTCTTTAAATGGGGTGCGAGCTGGTGTTCAGTCAGTTTTCATTCCTAGTCTTAGTCTCTTTATGTTGACACGCTTGATTGGTGGTAACCGGGTTATCACCCTTGGTACAGCTATTGAGCAGCATTTTCTAACGACACAAAACTGGGGCATGGGTTCGACCATTGGAGTTGTTTTAATTATTACTATGGTTGTGATTATGTGGGCGACAAAGGAGAGAAGTAAATGAAAAAAATAGCTAACTTGTATTTAACTTTTACCTTTGTATTGCTTTATGTGCCGATTTTCTATTTAATTTTTTATTCCTTCAATAAGGGCGGTGATATGAATGGGTTTAAGGGAATCACCTTAGATAACTATCAAGCCCTGTTTGCAGATAGTCGCTTGATGTCTATTTTGCTTCAAACCTTTGTTCTTGCCTTTTTAAGTGCTTTAATTGCCACAGCTATAGGCACCTTTGGAGCCATTTATATCCATGAAAGACGCCAAAAATGGCAAAATGCTTTTTTATCAGTTAATAATGTGCTAATGGTTTCGCCAGATGTCATGATTGGAGCTTCTTTTTTGATTTTATTCACCACTTTGAAGTTTCAGTTGGGCCTGCTTTCTGTTTTGCTAAGCCATATTGCCTTTTCGATACCGATTGTGGTCTTGATGGTCTTACCTCGCTTGAAAGAAATGAATCAAGATATGGTGAATGCTGCTTATGATTTAGGCGCTAGCTATTTCCAAATGCTCAAAGAAGTCATGCTACCTTATTTAACACCAGGGATTATTGCAGGCTATTTTATGGCCTTTACCTATTCTTTAGATGATTTTGCGGTGACATTTTTCTTAACTGGAAATGGTTTTACAACCTTATCAGTGGAGATTTATTCTCGTGCTCGCCACGGGATTTCCCTTGAGATCAATGCCCTTTCGACCATCGTTTTTTTCTTCTCTATTTTATTGGTGATTGGTTATTATTACATTTCAAAAGAGAAGGAGGACAAGCATGCGTAAACTGTATTCCTTTATCCTGGGGGTTCTTGTGATTATTGCGCTGCTTGCGACCCTCTCGTTTACCATTACTAAAAAATCGGGCTCAGCTAACCAATCCGATAAGCTGGTTGTGTATAATTGGGGTGATTATATCGATCCTGCCCTGCTTAAAAAATTTACAAAAGAAACGGGTATCCAAGTTCAGTACGAGACCTTTGATTCCAATGAAGCCATGTATACCAAGATTAAACAAGGCGGAACCACCTACGATGTAGCTGTGCCAAGCGACTACACCATTGACAAAATGATTAAAGAAAAACTTTTGGTCAAGCTAGATAAGCACCAAATCAAAGGATTTTCTAACATCGGAGAAGCCTTTGTCGGAAAAAGCTTCGATCCCCAAAATGACTATTCCATACCCTATTTTTGGGGAACGGTTGGCATAGTGTATAACACACAGTTGGTGGATCAGGTGCCCAAGCATTGGATTGATCTATGGCGCCCAGAATATAACAATAAGATTATGTTAGTTGATGGGGCACGCGAGGTCATGGGGCTAGGTCTAAATAGCTTTGGTTATAGTTTAAATTCGAAAAATAAAGACCAACTAGCAGCGGTTGAAAAAAAATTACAGGATTTAACGCCTAATATCAAAGCAATTGTTGCTGATGAAATGAAAGGCTATATGATCCAAGGGGATGCTGCCGTAGGCGTAACCTTCTCAGGCGAGGCCAGTGAGATGCTGGATAAGAACCCTCATCTACGTTATGTCGTCCCTAGTGAAGGCTCTAATCTCTGGTTTGATAACCTCGTTATTCCCAAAACAGTAAAACATAAAAAAGAAGCCTATGCCTTTATTAATTTTATGTTAGAGCCTAAAAACGCCGCTCAAAATGCTGAGTACATTGGCTATGCCACACCTAATAATCAGGCTAAAGCTTTGCTACCAAAAGAAATTAAAGAAGATAAAGCTTTTTATCCTGATGAACAAACAATCAAGAAATTAGAAGTCTATAACAACCTAGGCAATCATTGGTTAGGCATATATAATGACTTGTATTTACAATTTAAGATGTATCGTAAATAATAATTAGCGGCCAATCGCTTAGCTTAGATACAAGCAGATACGACAAAAAGACTAAGATTAGTAATGAAGACCCTCTAATAGGAGATGACATGACTAAGCTTAGTCTTTTTTATTTAGCGCAAGCGATAGACACGATAAGGACGACCCACTTTAACATAAATCTGTTCGCTGTTTAGATAATGATTATCTTCCAAAAAAGCGATGTATTTTCGAATAGAGACATGTGATAGTTGGGTAATGTCCGCCAATTCCTGGATGGTAAAAGCTTGATTTAAGTCTTGAATCGTTTTAAGAATGAAGTTAAACGTTGCTTCAGATAGCCCTTTTTCCAATAAAATAGCGTGAGAGGACGTCGTGATTACTTGTGGGGCATTTAATTGATCAATTTGTTGTTGCTGGATGCGTTGTTGATTAAGCTGGTTTTTGACCTCTAAAAAGCGCTTGATGCTTTCTTGAAAACGGTCAAAGGTAAAGGGTTTGATCAGATAATCAACCACCCCTAAATGAAAGGCTCGCTTGATGGTTTGGCCATCATTGGCCGCTGAGATAACAATGACCTCACAGTTGTGGTGCTGTGCTCGGATGATTTCTAACAGATGGATACCTGTTCCATCTTTAATGTGAATGTCTAGCAGGATTAAATCAAAAGCATAATGTTCTAGTTGGGTTAAGGCATCAGATAGAGCATCGCTAGAAATGATACTATCAAATAGATTTGTTTTTTCAAGATAATTACGATGAATAAAGTCTACCATAGGGTCATCTTCAATAATGAGTACTTTCATAGTCAGCTCCTTTGTAAGGGGTGGTAATGGTAAAGGCAATTTGGTTATCTGTAATATGACTGGTAAAGACCGTTTGGGTATCTGATAACAGTTGCTTAAAGTAATCAATATGAAACAGTTTGGCAATTGAGGTGCTTTGCAAATTTTCATCTTCAATGAGATAGGTTGTAGAGAGATAACCCTGCTCCCAACTAATACGCATTAACACAGATTGGGGTTTCCAGCTAGTAATAACTTTAGGATGGATGAAGCGATAGAGTGCCAAGCAATGGTTAAGTTGGTTTTTGGAATACGCAAGCGGCACTTCACTCATAATCTCAAAGCGCAACTGAATGTTTAATTCTTTGTATTTTTCTTGCTCACCAATCAAGAAGCTTGCTAACAAGGGTTCCTTAATTAAAACAGATAAGCTGGAAATAATTTGATTTTCAGGTGCTAAAATACTATCTAGATAAATCTTGAGTTGATCGTAATAGGCAATATCAACCAGCCCGTAAATCACATGCATTTGATTCATAAAACGGTGTGTCTGTGCTTGAAGCGCAGAAGCGTAGGTGGTTGTATAGGCTAATTGATCTAACATGGCTAGCGCATCATGGGCGTAACGAATGAAAATCAAGTAGCCGCGGAGATCACGATTGACAATAATTGGAGAAACAGTTAGCAGATAGTCGTCGTCTTGAAAGCGAAAGAGTTGCTCATGATGGTTTGCTAGATCAATCTTAGCAAAATTGGGAAAAAGCTCGTAAATAGATTGTCCATTTGATAGCTTGAGCTGTAATTTTTCTTGAATGAGGGTAGCAGCGGCGTGGTTTGATAGTTTAATGTGCTTTTCTTGGTTGATGACAAAAACTGCAGCCTCTGTTTGATCAAGCATCGCATTACGCTCTTCTAATAGCTGAAAAATCTCTTGCGGCTCCAAATTATGGAGCTGCTGCTTTAAGCGCAACGCAATTAGGGTAATAACCAAGATAGACAGTGCTAAACAAAGCAAAAAAGCTAGAGTATATTTCTTTTTAGTCTGTAGGACCACTTCATTTAAGGTGGTGAGTTTGATTCCCACAGCCAAGGCCCCAATTTGTTTGTGCTGATTAAAAACAGGGACCAGATAGCGTACAGATTTGCCAAGGCTTCCTCGAGCAGTTGATAAGATTTTCTGACCGCGAAGGGCTGCTGTTTCATCACCACCTTGAAAAGGCTTGCCGATTTTTTGAGGATTGGGATGAGTTAAGCGAATCCCTTCTTGGTTCATGACGACAACATAATCTAGGCCATAGGATTTGGCAATACGGTTGGTATATTGGTTAACGGAGCGACCATCCGCTTGATTGAGTAGCAGTTGCTGGATACGCTGATCTTTTGCTAAAAACTGAGCTGTGGCAGTTAATAAATGGGTTTCTTGTGCCTTGATGTGGCGATAGTTTTCTTTAATCATGATCGTATAAAACAGGCTTGATGTTACCATGATTATCAATAACAAAGTTAAAGATAGGCTTTGCCAGAGCGAAAATCGTCTTTTCATGTTTTTAGTATACCATGTTGGCACCACAAAGGTTTGCTTTAAATTAATTAAATAAATTGAAATAGTTGAAGAACTTAAAGTAATTAAATAATCTTTTGCTTGAACGTTGATTTTATTATACTGAAAGCATCACAAAGGGGAGGTTTTTTCATGGAAATGCAAACATCACATGATTTACCAAAAACACCACCACCAACTAAAGGATGGATGACAGTCAAAGTTGGTTCAGTGCCGCTACCTGTATATCTTGCTATGGCTGCGCTTATTTTTGTTACGGGCTACCTGCAACAGTTACCGGTCAATATGCTAGGTGGCTTTGCGGTTATCTTAACACTGGGTTGGCTGCTAGGAACTATTGGGGCAACCATTCCAGGACTCAAACATTTTGGTGGTCCGGCAATCTTGTCTCTATTGGTTCCGTCCATCTTGGTATTTTTCAATCTCCTAAATCCCAATGTTTTGGCCGCAACCAATATTTTGATGAAACAAGCCAACTTTCTCTATTTTTATATTGCTTGTTTGGTTTGTGGAAGTATCCTAGGTATGAATCGAAAAATCTTGATTCAAGGCCTTTTTCGGATGATTATTCCTATGTTTTTAGGTATGGTTTGTGCCATGGCGGTCGGAACGCTCGTTGGGGTCCTGCTGGGACTTAAGTGGCAACACACCCTCTTTTATATTGTAACTCCTGTCTTAGCCGGAGGGATTGGCGAAGGTATTTTACCTCTTTCTTTAGGCTATAGTTCCATTACAGGTGTTGCTAGTGAGCAGTTAGTAGCACAATTAATTCCAGCTACTATCATTGGTAATTTTTTCGCCATCCTTTGCACCGCCTTACTCAACCGCTTTGGAGAAAAACATCCTGACTACTCAGGCCAAGGCCAGCTGGTTAAAATAGGTAAGACCGAAGATATGTCCGATGCTTTACAAGATCAATCGGGTGCCTTGGATGTTAAATTGATGGGAGCGGGTGTTTTGACAGCTTGTACGCTTTTTATTGCTGGTGGACTCTTGCAACATTTGACAGGCTTTCCTGGACCGGTTCTGATGATTATTCTGGCGGCTTTCTTAAAATATGTCAATATTATTCCTCAAGAAACTCAAAATGGCGCCAAGCAGCTGTATAAATTCATCTCAAGTAATTTTACCTTTCCGCTTATGGCTGGTCTGGGATTGCTTTATATTCCCCTTAAAGATGTCGTAGCTACCTTGAGTTGGCAATATTTCATTGTTGTGATTAGCGTCGTGCTTACCGTTGTTTCAGTTGGCTTTTTTGTCTCGCGTTTCTTGAACATGAATCCTGTCGAAGCAGCCATCGTCTCTGCTTGTCAAAGTGGGATGGGAGGAACAGGTGACGTTGCCATCTTAAGCACAGCAGATCGGATGAATCTTATGCCATTTGCCCAAGTTGCAACCCGTCTTGGTGGGGCGATTACAGTCATCACCATGACTGCTATTTTACGGTTTATTTTCCATTAATCATTAATCTTGAAGGGAGTTTCACATGACAACAGATTTAGGACAACGAGCGATCGATCAAGCCCGCAAGCATGGTGGTAAATTAGAAGTTAGCCCCAAGGTGAGCATTAAAAACAAGGAAGATTTGAGCATTGCTTACACCCCCGGTGTGGCCAGTGTCTCCTCAGCTATTGCCAATGATCCAGCCCTAGGCTATACTTTAACTACCAAAAAAAATACCGTTGCTGTCGTGAGTGATGGGACAGCAGTTTTAGGGTTGGGCGATATTGGCCCTCTGGCGGCGATGCCTGTTATGGAAGGAAAAGCAGCGCTCTTTAAAGCATTTGCCGGTGTTGATGCCATACCGATTGTATTAGATACTAAAGATCCGGATGAAATCGTGAGAATTGTCAAAGCAATGGCGCCAACTTTTGGTGGGATTAATTTGGAAGACATCAGTGCGCCGCGTTGCTTTGAAATCGAACAACGCCTAATTGAAGAATGCGATATTCCTGTTTTTCATGATGACCAGCACGGAACAGCGATTGTTGTGCTAGCAGCCGTCTTTAATAGTTTAAAATTAATCGGAAAAGAGCTTGCACAAGCCAAAATTGTTGTCAATGGCGGCGGTTCAGCTGGTTTATCCATCACCCGCAAGTTACTTGCAGCTGGTGCGACTGATGTGACTGTCGTTGATAGATTTGGCATTATCAATCAGGCTGATCAAAACAAACTTGCCCCACATCATTTTGAAATCGCAAAAGTAACTAATAAGGAAGGTCGTAGTGGGGGCTTAGACAAAGCCCTAGAAGGGGCAGACATCTTTATTGGCGTTTCGGCTCCAGGTGTGCTAAAAGCAGAATGGATTGCCTTGATGGCTGATAAACCGATAATCTTTGCCATGGCTAATCCCGTACCAGAAATCTATCCAGATCAGGCCTTAGCAGCCGGTGCTTATATTGTCGGGACGGGCAGAAGCGATTTTCCAAATCAAATTAATAATGTGTTAGCTTTCCCTGGAATCTTTCGTGGTGCACTAGATGCGCGTGCAAAAACCATTACCATTGAGATGCAAATTGCAGCTGCTAAAGGAATTGCAAGTCTCGTCACGGACGAGGAATTATCACCCACTCACATCATACCTGGGGCGTTTGATGCGGGCGTGGCTGATCTTGTAGCCAAAAGTGTTCGTGATGCCACGGATCATAAGGTTTAAAAATGTTCTGTTGAAAGAATAACTAAGACTGTGACTACTTGTTACAGTCTTTTTAGACGCCTTGCCTTGGCTTATTATCCCTTAATCAAAAGAAATAGGCTGTTCTTCAAAAAGCCTATAAACTAAAAAATAAATTAACGGCTCGTTTTCCTTCCTACTAGAGGCTAGTGGCTTGTTGGCTGAAACTGCCCCTAGAAACTTGTCCTTAGCTTTGATACAATAGAAAGGTATTGAACAGAAATGAGGTCAAAATGGAAAATCATCAACGCGAATATCAATTCTCAAACGAGTCAATCATTGCCTTTGTCTGGCGTGGTGCCCTTGTTGGATTGATTGCAGGAATCGTTGTGAGTTTATTTCGCTTAATCATTGAAAAAGTAGGTGGCTGGGTTATCATGCTTTATCACCAGTCGCACCAGTTGCCCTACTTGTTAATCCTAATTACCTTAGGCTCAGCACTTGCTGTGGTACTTGCAGGCTACCTTGCCCATTTAGAGCCTGACATCAAGGGCTCAGGTATTCCCCACGTAGAAGGTGAACTAAAGGGTCTTCTGTCCCCCAATTGGTGGTCTGTTCTTTGGAAAAAATTTCTAGGTGGTATTTTAGGTATTTCTGCGGGCTTTATGCTGGGACGTGAAGGACCATCTATTCAGCTTGGTGCCATGTCTGCTAAAGGCTTAGCTAAGCGATTAGGCGCCAGTCACATGGAGCGCCGCGTCATGATAGCCAGCGGAGCAGCAGCAGGACTCTCAGCCGCCTTCAACGCGCCAATAGCTGGCCTCTTGTTTGTCGTCGAAGAGATTTACCATCACTTTTCCCGCCTCATTTGGATTTCTGCCTTAGTTGCCAGCTTAGTCGCCAATATCGTCTCGCTCAAAATCTTTGGCCTAACCCCGGTCCTAGCCATGCCTTCTGATTTGCCGACGTTGACCTTGAAGCACTATTGGTTACTCCTTATTTTAGGATTATTGCTGGGCTGTTTAGGCTATTACTATGAGGTTATTATTCTCAAGATCAGTCAGTGGTATCAAAGCTGCGCAAGCAAAATTGGCTTACCTACATCGCTGCAGGCCTTATTGACCTTGCCCTTTATTATCATGATTGGCTATTATTTGCCCATATTATTAGGTGGTGGCCATCAGTTAATTTTGCAGCTGGCCCAGGCTTCACAGCCGATCATGTTGTTATTAGTCTATTTTATTATCCGTTTTGTGATTAGCATGCTGAGTTTTGGTAGTGGCTTGCCCGGAGGTATTTTCTTGCCCATCCTCACCCTAGGCGGTTTAGCCGGTTTGATTATAGGCAGTCTTTTTATTCACTGGCAGTTGATTGATGCCAGCTATGCCACCCTTTTTATTGTACTTGGTATGGCCGGTTATTTTGCGGCTGTCTCCAAAGCACCATTAACAGGAATGATTTTAGTAACTGAAATGGTAGGTGATTTCAAACCCTTGATGGCAATTGCTGTGGTGACTTTTGTGGCCTATGTGATGATGGACTTACTAAATGGCCACCCTATCTATGAAGCTATGCTGGATAAGATGACTATTCAAAAACCAGCCCGCACCTTAGAACCAACCTTAATTGAACTCACCGTCACAGATAAAATTGCTGGAAAACAAGTCAAGGACCTTAATCTGCCTATGGACGTTTTGATCACAACGCAATTAAACCATCATCGCACCCAAGTCGTGACGGGCAATACACAACTCGAGGCGGGGGCTACCATTTTTGTGGTTGTCAACCAAAATGAATTAGGTCAAGTGCGCGAGCTTTTAATGTAAAAATGCTCAATGGTTCAGTTTGGCAAAGAATCAGGACAAATACTGCTGGCTTTACTTGGTTTTTTAAGCTTCAGTCAAAAAGTAGTGACTGAACATTTTTTCGATGCTAGATTGAAAAATTTTGAAAATAAGGGAAGTACCAGCACATGAAAATCATCGTGATTTTCAAAAAACAAAGTGAAAATGTGTGTAAGTAACAGCTTTTTGTTATACTAAATATATCTTTAAAAATAGGAAGGGATGTTTTAATGATTGAAACTGTTACACAAGAGTTGTTAGCCTATCAAAATGATCGCATCAAAGATTATGCAGACGCCAATACAAAGGTTGATAAGGATGCAATTGTGTTTGTGGGAGATTCCATTATTGAATTCTATCCTCTTCGCAAATATTTTTCGACCAGCAAGCCAATTTATAACCGAGGGATAGCAGGGATTGATATCCAATGGCTGATTGACCATCTTGATCAGCAGATACTTGAGCTTAGCCCTAGTCAGATTGTCTTATTGGTTGGGACTAATGACATTGGTTTAGGTCATTCTGAAACGCTTATTCTTAAGCGAATGCAAACATTAATTCAGTCTATTCGTGCTTTTGGTATTAAGGCTCCTATTACCCTCTTATCGATTCTTCCTGTCTCTAAAAACAGTCAATTTGCTAAAACGGTTAAGGTGCGCTCTAACGAGCTGATTGATGGCCTTAATCACGCGCTAGCACAATTAAACGATGTTGATTTTTTAGATGTCAATCATGTTTTAAAAGACGCAGAAGGAGGCTTGGCTGATTCCAATACAAAAGATGGCTTGCACCTTAATCTCAAAGGCTATGAACAAATATCTAGGGTTATTGGAGAAAAACTGTCTCTAGGAACAAAAGCATAATTCCCCCTTTTGTTGTAAGGTCTTTGCGCAGCGATTTACCATAAAAAAGTCCCAGGCTAAGGCTTGGCTTTTTTACTTATCAAAGCTTACTTCAAGCTAATGCGGTAAACTATTTGATATTAGGGGCCACATTTTGATCCTAAAAGGGGATACTTGGTCCCCCTTTTTTAGTGGGAGAAACTAGTGTATAATGGTATTAATCATGATATGGGAGTTTTTATGAAATTAGAGAAAAAGCATTTTTATTATTTTATTTTGACCTTTGTGATCTGCTATGCGATTCAAGCTTATTGGGGTTTTGTTTCTAGTCAGGCTAACGTTGTTTTTAAAGCTTTATCTCCCTTCATTATGGGAGCAGGTGTGGCTTATGTCATTAATATTGTGATGTCATTTTATGAAAAAGCCTATGTTTCCCTTGTTAGATCGCATCCTAAAGCGCTGGCTTTTAAGCGGGCCATTGCGATGATCTTGGCTTATCTGACCTTTATTGGTTTAATTTTGTGGCTTTTTTCAATTGTGATTCCTGATCTTATTCATAGTTTAAAAACGCTGATGTCCATTGATCAAGGGGCCTTAACCAATATTGTTGAACACCTCAATCAGAACAAGGAAGTCAAGCACCTGGTGAATTACTTGGGGACAGATAAAGAACTCATTTCGCGTTTAAATCACTATGGTCAACAAGTCTTAAGTCAACTTCTTGGTGTTTTGACTAATCTGTTAACCTCTATGTCAACGATTGCAGCGACCATTTTAAATCTCTTCATTAGCTTAATTTTTTCCATCTATGTCTTAGCAAGTAAGGAAAAATTAGGCTTGCAGGGTAAGCTATTGGTGGATACGTATTTAGGCAGACACGCCAAAACTTTTAATAATGTTCGGTTGATTCTGCATCATCGCTTTTACCATTTCTTTGTTGGGCAAACCATTGAAGCAATGATTTTGGGGAGTTTAACAGCGCTTGGCATGCTAATTTTTCAATTTCCCTATGCAGCAACAGTGGGAGTATTGGTTGCTTTTACCGCCCTTATTCCGGTAATTGGTGCTTATATTGGCTTGGTTGTTGGCTTTGTCCTCATTGCCACACAGTCCGTCTCAGATGCTTGTCTATTTGTGGTTTTTCTTGTTGTCTTACAACAGTTTGAGGGGAATCTCATTTATCCAAAGGTTGTCGGCGGATCAATCGGATTACCAGGTATGTGGGTACTCTTAGCCGTTACACTAGGCGGAGCCCTGGGAGGAATATTAGGCATTTTGTTAGCCGTGCCTTTAGCTGCCACTTTTTACCAATTGATCAAGGACTATACTGTTTATAGGCATCAGCAGAAAAAGAACAGTCACACCAACTAATTCAGATGTCAGCAGGACTACAACAAAAAGGAAGCAAAACCGATAGGATAACATCGGCTTTGCTTCCTTTTTTATTGAGCAATTTCGAATGAATAAGTGGAGGTATTTCAATGTATTCAATAAAACAAGGAACGAATTCTTTATTACCTAGGGAAAAATTACTGCAATTTGGCTCGGAGAGTTTAAGCAATCAAGAATTATTAGCCATTTTTCTTAGAACTGGGAATAAAACCAAGCATGTTATGGAATTGTCAGCCTATCTCTTATCTGAACTAGATAGTTTGGCTGATTTTAAAAATCGTTCATTGCAGGAATTACAAAATTTATCTGGTCTGGGAAAGGTCAAAGCAATTGAAATTAAAGCGATGATTGAATTAGGCTTACGAATCCAGCAATCAGTTGATAAAGACCAAAATCAACTTCTATCTAGTTATCAAGTCGCCCAAAAAATGATGTTTGTACTTGGTGATAAGCGTCAGGAACATTTGGTAGCCATTTATTTAGATACCCAAAATCGCATTATTGAAGAAAAAACCATTTTTATTGGCAGTGTCCGGCGTTCAATTGCAGAGCCTCGAGAAATTTTGCATTATGCCTGCAGAAATATGGCTACAAGCATCATTATTGTGCATAACCATCCATCTGGTGTTACCGAACCCAGTGAAAATGATTGGCAGTTCACTCAAAGAATAAGACAATCATGTGAACATCTAGGAATTACCTGTTTAGATCATATTATTGTTTCACAAACTTCTTATTATAGCTTTCGTGAAAAAACGGATATTCTATAGGAAAAGCCATAGTGTCATAAAATAGGGAAGAGTACCTGCGGCAGCTTTTATGACACTCTTAAGCTTACAAAAAAACCAGTCACACAAAAAACAGGAGTAGAATGAACTTACCTAGCCGCCAGTCACGTGACGTATTGCTTTAGGTACTTTTTTCGAATTTCCTGTTATTTCCCTGACTGGTGGAGTAAATCAATTGTTTGATTAACGATTTTGATGCATAAAGTACAGCAGTGTTTGCAGTTCACTGGTTAAATCCACATATTGTACAATCACATCTTTTGGAATATTAAGATGAACTGGCGAGAAGCTAAGAATTCCTTTGATGCCAGCTTGGACCAATTGATCAGCTACATCTTGTGCTTCGGTACTTGGAACTGTTAAAATGGCAGTTTCAATTCCGGATTCTTGAATGTGTGTGTCGACACTTGTGATAGCATAAATCGGAATACCATCATCTGTTTTTGTTCCAACTAGAGGATTACTTTCTAGATCAAATCCCATCACGATTTGCATTTTATTGCGATCATGAAAACGGTAGCGTAAAAGAGCTCGACCGATGTTACCACAACCCACAAGTAATACATTGGTTGTGGAATGATCATTTAAAAGATCGGCAAAGAAGTTCATTAATTTGGTCACGTCATAACCAAATCCTCGGCGCCCCAATTCCCCAAAATAGGAAAAATCACGGCGTACCGTAGCAGAATCAATGCCCATAGCATCTGCAATTTGTTTTGAACTCGCTTTTTCAACTTGATCAGCATGAAAACGTTTAAAAATACGGTAATATAAAGACAAGCGCTTAGCCGTTGCCTTGGGTATAGATTTATCAATAACCACCTTGTTAGCTCCTTTTTGTTCATTATTCAGTCATTATCTAGCACTATTGTATCAAAAAGTTTGTGAAAGATGCAACAGCTAGACAATTTTTACTGGAAAAACACCCAGCAACAAAAAAACCAATAGTCCAAAACTATTGGTCACAAGTAAGTGCCCTCTGATAACGTTTAAAAACTCACTACCCTATACTAACTATCTTGAAATAACTATTTTGAGTAAGAAATAGTATCACTGTTAGACTTAGTATTTTGCCCTGCTTTGGTCAAGTTTAGATGACAAAAGCAGTAGCAATGAGAAAACTTTCAATCCTTGTTACATAGTCATAAGGAGTGGGATAAATTTTTTAAGAAATGTCATTACACTTGAGGGTGTTTCGTAAAAATCTGACGTTCTACTAAACTATCCATCAAAAAATAGAATTTATCTTGTAGGATATGGTGTTGCTCTGCTTTAAAAATATTAACCAAGCGCAAGCCGCTCTGATCAGTAATAGCCAATTTGAAGCCGTTCAACTCTTTGTTGATTGTAATTTTAAGGGGGAAACCCTCACCAGAATTAGGTATTTCTTCTAAGAGTCGGGTGAGTTCGTAATTCCCAATTTTATTTTGGATAAACGTATTATCTCGGAGGGTGTATTTTTTTACCGAAGGATTAAGCTTATAGCTGTAACGACAATCTTTTAAAGCGATTTCTTTTTCAAATGCCATGAGAAACGGATTAACCTTTCACTATTTTTTTTAATTCATGTGCTAAGATCTGTACTTCCTTTGTGGTGTTCAGATCGGAAAAACTAATACGAATAGATTCTCGTAAACGATTCGAGTCAGGACCGTAAAGAGCAGCTAATACATGACTTGGATCAACTGTGCCCGCGGTGCAGGCTGATCCTGTTGAGATAGCGATACCAGCTAAATCAAGCTGAGTGAGAATGGTGCCATTCACTAATCCTTTGAATCCTAAATTAAGAACGTGTGGAAGACGTTTATCTGAACCATTAACATAATAGGGAAGTCCAGCCAGCTGATCTAAGAGAAGGCTGTTTAGGGCTGTGACTTTTTCCCAGTTTTGTTCCATTTGGCGGTAGGCATCTTGTAAAGCTTGGGCCATGCCAATAATGCCAATCATGTTTTCAGTACCGGAACGCCGTTTTTCTTCTTGATCACCGCCATGCAATAAGGGATCCCAGATTAGATGATGGCTGTATAGAAAACCAACACCTTTTGGTCCATGAAATTTATGAGCGGAGGCTGAAAGCATGTCAATACCACTGTCTGCTAAATTGATTTTTGCTTTTCCAATGATTTGAACAGCATCAACGTGAAACACAGCTTGGTGGTTTTTGAGCAGCTGACCTACTTCATAAATAGGTAATAAATCACCAGTTTCATTGTTTGCGGCCATCATTGATACTAAAATGGTGTCTGGGCGTAGTGCTTCCTCAACTTGCTGTACCGAAATGGTGCCCTTTTGAGGCTCTAGATAAGTTATGTTAAATCCAAACTGCTCTTCTAGATAGGCCATGGTATGCAAAACAGCATGGTGCTCAATACTTGTCGTAATTAAATGACGCCCTTGTTTTTGGTGGGCTAAAGCATAGCCTTTGATTGCTGCATTATCACTTTCGGTTCCACCAGCTGTAAAGATCAGATCACGTGAGGCAACGCCTAATAAATCAGCAATGGTTTGTCTAGCCTCTCGTAGTAATTTATGAGCCTTTCGACCATAAGAATGAATACTTGAGGGATTACCAAAAGATGACATCATATAATTATTAATCGCAGTGATAACAGATTCAGTCATAGGGGTGGTTGCAGCATTGTCAAGGTAAATCATATTTATTAACTTTCTTCGGGTGTGAAAGAAAAGAGGGGACTAAGGGGCTTACGTTCGTGGATGCGGATAATCGCATCCGCAATCAGCTGGCTGGCAGTGATATAAGTGGTATTATTAGGAGTCCGATTAAGTGTTCTAATCGAATCAGTCACAAGAATATCTCTGATTGGAGCAGTTTCTAGGACCTCGGCAGCCCCATTAGCAAAGAGGCCATGGCTTGCTACCGCATAAATATCTGTTGCCCCTGCTCGCTCAAGGACTTTTGCAGCCTCTGCAAAGGTTTTTCCGGTGTTTAAAATATCATCAATGATAATAGCTTTTTTGCCTTCGACTTCACCAATAACATAGCCTTGTTCACGGTGTTTGTCATCTGCAGAATAATCAATAATCGCAATAGGAGAATTGAGGTATTCTGCTAAAGAGCGCGCTCGCTTAATCCCTGAATTTTTGGGACTAACAACCACAACATCTTCACCAGATAAACCAAGCTTGCAATATTCTTTGGCAAATAGTGGTATGGTAAAAAGATTATCTACAGGAATATCAAAGAAGCCTTGTACCTGTACGGCATGTAAATCAAGCGTTAATACTCGGTCAATTCCTGCCTTAGTTAACATGTTAGCAACTAGTTTGGCAGTAATGGGCTCACGCGATGAAGCAATCCGATCCTGACGTGAATAGCCAAAATATGGTAAGACAATATTGATTGAATTAGCGCTAGCTCGCTTGCAAGCATCAATCATAATCAGCAATTCCCATAGATTGTCATTAACTGGGAAACTAGTTGATTGGATAATATAAATGTCGTCTCCGCGGACAGTTTCTTCAATATTTATCATGATTTCACCATCAGAGAATTGGCGAGAAGAAATCTTTCCAAGTGGTATACCTGTTGCTGCAGCGATTTTTTCAGCAATTGGAAGGTTTGATGTGAGTGAAAACAATTTGATTTGCTTGTCAGCATACTGTTCTGCCATGAGAAAATGAGCTCCTTTAATTCGTTCATAAATCACCAGGTAAGACGATTTAATAGTTACAGTAAGTACTATTATTTTAGCAAAAAAAAAGAAAAAAAGCAGGTAATATGCTAAGTTTCTTGCCTAATTATTTTTGCGCTAAGGCTTGGCTAAAGCGCGCAACTTTACTTTTTGCAAAGATAAATGGTAGCTGGTTTTCTTGTAAAAAAGCATCAAAGTCTTTTTTTCCTTGTTCAGGATCGCTCACTTCTAATTCTAATTCGTAATCTGTTTTTCCTAAATAGGTATTTAGGTCTAATGCCATCTTACCAATTGACGTTTGCACTTCACGTCGTACTGTGGTTAGAGCTCCAAAGCAAGCAATTCTATCAAGTGCAATACCAGATTCTTGGATTAGCGCAGCAATTTCTGATGGTGGTAATTGATTAGAAGCTAAGATTGTTTTTGCTTGGTCAGAAGTGAGGGCTAAATTGTATTCGCGATTACCAACCGTTTCTGGCACTTTCAAAGTCAACTCCGCATGATCAGTAAATGTACGGATACGCAGGGACATTTTATGGGATTTCAGCTGAAAATTACTCGTGTCAAAATAATGATTTACCTGTGTAACAGGTGAGATGGCAATCATTTGCTTAAGTATTTTAACATAGTTTTCATAGCTAAGCAGGGTTTTATATTCAATTTCAAGCTCGGTCATTGTACATTCCTTTTGCTTTCTTTTTATGCTATAATTAATCTTATATCAAAGTCAACCGTTTGACAAGAAAGGAGCTAGCTTGTGGCTTTAGATTGGGAAATTTTCTTGGATCCATACATCCAGACAGTTGGAGAATTAAAAATAAAGTTACGCGGTATTCGCAAACAATTTCGTAAACAAAATCGTTATTCGCCAATTGAGTTTGTCACTGGGCGCGTCAAATCCGTCGACAGCATTAAAGAAAAAATGGTCCAACGGGGCGTCTTAGAAGAAAATATCGCCCGCGATATTCAAGATATTGCAGGCCTACGGGTAATGGTTCAATTCGTTGATGATATTGAAGAAGTGTTAGCTTTGCTGCGCAAACGTCAAGACATGACGATTGTCTATGAAC
The DNA here is from genome assembly GCF_009870755.1 of Streptococcus halichoeri. GTDB lineage: Bacteria > Bacillota > Bacilli > Lactobacillales > Streptococcaceae > Streptococcus > Streptococcus halichoeri. The sequence continues at coordinate 36,578 of NZ_WLZU01000015.1, forward strand.
GTGATTATATTCAAAATATGAAGTCAAGCGGCTATCGTTCTTACCATGTCATTATTGAATATCCGGTTGATACTATTGATGGTCAAAAAAAGGTCCTGGCTGAAATTCAAATCAGAACTTTGGCGATGAATTTTTGGGCCACGATTGAGCACTCATTAAATTATAAATATAATGGGGTTTTCCCTGAAGAAATTAAAAAAAGGTTAGAGACAACGGCTAAAATTGCTTTAGAATTGGATGAGGAAATGCGCAAGATTCGAAAAGATATTCGCGAAGCGCAATTATTGTTTGATCCGATTACGCGCAATTTTAATGACGGGGTCGGAAATAGTGATGACACAGATGAATTATACCGATAAAACTACCAGAGTCGCCATTATCGCTAATGGCAAATACCAAAGTAAGCGGATTGCCTCTAAATTATTCTCCGTTTTTAAAGATGATCCAGATTTTTACCTATCCAAACGAAACCCTGATATTGTCATTAGCATTGGTGGTGATGGCATGTTGCTTTCAGCCTTCCATATGTATGAAAAAGAACTCAATCACGTCCGTTTTGTCGGTATTCACACAGGACATCTGGGTTTTTATACAGACTATCGTGATTTTGAGGTAGAGCAATTAATCGAAGACCTTCGACATGATCAGGGCGAAAAAATAGCTTATCCCATCTTAAGTGTTGAGATCACTTTAGAAGATGGACGTTTGATTCGTGGACGGGCCTTAAATGAATCCACAATCAAGCGGATTGAAAAAACCATGGTGGCTGATGTGCTCATTAATCAGGTGAAATTTGAAAGTTTTCGTGGTGATGGAATTTCTGTATCAACCCCAACAGGAAGCACAGCATATAACAAGTCGCTGGGCGGTGCTGTCTTACATCCAACCATCGAAGCTCTGCAATTAACCGAAATTTCTAGTTTGAATAATCGCGTTTTTCGGACCTTGGGATCGTCACTTATCATTCCCAAAAAAGATGTTATTGAAATTTTGCCGCAGCGCCTTGGAAATTACACCCTATCCATTGATAATAAAACGTTTACCCATCGCAATGTGGTGAAGGTTACCTATACTATTGATCGTAAAAAAATTAATTTTGTGTCTTCTTCAAACCATACCAGCTTTTGGGAGCGGGTCCGCGATGCTTTTATTGGAGACATTGAACCATGAGATTTGAATTTCTGGCTTCTCGCCAAGTGAAAGTAAAGACGCTGTTAAAAGAGCATGATATCTCACGTGGCCTTTTAGCTAAGATAAAATATAAGGGCGGTAATATTCTCGTAAATGGCATTGAACAAAATGCCATTTATTTATTGCAAGCTGGCGACCTTGTTACGGTTGATATACCTGATGAGCCAGCTTTTGAGAAATTGGAGGCCATTACACACCCTCTGACTATTGTCTATGAAGATGATCATTTCTTAGTACTCAACAAACCACATGGTTTTGCTAGTATTCCTAGTGTTAATCATTCTAATACGATGGCTAATTTTGTCAAAGCCTACTACCTAGAGCAAGGCTATCCCAATCAGCAAATTCATATTGTCACACGCTTAGACCGCGATACCAGCGGTTTGATGCTTTTAGCTAAACATGGTTATGCTCATGCGCGTTTGGATAAGCAGCTGCAGGCACGTTCGATTGAAAAACGCTACTATGCTTTGGTAGCTGGTCCAAGCGACCTTCCTGATTATGGAGAAATTATTGCCCCTATCGGTCGCAGTGAAGACAGCATTATTACCCGCCGCGTTGTAGCAGACGGTAAATACGCACGAACCACCTATCAGGTTGTAGCGCGCTATCCTAAGGGTGTTCACCTGGTTGATATTCGCTTGCATACAGGCCGTACCCATCAAATTCGCGTTCATTTTGCTCACATTGGTTTTCCCTTATTAGGGGATGATTTATACGGAGGTCGTTTAGATCTTGGAATCACTCGTCAAGCCTTACATTGCCATAGTTTAAGTTTTTATAACCCCTTTACAAAATCAATCAGTCGGCATACTAATAAGTTGACAGATGACTTTGACAGCGTTATCATAGATTTAAAGAAAGGTGTAAATAAGGTGTAAACATGAGTATTAGAACATTGTTCGGTAGCTTACGAGAAAAAGTTGTAGGAAAGGATATGAAGATTGTTTTTCCAGAGGGAAATGATGAGCGCGTCTTACGAGCAGCTGCGCGCTTAAAATTTGAGGGGCTGGTTGAACCAATTATCCTTGGAGATGAAGAGGCTATTCGTAGCCTTTTAACAAAGCTAGGGTTTACAGACCAAAAGTATACCATTATTAATCCTAGCCAGTACGCTGATTTTAACAAGATGAAAGAAGTATTTGTAGAGATCCGTAAGGGAAAAGCAACAATGGAAGATGCTGATCGCTTACTTAAAGATGTCAATTACTTTGGGGTGATGCTTGTTAAAATGGGCTTGGCTGATGGTATGGTTTCAGGAGCAATCCACTCCACTGCCGACACTGTTCGTCCTGCACTCCAAATTATAAAAACAAAACCCGGCATTTCTCGTACCTCCGGTGTCTTCTTGATGAACCGTGAAAATACTGAACAACGTCTTATCTTTGCTGATTGTGCTATCAACATTGATCCAAATGCTCAAGAACTAGCAGAAATAGCTATTAACACTGCCGATACAGCAAGAATCTTTGACATTGACCCCAAAATTGCCATGCTGAGCTTCTCATCAAAAGGAAGCGCCAAAGCACCACAAGTTGATAAGGTCCAAGAAGCGACTCAATTGGCACATAAAATGAAACCAGAAATTATCCTTGATGGCGAACTCCAATTTGATGCGGCGTTTGTCCCTGAAACTGCCGCTATTAAAGCACCAGGTAGTAAGGTTGCTGGTCAGGCCAATGTCTTTATCTTCCCGGACTTACAATCTGGTAATATTGGTTACAAGATTGCTCAGCGCCTTGGAATGTTTGAGGCTATTGGACCAATCCTGCAAGGGTTGAATATGCCTGTAAATGACCTCTCACGTGGTTCAAGTGCTGATGATATTTACAAACTTGCCATTATCACAGCAGCGCAAGCCCTTGATAATGCTAAATAAGCGGAGCTTTTAAAAGTGGAGTGGGGTTTTGCCATCCACTTTTTTACTAGCTTAGAAAGAAGGCGTTTAAAATGAAAAAAACAGCATTACTGACTGGTGCTTCAGCTGGCTTTGGCTTAGCTATCGCTCAGGAATTGGTACAGCAAGGTTATCGGGTGATTGGCGCTGCACGGCGCTATTCACTATTAACAGACATACAGCAGACCTTAGGTGCTAACGATTTTTATCCTCTAGCTATGGACGTTTCAGACACTGCAGCAATTGATCAAGCGCTAGCTGATTTACCTAAAGATTGGCAGGCAATTGATCTGTTAATCAATAATGCAGGCTTAGCTCTTGGTTTGGATAAGGCCTATGAAGCTGATTTTGACCAGTGGTTAACCATGATTAATACTAACATTATTGGCTTGGCCTATTTGACACGAAAAATATTGCCCCAAATGGTAGCCAAGAATCAGGGAATGATTATTAATCTTGGTTCAACAGCAGGAACGGTTCCTTATCCAGGAAGCAATGTGTATGGCGCTTCTAAAGCTTTTGTCAAGCAATTTTCTCTTAATCTGCGAGCCGATTTAGCTGGTACAAAAATCCGTGTGACAACTATTGAACCAGGCTTGTGTGAGGGAACGGAATTTTCGCTGGTCCGCTTTCAGGGTGATCACAAACGAGTTCAAGCCCTATATCAGGGAGCACATGCTATCCAGCCCATTGATATTGCTAAAACAGTAGCTTGGGTTGTTAGCCAACCAGAGCATATCAATGTTAACCGCATCGAAATCATGCCGGTTTCACAATCCTACGGTCCCCAGCCTGTTTACCGTGATTTATAATACACAATCAAAAAGAAGGCTATCACCTCAACGTGCGACAAGCAAACCCAGGTATTTTCTGGCTTGTTTGTACCCACAATATGGGAAAGGGTATGCTAAACGAAGGAAATAGGAGGTCCAAGTCTGAGTGTGAGAGCCTGCTGTCTTTGCTTTTAAATCCTGCCAATAGTCAGCGGCATTCGTCCTAGAGGCTATCATTGGATGAACTGGGCTAAATAATTTTGTTACAGGCTTATTCTTTCTCTTTCCAAGGGACTTAAACATGGCAAGAGAAAATCAGCCTTTGCTTAATGTCATTCTTGTGTTATAATAAATCTTGTTTATATGAAAAAGAGAGAATAATTTAATTTTAAGCAGCCTGTGGGCTATTTAAATGGGTACTATGAGTGATTGTAGTACCTTTCTTACGGCTCTCATATCAGTTAGAAGGAGTAGTGACTTAATGATGCAGATCAAATCATGGCGTGTTTTACCAGCGATTATTTCAACCGCCATTTTAAGCTTTTGTGGTGTTCTTTTTGAAACCTCAATGAATGTGACCTTTCCCGAATTAATGCAGGTTTTTCATGTGCCTGCCACCTCCATTCAATGGGCCACTACGGGCAATCTGCTTGCTGTTTCCATTGTTGTCCCTCTTTCTGCCTATTTGATTAGAAATTTTTCTGAGCGGCAGGTCTTTATCCTAGCCAACGCCTTATTTATAGCAGGAGTAACAACAGATGCGCTGGCTAATCAGTTACCAACATTACTGCTAGGACGAGTATTACAGGGGATGGGAACAGGAATTGCCCTACCTTTGCTATTTCATATTATTTTACACCAGGTTGCGCTTGAAAAGCGTGGTCTTTATATGGGAATAGCAACAATGACGACTTCCTTAGCGCCAGCGATTGGCCCCACCTATGGTGGGGTAGTCTTGGCTACGCTTGGTTGGAAAATGATCTTTGTCTTGTTACTGCCGGTCTTGCTAGTTTCTTGTCTGGTTGGTTTGAAGGCTATTCCTAGTCGCTTGGTGCAAAAGAATGAAACATTGAATGTTCCTGCTTTTATCAGTCTAGGCATTGGTCTTGCTTTTTTATTGCTTACGATTGAAAAGTTATCCTTGCTTTTGGCTTGTGTTGCTCTTTTAGGCTTTGTTGGCTTTTATTATTTCAATCGCAAACAGCCGCTCCTTAAACTTACTGTCTTTAACAACAAGGCCTTTCTCATCCTACTCTATGGGGTATTAGCTTATCAAATGGTCCCCTTAGCAACCTCTTATGTTCTGCCTAATTATTTGCAACTTGGCCTTGGGCAAAATTCGGTCCAAGCAGGTCTTTTTATGTTTCCAGGAGCTATTTTAGCTTCTGCGCTCTATCCCTTTTCTGGTCATCTGTTAGATAAAATTGGCTCCTTTAAGCCAATCACGCTTGGACTTGGTTTGACACTATTAGGCTTGTTCAGTATGTCCTTATTGATTATGACTAGAAGTGTTTGGGGTCTGCTTTTAACGGATTTGTTGGTCAAGATGGGGATGGGCTTTGGCCTTAGCAATATGGTGACGACCTCGCTTTCACAGCTAAAGGAGCATGAATTTGCGGATGGAAATAGTATTTTAAATACCTTTCAGCAATTTGCGGGCGCCTTTGCGGTAGCCATATCCTCACAACTCTTTGCTCTAGCACAAGCACATCATCCTGAAATGGGTGCCCGCCTTGGTGGGCGCAATGCCCTTTATTTTATTCTCTTTGCAGTGTTTGTCGCCTTGCTTGGCCTGATGCGCGTCAAACGAGCGCGAGCGATTTCCTAATCTAATCGCTAAATGAAATGATGCAAAAACCCTTATAATTCCTTTTTGGGGTCACCACAAAGGAGCTATAAGGGTTTTTATTTGAAAAAGTTAGCCTAGCCTTTGCGTGAATCAAGGGTAATCAGGCTTGTCAGTAGAGATTGAAGGGCCTGAGGTTACATCAGACCAACCAACAATAGCTTGCGCGGTCTCATCCAAGTACTGAGCCAAAATGGGTTTTAGATCTTGGACAAGGTCAAGAGAGCCTACGTAGCAACCATTCTCATCTTGTAAGCCATAATAAGATTGAAAATAGATATGATCCAAGGAAGCAAAGGGTAAGAGCAGGTGCAAATTGCCTTGCTTGCGTAAGTGTTGCCAAATCCAAGTTTCTAAATGGTTTTCATCACTGGGTAAAAAGCTGCCATTGAACTGATGGTTATGATATAAGATCTGGCCTTTAGCGTTAGCCATGCGCATTTGGCTAGGAAATTGTTGCAGGTAAGTCTGAAGATTGCTTGTTAATTGCTGATAGAGCTGCGTCAGGGTACGTGCCAGTTCATAAGCTTTCTGACTGTCTTTTAGAGAGTCCGGCACAAGATAGTAGCCTGCTTGATCTGCAGATTCACTAAAGAGAAAGGTTTTAATAGGATAAGTATCGTCTTTAAATGAAAAAATCACATCATAGGCAGCTATCTCCTCAGGAAGGGCATTTTGGTCGTAAATGATAATCTCAAAAAGGTAGTCAAAGTGCTCTTGTAAAAAGCTATAGATGGCTTTTTGTGTTTCAGATTGATTGGTAATAATAGCTAAGACACGATAAGTTTTAATCATAACATCATAATAGCGATTATTAGATAAAATAGCAATTAGAGCGTTTTGGAATTTCTGCTAAGATTTGGCTATATTATAGTCAAAATAGTTGACTTGTTTGGTGTCACATTTTATAATAGTGACATTTCTAAGATTATTAGATGTGGTCAAAATCTAGTCAAAAAGAGCGCTGCTTTTTAATGGATAATCTGGTGATATTGACACAGACTCAAGCACAACCTGGCTAACATTTGTTTGGACTAACTCTCAAAGTGACCGTATATCTTTTTAATCACTTTAAGCACTGACTAAGGAAGTAAGGCTGTATTGGCTTACTTACATGGGAGGGATGGACTCACAGCAGATCGCACAGATGGGTTCCCTTAAAATAGGGTTCTTATGAACTTCCAACCTTGCGCAGGCGATACTGTTCTAGTCGCTTACCACAAAGCAGACGTCCTGCCTTACGAAACGAAATGGAGCTTTTATGATACGTTTTAACAATGTTTCAAAACAATTTGGTGACAATCGCGTTTTGGAAAATCAAACTTTTCAAATCAATGATCATGAGTTCTTTGTCCTAGTAGGTTCTAGTGGGTCTGGCAAGACAACGTTATTAAAAATGATAAACTGCCTCATTGAGCCTAGTTCAGGGGAAATTCTGTTAAATCAGGTGGCCCAAAAAGATCTTAATCTGCGGGACATGCGTCTTTCTATTGGCTATGTTTTACAAGAGATTGCCCTTTTCCCCAATCTAACGGTTGCTGAAAACATTGCAATTATTCCTGAAATGAAAAATTGGTCAAAAGAGGCCATTCACCAACGAACGGTAGAGTTGTTAACAAAAGTAGGTTTACAACCAAAAGACTACATGAACCGTTACCCAAAAGATTTATCAGGAGGTGAGCAGCAGCGCGTAGGCATTGTGCGTGCTATCATTGCACAACCTAAAATCCTCTTGATGGATGAGCCTTTTTCTGCCTTAGATCCGATTTCGCGCAAACAACTACAAGATCTAATCTTGTCTTTGCATCGCGAACTGGATATGACCATCGTCTTTGTCACACACGATGTTAAAGAAGCCCTTAAGTTGGGGCAGCGTGTTGCCATTCTAGACCAAGGTGAAATCATTCAACTGGATACACCGCAAGCCATTCAAGCACATCCAGCTAATCAGTTTGTTGCTAGCTTATTTGAAGGAGAACTAAATGACTAACCTCATCGCAACCTTTCAAGAACGCTTTGGCGAGTGGACCAGAGCTCTCGCAGAACATTTGCAAATTTCGCTGGTTTCTTTACTAATTGCCTTATTAATTGGCATCCCCCTAGCTAGTTTGCTCAGTAAAAGCAAGCGGTGGTCTGACTTTGTCTTGCAGCTGACAGGCATTTTTCAAACCATTCCTTCGCTAGCTCTTCTTGGTTTATTCATTCCATTAATGGGGATTGGAACTGTACCTGCCGTTACGGCCCTCGTTATTTATGCTATTTTTCCGATTATCCAAAATACCATTACCGGCTTAAATGGCATCAATTCAAGCCTTGTCGAGGCCGGCACCGCCTTTGGGATGACCAAGTGGGAGCGCCTAAAGAAGTTTGAAATTCCCATTGCCATGCCGGTTATCATGTCTGGGGTGCGGACCTCAGCAGTTATGATTATTGGTACCGCAACCCTAGCTTCCTTGATTGGAGCAGGTGGCCTGGGATCCTTTATCCTTTTAGGGATTGACCGTAATAACACCAGCTTGATTTTAATTGGGGCGATTTCTTCTGCCTTATTGGCCATTTTGTTTAATACCATCTTGCAATATTTAGAGAAAGCTTCCTTACGTAAAATCCTATCAGCTTTTGCCCTGATCGTCTTTGCTTTGTTTGCCTCTTATGCACCGACTGTCTTAAGTCAATTCAATAAAAAGCAGGCTACCATTACCATCGCTGGTAAATTAGGAGCAGAGCCAGATGTCCTGATCAATATCTACAAAGAATTGATCGAAGACCAATCAGATTTACGGGTTACTATTAAACCTAACTTTGGGAAAACCACCTTCCTCTATCAGGCCTTAAAATCTGGTGATATTGACATTTACCCAGAATTTACCGGGACCATCACCTCAAGTCTCCTTACCAAAAAGCCCGCTCTTTCCACCGACAGCCAGCAGGTCTATCAGGACGCGCGCAACGGCATATATGAACAAGATAAACTCGTCCTATTGAAGCCCTTTGCTTATCAAAATACCTATGCTATTGCTATTCCTGAGAAAATAGCTGCGCAGGAGCAGATTGAAACCATCAGTGACCTTGCTGCTCACCAAAATGGATTAAAGGCAGGTTTCACTTTAGAATTTAAGGACCGAGAAGATGGCTACAAAGGTTTGCAGAAAGCTTATGGCTTACACTTACCAGTGTCAACCATGGAGCCGGCCTTACGCTATCAAGCAATAAAAAACAAAAACATCCAAGTAACCGATGCTTACTCAACTGATGCTGAACTAATCAAGTACCACCTCAAAGTCCTTAAAGACGACCGGCATGTCTTTCCGCCATATCAAGGTGCCCCATTAATGAAAGCTAGTTTGATTAAAAAGCATCCTGAGCTTAAAAAAATCCTCAATCAGTTGGCTGGTAAAATTACCGAAAAAGAAATGCAAGCTATGAATTATCGGGTGTCAGTCAAAGGACAAGACGCCAATCGTGTCGCAAAAGATTACCTGATAAAAAAAGGCCTCATCAAGCCCTAGATTTAGAAAAAGTAACCACCTTGTGCTCTGCTTGCCAGACTTAAAAGACTCTATTATTTTTTGTAGTAGCCATACTGCTAAAATAATAGAGTTTTGTCTGGCCTTGCTTTGTTTTACAGCAGCGTCTTTTTAAAGCTCAGTCTCTAAGAAACGAGCTTGTGCTAGGCACAGCTCAATAGTTATTAAGGTAAATGCGGTTCAATTTATTATTTTTTGGAAGATATATTTTAAAAAATTGTCTTTTTTGCTAGAATAGAGGCCAGTAACAATCGATTGATTTTTCAATAGATGAGGAAAACCTAAATGAAAATAGACAAAGTTTATAACAATAATGTGGTTCATGTCAAATCAAGTGATAATCAAGAGATTATTGTAATGGGAAAAGGACTGGGATTTGGGGAAAATGTGGTGACCAAATCGATCAATCTTTAGTTGAAAAAACCTTTGTTTTACAAAATAATGCTGTCGCCACAGACTTATCCAGAGTATATACTGACCTTAGTCCAGAAGAAATGGCAACCTACCTTGCGATTATTAAATACGGACAAGAGATTTTAGCAACCACTTTTGAAGCGTCGCTATACGTCGCTTTGGCCGATCATTTGCATTATACATTAGAGCGAGCTGCCCAAGGGCTCTATATTAACAATCCGCTAGCTTGGGAAATTCGAAAATTCTATCCTAAAGAATACCAAGTGGGCAAAGAAGCACTGAAGATGATTTTTGAACGGGTCTGTGTGCTGTTGCCAGAAGACGAAATTTCCTCCATCGCTTTGCATTTTATTAATGCCCAAAAAGAGTCACACTTAAATCAAGAATCCTATCACGTTTCGAAAATGGTCACAGATATCCTTGGGATTGTTAGACTCTTTTATGGCAATATTCAAGATAATGAATCAATTAGCTATAATCGTTTTATCACCCATCTTCAATATTTTGCGCAATGGGTCGTAAATGGGATAGTTCAAGGGAAAAACGATAGTTTTCTTTATGAGCAGGTTAAGGCTAATTATCCAGAAGCATTTGCTTGTTCGCAAAAAAATTAAAAGCTATATTGAATCAACTCATCATTTTCAGATGAGCCCAGACGAACAAGTTTATATCACAATTCATATTCAACGTTTGGACACCAGTTAATCACCGCATTGACCAATTTTAAGAAAAGTAAAAAAGCGCTTGCAAAATGATTTGAGCAATGGTATGCTCAACTTAATAAAAAGGATTGTTACTGAAGAGGCAGGCAAAACCTAAACAAATACAAAATGATAATCATCGTTACCTTTTTGGGCGAATGATTGTGGTTTCGTATTTGTTTAGGTTTTTTCGGCTCTATAATATCTGTAGTGGGTAAATCCACTCTGGAGATGATGGGCCTTTTTCATGCAGACAAAAAGTCCCATATGACTTATAATGAAAAGCGTCAAATCAACTCATTAGAAAGTGTCATATGGAACACCTTAAGAATACCACAGAATTAATCGGAATTAAAGATAAAAATATAGCTTTAGACAATGTTTTTCAACATAAGACGCACATTGAACTCTATGCAAGGCTGGATTATGAGCCTAAAGGGTGTCCGACTTGTGGTGGAAAACAGATAAAATACGACTTCCAAAAGCCGTCGAAAATCCCATTTCTTGACATCAATGGCTTTCCTAGTCTGATCAGGCTTAAAAAACGTCGGTTTCAATGCAAAAGCTGTCGTAAGGTTACTGTTTCTGAAACCAATTTGGTGCGAAAGAACTGCCAAATCTCTGAGCCTCTTAGGCAAAAGGTCGCTCAAGGACTGCTCAACCGTCAAGCGCTAACACACATCGCTCAAAACCTAGCGGTTTCTCCATCAACCGTCCATCGAAAACTCAAGCAGTTCTCCTTCAAGGAAGACTTCTCGCAACTGCCTGAGGTGCTCTCCATTGACGAATTTGCTTATCGAAAGGGGAAACTCGCCTTCATCGCTCAGGATTTTGAAACCAAGAAAATCATCACCATCCTTGATAATCGGACGCAAACAACCCTTCGCAATCATTTCTTTAGGTACTCTAAAAAGGCTAGAAACAGCGTTAAAATCGTTACTGTTGATATGTCTGGTTCTTACATTCCCCTCATCAAAATCCTATTCCCAAAGGCTGAGATTGTCCTTGACCGTTTCCATAGTGTCCAGCACCTGAATCGAGCTTTAAACCAGACCCGCATTCAACTCATGAAGCTGTTTGACAAGAAATCCCTTGAATACCGAGCCTTGAAGTACTACTGGAAATTGGTCTTGAAAGATAGTCGAAAACTCTCGCTGCACCGCTTTTACTCAAGAACTTTGGCGAAAATGTTGAACAAATCAAATACTTAGCAGCCCATCATGAATTAGTTGCGTCAGCTTTAGCGACCAAAATTGGTCATGACATTGATCCTGATAATAAGATTGGCTGCATGTTGGCTGCTGGGCAATATTACCCTTATACCAGTCATCCCAAAGACTACTGGGCCGCTATGCAAAGTGACCGTGAAGGTTATTTCTTTGTTGATGTTCAGGCGCGTGGTTACTACCCTAATTATGCTAAGAAATACTGGGAACAATCAGGAAGTGACATTGACATCACAGATGAGGATTTGATCTTGCTACAGGAAAATACAGTTGACTTTATCTCGTTTTCCTATTATTCCAGCCGAGTAGCGTCAGCTAACCCAAAGCTTAATGAACAGACGGCAGGCAACATTTTTGCGTCAATCAAGAATCCCTATTTAAACGCGTCAGAGTGGGGCTGGCAGATTGATCCACTTGGTTTGCGCATTACTCTTAATGCCATTTGGGATCGTTATCAAAAACCGCTCTTTATTGTCGAAAATGGTCTTGGAGCAGTTGATATACCAGATGAGAATGGCTATGTGGCCGATGATTGCCGAATTGATTACCTCAGGGACCACATTCAGGCTATGAGTGCTGCTATTAATCTTGATGGCGTAGAGCTGTTGGGCTATACCACCTGGGGCTGTATTGACTTGGTTTCAGCTGGCACCGGTGAAATGCAAAAACGCTATGGCTTTATCTATGTTGATCGTGATAATCTAGGAAATGGAACGCTCAAGCGAACAAAGAAAAAATCCTTTGCCTGGTATAAGCAAGTCATTGCAAGCAACGGTAGTAGATTAGATTAGCAACAAGAGCTGCCCGATCAGCACAATCAGCCGCGTAGTGTAGTAGCCATTAAGTATTTACTTATGGGAAATGGTAGCCCAAACAGCCTGTCACAGCAGCTATGATTCCTAATCAAGATGATGCAGCTGGCCTTTTATCATGCTTTAAATGCTAGATTTTTGCTACTAGCTTGGTATTTGGATAAGCCCGTACAAGTTAGCAGTTCTTTTTAGATTGCAGCTTCAATAAAAGACGATGGTTATTGAGTTGGCCCAAAAGACCAGCTCCTTTTTGCTGTATCAGGATGATAAACCGAGTGAACTAATCAAGAGAAAAATCAGCAAATAAGAAAATATTACCAGAAAAACCGAACATTTTTTCATAAATAAATAGTAAAATTGACATAACCGAAATATTAGATTAGAATTTTTCAAGGAAAGGTAAGGTTTTACCTAGTGATGATTTCACTTTGAAATCATAGGAAGGTCATTTTTTTACAGAAAACCTGCTTGCTCTTAGAGCTAGTATGCAGGTTTCAAAAGGAGTAGTAAATGTTTAATGACATGCCTGTATTTGATTATGAAGATATTCAATTGGTACCCAACAAATGCATTATTTCAAGCCGTTCAGAGGCCGATACCACGGTTCAACTTGGCTCTTATCGGTTTAAGCTACCAGTGATTCCGGCCAATATGCAGACCATCATTGATGAAACAATCGCTGAAGAGTTGGCCAAAGCAGGGTATTTTTATATTATGCATCGCTTTGATGAGGCCAGTCGAAAACCCTTTATTGCTAAAATGCATGCGCAGGGATTGATTGCGTCTATCTCAGTTGGTGTCAAAGCTTACGAATATGAATTTGTCTCTTCTTTAAAAGAAGATGCGCCAGAATTTATTACCATTGATATTGCACATGGCCATGCCGATAGTGTTATTCAGATGATTCAGCATATTAAATCAGAATTGCCTGAAACCTTTGTGATTGCAGGCAATGTCGGAACACCAGAGGCGGTTCGTGAATTAGAAAATGCTGGAGCAGATGCAACAAAAGTTGGCATAGGTCCTGGTAAGGTTTGTATTACTAAAGTCAAAACAGGCTTTGGAACTGGCGGCTGGCAGTTGGCAGCCCTTCGCTGGTGCGCAAAAGCAGCCCGCAAACCCATTATTGCCGATGGCGGAATTCGCACCCACGGTGACATTGCCAAGTCCATTCGCTTTGGTGCAACCATGGTCATGATTGGTTCTTTATTTGCAGGGCATATCGAAAGCCCGGGTAAAACAGTAGAAATCGATGGTGAAAGCTTCAAAGAATACTATGGCTCAGCTTCAGAATACCAAAAAGGTGAGCACAAAAATGTCGAAGGAAAAAAGATTCTTTTACCAACCAAGGGTCACCTAGCAGACACACTAACGGAAATGAAGCAAGATTTGCAATCCTCGATTTCTTACGCTGGCGGAGATGATATTGATAGTCTGCGCCGAGTTAATTATGTTATCGTTAAAAATTCTATTTGGAATGGGGATTCCATTTAGAATCATTCCCGTAGTTAATATTGTTGTCCAATTTGTTATAGTCCAAAGGGAGATAATAATGACTTTCCTTGTCTTAACAATTGGTCAACAATATTCACTGATGCCCTTTCTTCCAATTAAATGCA
>NZ_WLZU01000016.1 GCF_009870755.1 Streptococcus halichoeri
TTGCATTTAATTGGAAGAAAGGGCATCAGTGAATATTGTTGACCAATTGTTAAGACAAGGAAAGTCATTATTATCTCCCTTTGGACTATAACAAATTGGACAACAATATTAACTACGGGAATGATTCCTGGAAAAAGGTAGTTGACTTTTTCCGAAAAAACGGATAATATAGTTAGGAACGTGAAAATGTTACGCTATCTTGAGGAGGTGAAATTAATGTCAAAAACAGTAGTACGTAAAAACGAATCACTTGATGATGCACTTCGTCGCTTCAAACGTTCTGTTACTAAAGCTGGTACTCTTCAAGAATCACGTAAACGTGAATTCTACGAAAAACCTTCTGTTAAACGTAAACGTAAATCAGAAGCAGCACGCAAACGTAAAAAATTCTAAGCGCACAAGCAAAAAAGCAGTCACCTTGCAGGGGCTGCTTTTAATGTCGGTTGCTAGCATTGCCGTTTTTTTCTGTAACAAGGATAGCATAAACGTTTGAGTGGGTGTATATCTTGACTGCGTAGGAGGCCTTTTTGTCCTTTGTCAATCAAGTAACAATGGAGCTTGCGACATTGGAGCAGCAAAAAAGGCCACAGGGCCCTTTTTTATGCTTATTTGCGAGCGAGTAGGTCACGAATCTCCATAAGGAGTTCTTCTTGACTTGGTGCTGCCGCTTCAACAGTTTCTGCTTCAGTTTTGTTAAAGCTCATGACTTTATTGGCTGCTTTTACAACGAAAAATAGAGTCATACCAATAATTAAGAAGTTGATAACAGCTGCTAAGAAGTTACCGTATTTGATTCCGTTCCATGTCAATTGGGCAATATTTTGCACCCCGGCAGCTTTTAAGACGGGATTTAAAATCAAAGGTGTAATGACATCTCCAACTAGAGAGTCAATAATGGCCTTGAAGGCGGCCCCAATGACAACGGCAACTGCTAAGTCAAGGACATTACCTTTGAATAAAAATGCTTTGAGTTCTTTAATCATTCTAAAATTCCTAACCTTTCTTGCCCATTTTATCATAAGTTTGGCCCCTAGACCACCGATACGACTCGTCCTTTTAAATTTACAAAAAAAAGGTGGCATGCTATAATGAAATATAAAACTATAATGGGATTACTATGGGGAGGCGACGATTTGGCAATTGACAAAGATAAAATTTCCCAGATAAAACATGATGTTAATATCGTTGATATTATCGGAGAAGTGGTCCCCTTAACCCGGTCTGGTCGTCATTATTTAGGTTTATGTCCTTTCCATAAGGAGAAAACGCCTTCCTTTAATGTCATTGAAGACAAACAGTTTTATCATTGCTTTGGTTGTGGAAAATCTGGTGATGTCTTTAAATTTATAGAAGATTACCGGCAGGTGCCATTTTTAGAAAGTGTGCAGATTGTTGCTGAAAAAGCTGGGATTCCCCTTGAGAAAACAATCTTTCAAGGTCAACCCAAAAAAGTCCGTCCCAACCAAGATTTATTGGATCTTCATCGAGACGCCGTCTCTTTTTATCAGGCCGTCTTACTGACCACAAAAAATGGCCAAGCGGCGCGTGAATATCTCTACCAACGTGGGCTCACAGATGAATTAATTAAGCATTTTCAAATCGGTCTTGCCCCAGCAGAAAACGATTATCTCTATCAAGCTTTATCCAAAAAATACAAGGAAGACAGCCTATTAGCCTCAGGCTTGTTTAATGTTTCTGAACAAAACAATCGTATCTATGATGCCTTTTGCAATCGTATTATGTTTCCTTTGTCAGACGAAGACGGTCAGCCAATTGCTTTTTCCGGACGAATTTGGACATCAAAAGACCAAGAAACAGGGCAAGCCAAATACAAGAATAGCCGCGCCACCAAGCTGTTTAATAAATCGTATGAACTCTATCATCTAGATAAGGCTAAGCCAGTCATCACTAAAACCCACGAAGTTTTTCTCATGGAAGGTTTTATGGATGTTATTGCCGCCTATAAAGCAGGTGTTGAAAATGCTGTCGCTTCGATGGGGACGGCACTTACAGAACAGCACATTCGCCGCCTCAAGGCCTTAACCTCAACGATTGTTATGGTTTATGATGGTGATGCGGCGGGTCAAAACGCTATAGCCAAGTCCCTAGAATTGCTCAAAGACTTCAATGTAGAAATTGTGCAAATTCCCAACAAGTTGGATCCAGACGAATTTGTTCAAAAGCATTCAGCACAGGCATTTGCTCAGTTGTTGCAACAATCCCGCATTAGCCATATTGAATTTCAGATGAAGCAATTGCAACCAGAAAATAGTGATAATTTGCAGGCACAGATTGCTTATGTGGACAAGATAGCTCCGATTATTGCTGCAAGTCCTTCAATCACTGCTCAAAATACTTATATCCACAAGCTGGCTGATTTATTACCAGATTTTGATTATTTCCAAGTGGAGCAGGCTGTTAATCAGCAACGTTTACAAGATCGCAAGCACAGGCAAGGCGTCCACGATCCGACTGCTTCAGTAACGATTGATCTGCCCTTATCAAAGCGTTTGTCGGCTTTGGTCAAAACAGAGACACATTTATTGCATCGCTTACTGACTAATGATGTTATCTTAAATGAGTTTCGCTTTAAAGATCACTTCCAATTTGATACGCCAGAATTTCAGGTTTTGTTTGACCTATTAAAGGAAGCTGGTGAGATTACATCAGTTGATTTGTCCCACCAGCCCGAGGCTATCAATCAGGCTTATTACCGTGTGCTTGAAGAAAACCTGCCAAAAGAAATAGGACCAAATGAAATCGAAGAGGTCTTATTGAAGCGCCAGCGATTATTGCAGGAACGAAAAATCCAACAACAAGGAAAACAGATCCGTGAATCAAGCAGCAATGGCAACCATGCATTAGCATTAGAAACCTTGGAACAATTGATTGCGCAACGAAGAAATATGGAATAGAGGAAAATATGGCAAAAGAAAAAGAAATTACAACCTATAATGTTCAAGTGGCCGAGTTTATTCGCAACCACAAAAAAGCTGGAACAGCAGTTGATGAGGAAGTTACAAAAGTCTTAGTGGTTCCTTTTAGTCTGGATGCTGATCAAATTGACGATTTATTAGAACGTTTAACAGATGGTGGTATTTCGATTACAGATAAAGATGGCAATCCTTCAGCCAAGTATATTGTTGAAGAGCCCAAACCTGAGGAATTATCTGATGAGGAGTTGCTGGGTAGTAATTCAGCCAAAGTTAACGATCCGGTTCGGATGTATCTCAAAGAAATTGGTGTTGTGCCACTCTTGACAAGTGAAGAAGAAAAAGAACTGGCTGTGGCAGTAGCCCAAGGTGACCTAGAGGCTAAACAACGACTAGCCGAAGCAAACTTACGTCTGGTCGTGTCAATTGCTAAACGCTATGTTGGTCGGGGTATGCAGTTTTTGGACCTGATTCAAGAAGGTAATATGGGTTTGATGAAGGCTGTTGATAAGTTTGACTACTCAAAAGGCTTTAAGTTTTCCACCTATGCCACTTGGTGGATTCGCCAAGCAATTACGCGAGCTATTGCCGATCAGGCAAGAACCATCCGGATACCGGTTCACATGGTTGAGACGATCAACAAATTAGTGCGTGAGCAACGCAATCTCTTGCAAGAACTTGGTCAAGATCCAACCCCAGAACAAATTGCAGAGCGAATGGAGATGACACCAGATAAGGTGCGTGAAATCCTCAAGATTGCACAAGAACCGGTTTCTTTGGAAACACCAATTGGAGAAGAAGACGATAGTCATTTGGGTGATTTCATCGAAGATGAAGTCATTGAAAATCCCGTTGACTACACTACGCGGGTTGTTTTGCGCGAGCAATTGGACGAAGTCCTAGATACTTTGACTGACCGTGAGGAAAACGTCCTACGTCTACGTTTTGGCCTGGATGATGGTAAAATGCGTACCTTAGAAGACGTCGGTAAGGTCTTTAATGTAACGCGTGAGCGGATTCGTCAGATCGAAGCCAAGGCTCTCCGTAAATTACGCCATCCAAGCCGTAGCAAACAATTAAGAGACTTTATTGAGGACTAAAACACCACAGTGTGGTGTTTTAGGTCGGCGCCAAGAAATTAGAAAGCGCCGAAGAGCCTAAGTGGTGTTTTAGGTCGGCGCCAAGAAATTAGAAAGCGCCAAAGAGCCTAAGTGGTGTTTTAGGTTGGCGCCAAGAGATTAGAAAGCGCCAAAGAGCCTAAGTGGTGTTTTAGGTTGGTGCCTGGTAAATAAAAAGGGATGATACCGCATAAGTTGTCTTTGATGAGAGGAAATCATTCTGGGATTCGGTGGGGTGTTTTTCTATGCCCTCATCGCTTGATTTGGCCACCTAGCTTGTTAGTCTTGACTGGCTGGAGCCTTTATTTCTCCTGGAATTGATTGTTTAAGAAGTCATGACTCTAGTCTTTGGCGTTGGAATGAAAACGAAAGGAAACAAATGACAGAAAATCCAAACTATACATTAGAGGAAGTGAATCATATTAAAGATCGCATCCTGGAAGCCCTCGAACTGGTTGTTGATCCAGAGTTAGGCATTGATATTATTAATTTGGGACTGGTTTATGATATTCGTTTTGAAGACAACGGCCATACCGAAATTGATATGACTTTGACGACGATGGGCTGCCCTTTGGCAGATTTATTGACAGATCAGATTCATGACGCTATGCGTTCGGTACCAGAAGTAACCAAGGTAGAGGTCAAATTGGTCTGGTACCCGGCTTGGTCTCCTGATAAAATGAGCCGTTATGCCCGCATTGCATTGGGAATTAGATAGAGGGTAGAAAAAAGGAAGCAACATGCCTCAAAAAGTGATTATTTGTCTTGCCACTTTTAATGCTGAAAAGCATTTGCGTGCACAGCTAGAAAGTATTCAAAAGCAGACCTACTCTGATTGGATTTGTAACATTAGAGATGATCAATCAACTGATGGAACCCTGGCCATTATTGATGAATTTGTCATACAGGATCCACGGTTTCGTCTCATTAATCCAGGAAAAGGGAAAAACCTTGGGGGACATCGGACTTTTTTCGAATTAGTTAAGTATGAAGCAGCGGATTTCTATGTTCTGTGTGATGCTGATGATGTTTGGAAAACAGACAAACTAGCTGTCTATTTAGCTGCTTGTCAAAACAAGGATGCTCACCGTCCGTTATTGGTCTATTCGACTTGGACAACTGTTGATGAAGAGCTAACGTTCCTCAAGGAAAACGACCAAAAAACAGTCCTAGCTGAGCAAATAGCTTTTAACCAGATCAATGGAATGGCTATCATGATTAACCATGCTTTAGCTAAGGTCTGGCAGTTTGAGCCAATTGGGGCCATGACTCCTATCTTGGCACCTTGGCTTATGCAATAGGTGACGTTGTCTATATTCCTGTTAGCACTACCTTGTGGCGACGGCAAGCACAGTCAGAGTCTCTGAATAACTATGGCCGTCAGTATGGCATCGCCACTTTTTGGCAAATGATGGACACATCTTTCAAGCGAGCGCAATTGATATATCAGGATTGTCAAGCACAGATGGCACCTCAGATAAAAACTTTTTTTGAACAGTTTATTGCTCTGGATCAGGCCTCATTTTTTCAGCGACTGGCTTTGCTTTTTTCCCTCAAATTACGACGCAAATCTGTCGTTGAAACCATAGCCATGACCTTATTGTTATTAACCAACTTTCAAAAACCGCAAGAAGGAAAGGATAGGTAGACTTTATGATATTAATTACAGGTAGTAATGGACAATTAGGAACGGAACTTCGTCACTTGCTAGATGAACGCTCCGTTGATTATGTGGCTGTTGATGTTGCCGAAATGGATATTACCGACCTTAGCAAGGTGGAATCGGTTTTTGAGCAAGTAAAACCGACCTTGGTTTATCACTGTGCGGCATATACGGCTGTAGATGCAGCAGAAGACGAAGGCAAAGCATTAGACTATGCCATTAATGTCACTGGAACAAAAAATGTTGCTAAAGCTTGTCAAAAACATCAGGCCACCTTGGTGTATATCTCAACCGACTATGTTTTTGATGGCAATAAACCAGTTGGCGAAGAATGGCTAGAAACAGATCAGCCTGATCCACAAACAGAGTATGGTCGGACAAAGCGTTTAGGCGAAGAAGCTGTAGAACATTATCTTGATAGTTATTACATTATTCGTACGGCCTGGGTTTTTGGTCATTATGGCAAAAATTTTGTGTTTACCATGCAAAACCTTGCCCAAACTCATGACCGCCTAACAGTTGTCAATGATCAGCATGGTCGTCCGACTTGGACCCGCACATTAGCGGAATTTATGTGTCATTTAGCTGAAAACAACAAGGCCTTTGGTTATTACCATTTGTCTAACGATGCTAAAGAAGATACCACTTGGTTTGACTTTGCAAAAGAAATCCTAAAAGATACAGCAGTCGAAGTAGTTCCAGTAGACTCTTCAGCATTTCCTGCTAAGGCTAAGCGTCCCTTTAATTCAACATTAAATTTGACTAAGGCTAAAGCAACTGGCTTTGTTATTCCAACCTGGCAAGAAGCCTTGCAAGAATTTTACCGCCAAGAACGTCCTTAAAATGACAATGACCTAGAAGGGGAACCCCTTCAAGTGCTTTGTTTGCCTGACTTGGCTAATTCTTTTTATCTGTTGCAGCTATCTGTAGCGGTAGAGAGAACAAAAAACATTAGCTGTGTGCCAGGTAGCTAGGCAATCACGCTGACTAACGATGGATAATCAAACAACAGTCTTTCCTTGCTAGGAGTATCATCTTAGTGAGGTTTTTGAACTCTATATCAACTGCAATGGGTGGCCTACTAGCTAAGCACGAGAGGAGACGAAAGACGTCTTCTTTTTTTGCATGTTCAAAGTAATCTTGCTACCTTTCAATCCCATGACTTGTGGCAGACGATAGACTTGTCTGATGTTGATGCTGAGTGCTTTTCATTATCAGTCAGAGGGGATTTAACTTTATATAGCTATAAACAGCCCTATAATAGCCATTGTGGAATCACCCACTACAGGACTATTATAGAGTTTTTTGGTTTGCGTTAGGCAACAGCTCATAGGTTGAAATGGTTGTGAGAAGTCTTTCTTAGATTAAGAAGTACCTGAATAAAAATATGGTAAAGGAACTAAGTCATAAGTGGAAGTGGTGAGGTAAAAGAATCATTTAAATGTTTTTAGAAAAATGCTAAAAGATATTGACATTTGTAAGCGATTACTATAAAATAAAATTAACTTAAACGTTTAAGTCATATAATACTAAAGGCTACAGTTATTAACTTTGGACGTCTTATGTTAGCCATTTATCAGCTAATGTGACAAGAGTAGATAGATTGTGTGACTGGTTATTAAGGAAAAACATTTTGGAGGAACATGTTATGGCATGGAATTGGACAAAAGCATCTGTAATTGGAATATTATCATTGGCTCCAGTGCTAACACTAACTGCTTGTACGAGTGGGGGTACTAAAGATGCTAAAAAAACTAAAGAAGCAGATGGCAAGACTATTGTAGTTTCTGTTGATGAAGGGTATGCTGACTATATTAATAGCATTAAGGGTGACTTTGAAAAAGAACATAAAATCACCGTCAAAGTTAAAAAAGAAGGCATGATGGATACACTTGATAAGTTATCAACAGATGGCCCAACAGGGGCCTCGCCAGATGTCTTTTTAGCCCCCTATGACCGTGTGGGTGGTCTTGGATCTGAAGGTCAAATTGCTGAGGTAGCCTTGGCTAATAGTAAAGAGTTTGATGATACGGTTAAGAAATTAGTAACTATTAACGGTAAGACTTATGGTGCACCAGATGTGATTGAAACGTTGGTGGCTTACTATAATAAAGACTTGGTGGCAGATGCTCCAAAAACGTTTGCTGAATTAGAAAGCTTGCAAAAAGATCCAAAATTTGCCTTTGCTTCTGAGTCAGGTAAAGCCGTTGGTTTTTTGGCCAAGTGGACAGATTTTTATTATGGTTATGGGTTGATTGCTGGTTACGGCAGTTATGTCTTTGGTGATAATGGAACTAAGCCAAGCGACCTTGGTCTTGGAAATTCTGGAACTGTGGAAGGTTTAAACTACGCAAAACAGTGGTACAATACCTGGCCGCAAGGAATGCAAGACACTAAAAAAGCCGGTGACTTTATTACAGAGCAATTCACCTCTAAAAAAGCTGGAGTTATTGTTGACGGCCCATGGGCAGCAAGTTCATTTAAAAAGGCAGGAGTTAACTTTGGTGTAACAGAGATTCCGACATTAATCAATGGTAAGAAATACCAACCTTTTGCTGGTGGTAAAGCCTGGGTTATTTCCAATTATTCTAAAGGAAAAACAGCTGCTCAAAAATTCCTTGACTATGTGACAAATACGGAAAATCAAAAACGATTCTATGATAAAACGCAAGAAATTCCAGCTAACTTAACAGCTCGGCATTATGCGTCAGAAGAAGGAAACGAATTAACAAAAGCTGTGGTTAGTCAGTTTGAGAGTGCACAACCAATGCCAAATATTCCAGAAATGGCAGAAGTTTGGGAGCCTGGTGCCAATATGTTCTTTAATGTAGCTTCTGGTAAGAAAGGAGCTTCTAAAGCAGCCAAAGAGGCAGCTAAGGCGATTAAGGTAACGATTGAACAAAAATACGCGGAATAAAGTAGAAAAAGGGAGGCTGGGACAAAGAAATGCACCCAGCTTCTATTTTAAGTTTAATGCTGGTAACGTTAAACAAGAAGTGGACAAAACAAGTAAGAGTAATTTTAGTTTGCCTCTTTTTGCCGATTAGCTAAGGGTGACTAAAGAAGGACTACTTAATGGAGGTAGAAATGAATATTGCCGGAATGCTACATATTCCTGATTCGAGATATTGCTTTGCCTTATCTCAAAAAGAACTTGTCATCCGATTACGTGTCGCTAAAGAAGATGCAGATATAACCGTTAGTTTGGTGTATGGTCCAAAATATGGTTACCATGACTTCCAAGAAGAATTGGAAATGTCAGTGGCTTACCTAGATCAGGCACATGCTTATTATGAAACGACTTTGACGCTTGATGACGTAAGGTTAGCTTATATTTTTAAAATTGAGGAAGAAGGTCAGATCTATTATTTTAGTGAGGATGGCTTAACCACTAGCTATGATTTTTCGAATGGTTTTTATAATTTCTTTCAAATGCCTTATATTAATGCAGTAGACGTTCATCAGGTCATTCCTTGGACAAAAGACGCGGTCTTTTACCAAATTTTTGTTGATCGTTTTAATCGTGGGGATTGGGAAAAAGATGACAGTTATGTCAACATGGATTGGTTAGAGAAACCAACTCCTAAAAGTTTTGCTGGTGGAGATTTAAAGGGGATTACAGACAAGTTACATTATCTCAAGGATCTAGGGATTACTGTGATTTACTTAACCCCGATTTTCCAGTCCATTAGTAATCATAAATATGATATTAGTGATTACTATGCTATTGACCCTCAATTTGGTAGTAAGCACGATTTGCAAGAGTTGATTGATTTGGCCCATCAAATGGGAATCAAGATTATCCTAGACGCTGTCTTTAATCATGCCAGCAGTGATACGATTGAATTTCAAGATGTTTTGCGATATGGCAAGAAGTCTAAATTTTTTGATTGGTTTATGCTCCATGATGATTACCCATCAATGGAGCTGATTAACTACGAGACCTTTGCCGGATGTGACTATATGCCAAAGTGGAACACCTCAAACAGAGATGTTCAAGACTATCTGATTGAGATCGGACGATACTGGATTAGGGAATTTGATATTGATGGGTGGCGCTTAGACGTTTCTGATGAAGTGTCTCATGATTTTTGGCGACGTTTTCGCCAAGTCATTAAAGCTGAAAAAGTAGATGCCATTTTGATTGGTGAGAACTGGCATGATGCCTATCCTTATTTGGCAGGGGACCAATATGATGGAATCATGAATTATGCTTTCACCAAAGCATGTTTAGATTATTTTGCTTTTGAAACCATGACATCAAAGCAATTGGCTGAAAAATTAAGTCATATCTTGATGCGAAACACTTGGCAAGTCAATCGCATGAATTTAAATCTCTTGGATTCTCATGATACGCATCGTTTTTTCACTCAAGTTAAGGGGTCAAAAGGCAAACTTCTGGCTGCTTTAGCATTACTTTTTACGTTTATAGGGATGCCTTGCCTGTATTATGGGACAGAGGTAGCCATGAAAGGAGGTTACGACCCAGATTCGCGGCGAGGTTTTCCGTGGAATGACGCTGGGTGGGACAAAGTCTTCTTCAATAAGGTGAAGGAAATCATCACTCTTCGTCAGCAGCCGGCTCTTCAAGAAGGAGCAATCAGCATTGCTCATGACGGAGATTGCTTCATTCTACAGCGCAGCTTAGGTGAACAAATCATTACGCTTGTTTTTAACAATGGGGAGGCTGCTTATCCTATTAAGGAAAAGGGGCAAGTGTTAACTGGTAATAAGGTGGACAAAGAGCGTGCCCAATTGCTTCCAGGGGGCTTTGTAGTGATAAGTGACTAAGAATACCGGTTTAGATGGAAAAAATGATGAACTGAAGACATCAGTGGTTAGGTATTCACCTGATAAAGTAGCTGATCGAATCAGGATAGCCTTAAATCATTTATGGAAAGAGGAATAAAAAATGGTAGTTAACCAAAGACAGCGAAAGCCCCATCTAGCTATGTGGCTATCTCTTATCCCAGGTTTGGGACAATTATATAATAAGCAAACCGTTAAAGGCGTGGTCTTGCTCCTTATTTTTTTGCTGGAATTGTTAGAAATGGTGTTTTGGGGAATTCCTGCTTTAGCAGGTCTTTACAGTCTTGGAAGTGTCCCCATGCAAGATCACTCTTTGTTCATGTTGATTAAAGGGGCTATGCAATTAGTTATCTTAGCCTTATTTGTCATTTTTCATTTGGTTGCTATGAGGGATGCTAGGTTAGTTACTCGACAACAAAATGAAGGTAAAAAGGTTCCTGTAACAGCCAAGGAGACCCTTGAGGTTATTTATGAAAAGGGCTTTCCCTACTTGCTCATTATTCCTGCCTATTTGGCCATGGCTTTCGCGATTATTTTTCCGGTTTTGGTGACCTTATTAATTGCCTTTACCAATTACGATTTTAGGCATATCCCTCCTTATCGCTTATTGGATTGGGTGGGCTTGAAAAACTTCCTTAATATCTTAGAATTAAGCACCTTCAAAACAGCATTTACGTCTGTTTTGTCATGGACGCTGATCTGGACCCTAGCAGCGACAAGTCTTCAGATTATTATTGGCATTGCCACGGCTGTTATTGCTAATCAGTCGTTTATTAGAGGAAAACGCCTCTTTGGTGTGATATTCTTATTACCGTGGGCAGTTCCAGCCTTTATCTCTATTATGAGCTTTGGTAATTTTTTTAATGATTCTATTGGAGCCATGAATGTTCAAGTTCTACCTTTCATCGAGAAATTCCTTCCTTTTGTTGATTTTGGCATTGTGCCTTGGAAGACAAATCCTTTTTGGACAAAGGTAGCTGTGATTATGGTGCAAGGTTGGCTAGGATTTCCCTATATCTACATTTTGGTATCAGGCATTTTGCAGGCCATTCCAGCTGATTTGTACGAAGCAGCAACAGTTGATGGTGCGACCGTCTTGCAGAAATTCCGTCATATTACGCTACCTATGATTTTTGCAGTTGCAGCTCCAACCCTTATTTCACAATATACCTTTAACTTCAACAACTTCTCTATTATTTACCTTTTTAATAATGGGGGACCTGGTACTGTTGGAGGCGGAGCTGGGACAACCGACATACTGATTTCTTGGATTTATAAATTAACTACACAGACGTCACCACAATTTTCAATGGCATCAGCAGTGACCTTAATCATTTCTGTAATAGTGATTTCAGTGTCTTTGATTACCTTTAGGAAATTTAAAGCTTTTGATATGGAGGAGAGATAGTGAGAAAGACTTATGTTGCAATGTCAATGAAACACAAACGTTTTTTAGCCCAATTATTAACTTATATCTATCTAATATCTTTAGCTATCGTGATTTTATTTCCAATACTAGTAACGGTCAGCTCAGCTTTTCGACCAGGAAATACAACAGCCTTTAGCTTTCATTTTAACGGGCCGTGGACCTTGGCTAACTTTAGGACGCTCTTTCAAGATACCTTATATTTGCGGTGGTATTGGAATACCTTAATTGTGGCCTTCTTTACGATGCTGATTCAGGTAGCCGTCATTACCTTAACAGGCTATGCGTATAGCCGTTACCATTTCTTTGGCCGCAAAAAAAGTTTGGTTTTTTTCTTAGTCGTCCAAATGGTTCCTACGATGGCGGCTTTAACGGCTTACTTTGTCATGGCCTGGCTATTTAATGCTTTAAATCAGTATTGGTTTTTGATTTTGATTTACGTGGGTGGTGGTATTCCGATGAATGCCTGGTTGATGAAGGGCTATTTTGACACAGTTCCTTATGATTTAGACGAATCTGCTAAGTTGGATGGTTCTGGACATTTTAGAACTTTTTATCAGATTGTCCTTCCCCTTGTACGACCGATGATTGCAGTGCAATCTTTATGGGCTTTTATGGGGCCTTTTGGGGATTTTATGTTGGCTAAATTCTTGTTACGCGCTCAAGAAAAATATACGGTAGCAGTTGGTCTGCAGTCTTTTATCACCAATGATGCTAGAAATCCCAAGGTAACCTTGTTTGCTGCGGGAGCTATTTTGATTGCAGTGCCTATTTCAGTTCTCTTTTTCTTCTTACAAAAGAATTTTGTTTCAGGTTTAACCAGTGGTGGCACCAAGGGCTAAGTTGACAAGGAGTATTTTTAATGCCAGATAAAAAGCAATTTCCTATTTCTTACATCTCGCATTGCCGATCTCCTAAGGCAATGTTTGCCAGTCGAGGTGAGTTTTCTTGGTGGCAAAACCTTCTGATCATTGTTTTTTTGAATGCCTTAATGATGATTCCGGTCACTTTACACTATGCTCGCATGCCAACGTATCCCTTAGAGCGGATTGTGGCTAAGAGTTTGGCTCCCATCACGGACAAGACTTATCACGCATTGACGCAAGGCAAAATTGAGGAAAATACGTTTCAGGGTCCATCTCTCATTTGTCGAGATGGCGAATTAGTGCTAGCTGTTTTACCGACAAAGAGAGACTTAGAAAAATTAACAGCAGAATCAACCAGACAAATTATTGTTACTCACAATGAGTGGCGGTTTATTGAGCCAAAAGGCAAGGAACTGAGAGCACAAGTTAGAGGTAAGGACCAGTCATTGGTCACGTTGACAACAGCCAAAGCAGTTAGGGCCTTTGTCAACCAGCAATGGTATGACAGTAACAAAGCCAGTGTACTTGCTTTTCTTTTGCTTAGTTTTGCCCTCATGGTCTATGTGGGAACTGTTATTGTGATTGGTCTGGGTGCTTTCTTCTTGGCTCTGACAAAACAATCACGCTTGTTTATGATTCGAAGCTTTTCAGAAGGTCTTGGATTGATGGTTAATTGTTTGGCTTGGCCAAGTTTGCTAGCTATCCTACTGAGTTTTTTTATCCAGGACCCGATCTTAGTCATGAATTGCCAAGTGTTTGGAACCTTACTGATGCTGACTGTGGTATTTTATAAAACGCATTTTAGAGACGATTTGAAGGTATGAGTTGATCCTTAACATAAAAACCCTTTCTCCTCCAGACGAGGGGAAAGGGTTTTTCTTAAAAAGGGTGGTCAGATATAGACTAACTTTCTGCTATTACACCAGAAGGTTGTGATTTTTATCGGACTGGCGTTTCTTGGCCCATTCGATAGCATTTAAGATGACTTGGCCTTTTTGGGAATGAAAGCTTGGACAATAGAGGTTCTGTGGCTTGTTGCCAAAGAATTGATTTAAACTCTCATCAATCAGCAAAAGATTATCTTTTTCAAAGTAAGTTAGTTCTCTCATATCATCAACTATATGTAGCTGTGGAAAAAGAGAAGAGATATGCTCATACCGTTCTTGATTATTTATAGGCAAGGTGAGTAGACTATAGGTATCACCATTGAAAAACTGATCTGCCTGGTCTTTGAGAGCCACATAATCTGTATTAATCTGAAAAAAGAGGGGATCATCGATGAAGCTGTCAATAGCAATTAAAGGTTTGAAATTAAGTTTTCCAATCTTATAAAAGCTGTCACTATCAATATCCAAAGTCAAGATTAAATCAGCCCAATCAAATTTTTCAATGCTATCTTCATTGAGACAGACCAGTTGATAATCCTGTTCATGCAGTCGCTGAGAAAGGCAGCTGATAGTATGCAGTTGTTCTGCTCTAGCTAGGATAGAATCAGCGTATTTATAATAAAGAACCACACTGTTGGATTGACGTGTCACCAATGATCTGGCTGCTTGATTAGGTGTATAGTTAAGAAGGTTGCTAATATGAAGGACCTTATTGCGGGTTTCTTCGCTGATTTTTTGATCGTCGCGCTGGTTTAATACGTAAGAAACCGTCGCCACAGAAACGCCTGCTTCTCGCGCAATATCTTTAATGGTAATTTTCGATGTCATAGTTTTGTTATATCCAAATTCATGGTAAAAGTCAAGAAATCCTTGATGCGTTTGCTTTATAAGAAAACGCTAGCGCCTACCTTGCATCGCTAAGCTAATCGCCAGCTTTTAAGCTATTCTAGACACTCTTGTTAGTTAGAAGGGCTATAAGGGGTGTAAATCAGTCTATCTGAGGCGCTTTGCATTGGTTTTTTATCGCTTTTGCCCTTGCTTTATGTTATAATAACATGGATTATTTCTAGAATGGGGCTTATTGACATGCAGCATGTTTTTATCATAGGTAGTCGAGGACTGCCTGCAAACTATGGGGGTTTTGAAACATTTGTTGAAGAGCTAGTCTCTCATCGAAAGTCTGATAAAATCTGCTATCATGTTGCCTGTTTATCAGATACAAAGCACAAGCGACATGACACCTACTTGGGTGTTGATTGCTTTTTCATTAATCCGCCTCAAGTTGGAGCAGCGCGTGTTATTCTGTATGATATGATGGCTATCGGCTATGCCTTAGACTATTGTCAGCAACATCACATCTCACAGCCAATCGTATATGTTTTGGGCAATACCATAGGTGCCTTTATTAAGCCCTTTGCTAAAAAAATCCATCAGATGCAAGGCAAACTTTTTGTCAATCCTGATGGTCTAGAATGGAAGCGGGCAAAATGGTCAAAGCCGGTACAACGGTACTTAAAATATGCTGAAAAACAAATGACTAAAGCCGCAGATATGATCATTTCAGATAATCAGGGGATTGCTGATTATATCCAGAAAGTCTACCCATGGTCACAGACAACCTTTATTGCCTATGGTACAGATCTGACCCAATCTAGCTTAACCGCTCAAAGTGATCAGGTTCGCAGCTATTTTCAAAAACACGGCATTACTGAAAAAGGTTACTACTTAGTTGTTGGTCGTTTTGTGCCTGAAAACAACTATGAAACACTGATTCGGGAGTTTATGGCCAGTGATACCTCACGTGATTTAGTCCTTATTTGCAATTACCAAGGGAATTCCTATGTCACTGAATTGAAACATGCCACCGGCTTTACTCAGGATGCTCGGATTAAGTTTGTTGGCACTGTCTATGACAAGGCACTCTTGAGCTACATTCGGCAAAATGCCTTTGCCTATATTCATGGACATGAGGTCGGAGGAACTAATCCTGGCTTACTTGAAGCACTTGCCCATACCGATTTAAATTTAGTTTTAGACGTCCCTTTTAATCAATCGGTCGCCCAGAAAACAGCCCTGTATTGGACCAAGAAAAACCAGGAATTAGCGCAGCTGATTGACAGCGTTGATAAACAAGAGACCTTTGAAGACTTAGGCAGGCAAGCAAAACAACACATGGCTCAGACTTATACTTGGGAAAAGATAGTCGCAGCCTACGAGGCTTTATTTTTAGATGAAAATTAATATTTTGATGTCCACCTACAATGGTGAAGCTTACCTAGCGCAACAAATTCAAAGCATTCAAAATCAGACAGTGACAGATTGGAAGCTGTTGATTCGAGATGATGGCTCGACTGATCAAACCCCCGAGATTATTAAGGCCTTTGAAGCACAAGATTCAAGAATTCAGTTTATTAATCGTGATGATCGGCAAAACTTTGGGGTCATTAAAAATTTTTACACCTTGTTAAAGTATGATCAAGCGGACATTTACTGTTTTAGTGATCAAGATGATGTTTGGTTAAAAGACAAGCTTGAGACTCAGCTCAGCGCTTTTACAAATCAGCCTGCGCAGTTGCCTGTGATGGTTTATATGGATCTTAAGGTGGTTGATCAAGACCTCAATGTTTTGAACGAAAGCATGATTCGCTCACAATCAGCCCATCCTAATACTAAACTGGTCCAAGAGCTAACAGAAAACGCTGTTACAGGTGGAGTTTCGGCAATTAACCATGCCTTGGCGCAAAAATGGACCCGCTATGATGGCCTTATTATGCATGATTGGTATTTGGCGCTTCTAGCAACGGCCCTTGGAAAGTTAATTTATATTGATCAGCCTGGTGAATTATACCGTCAGCATGCCAATAATGTGCTGGGTGCACGAACCTTAGACAAGCGTTTTAAGTTATTTCGCCAGGGCCCTAAAAAACTCTTTACCCGTTACTGGCACTTAATTCATCAATCCCAAGTGCAGGCCCAACATATCATTGATGATTATGCGACAGAGCTTACGCCTGAGAAGCATCAGCTTTTAGCAGACTATGTGGATTTTGATCAGCAACCGTTTAGAGAACGGCTTAGACGGCTCATCAAGCATCGCTACACCAAAAATCAATGGAAACATATCATTGTTTTTCGGTTATTACTCCTAACAAATCTTTATAATGCGAGAACAAAATGAAAAAAGTATTATTAATTATTCCTGCCTATAATGAAGAAGGAAGCATTGAAAAAACAGTTCGAACCATTGAAGCCTATCGTTCAACGACTGTTTTGCCATTTGAGTTAGATTATGTGGTTATAAATGACGGTTCTAAAGATAATACTGGGCTTATTTTAGATAAGCATGGCTTTAATCATATTGATCTCGTCCAAAATTTAGGTATTGGCGGTGGTGTTCAAACCGGTTACATTTATGCCCAACGCCAAGATTATGATGTTGCCGTCCAATTTGATGGAGATGGCCAGCATGATATTCGTAGTATTCAAAATGTGGTTCAGCCTATTTTGGCTAATCAGGCCGACTTTGTCATTGGGTCTCGGTTTGTGAATAAGACACTCGAAAATTTTCAATCGACTGTTATGCGGCGTGTAGGCATCAACCTCATCTCAAATGCAATCAAGTTAACAACAGGCAAGCGCGTCTATGACACAACAAGTGGCTATCGCGCAGCCAATAAGACGGTGATTGCTTATTTTGCTGACCACTACCCAGTACAATATCCTGAACCAGAATCAACCACCAGACTCTTGAAAAAGGGCTTTCGCTTAAAGGAAGTGCCTGCCAATATGTTTGAACGAGAAGCCGGTGTCTCAAGCATTAGCAGCCTAAAAGCTATTTTTTACATGACAGATGTTTTAACCTCAATTATTATAGCAGGGTTTTTAAAGGAGGATGCCTAGATGAGTTTAACCCTACAAATTGAAATGTTCCTGCTGGCAGTGCTATTACTGTACATGATTGTTCGTATGGTTAATAGAAATACTTTTTCGGTCAAACGCTCCTTGCCCTGGTTATTAGTGGGGATTTCATTAGTCTTTATCAGTGTCTTTCCAGGTGTTGTTTCCTTTGTGGCTCACCGACTTGGTTTTGCCTTAACCATGAATTTCTTACTCTTTGGTGCCATCTTATTCTTATTTTTCTTAGAATTATTCGACATAAGCAGTAATACCAAGCGTGATGAACAGATTAAGCGTTTGATTCAAGAAATTTCATTAGTGAAAAAAGAACTCGAAGAAAAGGAATTAAAGGAAAAGAATCAATGAAGAAACAGTATGTTTTCTTGACCCTGGCAATGGCAGTTGTAATGGTTATGTCGGCTTGCTCTCATTCAAAAAAGGCAGCGCAGCATTATCCCAAAGTTGATGTTTCAGCTTATTTTATTTATGATAATGAGCCCCGCTATGGTGTTCATATTTATGCACTCAATTATGAAACAGCTTTGCGCAAAATCAAAAGCGGGAAATTTGCTCCAAATGACTTTTCCCACTTTACTTTTGAGACTGTAAAAAAAGACTATCAGGTTTCCCATGATCAGGTTGCAATGGGCCAATACCGGTTTGGTAACAATATCCAAAATAGTCAGGCTGATGCCGAAAAAATTGTCACCTTACTTTTTCAGCATAATAAAAGTTACCTGACATACGTCAATGGCTTAAAAAGTGAAGTACTGCTTAAAAACCCTAATAACACCCATTATAAATTTACCAATAAAAAAGGACGAGCTGTCGGTCACGTTGAGAAGGGCTTTACAATCTTCCAAGATACAGCTATCCGCAAAAGCTTTAAAGCCCTTAATGTTAAAGACGGAGCAACCGTTTATTTAGGAAATACAATAAAGGATCAGGCGCCGGTCTTACTTGAACAGCAAGAAGAAAATATCAGTAAGGAGTATGGACAAGAAGTAACCTATCAGATTCCGATCCAGAGCGATCAAATCGTGGTGAGGGTTTCGCCGAACTTTGTGGTTGATAAGACCAATCTTCCTTACACTAAGGTTGTAGAACCAAAATTACGGACCACTATTCAAGACGGAGAAATTGTTGCGGTCAAAAATAGCCCCACGCTTATAGATGGTCATATTCAGCTCACTGCTGATCAATCAGGTGCAAGTGCTATTGAGCAAAAGAAACTAAGCAAGGATTTAACCACCTACGCAACAAAGTTAGGCTCTATTGATAAGCTCACTTTTTCTAATATTGACCAGTCCGTAAGAACCTTAGAGATTAAGGGGCATGTCTCAGGCCGTGTCAATTATCAGTTACCAGTAATCATTGAATCTGATAATGGTGAAATGACACCAAAAACGCAAAATCTCGATGTTTATAGTGCTTATTCAAAACAAGGCCTGTTTATTGAGGATGCTAAGGGTTATCGCATCACACCTCAAGTAGAGTCCTACGGTATTAATTTTGTTACCCATGATGATAGTAATAACCCAGTTAGTGGTCCGAGTTTTTTAGTAGGTAAAATCCATAAGAAAAAAGTATATCTACTAGCAACAAGCTCAAAAGGCCAAGGGCAATGGGTCGACACTAATTTGAATGTGAAGCAATTTATGCAGGCACCCCACAGTCAAAAAGCCCTGGCTTTTCAATCCAATCGTACAACCTATACTGATGGTCAAACCAAGACCATTCCTATCAATGACCGGATTTGGGCATATGATGCCAAAAATCAAACAAAAGCTAACAAGGCCCTGTACAAACTAAGAGGCTTTTCAAATCAGCAACAGTACTTTTTATGGCCAGTACATAAAAATACCAGTGTCAACCAAGGAAAGCCGATTTATTTTCAGGTGAATGATGATTCCATCGCAAAGGCCCAAGAGACCAACTACCGGGTCAATGGTTCGATTGTGGATATGGCATATGGTTCTGA
The DNA here is from genome assembly GCF_009870755.1 of Streptococcus halichoeri. GTDB lineage: Bacteria > Bacillota > Bacilli > Lactobacillales > Streptococcaceae > Streptococcus > Streptococcus halichoeri. The sequence continues at coordinate 19,581 of NZ_WLZU01000016.1, forward strand.
GGAATACAATGCCATTTTGATCACACAAAAACAGACCAAACCTAAAAAACAGATTAGTCCAGTCACTCTTATTATTATTTTTGTAGGAGCAGTAAGCTTATTCTACCTTGTGCTTATCTACTATATCATCAAAAAATAATCCAGCAGCATCTGTCTGTGCACCAATACCAATGTAAAGAATTAAATCAGGGCTAAAGAGGAATGTAATGAAAAAAATGTCAGTCGAAGAAATAAGAAAAGTTCAACTTGAAATGCTTTCTTATATTGATTCCATCGCACGCGAGCATGGCATCGAATACTCCCTAGGAGGTGGAAGTTTGCTTGGGGCAATACGCCACCAAGGCTTTATTCCCTGGGATGATGATATTGATCTCATGCTAGAACGTGACCAGTATGAGCGCCTCATGGCCATCCTTGCACACAGTAAAAATCAAGATTATCGGTTATTACACCATTCGCTCGAGCGCAATTTATGGCCGTTTGCTAAACTGTATCATACCAAATCAATGTATGTCAGCAAGACAGATCGCATTCATCCTTGGACTGGTATTTTTATTGATATTTTTCCGATGGACCGTTTACCTGAAAGTCCAAAAGAACGTCAAGCTTTCTTTAAAAAAGTCCATTCAGCTGCCACAAACCTCATGTGTACTACTTATCCAAACTTTGCAAGTGGCTCACGAAAACTTTATGCCAATGCGCGTTTAATTTTGGGCCTGCCTCGCTTTTTGAAATACCATGGCCAGGCAAAACAGCAAGCAGAGCGGGTTGATCGCATAATGGCAAGCTATAATCAGCAGGATGTCCCCTATATTGGCTATACTGATTCGCGTTATCGCCTGAAAGAATGTTTCCCAAAAGAGATTTTCACCGAATACGAAGATGTCCTATTTGAAAACGTTAAGGCGCGTAAAATAAAAAACGCTCATGCTTATTTGCGGCAACTCTATGGTGAGAACTACATGGAATTACCTCCTGAAAACAAGCGTGAAAATCATAGTTATTATACATGGTATTGGAAGGAAACTTAGTATGAATATTGGAATAATTTTTGCTGGTGGCGTCGGAAGCCGGATGAATTCAAAAGGGCGTCCCAAACAATTCTTGGAAGTCCATGGTAAACCCATTATTGTTCATACACTGGAAATTTTTGAAAATAATTCAGAGATTGATGCCACTATTGTAGTCTGTATTAAAGAATGGTTGGACTTTATGAATGACTTGGTAGATAAGTTTAACCTTAAAAAGGTTAAACAAGTTGTTCCAGGTGGTGAAACAGGCCAGCTGTCAATCTTTAATGGTCTTGAGGCGGCTGAGGCACTAGCCAAAGGAGAAGACGACATTGTCTTGATACATGACGGCGTACGCCCTTTAATCAATGAAGACCTCTTATCAGCTAATATACAGTCTGTAAAAGAAACAGGTTCAGCCATCACTTCAGTTGCCGCTAAAGAAACAGTTGTTTTAATCAATCAGAAAAAAGAAATTGAAGAGGTCGTTGATCGGACGCGTTCTTACATTGCTAAGGCTCCCCAGAGCTTTTATCTCAAGGATATTTTAGCAGTCCAGCGTGATGCTATTGCTAAAGGCATTACTAATGCTATTGACTCAAGCACCCTCATGGGTATGTACAATAAAAAGCTGACGATCGTAGAAGGACCGTATGAAAATATCAAGATTACGACACCTGATGATTTTTATACGTTCAAGGCCTTGTTTGACGCAAAGGAAAATGCACAGATTTATGGATTCTAAAACAATACACTACAGCCAGCCAAGCGTCCAAAGAGACTTGGCTCAGATCACTGCTGATCAGGCCATTGCCTGGCAAAGCTTAGCTAATCAGACAGTCCTATTAACAGGGGCTAACAGTATGCTAGCGACCTACATGATTTATACACTGGCCTTTTTGAATGAGCACAAGGGACTGCAAGTCCAGATAGTGGCCACCGCAAGAAATCTGCCAAAGGCGAAATTACGTTTTAAGGATTTGCTGGAGAAGGACTATTTTCAATTGCTAGCGCATGATGTTAACGAGCCTTTGACCTATGCTGGTCCAGTTGATTATGTGATTCATGCAGCTAGTAACGCCAGTCCTCGCTACATCTTGTCAGATCCAGTAGGTATCATTAAAGCCAATACCCTAGGCACACTCAATTTATTGGAATTCGCCAAAGCCAAACACGTGAAAAATTTCTTATTCTTGTCTACGCGTGAAATTTATGGCAAGGCCATCTCTGAAACAATCAATGAAGAGGCATATGGTGCCTTTGACATCTTAGCCAGCCGGGCTTGTTATCCAGAAAGCAAACGAGCAGCAGAAAGCCTGTTAAGAGCTTATTATGATCAATTTCAGGTGCCATTTACCATTGCTCGCTTAGCCCATGTGTATGGACCAGGTATGGAAATTGCCAATGATGGTCGTATTATGAGCGATTTGATTAATAACATTGTGCAGGCTGAGGATATTGTTTTAAAAAGTGACGGCAGTGCCGAACGGGCTTTTTGTTATTTAAGCGATGCCACCACAGCACTCTTTTTGATTCTTTTAAATGGCGATATTGCGCAAGCTTATAACGTCGCTAATGAAGATCAGCCAATTATGATCCGAGACTTGGCACAATTATTGGTCACCCTTTTTGCTGAAAAACACCTACAAGTTGTCTTTGACATTCCAAAAACCGAAAATGCAGCCTATAGCAAAATGGGCCGAACACGCCTAAGCACAAGCAAACTAGAAGCACTTGGTTGGCAACGCCACATCACCTTAGAAGATGGGCTCAAGCAAACCGTCGCTAGCTTTGAGGAATAAATCACCTATGGTAAAAACAGCAGTTCTAATGGCTACCTATAATGGCCAAGCCTTTATTTTAAGTCAATTGGATTCTATACGTCGCCAAACCTTACAACCAGATTATGTTCTTATGCGAGATGATGGCTCGACTGATCAGACAGTGGCACTGGTCGCAGACTATATCACGCGTCATCAGCTCACGGGTTGGTCTATTACTCGCAATTCGAAAAATCTGGGCTGGCGCTTAAATTTTCGGCAACTCATGAGTGATGCCACTGAATTAGATGTAGATTATATTTTTTTTAGTGATCAAGACGATACTTGGTATGCTGATAAAAATCAACTCCAAGTTCAAATGATGCAAAAGCATCCGCAGATTGATTTACTTAGCGCGGATATTGATATTGAAACGATTGGTGATGCGGCCACTGTCCCACACAATTATCAATTTGCAGACAGTCAGGCCCTACTTTCTAAGTACCCACTTGATTACACCTATCATAATTACCGGCAGGGCTGGACCTTTTGTATGCGCCATTCCTTTCTAAAAACAATCATAAAGCATTACTCAAAGGACTTGGTTGTTTCCCATGATAATTTAACCACAGGAATTGCCGGACTTTTAGGAACAGGCTATAATCTTAACCAAGCAGTAGGTTTGCACAGGCGCCATGGTGGCAATGCCAGTGGCCATTTATTAAATATTCATAGCACTCACGCTAGGCAAATCTATGAATTAAACCTTGTCCTTGGCTACTTTACCATTGCTAAAGCTGTCTTACATGAGAAGCAATCAAAAAAAGAAGCCCGCATAACACAGTATTATCACTTTTACCAGCAGCGCTTAGAGAATGCAAGGTCACGGCATTTGTGGAAAACCTTGCAGCAAATGTGTTTTGAAGGAGAGTATTACGATACGTTTTCAAATCGCATTCGCGACCTAATCTTTATCTTTAAAAAATAATGGGGTTGACATGCAATCATCAGTCTTGAACAGAATAACAGAATTTTTCTCGCCAAAAACAATTTATAAGACCTTTTTTGTGCTTGGCTTAACCATTACCTTTGTGTTTAGCTTGTTGATGCCATTTTTTAATGAACCTGACGGCCAATATCATTTGGCTGTTTCTGGTCGTATTGGCAATACCGTTATTGATACTTCTCGTTATGGAGAATTGGATATTATTTCTGGCATGGTGTCTCAACAAGATTCGTATAAGGATGGGACACGATTTGAGAAATACTATTTAAACCGAGCCAAATTTATTTCCTGGCAAGAAGCCCCTCGCGAAGTGAACTATTCTAAATTTAATTTTGTCTATTGGGGACATGTTATCCCGGCTATTGGTTTACGACTAGGGCGGCTCATCTATCCTTCAATGGGAGTGATGATTACGGTTGCTCGCTTGTTCACCTCCTTGATGGCAATTACTGCCTTGACGTTGATTATAAAGTCACTCAAAAAAGGGCACTTGATTTACTTTGCTGTCTTTTTGAGTCCGGTTGCTTTGAATGCCTTTGCTAGTCTGTCTTATGATGCGACCGGTTTTGTAATTGTTGCCTGGCTCATGGCATTACAGATTAATACCTTGGTTGATCGGCAAATCACCAAGCGACGTCTGATTGCTTTTTTACTTGTTACACTCTTGACACTGCTTGGCTGTAAACAAAATTATTGGTTGTTGTTGCTGCTAATTCCTGTGGTCTTACTAAACTGTGACTATCCACAAGCACAAGCCTATCGTCAACGATTAAGTCAGTACACTGCCTATGTCAAGAGCAAGTGGTGGCTACGTTTAGGAATCCTAGCCCTCTTACTTGCTGGTTTTGTGATCGTAACACTGCCGCACGGTGGCCCCTTTATTGTGATTCGTCGCTATTTGATGACTTTTGGCTATAATTATGCTGGAACGGATTTACTAAGCAATGACATTACCTCCTGGTTGGCAGCGCCTTACCCTAGTTTCAACTATATTCCAACCTGGGTATCGGCCGTTTGGTACTTATTGATTTTTGCCGTTCTATTCTCAGAAGAAAAATTCATTGCGAGCCGTTCGGTTGGCTTGACCTATCTTGCCTTTTTCTTCTTAGGTGTGTTTGGAGTATTTTTTATCATGCTAGACTATAATGGTGCCAGAACAAGCTACATCGAAGGTGTGCAAGGGCGCTATTTCACCCCGACCTTATTAACGCTGCAAGTTTTTGCTGCTAGTACCGCTAGTCGCCTAAACCAAGCAGCAAGGCGCCTTGTGCCGCTTTTCTTGTTGGGGCTCATCCTGGTATCAAATGGTTTGTTGTTGTTTGATACGGTGATTAGCTTGATTTTGAGGTAGTCATGAAATTAATTAAAAATATTCTTTATAATACGACTTATCAAATCTTAACACTAATTATTCCCCTATTTACCGTGCCCTATGTCTCACGTGTCTTGACACCTGTAGGTGTGGGGATTAATTCCTATACTAGTGCTATTGTCACTTATTTTACCTTGATTGGTGCCCTTGGGATTTCCCTATATGGGAACCGCGAAATTGCCTTTGTCCAGCGAAATAAGTACAAAAGAAGTAAAGTTTTTTGGGAACTGGTCTTTCTTAAGTTTGTTTCTGTAGGGATTGCTTCTGTACTCTTTTTAGGCTTTGTTTTTATGTCAAAGGATTGGCAAATCTATTATTTGCTCAATGGTATTAATTTATTAGCCACCCTAACTGATATTTCCTGGTATTTTATCGGCGTTGAAGATTTTAAAAAAATCGTCGTTCGTAATACCTTTGTTAAGGTAACGACCGTCATTTTAACCTTTGTCCTGATTAAGAGCCGGCAAGACTTAGGCCTGTATATCTTTTTGATTTCTTTTTCGATGTTGTTAGGTAATCTGACAGTTTGGCCCTTTTTAAGAAAGGAAGTCATCTGGATTCCCTTTAAGCAATTGGAAATCTTTAAGCATCTCAAGCCAACCTTAATGCTTTTTTTGCCCCAGATCACTATGCAGATCTATCTTTCTTTAAATAAAAATATGCTTGGGGCCTTAGACGGGGTCGTTTCAGCGGGCTATTTTGACCAATCTGATAAATTAATCCGCATTTTATTCACCATTGTAACAGCTATTGGCGGTGTCTTTTTGCCGCGCTTATCCAGTTTGTTTTCCATGGACAGAGTCGATGAGGCCAAGCGTTTGCTGTTAAAATTAGTTGATCTCAGTAATGCCCTTTCTATGTTGATGATTGGCGGTGTTATTGGAGTTTCTTCTAGTTTTGCCGTCTTCTTTTTCGGGAAAGGCTATGAACCAGTTGGCCCTCTAATGGCGGTGCAGTCCCTAATGATTATTTTTATTTCCTACGGCAATGCCTTAGGCACTCAATTTTTACTCGCCTCGCGTAGGCAGACGGCCTACACCTTATCGGCTGTGGCAGGTTTGATTTGCAATGTTATTTTGAACCTATTGTTGATTCCTTTGTTAGGAGCGATGGGAGCGGTCATTTCAACAGTCGTGACCGAATTGGTGGTGTCTGCTTATCAGGCTTTATCCCTCAAAGATGTCTTTACCTTCCAAGAATTGACCCGTGGCCTTTTGCGCTATAGCATTGCCGCAGCGGTAGTGGCCTTTGTCCTCCATCTAATGGATACACACATGCCGGTAAGCATCCTCAATTATGCCCTACAAGCTATGGTGGGTGTCTTGATTTATGCCATTATGATAATAGTAATGAAAACTCCCGTGTTAAGCTTGTTTTCAGATATGAGACGTGAGAAAAAATGATAAAAACTTTAGCAGGTATTGTTACCTTTAATCCCGATATGGATCGCTTGGCAGCAAATGTTCAAGCTATTCTACCTCAGGTTGATCAGGTGTTAATCGTTGACAATGGGTCAACCAATTTCCAACAAATTAAGGACCGTTTTCCAGAGCTTGCACTGATTCCCTTGCACGAAAATCGAGGGATTGCCGCAGCTTTAAATCAGATCGGATCCTATGCTGTTTCCAAACAATATGACTGGTTTTTAACCCTTGACCAAGACACCGTAGTGAAACCTCACTTAATTGCTTCTTACTTACCCTACATTGATCTGCCTAAGGCAGGCATCCTCACTTGTTTGTTTCAAGACATTAATAAAGAAGCAATCCAAATACCTGAGGTAGAATATGAAATCGTTGATAAATGCATTACCTCAGCAGCTTTTATGAATACTGCTATCTTTGCCCAAAGCAAGGGCTTTGATGACAAGATGTTTATTGATCTTGTTGATTTTGACTTGAATTTTCACTATAGCCAGCTGGGCTATTACACCTATAAAATAGCATTCATTGGATTTGACCATGAAATCGGTCATGCTAGACAAGTTTATTTCTTAGGCAAAAAACGCTATATTTATAACCATTCCGCCTTTCGTAAATACTATATGGTGCGCAATACCATCTATCTTAAGAAAAAATACGACAGGCAGTTGACCAAGGGCTTATATGTCTATATTCGTGATGAATTCTTACGGGTGCTTTTATTTGAAGAGGATAAATGGGCCAAAATAACAGCCATGGCCAAAGGCCTGCGTGACGGTCTGCAGATGGAGGTAAATCAAGATGAACAAGACTAAGACAATCGTGTTTTTCTCAGGTTATTTTCTGCCATTTTTAGGGGGAATCGAACGCTACACGGACAAATTATCCCTCGAGTTAGTCAAGCTAGGCTATCAGATCATTATTGTCACCAGTAATCATGCTAACTTACCCGACTACGAAGTCAATCAAGGCCGCAAAATTTACCGACTGCCGAGCCAATCGCTATTTAAGCAACGTTATCCGTTGTTGGCCAAAAATAAGACTTTCCAAGACCTGTATACTCGCCTATTAGCAGAATCAGTAGACTATGTCATCTGCAATACCCGCTTTCAGCTTACCACACTCATCGGACTTGATTATGCCAAAACAAAACAAGTACCAGCCTTAGTCCTTGATCATGGTAGTAGCCACTTTACAGTAAATAACAAGCTTTTGGATAGCTTTGGTGCACTCTATGAGCACGCCTTAACCAGACGCGTCAAGGCCTATAAGCCTAGCTTTTTTGCCGTATCGCAAAGGAGCGCCGATTGGCTCAAACACTTCAACATCCAAGCTGATGGGGTTATTTACAATTCGGTCGCAGATAATTTGCTGGCGCAGTTTGGGCAAGCAACCTACAAAGAGAAGCCAGACGGTACCCTCTTTATCACCTATGCCGGCCGCATCCTCAGAGAAAAGGGCGTTGAAATGCTGCTTCAAGCGTTTACAACCGCAAGATTTCCAGACTCTGTTCAGCTCCAAATTGCTGGTGATGGTCCGATTTTGGCCGAGTTAAAAGCCCGTTACCAAAGTCCACAGATTCATTTTTTAGGAAAATTGAATTATGACGAGACCATGTCTCTTCTAGCCCAGACTGATATTTTTACCTATCCATCCATGTACCCAGAAGGTTTGCCCACTTCGATTTTAGAAGCTGGCTTATTAGGCTGTGCCGTGATTGCTACTGACCGCGGTGGAACGGTAGAGGTCATCACCAATGCGGACCTTGGGCTTATTATTGAAGAAAATCAACAGGCCCTACAAAGTGCCCTGGAAGATTTAGTAGCCCAGCCTGCCAAACGCCAAAGCCTGCAGGAAAATTTACAACAGCGCGTCAAAGAGCATTTCACTTGGTCGCAGACAGCGCAGCATTTGGTATCAGTTTTGTTTAAAGATCACACAGAGTAAAATAAGGCAGCAGGCTAGACTTGTTTACTAAACTTAAGCAAATCTGTCCCATCAGCCAAAGCTGATTAGTCGCAGCAGTTGTGAACAAAACATACTAATGTTTTCTCTAAAACTATATAACTGTAAACAAGGAAAAAACTGATACCAGTCAGTTTTTTTAAAAAGGTTTATGCTATAATAGAATTGGAAATTATTGAGGTGAATTATGACTTATGATAAGCTACTAGAGCGTTTTTTAACCTATGTAAAAGTAAATACTCGCAGCGATGCGACCAGTTTAACAACACCAAGTACGCACAGCCAAGTGGCCTTTGCCTTGGATGTCTTGCAGCCCGAGATGGAAGCCATTGGCTTACAAGATGTACACTACAATCCCCTAAATGGCTACCTTATTGGCACCCTACCTGCCAGTCATTCTCGTTTTAAACACAAAATCGGCTTTATCGCCCATATGGATACCGCTGATTTTAATGCTGAAAACATAAATCCTCAAGTCATTTCGGACTATGATGGTAGCGCCATTTCTTTAGGAAAGTCAGGTTATGTTCTTGACCCCAAAGAATTTCCTAACCTTACAAAGTACCATGGTCAAACCTTGATTACAACCGATGGGACCACGCTCTTAGGGGCTGATGATAAGTCAGGCATTGCTGAAATCATGACAGCAGTTGAGTATTTGGTTCAAAATCCCCACATTGAGCACTGTGAGATTAAGGTCGCCTTTGGCCCTGACGAAGAAATTGGTGTCGGTGCAGATAAGTTTGACGTCACTGATTTTGCCGTTGACTTTGCCTACACTGTAGACGGCGGACCACTCGGTGAGCTGCAATACGAAACCTTTAGTGCCGCAGGATTAGAGGCCCATTTCATGGGGCGCAATGTCCATCCAGGGACAGCAAAAAATCAAATGATTAATGCCTTACAGTTGGCCATGGATTTCCATGCCCAGCTACCAGAAGCTGACCGCCCAGAAAAAACCGAAGGTTACCAAGGGTTTTACCATCTTGCTGAACTTTCTGGCACGGTTGATCAAGCTAAAGCATCGTATATTATCCGTGATTTTGAGGATGAAAGTTTCACCAAGCGTAAAGCATTGGTTCAGGCTATCGCTGACAAAATGAACAACGAACTAGGTGCAAAGCGTGTTCTCATCACCCTAAAAGACCAGTACTATAACATGAAGCAGGTGATCAAAAAAGATATGACACCGATCACGCTAGCTAAAACCGTTATGGAAGAAGCTGGCATCACCCCAGTGATTGAGCCCATTCGCGGAGGTACAGATGGCTCTAAAATCTCATTTATGGGGATTCCGACCCCTAATCTTTTTGCAGGGGGCGAAAACATGCACGGGCGCTTTGAATATGTCAGCCTAGAGACAATGACTAAAGCAGTTGATGTCATTCTTGGCATAGTCCAAAAGCAGTAAGCATGCTACCTGCTAGAAGCAAAGAAACGAGGTGAAACGATTTGATTAAACTTTTTGGTAAGATTAGGTATCATTGGCAACCGGAATTATCCTTTTCCATTATCTACTGGTCAATTGCTTTTGCCCCAATTTTCCTTGGTCTATCCTTACTTTATGAAAGAACGGAAATTCCCAGCCGCGTTTTTGTGTTATTTGCCCTGTTTATCATTTTGGTTGGCATAGGCCTGCATCGGTATTTTACAATTGAGCCTAATGGCATCCTACGCATTGTATCCTTTAAAATTTGGGGCCCACACCGTGTGTTAATTTCTGATATTTCAAAAATCGAAGTAAGCAAATCCACTATTCGTTTGTTTATTAACGATAAGACCTACCTCTTTTATATGAGAAAATGGCCTAAAAAATATTTTTTGGATGATTTGGCTATTAATTCTCACTTTAAAGGAGAAGTTATCTTGGTTGATAATTTTGTCAATTTAGACTACTTTGAAGCCTATAAGAATGATAAAAAAGCTCTTACAGGAGGGTAAGAGCTTTGGTTGGGCAGGTTTTGACAGCCTTGAGTGTTTCTTGATCATTGTCATCAATCGTCTGAACAAGTTCATCAGAATGAGCAAATTTGACAATACCATCGTCATGATAGTCAAAGCGTGAGGAATAAGTCTGGCAAAGCCCACAAGCAATACATTTTTCAGGAATGATCGATACTTTCATACTATTATTTTAATATGAAGTCGATAATTTAACAAGGGGGAAGCACATGGCTAAAGAACCATGGGAAGAAAAAATTGTGAACGATCAAGCAGAAACGCGTTCAAAGAAGCATGCCAAAACAGTACTAAGCACGCCCTGGTTGACAGGGTTATTAAGTGTTTTCTTTGTGATTATTGTTGCCATTTTGTTTGTGTTTTTCTACACTTCTAATAGTGGTGGCAATAAGGACTCAGAGACAGGTGGTTTTTATGGAGCCCAAACGTCCAAAACAGCCACCAAGCACACCTCAAGACATCGGTCACGTCGACACGCATCCAAAAAGGCAAAGCCAAAAGCAAGCAAAGCCTCAAGTACCAAGACCTCCTCATCCAAGGCAAAAGAAACACAGCCATCTAGTTCATCTAGTACAGCACCTTCAAGCTCTAGTGAACAAAAAGGCCAAACAATCCAAGTGTTACCAGGTGAAGGAGTAGCAGCAATTGCTGGTCGGGCTGGCATTTCTGTCAGCCAATTGCAGCAGTTAAATCCAGATCATATGACGCAGGGTTACTGGTATGCCAACCCTGGCGACAGCGTTTATATTAATTAGATAAGGAAAATCATGAAAGCCATTCGCATTGCTATTGACGGACCCGCTTCTAGTGGCAAAAGTACCGTTGCCAAGATTATTGCCAAAAATCTTGGCTACACCTATTTAGACACTGGAGCTATGTACCGTTGCGCAACTTACATTGCTTTGCAACATCATTACCAAGCTGCTGATGTACAGCTCATCCTAAAGGAGCTCGCAAGTCACCCGATTTCCTTTGCTAAGGCTGCGGATGGCTCACAGCTGGTCTTCTTAGGAGACCAAGAGGTTACCTCTGCCATTCGGCAAAATGATGTCACGAACAACGTGTCCTGGGTCTCTGCACTTCCAGAAATTCGAGCAGAGCTTGTTGCGCAGCAACGGCGAATTGCCAAATCAGGTGCCATCATCATGGATGGCCGCGATATTGGCACGGTCGTTTTACCAGACGCTGAGCTGAAAATTTTTCTGGTGGCTTCAGCCAAGGAACGTGCAGAACGCCGCTACAAGGAAAATCTTGCAAAAGGAATTGCGACAGACTTAGAAACCTTGAAAAAAGAAATTGAGGCCAGAGACTATAAGGACAGTCACCGGGCCTTGTCCCCCTTAAAACCAGCTGCCGATGCCATTCATTTTGATACAACTGGTATTGATATTCAAGGTGTGATTGCCTTTATTCAAGAAAAAGCAGAAAAAATCATTGACATGTCTTGTTAGATATGTTAGACTAGTACTAATGAGAAAAGCAGAAGCGAGAGCTTCTCGCCTTACGACTCTGTGTTGTCTGGCCCTACATGTCAAGATCCATTGTGGATATTATGTGTTTCGGGCTTGATTTTTCAGGCCCGAATTTGTTTTTCTCTAAAAAAATAAAGAGGTGAAGATCATAGCTAAAAAAGATCTATTCATTAATGATGAAATTCGCGTACGTGAACTTCGTCTAGTTGGTCTCGAAGGTGAGCAATTAGGCATTAAGCCATTATCTGAAGCACAAAGCTTAGCAGATGCTTCAAATGTTGATTTGGTTTTAATCCAACCGCAAGCTACGCCTCCAGTTGCCAAACTCATGGACTATGGTAAGTTCAAGTTTGAGTACCAAAAGAAACAAAAAGAACAACGTAAAAAACAAAGCGTTGTGACGGTAAAAGAAGTCCGTCTTAGTCCCGTGATTGATAAGGGTGATTTTGAGACGAAACTTCGGAATGGCCGTAAATTCCTCGAAAAGGGAAATAAGGTTAAGGTTTCTATTCGTTTCAAAGGACGGATGATTACTCACAAAGAGATTGGTGCCAAGGTTTTGGCGGAATTTGCAGAAGCAACCCAGGATATTGCGATAATCGAGCAAAGAGCAAAAATGGATGGCCGTCAAATGTTTATGCAGCTCGCACCTATTCCTGACAAGAAATAATTGTCAATTTATCTATCATGTTAAGAGGAGAATATTAAAATGCCAAAACAAAAAACACACCGCGCATCAGCTAAACGTTTTAAACGTACAGGTTCTGGCGGATTAAAACGCTTCCGCGCGTTTACATCACACCGTTTCCACGGAAAAACAAAAAAACAACGTCGTCACCTTCGTAAAGCTTCAATGGTGAGCGCAGGCGATTTCAAACGCATTAAAGCAATGCTTACTGGTCTTAAATAAAAGATCCAGCTAAACAGTTACTAGATTGATAAGAATTATTTGGAGGAAATATAAATGGCTCGTGTAAAAGGTGGCGTTGTTTCACGTAAACGTCGTAAACGTGTACTTAAATTAGCTAAAGGTTACTATGGTGCAAAACATATCTTGTTCCGTACAGCAAAAGAACAAGTAATGAATTCTTACTACTATGCATACCGTGACCGTCGTCAGAAAAAACGTGACTTCCGCAAACTATGGATTACGCGTATCAATGCAGCAGCACGTATGAATGGTTTATCTTATTCCCAACTCATGCATGGTTTGAAATTAGCGGAGATCGAAGTCAATCGTAAAATGCTTGCTGACTTAGCCGTTAGTGACGCAGCAGGCTTCACTGCACTTGCAGATGCCGCAAAAAACAAATTAGGCAAATAAAGTAAAGGTTGAAAAACCTAATCTCAGATTGAAGTAAAAGCCCATTATGGAGTCTTTTCTTCAATTTTTTTATTGTCCAAAAGCTAGCAGTTCCACTCCGTGCGCCTTTGGATCGGTTTTGCTCCAGGGCTAGGTCCTGTAATCTCAGACCTACTGCCAAGCTCAAAGAGCAGTCTGAGTGGATTCGATCAGCTTTCTGTCTTTGCTGTTCATCAAGGCGGATGCAAACAGGTTATTCATTATTGTGAAGGTATTCACAAATATAAGAAAAAGCTTGTTATTTCAAGCTTGAACGAGGGTACATAAGCAAAGAAATAACCCGAAAATGGCCTTGTACTTTTTAAGGAATTCTAATATAATACTCATACATTATAGTGTGGGGAGGGTTGACTTTGGAAAAGATGCAATATTGGTAAGTTAGCAGCTAGGTAGTCCAGCCATTATGGCATTGGGACATTTTAGTTTAACCAGCTTACTTAGGACGTGCTATTTCTGATGAGTCGATTCTCCTGATAAGAAGTAGAGTTTGCAAGTGAGCGACATGAGGTGATTTAAGTGCAAGGACCTTAGGAGCGGGCTTAGGCTCTGACTAGTGGTCTTCTGTCAAACGGTCAGGGAATCACTACATACAACATATGAAGGAATCAAAATGGGAAAAAGAAAGACAACAACTATATCACTGTTGGCTTTGTCAATTATAGGAATGACAGCGTTTACAAGCGGGCATTTGCCCAAAAGCAGCAGCTTTTCACCGACCTATACCTTGGCGCAACCGGCGGGACCGGTAGCAACAAGTTTTGAGAAAATTGAAAAATATAACAAAACTCGAGAAGAGTTGCTTAAAGAATTACAAGAAGAATTAAAAGATGCAACTGATATTAAGATTTGGGAATTAGGTTTATCTAACTTTAAGGAACAAAATGTCAGTGTTAGTGATTTGGCCTCAAAAATTCCAGAAGGCTATACGGCTGTTAAAGTTGACGGAAAGTTGCAACAAGGGCATGTTGTTTTCATTGTAAAAAACGAAGATATTCTGGTTAATAACCAGTCCGAATATGAAGAAAAAACGAAAGATATTCGTCAAAAGGTTGGAACATTTGGAGTTCATTCCCTCTTTGACCTAAAAAAAGATAATTATCTAGATATTATTCTAGGGTCAAATGGTCTTAGAAAAACTCTGGGAACCTATAATGGGATTAACGGTCTTACCCTGCATTCGAATACTTTGGGACTGGCGAACACTTACACAGAGCAATATGAAAATAGCAAAATTACTTTAGAAAAGATTAAGAACAATGATGAAAAACTTCTAGAAATGCTAAAAGAATCTGGCGCAGCCCATGCTCCCACAGAGCGGGAAAAAGTTAAACGCTGGGTAGTTTACTTGAAAAAGAAAATTCCTTATGATTTCGATGCTCTGAAAGTTTATCGAACTGACCGCAAATCCTATAATATCTCATCAGATTTATTTGCTGTGGCCACACGTAAAAAAGCCATGTGTGTGGGCTATAGTATCGCAACCGCACGTGCTATGAACCTCTTAGGTCTGCCCTCCTACATGGTGGAAGGTGTAACAGAAGGTGGAGCGCTACATGCCACCACCCGGGTCTTCTTTGACAATGCCTGGCATTTAGTTGATTCCACCGGTGGCGGTGCAGATGCAAATGAGTCAGAATATTATTATGATTTTTACTTTAATAATAGCTTAGATCAATACAAGAATGTGACTCAAGCAGAAGAAAACCGAAGCGATAGAAATTATATGGTGATTAATAAGGAGTTTGAAGAATGGGCCAAAGGCCAATCAACGGCTAAACTCCTCTATGTCAATGCTGACGTTGCTTTACGTGAGCGTGTTCCATTTATTGTTTCTCAAGAGATTAAGGAAAAGCTTAAAACAGCAAACGAAAAACTTAAGACTGACTTTGATAAACTGCGAGAAAATTCTAATACGGCTGAAAATTTCAAAAACACTATTTCAAATTTGATGTCTTCAATTGATGAAGATTTAGAAAAATTAGATTTAAATAAAGTAGCCACAGAAGAAGATTATAAAAATATCAGTTCGACTTTATCTAGTAACATTACATTTTATAAAGACTTGCAAAAAGCAATTAATCATACAGATATATCTATCCAACTTAATAGCTATGAAAATGAAATAGAGCAAATTAAACATCAATTTGAAAAGGAGAGAGATACCTTTATAGAGAAAAATAAAGAGGTACTTGACAAAAATAAAGACATTGAAGAGAAAGCTCAGCAAGAAGAAGCCGAATATTTAGCGCGAAGAAGTCAACGTTCATCTACCATTTTAACCTTTGAAGAGAGACAAAATCTGAAAAAGAAAATTCAGGAAGAATCTAAAAAATTGGATAATACGATGTCAGAAGCTGCCAAGCGGGAGGTTTCACCAACTGAACAAGCAAGAACAGTTTCTGCGGCATCATCTACTTCAAGCCGGGGATCACAAGCCACCCGTGAAGAGAATCCAAAAAGGGCTAAGAGGTCATTAACGCTTCATGAACCAGCAGTTTCACCTACACCAGCTAGACCAGCGCCTGTTCCAGCTAAAACAGCCTCAGAACCAGCTCTGCATTCGCAGCCAACACTGACACCTAGAAGTACGCACCCAGCTCAGCCACAATCACGCGCTAGGGTAGGGGCGGAACATAGAAGGCCAAGGATTAGGAGGTCAGTAGATAATCCAGGAACAGAATCTACACCTGCACCTGCTAGACCAGCGCCAGCTCCGGCACCGCAAGCGCGAAAAGACTCAGCGCCGGTATCAGAGCCAGTAGTAGCGGCACCTAGGGCTCCTAGAACTCCGGCTCCGGCTCAGCCACAGTCACACTATAGAAATCCGAACTTAGAAAATAGAGTGGGAAGGTTTACAAGGTTATTAAGTAATCATGAACCAGTAGTTTCACCTGCACCTGCTGCTCCAGTGCCAGCCTCTGTTCAAGGACCAAATTCTCAGTACCGACATCATAATCAATACTGGCGCCAACCAGAGCAACACTGGTCTCGGTTCAACCACAACTACAGCAACAACTATAACTATAACTATAACCACTATCAACCGAGCAGACCTCAGGCGCTTAACTACAAGTAGTATCTGCTGAGCGGACTTCTGCCTTTGTTGCACCTCCGGCAAGCGTTTATAATTCTGGTTCAGCAACAAGAAGCACAAGTCACGCCTATGTAGTATGTGGGGTAAGCTATCAAGACAGGGAAGACCACACCGGTCTTCCCTTTTAAAATAGTCTAAAGAAAACATCCCAAGTGAAAAACGTACTTGGGATGAAATCTTATGTTATTAAGTTTAGGTGCTTTGTTCTATCCTAGCGGCGTCCATATCCACGTCCATAACCATAACTATATCCATGATTACGTCCATAACCACTCCAATATTGAGGTTGGTTGTAATGCTGAATCTTATCTTTTAAGCTAGGCTCTGTCTCAGGTAAAGTTTGCCCATTATGTGTATCACTAGAAACAGCTTCAGGCATGACAATGATAGGTTCGTTGGTTCCATTTTCTTTAATACCAAAGAGATCTAGTGGGACATAACCATTGGCAACTTGCACCTTGTTTAAGATTTGTTCCTTAACCTGGGTAGTGATACCGCCCCAGCGTTTAACCCAGACAAAATCATCGCTCTGCTTTTTGAACTGATAACGTGCATAGTCTTTGAGTTCAATTTTAACCTTTTCCCGTTCCATCTCACCTAAGAAGCGGGGATATTTGTTCGCCTCACCAATCACACCAACGATAAAGGGAATATTGTCAACATCCATATCATTGGTAATAGGCGTATCAAATTCCCAACGATAAATGACGGTGTCGGCAATAATACGCTTTGCATATTGGACAAATGCCAGGTCAAAACGTCCCTCATCCTTAATGGCATTGAAATTGCTGAGTGAATTGCCTTCTTGTGTTTGTTGGATAGTGTTGCTCCAAAGGTCGGCAAACTCAGAGCGCTTGTCATGATAAGAAACGGCATAATAATCACTTCCTAAGGTAGAGGAAAAGAAGGGCTGCTTTAACAAATCTTCGGTCTTATGGTCATAGACAGCATTATGATAATAGTTGCCTTTCCAGGTGTTGTTTTGATAGTTTTGATACCAGGCGCCCATCTTAATTGTGGTTGGCTTGGCTTCCTTTGGTAAAAACATGACCGCTCTTAGGTAATTCCACCTTTCTCGGGTGGGGTTAAAGTTCACCGTCCAGTGGATATATTTCTGTCCCTTGTCATCTGTTTTAATGTCTTTACTATAGCGGACGCTTTTATCAATATTTCGATAGTCACTATCGTAGTAGGAGTTGACCATTTGGGCCTTATAGTCTTCCCACTGGGTATTGGCTTGCGCTGCTTGTCCGTAAGTGCCTAACCCAACGAAGGCTACAATGAGTAGGGCACTTTTTTTGATGCATTGTTTAGATAGCGTTAACATCTCTACATCTCCTTTATTGATATGTAATTCTATTATAATCATTAAACACAAATTGTCTAATCAAACATTCATAAAATGATAGAAAGATGAAGCTTTGCTCCGGATTATTCCTTTAACACTGGTGCTCTTTTGAAAATACTTAGCTAGAGCAAGTTTAGCTCCGCTTGCTAGCAATGTAGCGAAGCTTTTTCACAAGCAAGCTAAGAAGAGCTGTACCATGCATCACATGGTTAGGCTTGGTGCTAAGGACGACAAAGCCCCCAAGTAAAGGAAAGGTGTGACCGTTACTTGGGGGTTATTGCTATATTTTATCTTGCTTGAAGCCAAGGGGCTAGTGGCTGCTTACCAAGCCCTTTGATTTTTAACGGCGAAAGAGTCGCCTAAAAAAGGAAGGGGTGTAAAATTGTGCCTTGCTTCGCAAGTCAGGATGGGTATCAAACAAGGTCCGGTCGTGTTCTTTTTTCTCAGTTTCTTTGATAGCTTCTGGTAACACCAATACAGGCGTTTTGTTTGTTTCTTCCTGTAGGCTAAAGAGGTCTAAGGGTGCATAACCTTCTTCAATTCCGACTTTGTTTAAGACTTGTTCCTTAACCTGTGGTGTGATCGTGCCCCAGCGTTTTTTCCATACAAAGTTGTCATTTGCATTTTTCAAGTAATAATGCGAATCCTGCCAGAAATGCTTGTTTCTAGTGTTAAGCGTGAGTTTCTCACGTTCCATCTCACCTAGGAATCGTGGATAGTAACCATTTTCAATGATGGTACCGACAATGAATGGCGTGTTTTCAGCATCAAGGCCATTTTCGAGCGGGGTGTCAAATTCCCAACGGAAAATCAGATTAACCAGGTGGTCATTTGAGTGCTGGACAACGGCCAGACCAAACCGCCCCTGGTCTTTGATGGCGTTGAAATTACTGAGTGAGTCGCCTTCTTGGGTTTGTTGGATAGTCGAGCTCCAGAGTTTCTCAAACTCTGCTCGTTGGCTGTCAAAAGATACAGCGTAGGTTTCGGTTCTGGGTTTAGACTCATGGTGAACCCTCTCCAACAAAGCCTGAGTATTATAATCCTTGGTAGCATTTTCCCGGTAGTGTCCCGTCCAGGTGTTATTGACATGCTGTTGATCCCAAACGCCCATCTTAATAGTAGTGGGCTTAGCTTCCTTGGGCAGAAAAAGCACCCTTTTAGGATGATTCCACCTTTCCTGGGTAGGGTTAAAATTAATCGTCCAGTGCAGGACCTTTTTGCCATCCTTTTCTTGAACTTCCTTACTATAGCGGACGCTATTATCAATCTGAGCATACTCGCTAGTGTAGTAATAGACCATCTTGGCCTTATAATCTTCCCATTGGGTAATGGCTTGCGCTGACCTTGTGTAAGTACCTAGGCCAGCTAAGGCGAGGATGGCTATGACGCCTCTTGTGATGCCTTGTTTGGATTGTGTAAACATATCTCTCTTATATCTCCTTCATCAACAGGTAATAACATTATAGCAGCTTATACTAACTTGTCTAGCCAAAAATTAATCAGATTAAATAAAGATGAAAGCAAATAGGATAAAGAAAAAGCAGCAGATCAAGCTTTCATTTGTCCGCTCAAAAACAATGCTAGAGAGCTTTGATCAGACCTGATTTTCAGGGTCATTTTTTTAGCAAAAATCAATAAAATAAGAGAGATAAGGTATTTATTTTATAATCTTATTATAATATAATGTGGTAGTGATTAGCCGGCTATAACTTAAAATCACAACCCTGCTCTTTTTTATTGCCAAAGAGCGAAAACACATTATCAGAAAGGAAAATAGATAGGGATGTTTCCTAAGCAAAAGCCAGCGGGCCCACCCAAGCTTAGAAAGGCCTTCCCTATCATTTGAAGATTATCATGAAATTATCTAAAGTAGCCTGCCTTATGGGCAGTTTAACAGTCCTTGCCGGACTAATGTTTACCCTAGGAACCCGACCCGTGAGTGCATTGAGGGTGACGCATAATTCAAACTTGTCGGAAACTGAACGAGCACTTGAAACCGATAGAGAAAAATTGATGAACAAAGTCAAAAGTCGACATTTAGAAAATAACTTTCAGACTAAGGTTGAATCCTTAGATGATTTCTCTAAAATTCGAGCTGTTGAAGAAGAAGTAAGAAGTGCTGAAGCTGATGGAACCGTTAAAAATATATTTGAAAAAAAACTAAGTTTACTTGAAAAGGCAATTAAGGATGTGCCAAGTAGATATCAAAAAGACATGAAAGCTGGTTATGACTATTTAAAACTAATGCAAAATGACTCCTATTTTTCGAATTCTGAAAGGTTAAAACGTTTAGAAGATTTAGAAAAATGCTTATCAACACCTAAAAAAATAAGAGACATTCGTTGGTTTAGATAACAAACTCTATAACTCCCAACCATTACCCAGAGAGCCCACGGCTCTCCTCTTTTAAATAAATGAAATCCCTCCTTTGTGTGATAGCATAACTATCATTCAAGGGAGGGATTTGTTTTTGGTAGCAGGTACTGACGTGTTAGCTTATTGTTTAGACTTGTCCGCTTCGCTGCTTTTGCTGGTTTCAGGCTGCTTGGCCTCGGGATTTAATTGGAGGTAAGAAGGTGCTACAAATAAATCCTGCGAGCTTTTTTGTTGGCGCTGGTCATATAAGCTAGTGGAATGGGCGCCGCGTTCCTTTTCTACCTTGACCAATTGTTTTAATTGATGGGTGTAGTTAAAGGCGCTAGGATCGACTGCTTTGAGCCCATTATGGGTATCAAAGCGCAGCAGGTCACCTGTTTGCACCAAATCACTCATCGCTAATTGGCTAGCTGTAGCTTCACGAATTTCTTTGACCTTCGCAGTTGTTACCTTATCAGGATTGGTGATTTCAACACCAGTCGTTGTATTATAGAGGCGTCCGCCATAGCTCGTATACTGTGGGGTCATATAAGTTCCTGAGGTCCTTTGGGCAACGATTTGCTTGTTGTCAGGAGATAGGAGGTCTTGTCCCAGCTGGACAAAATGCGTAGTATTAATCCCTAAAAGGTGAAGCAAGGTTGGTAGATTATCAATTTCCCCACCAAAGGTATTATGAATGCCCCCTTGTTTGAAACCTGGGATATGAATCATATAAGGGACCCGCTGTAACATGGCATTGTCATAGTCAGACCAGGTCTCTGGGTCCTTCCCTAAGAGCTTAGCAAGGCTGGTGTTGCGTGAGTTGGAAATACCGTAGTGGTCACCATATAAAACGATAAGGGCATTATCATAGAGTCCTGCTGCCTTGAGGTAGTCAAAGAAGGCCTTTAAGGCAGAATCCAGATAATTGGCAGTGGCAAAATAGCCATTGATGGTCTCATCTTTGGTTTTAGCCAAGGGGAAACCTTCTTCATCGCTTTCACCTTTTAGACTCGTGTAAGGGTAGTGATTACTTACAGTGATGAACTTGGTATAAAAGGGCTGTTGCAGCCGTTCCAGATACTTAATGGAGTCACGTAACATATATTTATCGTTAAGCCCATACTGGAAGGAATTGCGGTCGTTTTGTTTGGAGAAGTAGCTGGAGTCAAAAAAGTAGTTGTAGCCCCATTGCTTGTAGGTGTTATTGCGGTTCCAGAAGGTCCCGACATTCCCGTGAAACACTGCGCTAGTGTAGCCGCCTTTTTGTGCTAGGATATTTGGAGCAGCAAACTGGGTGTTTTCACCACCGTAGTTAACCATAAAGGATCCACTATTTAAGCCAAACAGAGAATTTTCCATCATGGTTTCTGCATCAGAGGTTTTTCCGGCTTTTACTTGGTGGAAAAAGTTTGAAAAAGCCAGCGTGTCATTTGAATGGTAAAGGGAATTTAAAAAGGGAGTGACTTCGTACTCTTTATCAGCATCTTTTAGTTTATAATCAATCACAAACTGTTGAAAACTCTCTAAGTGAATGACAATAACGTTGCGATTTTTAGCCGCGCCAAAATATTTGGGATTTGGGGCAGCATAATGCTCTTTAACATAATGTTGTACCTGGCTGAGTTGACTGGCTGTGGCGCCATTGCGTTCTTTTTGGGCCTGATAGGTTTGATTGCCACTATAGACAGTAAAAGCTGGTAAGCCCAAAGCCCGAACGATGTAGGTGTTGGAAAAGCCGCGCGTCAATAGCTCTGGTCGATCAATCTCTGCTAAAAATAGATTGACTGATAAGAGTAGAAAGGACAAAGCTGTAATGGCAAATGAGGCGCGTTTGTTAACGGGCCTGCAATCTTGCTTGATTTTTTTGGTGATAAATAAAGGAATGAGTATGAGAAAATCAAGCACATAAATCAGGTCCCAGATGCGTACCAGGTTGACGGCAGCATCCCCTAAACCAGCAGAAACCTTACTACTAGCTAGCATAGCACTAACAGTAATGAAATCAGAAAATTCACGGAAGTAGATGGAATTTGAAATCAGTAATAAGTTAAGTGCGATGTACAAGAGCCACGATGTAATATAGAAGGCTTTCGTATTTTTGATATAAAGAGCCAAGCCGATGAGGAGCAAGGCAAAAGGAATTGGGTTAATTACTGTTAAAAACAGCTGATAGGGATTGGAAATATCAAGTGAGAAGTCAACATGATAGGCCCAAAAAGTTTTTACCCAATAAAGGAAAACTAAGGCTAGAACAAAGCCAAACCTGGTATTGATTAATCTATTGCAAAACGTTTTTAATTTATTCACACTAGGAACTTCCTTAACTATTTTTTCCTAAAGACAAAATCTCAAATTAGATTATATCAAAAAAAAGACGCACTTGCTTGGCTTGAGTTCAAATTTACTATGATTTTTTAAGAGTATTTGGTATAATATAGACTATGAGTAAGCTCTATATCAATTCTTTTTTAGAAAAGAAGCTAATGTCTGGCGTTCAGTTGCTAGATGGAGAAGCCCTAGATCATCAGATGAAGACTGACCAGATCGTCTATCTCTATGCTAAGTCATCACAGCGCTTAATTGGCACAGCCTATTTATCACGCCAAAATAAAGGCTCTGGCTGGTTTTTGGGACAGGGAAAAATCAGCTTAACAAAAGCTTATTTTGTTCAACTCTTCCAAGCAGCTAAAGCTAAACGCAAGGCCTTTGAAACTTCCAAGGATACAACTGCCTATCGACTTTTTAATCAAGAAGGTGATGATTTTGGTGGATTGACCATTGATCGCTATGATGACTTTGCGGTGTTTTCTTGGTACAATCATTTTGTGTATCAGCAGCTGCCGATAATTACGGAAGCTTTTCAGGCAGTTTTCCCCGACATTAAAGGAGCTTATAGTAAGATAAGATACCAAACGCAGCAAGCCTTGCCGGAATCCTCGCACTTATATGGAGAACACTGCCCAAAAGATTATGTTATTACGGAAAATGGCGTACGCTACCATGTTTTTTTAAATAATGGCTTAATGACGGGGATCTTTTTGGACCAGCATGACGTTCGCTTAAAACTGGTACAAGGGCTCGCACGAGGAGCGTCCGTACTAAACCTCTTTTCCTATACGGCAGCTTTTTCTGTCGCAGCGGCAATTGGCGGAGCAAGCTCTACAACCTCGGTTGATTTAGCGAAACGCTCTAAAGAACTCTCGCTTGCTCACTTCCGCGAAAATGGTTTGGACCCAAAGGCGCATCGTTTTTATGTCATGGATGTTTTTGAGTATTACAAATACGCCAAACGTAAAAGCTTAAAGTATGATGTTATCGTGATTGATCCTCCAAGCTTTGCGCGTAACAAAAAACAGACGTTTTCTGTTACCAAAGATTATCATAGATTAATCGCCCAGGCCCTTGATTTACTACAGCCAGGTGGCTATTTGATAGCATCAACCAATGCTGCCAATATGTCCAAGCAGCAGTTTAAGCAACAACTCCAAAAAGGCTTTGGGGAACACAGTGTTCAAGTGGTTGATTTCCAACAACTGCCCGATGATTTTACAATAAATTCAGCAGACGAAAGAAGTAATTATTTAAAGGTTTTTACAATGAAGGTACAAAAATGAGAATTGTAGCACCCGTAATGCCCCATAGCATTGAAGAAGCACAAGCTATTGATATTGCAAGATATGATGATGTAGATCTCATTGAGTGGCGAGCAGACTATCTTCCAAAAGAAGCCATTATTTCCGTTGCGCCAGCTATTTTTGAAAAATTTGCCGGACGGGAGATTATCTTCACCTTGCGCACCTCTGAGCAAGGCGGTCAGCTTTCGCTGACTGATGACGAATACGTCGCAATCCTCAAGGAAATTAATAGCATCTATAATCCTGATTATATTGATTTTGAATATTTTACGCACAAAGACGTGTTTCATCAAATGTTAGAGTTTCCTAATCTGATACTCTCCTACCATAACTTCGAAGAAACGCCAGAAAGCCTAATGCAAGCTTTTTCAGAAATGACAAAATTGGCTCCTCGAGTCGTCAAGATTGCAGTCATGCCAAAGAGCGAGCAAGATGTCCTTGATTTGATGAATTATACTCGTGGTTTTAAAACCTTAAATCCTGAGCAGACCTATGCGACCATGTCCATGGGAAAATTAGGGCGAATTTCACGTTTATCAGGAGATGTGGTTGGCTCTTCCTGGACTTTTGTCTCTATGGATGAAAGCAGTGCCCCAGGCCAGGTGTCTTTGTCTGATATGAAAAAAATCATGACGGTCCTTGAAATGGAAGTATGACTGTTATCTTAATAAAGCATTATTCTTACAGTAAGAATAATGCTTTTTCCATCAACGAAAAGCAATCAGTAAGTAATAACTATAAAAATGCAAAGGAGCTGTCATGCGTTATTTAACCGCAGGAGAATCACACGGCCCATCATTAACAGCTATTATTGAAGGCATTCCAGCAGGATTGTCTTTGCCAGCTGAGGCCATCAATCACGCCCTAAAGCGGCGCCAAGGCGGCTATGGGCGTGGAGCCCGAATGGCCATTGAAAAAGATCAGGTTGAGATTTCCTCAGGCGTTCGCCATGGCCAAACCACAGGTGGCCCCATCACCCTCACTGTCCACAACAAAGACCATCAAAAGTGGTTAGAGGTTATGGCTGTTGAGGATATTCCTGCTGCTTTAAAAGGAAAACGCCGGGTTAGCCGCCCACGGCCTGGCCACGCTGACTTGGTCGGTGGCATGAAGTTTCATCACAGGGATTTGCGCAATGCCTTAGAGCGCTCGTCTGCCAGGGAAACAACGATGCGTGTTGCTGTGGGAGCAGTTTGCCAGCTGCTCTTAGCAGATGTAGGGATTCAGTTGGCTAATCACGTTTTAGTTTTTGGCGGTCAAGAGATTGTATTGCCAGACTCATTAGATGTGGCCACTATTAGGGCGCTCACAGCGCAGTCGGATCTAGGAATTGTTAATCCAGACCAGGAGGCAAGCATCAAGGCACAGATTGATGCCATCAAAAAAGAAGGCGATACGATTGGTGGCATTATTGAGACAGTTGTCGAAGGCGTGCCCGCTGGTCTTGGTGATTACAGTCATTGGGATAAAAAGTTAGATGGCAAGCTAGCCCAGGCTGTCTTGTCTATCAATGCTTTTAAGGGGGTTGACTTTGGTATGGGCTTTGCCATGGGCCATCTAAAGGGTTCTCAAGTCATGGATGAAATCATCTGGACCAAGGAAAAGGGCTATAGCCGTAAAACGAATCATTTAGGCGGTTTTGAAGGTGGCGTCACTAATGGCCAGCCTCTGATTATCCATGGCGTGATGAAGCCCATCCCCACCTTGTATAAGCCTCTGATGTCGGTAGATATTGATAGCCATGAGCCTTATAAAGCTACTGTTGAGCGGTCTGATCCTACAGCTCTACCGGCAGCCGGCGTGGTAATGGAACATGTGGTTGCCACTGTTTTGGCGCAAGAACTGTTAGCGTCCTTTCCGGCTGCATCTATGGAGGATTTGCGACACTACCTGCACACTTATCGTCAGTATTTAAAAGACTATTAAGCGACTAATCCATAAAATTATGGTATGATGAGACTACCATTTAAAAAGGAGACTATCATGTCACAAGAAATTTATGACCATGCTAATCATTTAGAGCGCGCCTTGCGTTCTCTCCCAGAATTCAAACAAGTAGAGGCCGCAAAAGAAGCGATTGCCCAAAATGCCGAAGCAGATGCGCTTTTTTCTGACTTTGTTGCCATGCAAGAAAAAATTCAGGGGCTGATGCAATCTGGTCAAACCCCATCTGCTGACGAACAAGCAGAAATCCAAGAACTTAGCCAAAAAATTGAAGGAAATACCTTGCTCAAAGCCTACTTTGATGCCCAACAACATCTTTCAGTCTATATCACCGATATTGAACGTATTGTGTTTGCACCACTTAAAGACCTCGTCTAATTGACGACCGGCCAAAAAGGCATTAGCTTCATTTGAACTAATGCCTTTTGATGTAAGTTTGAATAAAGCAAAGCCATGACAGCATAATAGGAAAGGAAGAAAACATGAAAGCATATGACTATATTGTTATAGGTGGCGGGAGTGGCGGCATTGCCTCTGCTAACCGGGCGGCGATGCGAGGAGCAAAAGTTTTGCTGATTGAAGCCAAGGAAATCGGAGGAACCTGTGTCAATTTGGGCTGTGTGCCTAAAAAAGTCATGTGGTATGGCGCCCAAATTGCTGAAACCCTATCGAGCTATGCCAAGGACTATGGTTTTGAAGTCGGGCAGACGGATTTTACTTTTGCAACCTTAAAAAACAATCGAGAGGCCTATATTGAGCGGATTCATAAGTCTTATGAGAATGGGTTTAAGCAAACAGGTGTTGAAGTCTTAAAGGGCTATGCGCGTTTTTGTGATTCACATACCGTCCAAGTTGGTGATCAACAGTATACTGCTGAGCATATTTTACTTGCGACTGGCGGTAGACCGCGTGTGCCCAAAATCCCTGGTGCTGAGTTGGGCATCACCTCAGATGGTTTTTTTGCACTGGAAGAGTTACCTAAAAAAGTCGCTATTGTGGGTGCAGGATATATTGCTGTTGAAATTGCTGGTGTCTTACAAGCCCTTGGTTCTGACGTGAGCTTGTATGTTCGGCATGATCGTCCCTTGCGCACATTTGATAGTGATGTCGTTGAGGTCTTGGTCGAACAAATGGCCAAGTCTGGTCCTAGACTAGTGACACACTCTGATGCCAAAGCTGTGACCCAATTACCCAACGGTCAGCTGGAATTATCTTTTACCAATGGTCAGTCTACAATCGTTGATCAAGTCATCTGGGCTATCGGCCGGCAACCAAATACGAGTGGCTATGGATTAGAAAAAATTGGTGTGGCCCTAGACGATAAAGGTTATATCAAGACAGATGACTACGAGCAAACTTCTGTGCAAGGGATTTATGCAATCGGGGATGTTAATGGCAAACTAGCTCTCACACCAGTTGCTATTGCAGCTGGTCGCTACCTCTCAGAACGTCTCTTTAATCATCAGACTAAAGCAAAACTCAATTACAATAATATTGCTAGTGTCATTTTTAGCCATCCAGCCATTGGGGCAATTGGTCTAACAGAAGCGCAAGCTATTCATGAATATGGTGCAAAACAGGTGCATTGTTATCAATCCACCTTCACACCTATGTACACAGCACTTGGTGAGCATCGGCAAAAATGTTTCATGAAACTAGTCACAGTCGGTGAGAAAGAAAAGATTGTTGGTCTGCACGGCATCGGTTATGGCGTTGATGAAATGATTCAGGGCTTTTCTGTAGCGATCAATATGGGGGCCACTAAAGCTGATTTTGATCGTACCGTCGCCATCCATCCAACCGGAGCTGAAGAATTTGTCACCATGCGCTAAAAACTAAGACTGGTGGCTTGGCAGCACTTACTTAGCTGTTGTGTTAGCAGCTGGCTCCTCTAAATGCCATATTAAAAACCACAGGCAAGGGAATAGGAACGTCGTTCCATTGGTTAGATTTTTGGTCTAACTTGTGGAGTATCGTTCAAAAACCTGCTTGTGGTTTTTTAATCGTTAAACAGTTATTGCTAGGTGGGATTTTATTGTGTAGGTTGGCTTATGTCTGTGGCGTTGGAGGTTTCTGGAACAGATGAAGAGTTTGTTGAAGGACTACTTTGTGTGCTTGGGCTTGTAGAGGATGCTTGTGTTGATGACGTTTGCGGAGTTTCTTGTGCGGTTGATGACGGTGTTGTAGCATTGTCATGGTTGGTGGTATCTTTAGTATCTTTTTCAATAATATGGACAACTGTTGAGCTTGAGGTTCCATTGTCAGTTTTTTTGGTATCATCACTAGGATGTAAAGTCCTAGATATGGTGATAGTAGCAACAATAATACTTAAAATCCCCCCAATAAGTGCTATCATTTTTTGCAAGGCCGTAAAGCCGGTTTTGATATGTTTGCTGGGATCGTTATTAGGGTTTTTGGATTGTCGGGAATATTGGTTAGACATAATAACTCCTTTTTAATTCACTGCATTAAAGTATCTAGACTATGAATAAGGATAATAAAAAAAGCTTGCTGGATACTTATACTCATATAAGTATAGTATGGTAAGGTGGCTAAGTCAATCATTTACTAAGCCGAATCATTCCCGTAGTTAATATTGTTGTCCAATTTGTTATAGTCCAAAGGGAGATAATAATGACTTTCCTTGTCTTAACAATTGGTCAACAATATTCACTGATGCCCTTTCTTCCAATTAAATGCA
>NZ_WLZU01000017.1 GCF_009870755.1 Streptococcus halichoeri
GCATTTAATTGGAAGAAAGGGCATCAGTGAATATTGTTGACCAATTGTTAAGACAAGGAAAGTCATTATTATCTCCCTTTGGACTATAACAAATTGGACAACAATATTAACTACGGGAATGATTCGGTCTGTTTTAGGCTTGCTTTTTAGTATCTTTTTCTGTATCATAATAGTGATATTGAAAAAATTAGAATGACTAGTTGGAGAGTATAGAATGGCACGTATTATTTACAGTCCTAAGGACATTTTTGAACAAGAGTTTAAGACCAGCATGCGCGGTTTTGACAAGAAAGAAGTCGATGAGTTCTTGGATAACGTTATCAAGGACTATGAAGCTTATATTGCAGAAAACGAAGCCTTAAAAGCTGAGATTGAACGCTTGAAAAAGGTAACACCACCCGAACGCCAAACCTCGGCTATGGAGACCAATATGGCGCCACAGCCAACACGTATCACTCAATCAGCGACTAACTTTGATATTCTCAAGCGGATTAGCCGCTTAGAAAAAGAGGTCTTTGGCAAACAAATCGCTGATAAATAATTCATCACAAAGGAAATGCAATTTTTGGATAATCGCATGGTATTGTCATACTATGAGGAAAGTCCATGCTAGCACTGGCTGTGATGCCGGTAGTGTTTGTGCTAGGCGAACAAATAAGCCTAGGAATATTCGTTTAAGAATATTACGGCGGGAGAACTGGCTAAGTTTTAGGATATGCCATAGTATCTCTGAAAGTGCCACAGTGACGGAGTTTTTATGGAAACGTAAAAAATGGAACGCGGTAAACCCCTCAAGCTAGCAACCCAAACTTTGGTCGGGGCATGGGATACTTGGAAACGAACAAGGTATCCTGACTGTTTATTTAAACAGTAGACAGATGATTATCGAAGGAAATGAGACCTAGTCATTTCTGGAACAAAACATGGCTTATAGAAAATTGCATATTAGGTTGTTAAGCTAGCTCTGGCTAGCTTTATTTAATGAGAAAGTAATCACATGAAAGAAACATTTAAACTTGTTGCCACTGTTGCTGCCGGCCTTGAATCAGTCGTGGCCAAAGAGGTCCGTGCTTTAGGGTATGACTGCCAGGTTGATAACGGTAAAGTCTATTTTACAGGGGATGTCAGAGCTATCATCACCACTAATTTATGGTTGCGCGCAGCTGATCGGATTAAAATTATCGTAGGAACTTTTCCAGCAAAAACTTTCGAAGATCTTTTCCAAGGCGTCTTCAAGCTAGACTGGGAGGCCTACCTCCCTTTGGGCGCAGCCTTTCCCATCACCAAGGCCAAATGTGTCAAATCAAGGCTCCATAATGAACCAAGTGTGCAGGCCATCACTAAAAAGGCCGTGGCCAGAAAGCTTCAGCAGGTTTATCATCGCCCTGAAGGCGTCCCCCTTCAAGAGTCGGGTGCAGCCTTTAATATTGAAGTTTCGCTTGTGAAGGACAAAGCTACTTTGATGATTGATACCAGCGGTTCTAGCTTGTTTAAGCGTGGTTATCGTGTGGCTAAGGGCGGAGCGCCTATTAAGGAAAATATGGCGGCGGCTATTTTAGCTTTGACCAATTGGTTCCCGGATAAGCCGCTGGTTGACCCGACTTGTGGTTCGGGCACCTTTTGTATTGAAGCCGCTTTGATTGGCATGAATATTGCCCCAGGCTTTAATCGTTCCTTTGCCTTTGAAGCCTGGCCTTGGGTAGATCAAAGCCTGATCCAAGCCGTTCGTGATGCTGCTGAAATGGAAGCCAACTATGATATTGAGCTGGATATTTCGGGCTTTGATAGTGATGGCCGCATGATTGCCATTGCCGAGCAAAATGCCGCTGAAGCTGGCCTGACCGGTGTGATTACCTTTAAGCAAATGCGACTACAAGATTTTCGCACGACAAAGCAAAATGGCGTGATTGTTGCCAATCCTCCTTATGGAGAACGGTTGCTTGATGACAAAGCTGTTGACATCTTGTATAATGAAATGGGTGCAACATTTGCTCCGCTAAAAACTTGGAGTCAATTTATTTTGACCAGTGACGAACAGTTTGAACGTCACTTTGGGCGAGTCGCCGATAAAAAACGCAAATTATACAACGGCACCCTAAAAGTTGATTTATACCACTTTTACGGTCAGCGTATAAAGCGTCAGCAATGATTGAGAGGTAATAGGTGTGTCAGAAGATACAAAGGATTTTGAACAAGACGAACAAGAGTCGCTAGCCATAGATGATGCTAAGCATCTGACTGTTGGCGAAGCTGTTCGCAAAGAATCAGAAATCAAAGCCGGAGTCACTGAAGATGATAGTATCTTGGATAAATACATCAAACAACACCGTGACGAGGTTGCATCACAAAAGTTCGAAACGAAGGCTGCTGAGATGGAAGCCTTAGATACGGCTAGTTTAGATAAATTCATCGAAAAGCAGCGGCAAGAGTTGGCAAAATATACAGAATCTAAGGTTGCTGACCAGCAAGCTCAAGCAGCTCAGGAGACCTCACCGACAGATGGTGAACAGCCAAATCATCACGACACTGCTAACGAGGAGGAAGAGTCGATTGTTGCTGCTCAAACCCCGGTCACAGAAGACCTATTGGTTGAGGAAGCCCCAGTAATAGTGCCTGGACCAACAGAAAACCTGCTGGTTCCATCCCATTTTGATGAGCCTCATTCAGATGAAGACCATCCTTTTAAGGATGAAACGCCAAAGAAAAACCCCAAAAAGGGCCTTTTAGTCGCTCTCTTAGCCTTATTGTTGCTTGTCTTGGCGGTTGCTTTTGGCCTAAATGTTCTCAAACAAAAAAATAGTGCACCAAGCACAAAACAGAGTCAAACCAGTGTCAAGGAAATTTCTAAAATTAGCAAAAACAAGGCCAACGCTCAAGCCTTTGAAAAAAGCTACGCTAGTTTTTTCCTTGATAAAAATCAAACAAAGTTAAAAAATGATATGTTTGACCATTTGCCACAGCTTACGACCCAATTAGCCAAGCTAAAAGGCACAGCCTATTATGAGTCGGCCAATCAAAAAGTTGACCAATTGAAAAAACAGATTGCTGCTATTCAGGCAGTCAATGGTAAGTTTTCAAGTCAGGCGATTAAAAACGGCGAAAAGGTGACGGCAAGTGTAAAGTCTGATGCGAACTTTGATGATTTAAAAGCTGATCAGCTCAAAACGGGTAACGCAACCCTAGATAGCCTGCTACAATCGGTCATTACAGATGGCCGCAACCAACTCAAACAAAAATCCGAGACCGCAAAAGCTGCCCAAGCCGCTAAAACGGCAGCGCAAGCTGATAAAGCAGAGGCAGCAAACACCGATAGTCAGCCTGGTGGGCAAGAGGCAGGGCCACAAGCTAATCAGGCCCAAGTGACCCCAAATCCGACTGGTTCTGTGACCATTGTCGGTAATGGCGCTAGCTATAGTCATCTTGAGCGCAACCTTTCTCGGGTTCCATACAATCAAGGCTTGATTGCAGACCGGACTAATCCGGCCTGGGCCTTCAATCCTGGTGTTTTGGAAAGAATTGTTGCCACTTCGCAAGCGCGTGGCTATATTTCCGGCAATAACTATATCTTAGATCCGGTGAATATTATTAATGGCAATGGCTACTACAATATGTTTAAACCAGATGGCACTTACTTGTTCTCACTTAATTGTAAGACGGGTTACTTTGTCGGCAATGCTCCAGGCCATGCTGACGCGTTAGATTATTAATAGAAACATACAAAACAGCGATTTGCAAAAATCGCTGTTTTGTATGTCACTTCAACACTTTCAGCACAAAAATCGTTAGCACTTTGAACAAAACAAAAGAGAGAACCAAATTGAGGTTCTCTCTCGTATATAGACTTTGTCCCCCACTACATGTAACAATCAAAGGCATGTCAATTGATATTGTTTTTACGATTTGTTAGTCTTTCTTATTTGAAATTCTATTTCCGCTTTCATTTACTTTTTGATTCTAAATACTTAGAAATCACAAAAACAATTAACCAGATTAAAGCAACTGGGAGCGAAAAGAAATTGTTAGTTCGACTGAAGTATATCAGCTGAAAAATGCCGAAAAGCAAGGTCCAAAATAATATTTCTTTTAGAAGTTTATGCCGCATTGTAACCCCCAAATAGCTAATTGTCCGGCAATGAATGCAACGTTTGTTCTGACCCATGCTTTGGCAACATATTTAATGACTATTGTGGCTAATTCTTTCCATGCTTTTCTTTTGGCATACGTAATGATTGTTCCAATACTTATCATTGCTAACAACTCGTCTTTGATTTTATTTGCCATATAACTTCCCAATGCATTCCAATCCATTTTATACATGATGACATCATCATCTTGGATTTGAGATAAATTTGTATTCATTTCTCTGTCGGCAATCATTAATTCTTCTTCACTATAATTTGCTTGAGCATACTGTTTGAAATTTTCTTCTGTTACTCCTTTAGCGAACATCTTTTCTAAAACCGCAGCAAACTTATCCATCTGTTTTTGTTCTTCGGTAGTATATTCTGAAGTTATCGAGGTTCTTTCATCAGCTAGTACTCTGGCTGAAATAAAGGGCGGTACCGTCGTAGATATTACTAAAAGACTTGTTAATAACAATGCTATATATTTTTAATTTTCATTTGTATACCCTTTTTTAAGTATTGACGACCACGGTAGATTAGTTATTTTAATTTGTTTGATAAGTACAATTTTCTATTTTAACTCCTTTCTATCTCAAACAAATTGTTTCCGCTTTCATTTTACGACTTTTGATTGCGAAAATCAATGGAAAATATAGCGTTTTGATAGTTTTTTAATCAAACAATAACAGAGAGGTTTGCCGGGCAGTTTTTTTCAGAAGGACTTCTTTTGACTTCAATAAGTCACCCAGCATGATAAAAATGTCCTTGTGGTTCGAGAAAGTTCAGCAAAAACCAAAACATCCGAATGTGCCAGCCAGAGAAAGCGTGGTGGCATTGTCGAGAGGAAATCCAATCTAAAAAAGCAGGACCGGCTCTAGCCAGACCTGCACCATATTCTTATTTTATGAACTTGTGTCCCACCAAAGACTTATATATAATGGGTGCGGATTTTAGAAAAAAGCTAGGTTTCTAAAAAATAACAGAGATGGAGAAACACTAATGTTAAAGAAAAAACGCACTCAGGTGATACTAGCCTGCTTGAGCTTGGTCATCTTAGCGCTATACTTATGGGCTCCTGAAGCCGTTAGTGCGAATAGTGATGGCTCACTTTTTAGTTCGGATGAGTCAGTGCTAGAATCATTATTTCAATTTTTCCTTGGTATTATTAGCAAATTTATAAGTCTATTCAGGGGTTAACAATAAAAAAATTAGTTCTAGTGGCTTAAGTTTAATTTGTTAGAATACATTCCCAAGGATTGGCACTGCCAATCCTTTTTTAGCCCGGCTCGCTTGCTGGTGGCTCTGTTTCAGCTGCTCGCGCAGCAAGGGGCTGATTGGCGGGATGCTGGCTGCTCAAAACCCCCTCTTTTTGGTCAAAAAAGAGGGGGTTTTGGTGACTAGAGGGCCCAAGGAGCTAAGGCTCAGGCCAAAGGGCCCTTGTGAGCGGTGCTTGGGCTTAGGGTTTAGACGATCTGTCTCTTAAAGGCATCATCTGAGATTCCCTGGCTTAAGATCAGCTTGGCCCATTCTTTAGCGGCAAAGAGGCTGTGATCTTTGTAGTTGCCACAGGATTCAATAGTGGTACCAGGCACGTCTTCCCAAGTGATGCCGTTGGCAATTTCTTGCAGAGAGTCCTTGATGATGCTGGCGATTTCTGTGCTGCTGTGCTGGCCCCACATGATCAGGTGAAAACCAGTCCGGCAGCCAAAGGGGGAGCAGTCAATCATGCCATCAATGCGTTGGCGAATAAGCTTGGCCAAGAGATGCTCAATAGTATGTAGGCCGGCGGTTTCAATAGCATTAGTGTTTGGCTGCACCAGCCGCACATCAAAATTAGTAATGGTGTCGCCCTTTGGTCCTTGATCTTTAGAGATCAGTCGAACATAAGAGGCTTGAACGAGGGTGTGATCGAGTTCAAAACTCTCAACGATAACGTCTTTTGCCATAAAAGTCTCCTTTTTTTTATGTTCTTATGATACCATAAAAACTTTCTGACTAAGAGAGAATTCTGTTTTATTTAAATTGTCTAAAAGATTATTTTATGATAAACTTAGTAATAGATTTCTATAAAGAAAACTAATATATATTGAGGTATAAACATGATTTATGTGATTACATTACTTGTTTGTGCCCTCATTGGTTTGATCATAGGTTATGTGCTTATTTCGTTGAAATTAAAATCAGCGAAAGAAGGTGCAGATTTGACCCTTTTAAATGCTGAGCAAGATGCTGTTAACATTCGGGGAAAAGCGGAGTCTGATGCCCAAAATATCCGCTTGGCAGCTGAACGTGACAGTAAAGCAAGCCGTAAAGAATTACTGCTTGAGGCAAAAGAAGAGGCCAGAAAATATCGTGAAGAAGTTGCAAATGAATTTAAATCTGAAAGACAAGAGTTAAAACAGTTAGAAACACGTTTAACAGAACGTGCCTTTTCTCTTGACCGTAAAGATGAAAATCTATCAAGTAAAGAAAAAACACTTGATAGTAAAGAACAAAGTCTGACCGATAAATCTAAACATATTGATGAGCGCCAAACGCAGGTAGAAAAATTAGAAGATGAAAAACGCGCGGAATTAGAACGCGTTGGAGCGATGACAATTGCCGAAGCTCGTGAAGTCATCCTGATGGAAACGGAAAATAAGCTCACGCATGAAATTGCGACACGTATCCGTGAAGCTGAGCGTGAGATTAAGGATCGTACCACCAAGACCGCTAAAGATTTATTGGCTCAAGCCATGCAACGTGTGGCAGGTGAGTATGTGACCGAGCAAACGATTACGACAGTTCATCTGCCAGATGACAATATGAAGGGCCGTATTATTGGCCGTGAGGGCCGTAATATCCGGACTTTAGAAAGCTTGACAGGTATTGATGTCATTATCGATGATACCCCAGAAGTGGTTGTCTTGTCAGGTTTTGATCCGATTCGCCGTGAGATTGCTCGCATGACTTTGGAGTCCTTGATTGCTGATGGACGGATTCATCCTGCAAGGATTGAAGAATTAGTCGAAAAAAATCGCCTGGAAATGGATAACCGCATTCGCGAATATGGTGAAGCAGCTGCTTATGAGATTGGGGCTCCTAATCTTCACCCAGATTTAATCAAGATTATGGGGCGCCTGCAATTTCGCACTTCGTATGGCCAAAATGTCCTTCGCCATTCCGTGGAAGTTGGTAAATTGGCTGGTATCTTAGCTGGTGAACTGGGCGAAAATGTTTCGCTTGCGCGGCGCGCCGGCTTTCTCCACGATATGGGCAAAGCCATTGACCGAGAGGTCGAAGGTAGCCACGTCGAAATCGGCATGGAATTCGCTCGTAAGTACAAGGAACACCCTGTTGTCGTCAACACCATTGCTAGTCACCATGGTGATGTTGAGCCCGATTCAGTGATTGCTGTGCTCGTTGCCGCAGCGGATGCCCTAAGCTCCGCTCGACCTGGTGCGCGCAATGAATCTATGGAAAATTATATCAAGCGGCTACGCGATTTAGAAGAAATTGCCACTAGCTTTGATGGGGTGCAAAATAGCTTTGCCCTCCAAGCCGGTCGTGAGATTCGCATCATGGTCCAACCAGAAAAGGTTTCTGATGATCAGGTTGTCGTTTTATCCCATAAAATTCGTGAAAAAATCGAAAATAACCTGGACTATCCGGGCAATATCAAGGTTACTGTCATTCGAGAAATGCGAGCTATTGATTATGCTAAATAAGACAAAAATTGTGATTCGTCTGAGTCACAATTTTTTGTACAGAAAGGCAAAAAACCTGCAAGCACAAAAAGGCAGCGGTCACAGGGCTTGCTTTGCCCTAGCTACTGATCAGACGTTAAAAAATAACAAGCCAAGCCGCCCTAGCCCTAGCAAGGAAGTGCTCACCACGCCTCGCTTCGTCTCACCTGACTCGGCTTGGCTTTCTTAATACCTTGTAAGTTGCTGTAAATAAGGACGGCTAAGAGAGGCGAGTGCTATTATGTTGTGTTGGCACATTTGTGCAGCAGGGTGTTTCGTTTGTGAAGGCTACCAGGCACCCACCCTCTTTGAAATGCAAATGGTAAGGAGGGGCTTAACTAGAAATAGCTTACTTGGTATACAAAGCTAGCGCGAGCAAATAATTACCTTGAAAAAGGTAGGTGATTTTGTTAAACTATTAGAAAGCAGTTTTTAAGGAGATAAGAATGTCTGAACGTGGTTTGTTGATCGTCTTTTCCGGGCCATCAGGTGTTGGAAAAGGAACGGTACGCCAGGAAATTTTTTCAACGCCTGATCATAAATTTGAGTATTCCGTTTCAATGACGACGCGTCCGCAAAGGCCGGGTGAAGTTGATGGCGTGGATTATTTCTTTCGAACCCGTGAAGAATTCGAAGAGCTCATTCGCCAGGGGCAAATGTTAGAATACGCAGAATACGTTGGCAACTATTATGGGACACCCTTGACTTATGTGAATGAGACGCTTGATAAGGGAATTGATGTTTTCTTAGAAATTGAAGTACAAGGAGCCTTACAGGTCAAAAATAAAGTGCCAGATGGTGTCTTTATTTTTCTCACTCCCCCAGATTTAGATGAGCTCCAAGATCGCTTGGTAGGTCGTGGAACTGATAGTCAAGAAGTCATTAAAAAACGCATTGAACGGGCCAAGGAAGAAATTGCCTTGATGCGCGAATATGATTATGCGGTGGTTAACGACCAGGTTCCCTTAGCTGCAGAGCGAGTGAAACGAATCATTGAGACCGAACATTTTCGAGTGGAGCGGGTTATCGGTCGTTATGATAATATGATTAAAGAAACCAATCCCCTATCTTAATTATTTGGAAAGAGTGAATTACCATGATGTTAAAACCCTCAATTGATACCTTATTGGACAAAGTTCCTTCAAAATATTCTCTTGTGATGTTACAAGCAAAACGTGCACATGAACTGGAGGCAGGTGCTAAACCTACCCAAGACTTTAAGTCAGTAAAATCCACCTTGCGCGCCCTTGAAGAAATCGAATCTGGCAATGTGGTAATCCACCCAGATCCTGTTTCTAAGCGTGCAGCTGTGCGGGCAAAATTAGAAGCTGACCGCATTGCTAAGGAAGAGGAAGAACGTAAAATTAAAGAACAAATTGCCAAAGAAAAAGAAGAAGAAGGAGAAAAAATCTAAGGTTTTTAAAAATCTTAGTTTTTTTCATGCTACTAAAGACACGTTAAAGAAGGAGGCAGTATGACAAGAGTTGCCGACATTATTGTCGATATTCCTTTAATGCAGACCGATCGCCCTTATACCTACTTAGTACCAGATCACCTTCTTGATATGGTGGCGATAGGCTCAAGAGTGCACGTCCCTTTTGGCAAGGGTGATCGCTTACTTCAGGGCTTTGTCATTGCGGTGCACTGCACGAAAGCCCCCAGCCAGCTTAAGTCGATTGTAGCAGTCTTAGATGCTCAGCCTGTCCTTAACCAAGAACAGCTTGATTTAGCGACGGAGATGCGTCATAAGGTGTTTTCCTACAAAATTAGCTTGTTAAAAGCAATGCTACCAAATGTGCTTAATTCTCATTATGACAAATTACTGAGTCCTACGCAGGAGCTTAAGCCAGCGGACCACGAGCTTATTTTTGGTCAAGGCAATCAAGCTCTCTTTTCCCAGCTCAGTCAAGACCAACAAGCAAGGGCTCTCGCCTTGGTCAAACAAGGTCAGCTTTCCCTTAGTTATTTGGCAACGGATAAGAAAACCCTAAAAACACGTAAGATTTATCAGGTTGACCTGGCTGTGTTAGAAGCCTTGCCGATTTCTCCTCGTGCGAAAAAGAAAGAGGCTCTGCGGCAGTTTTTGTTAGCCAATCCCCAGCAAGCCCCACTTGCGGACCTTTATCAGATTTATTCGCGGGAGCTCGTTCGCTATTTTATTGACCAAGCTGCCCTAGTGATCACAACGGAGCAAGTCAATCGTAGCGACAGCTATTTTGACACAATAGAGCAAACGCAGGCCCTTCCTCTTAATACTGAGCAGGCGAAGGCGCTTGCAGCAATTACTGCTGCTATTGGCACAACAGCAAAGCCCTTTTTACTAGAAGGGATTACAGGTTCTGGCAAAACCGAAGTTTACCTGCAGGTAATAGAGGCAGTCTTAAGGATGGGAAAGACGGCTATTGTCTTAGTTCCGGAGATTTCTTTGACACCGCAGATGACGCAACGCTTTATTGCTCGCTTTGGCAAATTGGTTGCTATTATGCATTCGGGTCTCTCTGATGGGGAGAAATACGATGAGTGGCAAAAGATTAAGTTAGGCCAGGCCAAGGTAGTGGTCGGTGCTCGCTCAGCTATTTTTGCGCCCTTAGAAAATATTGGTGCAATCATCATTGATGAGGAGCATGAGGCTAGCTACAAGCAAGAATCAAACCCTCGTTATCATGCCCGAGACGTTGCTCTTTTGCGGGCCAAAAGGCATCAAGCAGCCTTGGTCCTTGGCTCAGCAACGCCAAGTATTGAGAGTCGTGCTAGGGCTAGTAAGGAGCGATACCAGCTTTTGCGTTTGAGCCAGCGAGCCAATCCTGCAGCTCTCGTCCCTCAAGTACAGATTATTGATTTTCGAGATTATATCGGCCAAAATCAGACCAGTACGTTTACCCCTTATCTGCTAGAGCAGATCAAAACCCGCCTGGCCCAGCAAGAACAAGTAGTTCTTCTGCTAAATCGTCGCGGTTATTCTAGTTTTATCATGTGTCGCAATTGTGGTTATGTGGATGACTGCCCTAATTGTGATATTTCCTTGACCTTACACATGGACACAAAGACTATGAACTGTCACTATTGTGGCTTTCAAAAGCCGATTCCCAAGCTTTGTCCTAACTGCCATAGCCAGAGTATCCGTTATTATGGCACTGGGACACAAAAGGCCTATGAGGAACTGAGTGCTCTCTTGCCTTTGGCCCGCATTTTACGGATGGATGTTGACACCACACGTAAAAAAGGCAGTCATGAGAAGTTGCTGAGCGCCTTTGGCCGGCACGAAGCTGATATTCTCTTAGGCACGCAAATGATCGCTAAAGGCTTAGACTTTCCAAATGTCACCTTGGTTGGGGTTTTAAATGCGGATACGTCTCTTAACCTGCCTGATTTTCGGGCATCAGAAAAAACCTTTCAATTATTAACCCAGGTGGCTGGCCGGGCTGGCCGGGCAGATAAGCCAGGTCAAGTCCTCATTCAAACCTATAATCCTAACCATTATGCGATTCAACTAGCCAAGCAGCAAGATTATGAAGCGTTTTATGCTTATGAAATGAAAATCCGGCAAATGATGGCTTATCCCCCTTATTATTATACGGTGGGCATCACGCTGTCTCATAGCGATGTGGCATTTGTGACCAAAAAAGCCTATGCGGTTTTAGGCCAGCTCAAGGCAGCCTTGTCAGATAAAACCAAGCTTCTTGGGCCAACACCAAAGCCGATTGCTCGCACCCACAACATGCACCATTACCAAATTATTATTAAGTACCGTTTTGAGGACCAGCTAGAGGCTGTCTTAAATCAACTGCTAGATTGGCATCAGCTCGTGGAAAATCGTCCCTTGCGATTGAGTATTGACCATGAGCCCCAACAATTAATGTAAGCAGTGCGATTTGCTTAACATAAGACTGAAAGGAAGAACAATGACAACCAAAATACTATTTATGGGCACCCCTATTTTTTCTGCAACTATTTTGCAGGGCTTGCTAAATGATGACAGGTATCACGTATTAGCAGTAGTGACTCAGCCAGATCGTGCAGTGGGTCGTAAAAAAGTTATAAAGATGACACCTGTCAAGGAGTTGGCCTTGGCCAACCACCTGCCGGTCTATCAGCCAGAAAAACTAGCAGGTAGTCAAGAATTAGAAGAGTTGATGACGCTTGATGCTGACGGGATTGTAACTGCTGCTTTTGGCCAATTTCTGCCGGGCTCATTACTTAAGACGTTTGATTTTGCAATTAATGTTCATGCTTCCTTACTGCCTAAGTATCGTGGTGGCGCTCCGATTCATCATGCCATTATTAATGGCGACAAAGAGGCAGGAGTGACCATCATGGAAATGGTCACTAAAATGGATGCCGGTGATATGATCGCTAAGGCGGCTCTTCCCATTGAAGAAGATGATAATGTGGGAACGATGTTTGAAAAATTGGCGGTTCTTGGTCGCGATTTATTGTTAAAGACCTTGCCAGCCTATCTTTCTGGCCAATTAAAACCCCAGGCACAAGACGAGAGCCAAGTCAGCCTGTCACCCAATATTAGCCCAGAAGAAGAACGAATTGATTGGAACCAACCGGCTAGAGCCATTTATAATCATGTTCGGGGCTTGAATCCTTGGCCGGTTGCTCATACGCTTTTAGGCGGACAACGTTTTAAACTATATGAAGTAGCAGTAGTTGATGGTCAAGGTCAGCCTGGTCAGATCCTTGCTAAGACGAAAAAGTCATTGATTGTTGCTGCTGGGCAAGGGGCTCTCGCTCTCAAGGTTGTCCAACCAGCAGGCAAGCCACGGATGACCGTGACGGATTTCTTAAATGGTTTTGGTCGTAGTTTAGAAGTGGGAGATTATTTTGGCAAATGATGGGCAAAACAGTGCGCGTGGCTTAGCTCTTAAAACATTAGAGGACGTGTTTGTAGAAGGGGCCTACTCCAATATCGCACTTAATAAAAACCTCAAATCCAGTAACTTAGCTGAAAGAGATAAAAATTTGGTGACCGAAATGGTCTATGGAACAGTAGCACGCAAGATCGCCTTGGAATGGTACGTGGCGCATTTTATAGCCGATCGAGACAAATTGGAAACCTGGGTCTATTTATTGCTCTTGCTCAGTTTTTATCAACTGCACTATTTGGATCAGGTGCCTGCTCATGCAATTGTCAATGATGCGGTAGCTATTGCCAAAAGCCGGGGCAATAAAAAGGGGGCAGAGAAGTTAGTCAATGCTGTTTTGCGCCGAGCTAGTGTAGAAGCTTGGCCAGATCCTAATAAGATTAAGCGTACTAATAAACGTTATGCTACGCTTTATTCTGTGCCAGTTTGGTTGGTTAAAAAATTGATCGAACAGTTTGGAAAAGACCGTGCTGTGGCTATCATGGAAAGTCTTTGGGTGCCTAGCAAGGCTAGTTTACGTCTGATTGATATGAAGCAAAAAGCGGCTATTAAGGCTGACCTTGGCTTACGCGATTCCCAATTGGCCAAGACAGCGCTAGTAGCTGATTCTGGTCGCTTTGCTGCTAGTAAATGGTTTCAAGCAGGCCTTGTGACCATCCAGGATGAGTCAAGTCAGTTGGTTGTTCCTACCTTGGCGCTGGAAGGAACAGAAACAGTCCTAGATGCCTGCAGTGCACCTGGTGGCAAGACCAGTCAGATTGCCGCTCAACTAACGAGCGGACATGTGACTGCTCTTGATTTATACGACCATAAACTTGCCCTGGTCAAAGAAAATGCTAGTCGCTTAGGCGTAGCAGATAAGGTCAAGACCCAAAAGCTGGATGCTCGGTATGTCCACCAATATTTTGCTGCTGATAGCTTTGATAAAATTTTAGTTGATGCTCCTTGCTCAGGAATTGGCTTGATTCGTCGTAAACCAGATATAAAATATAACAAGGCCAACCAGGATTTTGCTGCCTTGCAAGCGATTCAATTGGCGATCTTGTCTAGTGTTTGTCAAACACTAAGAAAAGGTGGTATAATAACCTATAGCACTTGTACGATTTTTCAGGAAGAAAATCAGCAAGTTATCGAAACATTCTTGCAACATCATCCTAATTTTGAGCAAGTAACATTAAAACATACTCAGTCAGATATTGTGAGAGATGGCTGCATCCTTATCACACCTGAACAATACCATACGGATGGGTTTTTCATTGCTCAACTTCGTCGTATTCAGTAGTATTTAGGAGGAGACTGACACAGTCAGAAAAATACATTATGGAAATCTCGTTAATAACAGACATTGGACAGAAACGTTCCAATAATCAAGATTTTGTCAATAAGTTTGATAATAAAAAAGGCACAACCTTGATTGTCCTAGCAGATGGTATGGGCGGGCACCGCGCTGGTAATATTGCCAGTGAGATGACGGTGACTGATCTTGGACGACAATGGACCCAAAATGACTTAAGTGATCTCAATGAGGTCAAAAATTGGTTGGTAGAAACCATTGAAGAAGAAAACAAACGTATTTATGAAATGGGCCAAACCGAAGACTTTAAGGGTATGGGAACAACTGTGGAAGCGATTGTCTTGATTGATTCAACAGCTATTTTTGCCCATGTTGGTGATTCCCGCATTGGATTAGTCCGTGAGGGCCAGTATGAATTACTAACTAGTGACCATTCTTTGGTTAATGAACTGGTCAAAGCTGGACAAATCACAGAAGAAGAAGCAGCCAGCCATCCCCAGAAAAACATCATTACCCAATCCATTGGTCAAGCAGCTCCTGTAGCGACTGATCTGGGATTGAAGGTTCTAGAACCTGGGGACTACTTGGTCATTAATTCTGATGGCCTGACCAACATGGTTTCCAATGCTGAAATTGCCGAAATTCTCTCTAAAGAGTTAACTTTAGACGAAAAAAATGATGCATTGGTGCAGTTGGCAAATCTTCGCGGTGGTCTTGATAACATCACAGTAGCTATTGTCCATAACGAAAGTGAGGATGTTGAATGATACAGATTGGCAAGCTCTTTGCTGGTCGTTATCGCATCTTAAAATCAATTGGTCGCGGAGGGATGGCTGATGTCTATCTAGCTAATGATTTAATCTTAGATAACGAAGATGTAGCCATCAAGGTGTTACGGACGAATTATCAAACCGATCAGGTGGCAGTTGCTCGTTTCCAACGAGAAGCTCGAGCCATGGCTGAATTGAATCATCCGAACATTGTTGCGATACGAGATATTGGCGAGGAAGACGGCCAGCAATTCTTAGCAATGGAATATGTGGATGGTGCTGATCTTAAAAAATACATTCAAGATAATGCACCACTATCTAATAATGAAGTTGTCCGGATTATGGAAGAAGTCTTGTCAGCTATGACACTGGCTCACCAAAAAGGTATTGTGCACCGAGATTTAAAACCGCAAAATATCTTATTAACCAAATCTGGCACGGTTAAGGTTACTGACTTTGGGATTGCAGTAGCTTTTGCTGAGACCAGTTTAACCCAGACAAATTCCATGCTAGGCAGTGTGCATTATTTATCACCTGAGCAGGCAAGAGGCTCTAAGGCTACTGTGCAAAGTGATATTTATGCCATGGGGATTATGTTATTTGAAATGTTGACTGGCCATATTCCCTATGATGGAGACAGTGCCGTTACCATTGCCCTGCAACATTTCCAAAAGCCCCTGCCGTCTATTATTGGAGAAAATAGTCAGGTGCCGCAGGCTCTGGAAAATGTCGTCATCAAAGCGACAGCTAAACGTTTGTCTGATCGCTATGCGACAACCTTTGAAATGAGTCGAGACTTGATGACGGCGCTCAGCTATAATCGAAGCCGCGAGCGCAAGCTGGTTTTTAGTGATACTGAAAATACCAAGCCTCTGCCTAAGGTGACACCGACACCCAATGTAGCACCCAAGGCAACGCCTGCTCCTGCGGTTAAAACACAATCCGAAAAAACGCCCCAGTCGCAACCAGTGCCAAAGCCAAAAAAAGAAAAGAAGGGCCGCTTTTTTGGCACCCTGCTAAAAATAGTCTTTGCTCTTTTTATTGTTGGCTTAGCCATCTTTGCCTACTTAATCCTCACTAAGCCCAATGCCGTAAGAGTGCCAAATGTGACCGGTTCAAGTGTGGCAGTTGCAAGAGAAGAA
Organism: Streptococcus halichoeri; assembly: GCF_009870755.1. GTDB lineage: Bacteria > Bacillota > Bacilli > Lactobacillales > Streptococcaceae > Streptococcus > Streptococcus halichoeri. The sequence continues at coordinate 15,927 of NZ_WLZU01000017.1, forward strand.
CTGGAAAATCTGGGCTTTAAGATTGGCAAGGTTAAAGAAATAGAAAGTAACCGGGTTGCTGAAGGAAATGTTGTCAAAACCGATCCGGCAGCCGGGACCTCCAAACGTCAAGGTTCAAAAGTTGATCTCTTTGTCTCGATTGGCAACAAAAGCTTTGTGATGAAAGACTACAAGGGCCAGCAGTACAAGGATGTCATCACTGAATTGGTGGACACCTACGGCGTTGCAAAATCAAAAATCAAGATTGAACGCATTGATACAAACGAATATGAGGTGGGCACAGTCATCGGCCAATCGCCAACGAGTGGTGAGAAGTTCCATCCCAATGGTAAATCGAAAATCACCTTGAGTGTGGCCAGTTCTGATACTGTTTCAATGCCGGTCCTAACAGGCTTTAGCTATGCTGACGCGGTAGCAGAATTGACAAGACTTGGCATTTCTGCCTCCCGGATTAAGGGCTATTATCCAGATCCAAATTCTCCAACAGGCTATACCAAAATGGCTTCGCCCAAAGGCACCCTAGTTGTGAGTGCGCAAGACCCTTATGCTGGTACAAAGGTTAGTGTCTCAGATACTAATGAAATCAGCCTTTACTTCTATCCAAGTGATGCCGCTCATCCTGATGGCTCATCGTCATCAGATGCTTCGCATAATAGCAGTCAAAGCAGCAGCAGTACTTCAAAAGATGCGACATCATCATCTAGCTCCTCACAATCAAGCCAAAATGGGACAAGCCATAGTACATCAGAACCAACCCTGTCACCATAATTACAAAAGCTCCGCAGTCAATTATGAACTGCTGAGCTTTTTTGCCTCGTTGTCAACCGTAGTGGGTGATTGATAGACTGATAATTAAGCACGAGAGCAGCTAAAAAACGTTTTTCTTTTGTGGTTTGGTCGCTCCTAGGGGGTGCGCTAGTCACTACAGCAATTATAGCGTTTTTCACCTGCTCATAAGGTGCGCTAGGAGATGAATTATTAACAGAATTTTGATAAAATGACAAGAGAACGAAAGGGGTCCAATGCGCAAATTCCAGTTTTTTATCCTCGTCGAATGTATTTTATTCGCCATGGGCTTAATGACTATCTTGTCAAACAGTCTGACAAGCTTTTTGTTTATTTTAGTTATTGTCTTATTAGTGTTACGTTTTTACAATCAAGATAGCCGCAATAATTTTATTTTATCGGTCAGTTTATTGCTGCTTTTCCTAGTCTTTATGCTCAATCCCTATATTATTTTAGGTGTCTTATTAGCCATTGTTTATGTGATCATTAATCATTTTTCACAGGTCAAGAAAAAAAATCGTCTGGCGCTGCTCCAACTCAAACAAGAAGGCGTCCAGCCGCGTCCAACCAAGCATCAGTGGATTGGTGCTGCCGTTTATGATAGTGACTACTATGCCTTTGATGATATTAATATTATTCGCATCAGTGGTAATGACACTATTGATTTGACCAAGGTTATCATTGCTGGGCAAGACAATGTCATTATTATCCGTAAAATCCTTGGTAAAACCACACTTTATGTACCAATTGATGTTGCAGTGACTCTGGATGTGAGTTCGGTCTATGCCACTGTGCAATTTTTTAGCAAAGCGGCCTATGATTTACGAAATGAATCCTTGCGTTTAGAAGGTCCTGATAAGGACTATTACCTAAAAAAAGTAAAAATCATTGTCAATACCATTGCAGGGGATGTTGAGGTGGTGCAACGATGAAAAAGCGTTACTATATTCTCGTTTGGGCCTATGCCAGCATTACGATCTTATCCATTGTCTTTATTGTTCTTAATAACTTAGGCATCACCCTGAGCTATTTATATGAGCATATTTGGATTTTAGAGAAATTACTTTTTTCCATATTATTGTTAATTGTTTCGGTAACCTTGTTGCTCTTATTAATTTGGATTATTTTCGATGATAATAGTAAGCGTAGCATTAATCAAAACCTGCGCCGTATTCTCAATAATCAAGAAATCTATGTGGATGAAACTTCTGAAACCAATGTTAACCTTGTGCGCCTCTCACAAAAAATGGCCCATATGACTAAAAGTCTGCAAAAAAAAGAAAGTGCCTATATCCTAGACACCCAAAATATCGTACACCGCGAACGCAAGCGGATTGCGCGGGATTTGCACGATACTGTCAGCCAGGAATTGTTTGCTTCGTCCATGATTTTATCTGGAATTTCGCTTAGCTTGGAACATTTGGAGCAAGAGCAGTTGAAAATCCAATTAGAAGCAGTTGAAGAGATGTTGCAAAATGCTCAAAACGACTTACGGATTTTGCTATTGCACCTTAGACCGACCGAATTAGCCAATCGAACCCTGACCGAAGGCATTGAGATGATTCTCAAGGAATTAACAGATAAAAGCGCCATTGAGGTGGTTTATCGTGAAAATATTGGGAAATTGCCAAAAGCAGTAGAAGATAATCTCTTTCGGATAGCACAGGAATTTATTAGTAATACTCTTAAGCACGCAAAAGCTAGCCGTATTGAAGTTTACCTCAATCAAGCCGATAATGAAATTGAATTAAAAATGTTGGATAATGGAATTGGCTTTGATATGGACGAAGTTCGAGACCTCAGTTATGGTCTTAAAAATATCGAAGACAGAGTCGATGACCTAGCAGGAACAGTACAAATCATTAGTCAGAAAGGAAAAGGGGTCTCAATGGATGTCCGTCTACCAGTGACCCTTAAGGAAGGAAAATGAAAAAAATTAGTGTGATTCTGGTAGATGACCATGAGATGGTGCGCCTAGGTCTAAAGAGCTTCTTAAATTTACAGGCTGATGTTGAAGTCATCGCAGAAGCCTCAGATGGACAAGCAGGGATTGCTCTAGCCTTAGAGTTAAAACCTGACGTAGTGGTTATGGACTTAGTCATGCCTGGTGTGAATGGGGTTGATGCCACTTTGGCTATCTTAAAACAATGGAAGACTGCTAAAATCCTTGTTTTGACCTCTTATTTAGATAATGAAAAAATTTATCCCGTCATTGATGCTGGTGCAAAGGGCTATATGTTAAAAACATCCAGTGCTGCTGAGATCTTAAATGCTATTAAGAAGGTCTCTAAAGGTCAACTAGCCATTGAAACAGAAGTCGATAAAAAAATGAAGCATCACGACCAAAATCCTGAGTTACATGATGATCTCACTGCACGTGAGTATGATATTTTGCACCTTCTAGCCAAAGGCTATGACAATCAAACGATTGCTGATGAATTGTTTATCTCCTTAAAAACAGTCAAAACCCATGTGTCAAATATCCTCGCAAAATTGCAGGTCGATGACCGAACACAGGCTGTAGTCTATGCCTTTCAGCACCACTTAGTGCCACAAGATGAGAATTAATGGTATAATAGAAAGTGGAAAGCAGAGGGAAAAATGGACGCAAAGTTAAAATATAAAGCCAAAAAAATAAAAATGGTTTTTTTTGATATTGATGACACCCTTCGGGTTAAAGACACTGGTTACATGCCGGATTCTATCTGGCAGGTTTTCCAGCAACTCAAGGCCAAGGGGATTTTGACTGGTATTGCTTCTGGTCGTGCCCGCTACGGCGTACCTCCAGAAGTTCAGGCTCTCCATGCCGACTACTGTGTCAAACTCAATGGTGCTTACGCCAAAGATGATCAAAAAAAGATTATTTTTCAAGCACCCATTCCAGCAGAAGTAGTTGTACGCTACAAGGAGTGGGCTAATGCTGTCGGTATTGCCTACGGCATGGCTGGTCGTCATAAGGCAGTCTTATCAGAACGCAACCAAATCATCAGCGATGCTATTGATAATGTTTATGCTAATTTGGCAGTTGACCCTGATTTTAACGAAAAACATGATGTTTATCAAATGTGGACATTTGAAGATAAAGGTGATGCTCTGCAATTACCACAAGATCTAGCAAAACATCTGCGCCTTGTTCGTTGGCATGACCACTCATCTGATGTCGTGTTAAAAGACACTTCAAAAGCCTTGGGTGTTTCAAAAGTGGTTGATTATCTAGGTCTAAAGCCAGAAAATATCCTGGTTTTTGGGGATGAACGCAATGACTTAGAATTATTTGACTATGCTGGCATCAGTGTTGCTATGGGCGTCTCCCATCCGCAGCTTAAAGAAAAAGCTGACTTTGTGACAAAAAAAGTAGAAGAAGATGGCATTAAGTATGCCTTGGAGGAATTAGGATTGATAGAAAAGACATTAGATTTTCCACAGTTGGATGTGACAACAGTTGATGGACCGCTAGCTGTCATTAAAACAAACCATGGGGATTTGACGGTTAAGCTGTTTCCAGATCAAGCCCCTAAGACAGTAGCTAACTTCTTAGGTTTAGCGAAAGAAGGCTACTATGATGGCATTATTTTCCATCGGATTATCCCAGACTTTATGATTCAAGGAGGGGACCCAACTGGTACCGGCATGGGTGGACAGTCCTTGTACGGTGAAGCCTTCGAAGATGAATTTTCTGATGAGCTATATAACATTCGTGGGGCTCTTTCAATGGCTAATGCTGGTCCAAATACAAACGGTAGCCAATTCTTTATCGTGCAAAATGCTAAAGTTCCTTACGCCCAAAAAGAATTAGAACGTGGTGGCTGGCCAGCTCCTATTGCGGCGGTTTATGCTGAAAAAGGAGGGACACCGCATCTTGACCGGCGCCATACCGTTTTTGGTCAATTGGTAGATGAGGCATCTTACCGCGTACTAGATGCGATTGCCGCGGTCGAAACAGGTGCTCAAGATAAGCCACTTGAAGATGTTACGATTCAAACCATCGAGGTAAAAGACTAATGAAAATTGGCGATAAATACCGGGGGACAATCACCGGAATTAAGCCATATGGTGCCTTTGTTGCTTTAGAAAATGGTAAAATAGGACTAATTCACATTTCAGAATTAAAAACTGGTTATATTGAGAATATTCATGCGCTTGTTGCAGTTGGTGATCAGGTCTATGTTCAGGTTATTGATTATGATGAGTATAATCGTAAGGCGAGCTTGTCTTTACGCTCTTTAGAAGAAGAAAAACATCATGTGGGATCTCACCATCGCTTTTCCAATAGTCGCTACACATTTGGCTTTGAGCCGCTTGCTAAACAACTGCCCGACTGGATTAATCAGGCCCTAAAGGATTTAAAAGGCTCTTAGTAACCATGACATACCTGAGATTGGAGATAGCTACCTGGGCTGGTGCTTTCTTCAATCTTTTTTAGTAGTAGGAGTGCCTTAAAGTCATCTTTGAGGCTTTTTAAAAGGCTTATTGTCACCGACCACAGTTGACAATGAAGCAAAAAAACACCCTCTCAGGCTAAGTAAAGACAAATCTTACTTGCCTAAGAGGGTGGCTGTCTCTGTTAGCAAAGACCTCTTGATCTACAGCTAGACTTGTCTTGGCTTGGCAGTCAAGGCGATCCTAGCTGAAAGTTTTTAGTCTGCTTGATACAATTCTGTGGTAAGGTAACGTTCGCCATTATCGGGTAAAAGGGCGAGGACCTTTTTGCCTTTGCCTAATTTTTGAGCTAATTCAATGGCTGCATACAGAGCAGCTCCTGATGAAATACCAACGAGGAAGCCTTCTTTATGTCCAACTTGACGGGCTGTTAGGAGTGCGTCTTGTGACTTCACACGAGTAATGGCATCATAAGCTTTGGTGTCTAATGTTTCTGGAATAAAACCAGCTGAAATGCCTTGAATTTTATGAGGACCAGGTTCTTGACCAGATAAGACCGCAGATTCATCTGCTTCCACCGCGACAATTTGAATATTGGGGAAGGTTTCTTTGAGCACGTGCGAGACACCACTAATGGTACCGCCAGTCCCGACACCAGCAACAAAAGCATCTAAACCAATGTTGGTAAAGGCTTCAGCAATCTCTTTACCGGTTGTTGTTTCGTGGATTTTAGGATTAGCTGGATTGTTGAATTGTAGTGGTACCCAGCCGCCACGTTTTTGGGCCAGTTCATGCGCCTTGGCAATAGCACCCTTCATTCCTTGTTCACCTGGTGTTAAGACAAGCTCAGCTCCGTAGGCTTGGATAAGTTGGCGCCGCTCTTTACTCATCGTTTCTGGCATGACAATGACAACAGGATAGCCTTTGGCAGCACCTACCCAGGCTAGACCAATCCCGGTATTGCCACTGGTTGGTTCGATGATGGCGTCACCAGGTTTAAGCGTACCATCAGCTTCTGCTGCTTCAATCATAGCTAGGGCAATCCGGTCTTTGACAGATGAGCCTGGATTGAAGGACTCAAGCTTAACGTAAATATCGGCATCCTGGTCGCTGGTAAAATGGTGTAGTTTTATAATTGGTGTTTGACCGACCAGTTCCGTGATGGATTGATAAAGTGCTGCCATAGAAAATCTCCTTTTTATATCCCATTTATGCATTTTTAGCTATATTAAGTATAAAGCCAATGAAATTATCTGTAAAATATAAGTTTTCAATCACTTTGATAAGAAAAGCCTATCACTTCGTAAAAGGCACTTCAATAATTTGTGGTGCTATTTTCTCAAAGCTCACCTGACCTTGGTAATAATCAATCAATTCTTTTGTAATCTGTTTCTCTTTTTCGGGTGCAAAAAAGAGCTGTGCGATCACTTCTTGGCCAAACTCCATTTTCCCGGCTTCTAGCCCAAGCTTTGCCAAAAATGGCTCATAGCGTTGGTACTGGGAATAGCTCAGTTGGATAGCAATGCCTGCTTGTTCTTTTATGGCTACCTGGCCAAGCTCTGCGATAGCTTCAGAAACACAAGTAGAATAGGCACGAATAAGGCCACCAGTTCCTAGTTTAATACCGCCAAAATAACGGGTAACCACGGCTAAGGTATTGGTTAATCCTTGCTTTTCAAGCACGCTGAGCATGGGGATGCCAGCTGTTCCAGAAGGTTCACCATCGTCACTAGAGCGCTTTAATTCTCCTTGCTCACCAATAATAAAGGCAGAGCAGGAATGATTAGCCTTATAGTGATTTTTTTTGATTGCTGCGATAATGGCCCTGGCTTCCTCTTCATTAGAAACCCGTGCTAGGTGTGTGATAAAACGCGATTTTTTGATAGTGGTTTCAACTGTCCCACTTTGTTTGATAGTAAGATAATTAAGCATATCAAAAGTTTACTGTAAATGAGCATATTTGGCAAAGTTTTTTTCGAATAATAAGGTATGGAAGATTTATTGAGAGTTGCAGGTCGTCAGTTAACTCAGGCGGACTTGAGTCCCGAATTACAGGCTCTGGCCAAGCTTGTTCCAGCTTTTAAGAAACACCGTGGCCAGCTGATTTGTTGCCGCTGTGCTAGTATCGCTAGCAAAGATCGCTTACCTGATGGTCGCATTTATTGTCGTCAGTGCTTGCCTTTTGGTCGCCTGACGCAAGGAGATTATTTATATCGTTTTGCGCCAGCTGCGTTTGCTGTGACAGATTGTTTAGCTTGGTCGGGTCATCTGACCAAAGAACAACAGCGAATTTCAGATGGGCTTATAGAGCACTATCAAAAAGGTAAAGACAGTTGGGTTCATGCTGTTACAGGCGCCGGTAAGACCGAGATGATTTATGAGATTGCAGCCATGGTGATTAATCAAGGTGGCAGTGTTTGTATAGCGAGTCCACGGATTGATGTATGTGTTGAGCTTTTCCGCCGTCTTCAGCGAGACTTTAAGTGTCCTGTGGTGCTTTTGCATGGTCAGTCTCCTGACTATGTTGCTAGTCAACTCCTTATTGCTACGACGCATCAATTGCTCCGCTTTTTTCGGGCCTTTGATTTGCTGATTATTGACGAAGTGGATGCCTTTCCCTTAGCTGGCAATCCAGTTTTACAATTTGGCATTCAGCAGGCTAAAAAAAGAGCAGGACGGATTATCCTCCTTACGGCAACAGCAACCGCTTCCCTTCAAAAGGCGGTAAGGCAGGGTGCTATGGAAAAACTAACTCTGGCACGCCGCTTTCATAATCAGCCATTGGTTGTTCCGCAATTTCAGTGGATTCCAGGACTCATGAAGCATATCAAAAAGGGCCAGCTCCCAGTTGCCCTTTTGGTAGCAATAAAAAAACAACGCCAGAGCACTTTTCCACTTTTGATTTTTTACCCGACAATTGAAGGCGGTGCAGACTTTACCCATTGTTTAGAGCAGGCCTTCCCCAAGGAGACGATTGGAATCGTGTCGAGTCAAAGCGCCACGCGGCAAGAGACAATTGAGGCTTTTCGTAGTCACAAGGTTACGATTCTTGTGACTACCACGATTTTAGAGCGGGGCGTGACTTTTCCTCTCGTTGATGTCTTTGTGGTTGGTGCTAATCACCACCTCTTTCCAAGAACTTGTCTTGTCCAAATTGCTGGGCGGGTTGGACGTTCAGTAGAGCGTCCAACGGGAAGTTTGATTTTTTTCCATGATGGTCAAAGCCTTGCCATGTTGCTAGCCAGGCGCGAGATAAAACAGATGAATCGGTTAGGAGGTTTTTAGTGGTTTGCTTACTTTGTGGAAACAACTCTGACAGCAATGAAAGCCTGTTAGCCATCCTCTTGTTTTTTAATCAAGAAAGCTATCTTTGTTTAGCTTGCCAGCAAAAGTTTCATCAGCTTAAGGGCGAGCTGTGTATGCACTGTTGCAAGGTCAGCAGCCAGTCTCCCTGCCAGGACTGCCAAAAATGGCAACTCGATTATCAGCATAAAGTGGATCATCTCGCTCTTTACAAATACAACCAAGCAATGAAGGACTACTTTAAAGCCTATAAATTTCAGGGCGATTTTCTCTTACGAAAAGCATTTATAAAGCCAATTCGAAAGGCCCTAAAACCTTATCAAAATACTTACCATATCATACCAGTCCCACTTGATGAGGTTCGGTTAAATAGCAGGGGCTTTAATCAAGTAGTGGCTCTGCTTGAGGAAGCAAAAGTCCCCTATCGTCAGGTATTTGGCAAACATCCCAGCCAACGCCAGTCTGCCAAAAGTAGGCAAGAGCGCTTGATGACCGAGAATCCATTTTTTCTTAAGGCAAAGCCTCCCAAGCAGATCCTGCTTGTTGATGATGTTTACACCACTGGAGCCACAATCTTTCAGCTGACCAATCTCTTAAAACAAGCAGGAGTTACAACCATCAAAAGTTTTTCACTGGCACGCTAAAACTTGCAAATTTTCATGAAAGCGGTATAATTAATATAAAGAAAGCGCTACTAGCGCAAGAAAGAGGTATCCTATGATTAAATTCAGTATTCGTGGAGAAAACATCGAAGTCACCGACGCTATTCGCGATTATGTAGAATCAAAGCTTACTAAAATTGAAAGATATTTTACCGAAGATAATGAAATTGATACCCGTGTCAATCTAAAAGTATATAGAGAAAAAACTGCAAAAGTTGAAGTAACCATTTTGCTTGGTTCCATGACCCTTCGTGCCGAAGATGTCTCACAAGACATGTATGGCTCTATTGATTTGGTAGTTGATAAGATTGAGCGCCAAATCCGCAAAAACAAAACAAAAATTGCAAAGAAGCATCGTGAAAAACGACCTGCTAGTCACGTCTTTACAAGCGAATTTGAAGCAGAAGCAAGCGAAGAAGCACCAGAAATCAAGATTGTTCGTACCAAAAATGTGACTTTAAAACCAATGGACATTGAAGAAGCACGTTTACAGATGGAACTGTTAGGGCATGACTTTTTCATCTATACCGATGCTGAAGATGGTGCAACAAATGTTCTATACCGCCGTGAAGATGGAAATCTTGGCTTGATTGAAGCAAAATAACTTGATCTAACTTCTGCCCTTAAGCTAATAGCTGAGAAGTAGCTTACTTAAGAACTAGAAAATGGTTGATTTGCTAAGAGCACCCATTTGCAAGGAAAAAACATTCATCGTTGTGAACTTTAGTGATGGTTAGCATGAACAATGTAGCTATGTAGCGTTGTGACCAAATGCAAAAGGGAATAATTGAGCAGGTCTGGCCCCTCTTATTCCTGGTTTATTATTAATCGTAGCCAGCAGCTCAACGAATTGAGAGAAGAAGACCCTAAGTTGTCCTCTTAGATTGAAGAAAAAGTCTATTATGACCATTTTCTTCAATCTTTTTTATTTTCTCGCTGCAAAACAAAAACTCCTAGCAGGCTGTCCTGTCAACATTTCTAAGAGTAATCACTGGTTTATCCACGGCATTTTTGTTAACATTGCAATGCTTTAGAGGAACTTTGGCTTGGCAACCTGGCTTCTTTTCTTGTTTGTAGAGCCAAGAAAAACACGGTTGGCTTGTTTCTTGTATAAGTGATGTCGTGTTAGCTAGGTCTGGCTCGCTGAGGGGTCAGTTACCTAAGTATGGGGCTTGTGTCAAGGGTTAGTTTTTACCTATCCAAAATTTTGCTGTGTGTCTGTGTGCCTGTTGGTCCTTCAGTAGCGAGGTAGGTCTTTGCTTTTGGCTCCTTTTTTAGAGGTAGAGTTTTTAGTAACTAGCTGAAAATACATTGGTTGACTCTGCGATTGTAGGGACTTTTAGCTAGGATAGATCTTCACTGCAAGTCACCTAGCCACTTGGGTGTTACTGCATTGGTATTTGTTTGATAAGTTCAGCAGTAGCCCATGTAAATGTTAATCAGTTGCTCTGCTATTTTCCAAGAAAGGAAATCTAGTCTTACTACATGTTAGTCAGGGTAGGTGGAATGGGTGGGAAAACTAGAGTTGCCTGATTTAGCAAAAAAAGCCACCTTCTGTATGATACCAGTGGCCTTATCTAAATCATTTGGACTTTAATCAGATAAGTCTGGTATATGTAGAAGTGACTTTTTAGCGGCTAATGACGTTTTCTTTGTTTGCCGGCATTTCGATTGGATTTTGTTTTAGCCGGAGTCTGCATAATAGCTCCAGTATCTGGCTTGCTGCTTGCTGTGTTGGTGACGTCTTTTAAGCTTTTGCCAGCGGTACTAGCTGTGGGTGGGTTGTTCTTGAAATCTTCTTCGATTTGTTTGCGCACTCTTGGTCGTAAGATATAGGTGGTGATTAATTGTTGTAAAATACTAAAGAAACCACCAACAAACCAATACAAACCAACACCAGCTGGTAGATTGAAGGACATGAAAATCATCACGATTGGCATTGAATACATCATAGTCTTCATTTGTGCCCGTTGGTCTTCAGTGACAGCTTGCATCGACAACCAAGATTGGAAATAGTATAAAAGAGCAATGATAGCTGTCAGTAACAAACTTCTACTGCCTAGGGCGATGCCTAAAAAAGTACTAGAGGCAACGCCTTTTGTGTACATGGCTGCAAAATACATGGCTGAGAAAAAAGGCATCTGAATAAGCAAAGGTAGGCAGCCAATGCCACCAAGCATGTTAACACCATTTTCTTTTTGGGCGGCCATAAAGGCTGTTTGAGCAGCTAGTTTTTCTTCTTGAGTTTGTGCTTCTTTCATCCGTTTTTGAATCGGATCAAAAATTGGCTTTAGATAGGCCATTTTTTCAGATTGGAAGCTCGCCTTCCAGGATTGATACAAGCCAAGCGGTAAGATGACAGTCCGGACAATAATAGTAACGATAATAATCGCTAGGCCATAGCCCAATCCGACATGATTAGCAAAGTAATCAATAAAATGTGACATGGGTCTGCCTAAATAGTCCCAAACAATCCCCTTTGGGTTGCCGTGTGAATCTCTACCAACACAACCAGTGAGGGTCAAGAGGATGGATAGAGCTAGTCCTGAAAATAGGATGCGATTTAATTTTAGTTTCAATGTCATTTTCCTTTAACTTATAAGATACCTATCTATTTTACTTTTTTTTTGTTTTTTTAACAATACTTCTGTAGCTGTATTTTACTTGCCGATTCGAAAATCCTCATAGTCTGAAAATTGCCCCTGAGTCACATCAGCGTAGGTAACATTTGCCCATTTGGATGGCCCTTTGCGGATTTCTTGAGTAAAGGCAGCCAGCTTTTGTGCATCAGTAGACTGTGCTAAGATTTCAACAGTTCCATCATCATTATTCCAAACCCGGCCATAGATTTCTCCCATATCAAGTGCCAAGCTATAGGTGGCATAGCGAAAGCCCACTCCCTGCACCCGACCAGAAACAATTATACGTACTTTGGTCATACGATCTCTCCTTTTTTCTCCTATTATAACATAAGCTTAAAAGATGGTCTTGAAGAAGGTGGGCCAAGTAAACTATGGTATAATAGTGCTATGAAAATAACCTCAAAAGCAAATAGCTTGATTAAACAAACCAAAAAATTAAAGCAAAAGAAATACCGCACGCATTCCTATTTGATTGAGGGATGGCATTTGGTAGAAGAAGCCCAAAAAGCCAATCAAACCTTTAAACACCTTTTTGTTCTTGAGGAAATGGCTGAGCGGCTCAGTGATTTTAAGCCTGTCACAGTGGTTAGTCCTGAGGTTTTAAAAGAACTCACCGAGTCTCCTAAGCCCCAAGGGGTTATTGCCGAAGTAGCAATGGAAACACAGCCACTACCTGAAGAATTAACAGGCAGATACTTGGTTTTAGAAGATATTCAAGATCCTGGTAATGTGGGTACGATCATCCGAACAGCTGACGCTGCTTGTTTTGACGGGGTTTTTATCTCACAAAAAACTGCCGATATTTACAACGAAAAAACGCTGCGCGCCATGCAAGGTAGCCATTTTCACCTGCCGATTTGGCGGGCTGATATTTCAGAGATTTGTGCCCGTGTACAGGCTGCAAGGCTTCCTTTGTTGGCTTCGACCTTATCAAGCACCTCGGTTGCCTACCAAGACTTAGCAAAAAGTTCCTCCTTTGCTTTGGTTTTAGGAAATGAAGGGCGTGGGATTTCTGATTATATGACTGAGCAAGCTGACCAGTTGGTACATATCCCCATGCCTGGTCAGGCAGAAAGCCTAAATGTTGCCGTAGCAGCAGGAATCCTTATTTTCAGCCTGATTTAAGCTACTTATGGTATAATACCTTATGTGAGGTGATATGATATGGATTATCGAGAAGATAAAGAATTTATGGACCATGTTGGCTCTTTGATTGAACACCCGCGCTTTCAAAAACTTGGCAATATTGTGCAACATCACTATTCTACCCGTCTTGAACATTCTGTTAACGTTGCTTATACGAGTTTTAAAATGGCTCGTAAATTTGGCTGGGATGCCAAGAGTGCAGCGCGTGGCGGACTATTGCATGATTTTTTCTACTATGATTGGCGCGTAACAAAATTTAATAAGAGTCACGCCTGGGTTCATCCGCGAATTGCTGTCCGCAATGCTCGCAAATTAACCCCTTTAAATAAAAAAGAAGAAGATATTATTTTAAAGCATATGTGGGGAGCAACCATTGCTTTTCCGCGCTATAAAGAAAGTTACATTGTTACTCTGGTAGATAAATACTGGGCTATCAAAGAAGCAGTGACACCAGTGCGCACGCGCTGGGCTAAACGCCGCTTTTTTAAACGTAAAACACTTAAGAGTCACCACCATTAATAAGGAGAAATGAATGAATAATCAAGTAATCTATCAAGAATCAGATACAGGCCTTAATAGCTTTTTTGTTAAAATATATAGTTTAGTAGGTATGGGCATTGGCTTATCGGCCTTTGTTTCTTATTTAATGCTGTTTCCGTTTAAGGCTAATTTCTTAAATATTTTGACCAACCACCCAATGTGGTATTGGGGAGCTAGTATTTTAGAGCTAGTCCTTGTTTTTACAGTGAGCGGGGTAGCTCGTCGTAATACCCCGGCGGCCTTACCCTTATTTTTGGTTTATTCGGCCTTAAATGGTTTTACCTTGAGCTTTATTGTGGCCGCTTATGCACAAACAACAGTTCTTCAAGCCTTCTTATCAGCTATGGCTGTCTTCTTTGTAATGGCGATGATTGGTGCTAAAACAAAGAAAGATTTATCTGGGATGAGTAAAGCTCTCTTTGCAGCTTTGATTGGTATCATCATTGCCATGTTGATTAACTTTTTCTTTAAAAGCAATGCCATGAGCTATATGATTAGCATCGCTTCTGTCTTGATTTTCTCAGGCCTGATTGCTTCTGATAACCAGTTGATTAAGCGGGTTTACACAGGAACAAATGGCCAAGTCAGCGATGGCTGGGCTGTATCCTTGGCCTTGTCCTTGTATTTAGACTTTATTAATATTTTTATTAGTCTGCTCCGCCTATTTGGCCGAAATGACTAAATGTAACAAGAGGCTGTGGACGTGCGTCCCAGCCTTGTTTTGGCTCATCATACTAGCTAGGAAGGTCAAACAGCAGCTGATGTCAGCTACTACATGAAGCTCAGCTCTTTTTACACGTGTTTGGCTTGTGAGGTAACAAAAAAAGATGGCTAAGTCAGATGGACAAGTCAAATAGTCCGCCTGCTTCAAGCTATTTAAAATTTCTGCCAAGCTAATAAGGGGCGGTAGGCACAGGCCTTGATAATGGCTAGTCTGCTCTTTCTTAACCATAGGTTGTTGTTTGTGTATTGGTATTTTTTTTGATATAATAGGACGAATAATGAACGAGGAGATTATAAAACGATATGTCAACAGCTATATGGGTATTACTGATTATCCTTGCTTTAGGTGCCGGCCTAGTGGGAGGCATTTTCATTGCACGCAAGCAAATTGAAAAAGAAATTGGTGAACATCCCCGTTTAACACCAGAAGCGATCCGTGAAATGATGAGTCAAATGGGTCAAAAACCAAGTGAAGCAAAGGTTCAGCAAACCTATCGTAATATTGTTAAGCAATCAAAATTAGCTTCAGCAAAAGGAAAAAAATAAAAGCTTTTTGCTAAGTTGAGGTACTGGTATGTGCTTTGAGCGAGCAGACAACGATGCCAAAAGGGCCCCCTTTGTCGGCACCATTTCAGATGTCAACTGTTCAGGGTTCCAAAAAAAGCTCAGTTGGCTAGCACCGACTGGGTTTTTATTAGTATAAGAAAGTGTAAAGATGGATAATCGGCCAATCGGATTTTTAGATTCGGGTGTTGGTGGTTTAACAGTTGTAAAAGAACTGCGACGCCAACTGCCGCACGAAACAATTGTATATATTGGAGATTCAGCCAGAGCGCCCTATGGCCCAAGACCTGCTGAGCAGATTAAGGCTTTTACTTGGGATATGGTCAATTTTTTATTGACTAAGAACGTCAAAATGATTGTCTTTGCCTGTAATACAGCAACTGCAGTTGCCTGGGAAGAAGTAAAGGCTAAGTTAACCATTCCTGTCTTGGGTGTTATTTTACCTGGCTCCAGTGCTGCCATCAAAAATACCCAAGCAGGAAGGATTGGTGTGATAGCAACACCAATGACCGTCAAGTCGGATATTTACCAGCAGAAAATTAAGCTTTTAGCGCCTCAGATGCAGGTGACAAGTTTAGCTTGTCCCAAGTTTGTCCCTATTGTTGAGTCCAATGAAGTAAAGTCAAGTGTCGCCAAAAAAATTGTTTATGAAACGTTGGCACCCCTTATTGGTCGTATTGACACTTTGATTTTAGGTTGCACGCACTATCCGCTATTACGTCCCCTCATTCAAAATGTTATGGGGCCAGATGTTCGGCTGATTGATAGCGGAGCTGAGTGTATTCGGGATGTTTCTGTTTTGTTAAATTATTTCCAAATTAATGCCAGTCGATTGGTCAAAGACAGGCAGAATTTGTTTTATACGACCGCTAGCGTAGAGCGATTCCGGCACATTGCACTTGAGTGGCTAGAAGAAGATATTAATGTGGAGCGAGTAACATTATGACAACAATTTACGAATATAAAGATGAAGAGAATTGGTTTGTTGGCTGTTGGGGTGGCTATAATGATTTGCACATTTTAGATCGGGCGCTTTTTGCCCCGCCTATCTGGCAAATCATCCGAGAATTAGATATGCTTGTGCCCGTTACTGATGGGAGCCAAGGCGGCTTTAGTGTTTCGGTCAATCGCTTTACCTCTGACCTTCATTTGTTTCGTTTTTTGCTTGATATGATCAATCACGAAACCAAACGTAACTTTGAGTTAGTTCAGCACCAGGGGGCTTTCATCGTCAAAGAAGGTGAGACGATCAGACTTGTCCATTTACCACAAGCGGGCTTACCGAGCACAGCCTTTTTGGCTTCGCAGGAGTCACCAGGTATGGGCGATAGCATTTTAATTGCGACTAGAAATGAAGGCAAGACAAAAGAATTTCGTACCCTATTTGGTGCTCTAGGCATTCAGGTGGAAAACTTAAATGATTATCCAGAACTACCAGAAGTCCCAGAGACAGGAATGACATTTGAAGAAAATGCCCGCTTAAAAGCAGAAACTATTGCCAAGCTGACCCAAAAGATGGTCTTAGCTGATGATTCTGGCTTAAAAGTTGACGTGTTAGGTGGCCTACCAGGGGTTTGGTCAGCACGTTTTTCAGGGCCAGATGCCACTGATGCCAAGAACAACGCCAAGCTCCTTCATGAATTAGCGATGGTCTTTGATAAGGATAAACGCTCTGCTCAATTTCATACCACTTTGGTGGTGGCAGCTCCAGATCGAGACAGTTTAGTGGTCGAAGCTGAGTGGCCTGGCTACATTGCCACAGAACCAAAAGGTGATAACGGCTTTGGCTATGACCCTTTGTTTATTGTTGGAGAAGGTGAGCGCCATGCAGCAGAGCTCTCAGCAGAAGAAAAAAATCGTCTGTCCCATCGAGGGCAAGCGGTGAGAAAATTAATGGAGGTGTTTCCAGCATGGCAAGCAAAACAATCATAGTCATGAGTGATTCACATGGCGATCGTGCAGTGGTTGAAGATATTAAAGCCAAGTATATAAACCAGGTGGATGCTATTTTTCACAATGGCGACTCGGAACTGCTGGCTTGCGATCCTCTTTGGCAAGGTATTTTTGTCGTTGCAGGCAATTGTGACTATGATTCTGATTACCCAGCTACCCAAACCATTTCTTTAGGGCAAGACCGGATTATTCAGACCCATGGGCACTTACAGCACATTAATTTTACCTGGGATCGATTAGGTTATTTAGCGCAAGAAGCCCAAGCAACCCTTTGTTTATACGGCCATTTGCACCGACCGGCGGCCTGGCAAAGTCAAGGCACTGTCTTTATTAATCCCGGATCTGTAGCTCAGCCCCGTGGGGAAGTCTCTGAGAAGCTTTATGCCTATATAACCTTGACAGATGAAAAAATCGCAGTTGACTTTTATACGCTTCACCATACACTATACCCACAACTCTCTAAGGAATTTAGACGATGATAGCAAAACCATTTGAGGAGTTTATCCTTCAACATTTAGATAGTTACTTACTGCCAGCTGATGACCTTGCCATTTTTATTGATACACATAATTCAGACCACGTGATGCTCTTATTAGTGAGTAATGGTTTTTCACGTGTTCCCGTTATCACTAAAGATAAAGAATTCAAAGGGACAATCAGTATTTCTGACATTCTAAATTTCCAACAAAAACATGGCTTGACTGATTGGGAAATGAGTCAAATAGATATTGGCAATATGGTGAACACTAAAATTCAGGCAATTCCTGAGGATGCTACTTTAACTCATATCATGCACGATTTAGTGGACTATCCTTTCTTACCTGTTGTTAATAAACAACATCAGTTTATAGGAATTATTACCCGTAAATCCATTCTTAAGGCCCTAAACAGTCTTTTGCATGATTTTACCGATGATTACACGATAACCAAAAAAGAAGATGATTCATTTAATTGAGGACTTTCTCACAAGTCGACAGTTGAGTACTAACTCGCAAAAGGCTTATCGTTACGACCTAAAGCAGTTTTTGGCACTGACTAGGGACCAACTAACGCCCTTTAAATTAGAACTTTATAAACAATCGGTCGCCCAGCTTAGTTTGTCTGCTAGAAAACGCAAGTATTCAGCAGTTAATCAGTTTTTACACTACCTCTACCAAATCGGCTATTGTGACCGTTTTATGCAACTAGATGAAGCTATTCGTTTACAGCGCAGTAGTGAACAAGACTACCAATTACGTGATTTGACTGTATTGGAAAAAGAAAGTAAACACACTGTAGGGCAATTAATTGCCTTATTGATCTACCATTTGGGATTAACGCCTAGTCAGATTGCTATGCTTAAACAAGATGATATTGACCTGAATTTCAATGTACTCAGTACACGTACTGCTAAGCAGGTGCAAGTTTTAAGTCTGCCAAAATTATTGCCAACCTTTTTAGCCCCTTTTATGGATAGCCAAAAGACTTATTTAATTGAGCATCACGGACAGCCCTATTCCAGGCAGTGGTACTTTCAACAATTGCGGCTCTTTTTGGTGGCTGTTAACTGTGCTGATCTATCGGCTCAGAGTCTGCGCCAGCAATTTATCCTAGCCCAAAAAGCCCAAGGGGCCTCTCTCTTGGCTATCAGTCAGCAATTAGGGTTAAAAAGTCCAGTCACATTGGAAAAGTATTTTAAATAAACATGGATATAAAGTTAAAAGATTTCGAAGGGCCACTTGACTTGCTTTTGCATCTGGTTGCCAAATATCAAGTAGATATTTATGATGTGCCCATTGTTGAAGTGATTGAACAGTATTTAGCCTATATTGAAACCTTGCAAATCATGCGACTCGAAGTGGCTGGTGATTATATGGTAATGGCTAGTCAATTGATGGTAATTAAGAGTCGAAAGCTCTTACCAAAAGTCGTTGAACCTCAAGAAGTGGAAGCTGATCCTGAAATGTCCTTATTAAATCAGCTTGAGGAATACAGTAAATTCAAGGAGCTTAGTGAAGGCTTAGCCCTTAAACATGACCAACGTGCTAAATTTTTTTCTAAGCCAAAGCAAGAGCTTATTTTTGAAGATACGGTCCTGCAAGAAGATAAAACAGTCATGGATCTTTTTCTGGTTTTTTCCAAATTGATGACAGTCAAGCAAGCTACCTTTAAGCAAAACCACACGGTTATTGAAAGAGATCATTATCGGATCGAAGACAAGATGCAGGAATTGCAAGTTCAGCTTGAGCAGCGAGAAAGACTAACATTAGAGGAGGTCTTTGCTGCTTGTCAGTCTCGCAATGAAATGATTACACTATTTTTAGCAACACTAGAACTCATTAAAATTCAATTTGCCACGGTTAGTCAAGCAACTAACTTTGGGACAATTGTCTTACAAAGGGAGGCGTCATGTCATACTTAGCCCAAATTGAGGCTTTATTATTTGTAGCTGGTGAAGAAGGTTTGAGTTTACGTCAAATGGGAACATTACTGGCTTTAACGCCATCAGCTCTTCAGCAGCAAGTAGACAAATTAGCACAAAAGTATGCGAGTGATTCTTCTTCTGCCTTGTGCCTTTTGGAATCCTCTAATACCTATAAATTGGTTACTAAGGAGCAGTTTGCTGCTTTGCTGCGCGATTATGCCAAAGCACCAATCAACCAATCCCTTTCTCGAGCAAGTTTAGAGGTTTTAGCAATCGTTGCCTATAAACAGCCGATAACCAGGCTTGAAATTGACGAAATCCGCGGAGTAAATTCCAGTGGGGCTTTGAGTAAACTAGTTGCCTTTGAATTAGTTAAAGAAGCCGGCAAAAAAGAAGTCATCGGTCGCCCCAATCTCTATGTGACAACTGACTACTTTCTTGACTACATGGGGATTAATCATTTAGAAGAGCTAATGGCGATTGAGGACTTAGCCGTTGATGAAGAGGCACCAGAGTTATTCCAAACAAGCGATGAAGCCTAGAACAAAGATAAGGAAAAATATGAGAATCAATAAATTTATTGCGCATGCTGGTGTTGCCAGTCGTCGCAAAGCTGAAACATTCATTAAGCAAGGTCTGGTGACGATTAATGGCCAGGTTGTCACCGACTTAGCCACTCTGGTAAAAAGTGGTGACCGGGTTGAGATTGAAGGAACCCCTATCTACAATGAAGAAAAGGTCTATTACCTCTTAAATAAGCCTCGCGGAGTCATTTCCAGTGTATCTGATGATAAAGGACGTACCACCGTTTTGGATTTCTTACCTCAAGTGCAAGAGCGTATTTATCCTGTTGGTCGTCTCGATTGGGATACGTCTGGACTTTTACTTTTAACCAATGACGGCGATTTTACGGATAAGATGATCCATCCACGCAATGAAATTGACAAGGTCTATTTGGCGCGGGTCAAAGGAATTGTAACCAAGGAGAATCTACGTCCTTTGACACGTGGCGTGGTCATAGATGGGAAAAAGACAAAACCAGCTCGTTATAAGATTATTCGGGTTGAAACAGATAAGAATCGTTCTATAGTTGAGCTAACCATCCACGAAGGTCGAAATCACCAGGTCAAGAAAATGTTTGAAGCAGTAGGGCTACTAGTAGATAAATTATCGCGTACCCAGTTTGGCACACTGGATTTAACTGGTTTGCGCCCTGGCGAGGCTCGTCGCTTAAATAAAAAAGAAATTAGCCAGTTGCATAATGCAGCTGTTATCAAACAAAGATGAAAACTATCTTCATTTTGTTGGTACGTGCCTATCAAAAATGGATTTCACCTGCGTTTCCGCCTTCTTGTCGTTACCGTCCAACCTGCTCTGCCTATATGATTACTGCCTTGGAAAAGCATGGCTTAAAAGGTTTTGTCATGGGATTAGCGCGCATTTTGCGCTGTCATCCTTTTGCTGCTGGTGGAGAAGATCCAGTTCCTGATTATTTTACCTTACGCCGTAATCCTGATGGGAAAAAATACTAAACTTACCTTTTTGGAGTTTGAGAAAGTTGGTTTTTGTAGCTCAATAATTGCTATGCTTTTTAGAATTGTGGTCCATCAGAGGTCTTAATACCATTTTGGCTCACCTAAAGTCAGATGATGGCGACCTTGAGAATAAGGCTGAGAAGTAAGACTTGCCGCCGTCGTGGCGTGTGTTTAGGAAGTAAGTGTGTGAAAGGCTTGTTAATGGCTGAGCAGACATTCTTACTGGCCAGTGGCTATGAGCTTAGAGTAGCTGTTGACTTCTCAACGAGAAGTGCTATAATAATGACTAAGCATTCGTTGGTTTAAATCAAACCTGTTATGATTTAAGGTAACGAAGCACCATAACCACATTGTCTGCTGAGAACGACTCCGGGCATTGTGGTTTTTTAATGTAGAAGGGAAGTTGGAACGGTTATGGCTATTCATCAACTTAATTATAAGGAAGCACATCCGCGAAATCATGTGGTTCTGTTTCAACCGCAAATACCGCAAAATACTGGGAATATTGCTCGGACGTGTGCAGCAACCAATGCGCCTTTACATATTATTAAACCAATGGGCTTTCCCATTGATGACCGCAAGATGAAACGGGCAGGTCTGGATTATTGGGATAAGCTGGACGTGACTTTCTATGAGAGTTTAGATGATTTTATGACCCGGTGTCAGGGACAGTTGCACCTGATTAGCAAGTTTGCTGAGCAGGTTTATTCAGATGTTAATTATAATGATGGCCAAGAGCACTATTTCTTATTTGGACGAGAGGATAAGGGATTGCCAGAACCTTTTATGCGGCATCATCCTGAAAAAGCTTTGCGGATTCCTATGAATGACCAACATGTGCGCAGCCTTAATCTTTCAAATACAGTTTGTATGATTGTGTATGAGGCGCTCAAACAGCAGTCCTTTCAGGGTTTAGAGCTAAGCCATACTTATGATCATGACAAATTAAAATGAGCTTTGTGGATATACTAATAATATAAAGACAAGTCTGCCATTAGTGGGGACTTGTCTTTATAGGTATAGTCAAGTCCTTGTTTTAGAAACCTAGCTGTTGCTCCTGCCTACTAAGAAAAATGGCTAAGCTAGGCTGTCACTCTCTTAGTGAAAAGCTAAGTTTGCATTCCTAGCTGAGCAGTGCGGCGCCTCTCTTAATAAAGTGATTTTCATCATTTGAGATGAGTAGTTTAATCTGCTAGCGGAGTAAATAATTTGCTTTTTGCTATTTGTTAACATCGCTGAAGCTGATTCGTGATTAAGTCGCCTGATCTGCTATCTGTCAGAGGAACTAAGTCAGCCTCATGGTCAAATAATTTGCTTTTTGCTATTTGTTAACAGGGCTACAGCTAGTGGGAATTCACTAGGTTTTTGTGTGATTATGGTTCAAGCCCACTCGCTATTTGCCCAGCGTGATTTTAGGCGCGATCTGCTTTGTCCTCTTGCTTAGCTTTTTACTGGTGTTATTTTACTGAGAATTGCTCAGTGTGGTCGAGCAGTTTAGACTGGAATTTAATAGGAAGAGGGAGATTTTTTTGAATTATGACGCAAATTTATTGCTAGATAGTGATAAATATGCTATTCTATAAGTGTCTTCAGGGCAGGGTGTAATTCCCGACCGGCGGTGACTAGTTATAGAAGTCCGCGAGCGCAAGCTGATGTGGTGCAATTCCACAACCGACAGTAAAGTCTGGATGAGAGAAGACCGGGCTTTTTGAGGTGCCTTTTTGGCTACCTCAACGACAACGGAACTTCTTTCAATTTGCAAAAATTGGAGGAATTTTTTATGTTCAAAACACGACAATTAGTGGCGATTGCTATATTGTCCACTATTTCGTTTTTACTAATGTTTTTTAGTTTCTCAGTCATACCAGGAGCTAATTTTTTAAAGATTGACTTTAGTATTATCCCTATTTTGTTAGGGCTTGTCCTATTTGATTTGAGGAGCGCTTATATTATTTTAATCTTTCGCACACTTTTGAAATTTATATTAAACAATAGTGGTGTTAATGATTTTATTGGCTTACCTATGAATATAGTAGCCATTGGCTTATTTGTTACGGTATTTGCCCTCATTTGGCAACCACGAAAAAGGCCTAAGCCTAAGAGCTATCTGCTGGCTAGCATTGTTGGAACACTTGTTTTGACAATAACCATGGTTCTTCTCAATTATGGTTATGCCATTCCCCTTTATGCTAAATTTGCCCAGTTTGATATTAAAACCATGCTTGGTTTAAGTAATTATTTGCTGGCTATGGTTGTGCCTTTTAATCTCCTTGAGGGTGCTTTATTTGCCCTTTCCTTTTATTTTGTGTATATTGCATGTAAACCACTTATAGAAAGATATTAAACCAGATTTGAAAAATAAACAAAAACACTTCTTAATTGCTTCGTTTGCCTTTTTATTATTTGTGATGATTGGCTATGCCATTCGTTTTTACCCAGCTACATTGACAGGGTATGATCAGACAATCCAAGCGATGGTGCGAGGAAATCTACCGGATAATATGACGAGGTTCTTTATGCTGATAACTGTCTTAGGAAATGTATTAACGCAACTCATCGTGGTGGTATTTGCCTTTGTCATCCTACAAGCTCTAAAGTGGAAAGCAGAAAGCTATTATGTTTTAATAGCAGGGCTTGGTGCGAGTGTTCTCATTGTCAGTTTAAAATTAATTTACCAGCGCGTTCGCCCGACCATTGAGCATTTGGTGTTTGCAGGGGGCTATTCTTTTCCCAGTGGTCATTCGATGGGAAGTATGCTTATCTATGGTAGTTTAATTGTTATTGCTCATCAACGGATCAAGCAGCCTTTCTTGCGGCTAGTTGTTCAATGGCTGCTAGGCAGTTTGATTGTTCTGATTGGTTTATCACGGATTTATTTGGGCGTGCATTATCCAAGTGATGTTTTAGCTGGTTTTATCCTGGGTTTTGGTGTTTTAGAGTTAGTCTATCCCTTTTATGATCGCAAGCGCTTTGAATGGCGCTTTCACGGTGAGCAAAACTAAGTGCTTAGAGTGAACACGTTTCAAAGCTCTGGCTATTTTTAGTACTTATAGGCATTGGCAGTGACTAAGAAAGTGCTTCAATGCCTTTTTTGTTTTACAAAGGCTAACTATGTTGTTCCCCTTTAATGGTGGTGGAATAAGGGGTGCTTACTTGATAAGCAGCCTTTTTATTTCGCTTTTTTATTTTTTGAGTTGTGATACAATAACAGTATGGAAAAAAGCTATCGTGCACTCAATGATTACTACCGACAATTATTTGGTGAAAAAATATTTAAAGTCCCCATTGATGCTGGTTTTGATTGTCCCAATCGTGACGGGACAGTTGCTCGGGGAGGTTGTACTTTTTGTACGGTGTCTGGTTCGGGGGATGCCATTGTTGCTCCAGATGCTCCTATTAAAGAACAGTTTTATAAAGAAATTGACTTTATGCATCGCAAGTGGCCCAATGTGCGCCGCTATCTGGTCTATTTTCAAAATTTTACCAATACCCACGCTCCTTTGCAGCTAATTAAAGAGCGCTATGAACAAGCCATTTATGAACCAGGCGTCATTGGAATCAACATTGGTACGCGACCGGATTGTTTACCCGATGAAACCATTGATTACCTGGGCCAGCTCGCACAGACCATGCATGTAACGGTGGAACTAGGTCTCCAAACAACCTACGAGGCAACCTCAGCTTTAATTAATCGGGCCCATTCTTATGAACTCTATAAGGATGCGGTGAAGCGTGTCCGGCGCTATCCCAAGATTGAAGTTGTCTCCCATCTGATTAATGGTTTGCCTGGGGAGACCCACGATATGATGGTTGAGAATGTCCGCCGTTGCGTGAGCGATAACGACATTCAAGGAATCAAATTGCATTTATTACATCTGATGACCAATACACGCATGCAGCGTGATTATCATCAAGGCCGCCTAAAACTGATGAGCCAAAGGGACTATGTTATGACGGTTTGTGATCAGCTAGAGATTATTCCACCAGAGATTGTTATTCATCGCATTACCGGTGATGCACCAAGAGATAAGCTGATTGGTCCTATGTGGAGTTTAAACAAATGGGAAGTGCTTAATGCCATCAATCAGGAAATGAAGCGGCGTGGCAGTGTCCAGGGGTGCAAACTGTAGTGATTGCAAGCCAAGTCTCCTACGGCAGATTAAGAAAATGCTACCAGAGTCTAGTCTTGAGAGCAGATGCTTCTTTTTTAGAAGGCTTGGCCTTAGCGTTTGCTGCCTTTTGCGGCGCTAGCTATTTTGTAAATAAATCTGTAAAAGAGATGAGTAAGGACTAAAGGAGAGATCATGAAAGGCCCATTGCAGTATTCCCACACATTTTTAGCTGAAATTCTGACCAAGCATTCACAGGTGCTGGATGGGACCATGGGAAACGGCCATGATACCCTTTTTCTGGCTCAAAGGGCCCAAAAAGTCTATGCTTTTGACATTCAAGAAGCGGCAGTTGCCAGGACAAAAGATTGTCTAGATCAGGCTGGCCTGACTAATGTCCAATTGATCTTAGATAGCCATGAAAATCTAGATACCTATGTCAGGCGTCTGGATGCTGCTATCTTTAATCTGGGCTATTTGCCTAGCGCGGATAAGTCTTTAATGACCAAACCGGATAGCACGATTGTGGCCCTCAAAAAAACCTTGCACTGTTTGGTGCCAGGAGGCCGAGTGGCTATCATGGTTTATTATGGCCACCAAGGCGGTGTGGAGGAAAAGGATGCCGTCCTTGATTTTGTGGCGACCTTAGAGCAAAGGAACTATACAGTCATGCTCTATAAGCCCTTGAATCAGGTCAATCAGCCTCCTTTTTTGATCATGATTGAAAAGCACTAAGCTTTTGGAAAATAGCCAGGCAGTCATTTAGTAAGTCTTGGGCTATTTTGCTTGAGTAAAAAGGTGCTTATTAGCTGTGCCCGCAGCTAATAAATTTTGATAGCATGATTTGAAA
>NZ_WLZU01000018.1 GCF_009870755.1 Streptococcus halichoeri
CTGCTCTTCCTCAAGGATGAGTTTTACAGCAGAGAGTTTGAAGGCTTTATCAAAGGTTTTTCTTGGCATAATGACTTTTCCTCGTTTCCACTTAATTTTGTGTCTACTTTATTATACCAAGTCCAAAACAGGAGTGTTTTTCTTGTGTCTCATTTATTGGGTGCAGTGCCAGTAGGTTGTGTTTTTTATGTCCGATTTAATATTAAGTGAGAGAGCAGCATTTGATTAGCTCCCCCAAATAGAATAAATAGTGATATTCTAATCAATTAAAAGCAAACGGCAAGCAATTGATAATAATTAAGGCAAGGTGTATAATATATAGTAATAATTTTAAAAATAACTCATAATTGTCATCTGCTATCATTGAAAATAATAGAAATATTGGAGAGTAAGGTGAAAATATATATTTTGGAAGATAATTTAAGTCAGCAATTTTATCTTGAAAAATTAATAAAACAAATACTTTCACAAAAAAATCGGGAAAACGATAACATACAAACTTTTGATCAATCAGAAGAATTATTGGACAATATTAAAGAAAGAGGAAGTCATCAATTATTTTTTCTAGATATTGAATTAGGACAAAATGAAAAGTTGGGGCTACTAACTGCAAAAAAAAATAAAAGAAATTGATCCCTTAGCTACAATTGTGTTTATTTCAAGTCATTCAGAGTTTATGCCTTTAACATTTAGGTATCAAACGGAGGCATTTGATTTTATTGATAAAAACCTCTGCACTAAAGAAAAAATTGAAAGAATAACTAAAGCAATAAATTTTATTTTAAAAAATGGAAATAGTCGTTCAATAAAAAGTACATTCTTTTTTGAAAATCAAAATAATATCCTGCAAATTCCTTTTGAAAACATTTATTTTATTGAAACTTCACCAGAGTCACATCGCCTGATATTGCACGGACAAAATGAAATTTTTGAATTTTATGGGAGTATTGCTGAGGTATTAAAACAAGAGCCCAGGCTATTAAAATGTCATCGATCTTATATTATCAACCCGAATAATGTGATCAAAATAGATAAAAAAGAACGAACTATTTATTTTGAAAGAGGAATAAAGTGCTATGCTTCGCGTTCAAAAATAACGTTTATTACTGAAAGTATCATTAACTTAAGAAAGGAGAAATAAGCTGCTTATCTTCTTATCAATGTTTGAAAAAATTTGTGACATTGCTGTCCCCATTTTTTTATTTTATTTTATTACAAAGAGAAAAATCAAATTTAAAGAAGTGTTGATTGGTGTATTCATAAGAGTTTTATTGATCCTTCTCTTTGTATTTTTAAACGAAAAATCGATTATTAATGATATTTTTATTTATTTATCATTACCTTTATATATGCTGCTTTTTACTTCGTATATATATAAGTTTAACATTAGTTTGCTGACTATTTTTTATGCTCTATTTCCCATCACCTTATGGAACCTTATCTATCGTACTATTGTATTTTACCTATTGCCTATTTTGGGGATTAGCAATTCATATTTTCAGAAAAGTCAATTATTTTTACCAATATATTTGTTATCGGTTGCAATATTAGTACTATTTTTAAAAGTTTTTCATTATGATTTTTCGGCTTTTTCAGATCAACAATTCAGTAAACAAGAGAAAAAATTATTATGTTTTGCAAATTTCTTTATGTTAACTTATTACTTTCTTATTCAAATCATTTCATTTATTGATTACCAATTAGCAATTGATACTCTATTTTATCGTCAAATTATCGTAACTATATATTTTTTATTATTTTTAGGTATATTAAATTTTTTGGACAAAAAAATTAGAGAAAAACTTCAAAAAGAAATCATTTTCCAAAAGGAAATGCAACTGCAAAACCTTGAAAATTATAGTCAACATGTCGAAGAATTGTATAATCAGGTGCGCCATTTTAGACACGATTATGCTAATATTTTATCAACATTAAAGATTGGTATTGAAGAAGATAATATGAGTATAGTAAAAGATGTATTTGAAAAAGTTTTAAAGGATTCAAATAGAGAACTAGAAAGTCATAAGTATGATATTACACGATTAGTAAACATCGAAAACAAAGCACTGAAGAGTTTATTAGCTGCTAAATTTATCCAAATGGAAGAAAAAGGCATTACTGTTACTTTAGAAATTCCGTATAAAATATCGTTATGTGCGATGGATTTGATAGATTTTATTACTATAGTCTCCATATTTTTTGATAATGCTATTGAGGCAACATGTTTATCAAAGAACCCCACTATATCATTCGCATTTTTTGAAGATAATAATAGGCAAATCTGTATTATTGAAAATAGCACTCGAGATAATCAAATTGATATAACATATTTATTTAATGAATTTGAAAGTTCAAAAGGTAAGGACAGAGGTATTGGGCTTTATAAGGTATCAAGAATATTAAAAAAATACCATTTAGTAAAGTTAAAGACCCAAAGTCTAGACTATAAATTTACTCAAATGTTAGAAATAGTTAGTGAACAGTAACTATTTTATCTTGAAATGATACCAATTTTTATTGGTAAGCGCCCAATAACGGAGTATATTGAAAACGTCCAAAGTCAAATAAACTTTGGACGTTCTTTTCATTTACAGTTACTTTCAATGTTTTCAGTCCATGGTAAATCAGCCTCTAGAACTTCCTTTTTAGCGAGTGTCTCTTTGTTAGGAAGATTGCCTAGAAGATAGGTCAGTTGACTATCACTTTCGAAGCCCCTGTAGGAGGATTCATCGGCATGAAGGATGGGGTGTTCCAGCAATTTCTCATGCAACAGGTCATAAATCGGCTCGAAATAATATTGGCTTGACTTGATAGGCCAGTTGGTTCTTTCTTTCCGACTAATCGGTAAGCCTAGCTTATGCCAGTCCTCTTTCTGGGCGTTAATTGGGCACCTTAAGTTTAACCTTCTGGTGGATGGTGTGAGCGATGATAGAGGCTGAACCCAAGCTATGTGTCAAAAGCACTTTAGGAACGGGAGCTTTGATAAGCTTATCGCTGTTGTTTTCTATTAACAATTTGATGGAGATTGAATTATTTCTATAGGTACTTCGTTATTGGGCGATTTCTTCTATGACTGCATTTTTAATGGTTTTATTAAAAATTGAATTTATTGTCTGCCACAATGACTTTCCTCCAATTATTTGGTCTAATTCGGTTTCTGAAATTGTTAAAAATTGTTTAAAATCATTCATTTTAGGTATTTTTCCTTTCTAAGTCTCCAAATAATGACATTATGACAAAATTAATGCATTGGAAATTCACAAATACCTAAAAAACAGTATTTTGCATAGATTGTCATTGCAATTACTAATTTTGTACCATTTAGGCTATATTTGCCCCATTTGGGGAAAATGGATCGTTACTGACTTGAAAGTGGTATAGTTAGTATATCTCGAGATAAATACTAATAGATAATAGGAAAATATTATGAATACACTTGAAGATTATTCTGTTTTGAACAGTGCCCAACTTATTGAAGTAAAGGGCGGTAGAAAAATAAATTGGGGTAAAGTAGGATCCTGTGCAGCTGGTATTGCTTTTGGTGCTGGAGAAGGATATATGGCAACTGCAGGAGGAACGGCATTTTTAGGGCCATATGCTTTTGGGACCGGCGCGATAGGAGCAGTAATTGGTGGAGTTGGAGGGGCTTTAACCTGTTGAAACCATAAACTAAAGGAAGAATAAAATAATGGTAATAAAAACACGCCTAAATAAATTAAGAATCGTTAGATTTTTCACTGGACAATTACCAGTAATTATCTCTTTTTTAATTCTATTTTTAAATATAAACGATCTTCAAAAAATGACTGTCACAAATACGATTATTGTCTTTTATTTATTATTTAGTGCAATGCTTTCAAATTATTTTTTGACAAAAGAAATAAGAGAAGAGAAAGTAAAAAACAACTTGTCATCAAGCATTCTATTTTCTCAATTCATCCTTATAGCTATTTTTATTACTTTAGGAATTGTTTGTATTTACCGATTCTTTTGTGTTGACAATATAGAATTATACCAAAAAGTTTTAACAAGTATAGTTGGTATTATTTCAATAGTGTTCTCCTTATTATTGATTTGGGGAATTAAATATATAAATAAGTCAGAAAAACTCCAGAGTAAATAAGGGGAAATGTTTTAGCATTTAACAGCCAATATAATTAAAATTATTTAAGTCATATTTTGCAAAAAGACCTTTTGGATTATAACAGATTTCCATATATTTAAAGAGTTCAAGTTGAGCCTGTTCAATGGATGCAAGATACGCATCGTGGACAGGCTTTCGTTTTAATGTTTTACAAATGGATTCTATAAAGTGCATTATCGTACGATTGCCTTTTTGGCCCATACTAGACTGACATGTTTTTTTCTGTCTAAGGAAGTCTTGAAATCGCGCTCTGGTATGT
This sequence comes from Streptococcus halichoeri, assembly GCF_009870755.1. GTDB lineage: Bacteria > Bacillota > Bacilli > Lactobacillales > Streptococcaceae > Streptococcus > Streptococcus halichoeri. The sequence continues at coordinate 4,404 of NZ_WLZU01000018.1, forward strand.
TGAGAATCTTGGTCGGTATGCGTGGTGAGCTCTTTTGTTTAATAGGCGATTTGCTTGAGCTTGTCGCAATAGTGGCAAAAAAGCTAGCTTTTGAATATATGCTTGGTGTTGTGAAACGAAGGAAGCTATGATATTTTGAACTTCGGTTTTTATGATTTTTGTGTTATGGTAGTGCTAGTTTTATTTTTAGTTTACCTAGCGATTGGTCAATTCGCGATTTTTCTAGCTTTTTGCTATAGCAAAAAACTAGCTGCGGACTTCAGCTAGGGCTTACTAGCAAAAAGTTTTTGCACACAGCCTTTAAACTGCGAGCCACTGGGATTGCTCAGCAATTTTGCAGCGACTTTATCCTAAAACCAAGGAGCAGCGCTGAAAAATAGTGTGATCACTAAATGGTCAATCTGGCAGGCTCTTTGTGGGGTCTGCTTTTTGGGGTTGGCCGCACTGACTGCAAAGTCTGGACAAATGGGTAAGGCCCCGGCCCCACCAGCTTTTGTCTGAGATAGGGGGGCTCTAACTGATATTTTTTATTTCAGCGGGGTTTGAAAAATAATTTTTTCAATTATTCCAATAAAGCTATATTTTTTTCGAATAATAAGTTAGGTGGCAAAAAGGTTTCTAGCCATTAGAACAGTTTTCGTTAATTGATCAAAGGAGGTTTTATTGAATGAAAGTAAAATTAGCACTTGTTTTAAGCTTATTGTTGATGGTGCCAACTAGCATCTTTGCTGGTACACGACAAGTTGGACAATTATTCCATTTTCGGATTTTGCCAGCTTTTGCAGCCACGCCATATTTGGAGAAGATGAATGATAGCTACTATGTGGTTAATCTAAATAGTAGGAGTCCGCAAATTCGTGTTAAGCATTATTTGGCAAATACCAATGGTGCAAGGCGCAGTGATGTGGATTTGACATGGACTGGCCAGCGAGGAATCTACACCAACAATGCCAAACCGCATTATCTGTATAATTTAAATTTAGCACGAGAAAATTTCTGGGATACGGCTGCCTATATTGATGGTAGCTGGTCCTTGGATTCACATTAGTCTCAATCGTTAGTATTAAGCAAGACTGTAATTATTGATGGAGGATTCCTTTATGTCTCACCTGAAGCTATTACCTTACCGAAAAGTTTGGTTATTTCTGCCGTTAGTTCTTTTATTGTTGGTTTATCATGATGCTGTATTTCATCAGTTGTTTTTTGACCTAAAAGCCCAGGATTTACCTACAGCAGAAGGACTTGTGGTTAAGCAACACTATTTTCGAAATATGCTTTCCATAAATAATAGCTTATTTAACTTTAACTTTTTTCAAGCTTTTATTTTCCCAGTGATTATTTGTTTTGCTGCCTATTCCTATCATTTTATTAAAACGCGCTATCTTAAATATAGTATTGGGAAACAGGAGCAGTATCACTTAAAACGCTTTTTTCTAAAATTGCAATTAGCCTATCAAGTTCTAGCTGTTTTTAGTTTAGTTTTTGCTTTTATTTGTCTGATTGCCTATAGTGTTAATCGCTCACCTATCCCTGCTTTGGAAATGATTTTTAATGCGTCTTCGTCTTTGAGATTTTTTGCTACAGATACTAAACGTTTTTTGATTTTCTATTTCCTTGTGAAAGGCTCAGCGCTCTTTTTTGAGACAATCTTTACTTGTTATCTAGTGGATTATTTAGGACATATCACAAAAGCAATGCTTGCCTTTTTGCTAATAATATGGGCCTTGGCACCGCTTTTATATCCGCTAGTTCCCTTTTATTTGGTACCTATGTCTAATCTGATGATTTTATCATATGGCAATTTAACCTTCATTCAGATTGTATTAACTTATCTCCCTTTTATAGGTTTATTCATTTTTGGAAGGATTTTTGGTAATGATGAGGTGGTCTAAGAGCTTGACTTATTTAGCGCAAGCCGGTCTTAGTTTTTATATCGCGACAGAACTTATTAAGCTGATGCCTGATTGGCAAACAAGAGCAGCTGCTACGCTTTTTTACCATCAAGTGTTGAATCCTTTTCCTTCACAAGTTGGGGAACACTTCTCTTTTTTGAAGGTGATTATGATTTTGGGCTTAGCTTTGATTGGCTGGCTAAAGACGATTAATTTAACCATTGATTTGGCTCAAGGGAGTAAGCAGCTCATTCGTTATCACTCAAAAAGTGAAGTTTGGGTGCGCTTCTATGCTTTTTTAACAATTGGCAAATGCTATGTTAAAGAATGGCTTGTCATCATATCAGTGTATATAGCAATAGGCTTATTCATGAAGCTAGATATACGACTGTATGAAAGTTTTAGTCTATTTGTTTCACTTTTTATCTGTGACCTTCTTTGCCTAACAATAACACAATACTATGCTAAAACAGCTATTGAAGGAATGTGCTTGATACTATTAGGATTTATATTGCGCTCCTATCTGCTTTTACATCCACTAATAATGGTATTATTGCTGGCTATATTTATTGGAATAAGATATCGAAAGGAAAACTATGTTAAAAATTGAAAAAGCTTCTAAGCGGTATAAAGGTCAATGGGTCTTAAAAGATATAAATTTGCAATTTGATAATAAAGGGTGCTATGGCATTGCTGCTTAAGGCTCTGGCGGGTTATTTAAAACTTGATCAAGGACATGTTTATCAAGATCAACGTGAGATTCGTTGTGGTTATCACTATATTACTGATGCAGGGATTGTCATTGAAAATCCGCAGTTTATTTCCCATTTAACCTTACGTGAAAATTTAGAGTGGCTCAAAGGACTTTGCCAGCATTCTGGGCAAATCAACCTTGATTACTGGATTGATTGGTATCAGTTAAAGCCATTTGAGCAAACAGCTTATCGTTATTTATCCTTGGGAACAAAGAAAAAATTAGCTCTTATTCAGGCCTTTATGGATCGACCAAAAATCTTGGTTTTAGATGAGCCAATGAGTGCTTTAGACGAAGAGAGTGTTGCTAAAACCCAGAGTCTTATTAAACAGCATTGTCAAACGGGCTTGGCAATTATCACCTCGCACTATAAAGAAGATATTAGAGCTGTTTGTGAAACTGTCTATCATATCAAAGAAGGTAAAGTCATTGCACAAGGTTCTGAGTTTTTAAAGCCAGTACGTGATTAACTCATGCTATAATAGAAATAGATACTGTATTTAGTCAAAAATCAACTAAAATGATATTGCTGTAAAAGCGGTTATACTCTCAAAAGAAAGGAAGAGATTAAGCAACTCAATTAAGAGTAAAGTGAACAGGTTGGTCACTTGTCCACAGGCTTAGTTCTAAGATGAATGGGTTATGCCAGAATTACCTGAAGTTGAAACAGTACGCCGTGGGCTAGAGCGGCTAGTTGTTGGCAAAACAATTGCTTCGATTGATATTAGAGTGCCCAAGATGATCAAGTGTAATGTTGATGACTTTGTAGAAACGTTACGCCATCAAACCCTCAAAGCAGTACAACGTCGAGGCAAATACCTTATCTTTTTATTTGAAGAAGCAGTAGTGATTTCTCATCTCCGCATGGAGGGAAAATATTTACTGTTTAAGGATAAGGTGCCAGATAATAAGCACTTTCATGTTTTCTTTCATTTTACAGATGGTTCAACCTTAGTCTATCAGGATGTCCGCAAATTTGGCACTTTTAATCTTCTTGTGCAAGATGAACTTACTGATTTCTTTAGACAAAAGAAAATTGGTCCTGAACCGACAAGTGAACTATTTCAACTCAAAGCTTTTCAAGCAGCTTTGCAATCATCATCTAAAAAAATCAAACCCTATTTACTGGAGCAATCGGTGGTTGCTGGTCTAGGTAATATTTATGTTGATGAGGCTTTGTGGGCGGCACAGGTGCACCCCTTAAGGCTGAGCAGTAGTCTGACCTCAGCTGAAATGAAACAATTGCATAAGGGGATTATTGCTCTTATGGCTTTTGCTATTGAAAAGGGTGGCTCAACCATTAGAACCTATCAAAACACAATGGGAATGGATGGCCATATGCAGAACTATCTTAAGGTTTATGGGCAAACGGACCACCCATGTCCGCGTTGTGGAACCCCAATTGAAAAAATAAAAGTGGGTGGAAGGGGGACACATTTCTGTCCTAAGTGCCAAAAACTATGACTTATATCATTGGTATTACAGGAGGCATTGCCTCTGGCAAGTCAACGGTTGTTAGCTTTTTGCAAGATGCAGGCTATCAGGTTATTGATGCAGACAAGCTTGTTCATCGCTTACAAGATAAAGGTGGAAAATTGTATCAGGTGCTTGTTGAGTATTTTGGGCCGGCAATTTTAGATGATGCTGGTGAGATTGACCGCCCTGTTTTGTCGCGTATGCTCTTTAATAACCCTGAGTTAATGGCCCAATCTGCTCGGTTGCAAAGTAGCATTATTAGAGAGAGCCTTAGACAAGCAAAAGACCAGTTATCGCAAAAGGAAAGTATTTTCTTTATGGATATTCCCTTGCTAATTGAACAGGATTATGTGGGATGGTTTGATGCTATTTGGCTGGTGTATGTTAACCACGAGACACAAGTTTCGCGTCTGATGCACCGTAATCACTATTCTAAGAAAGACGCTCTTAAACGGCTGGAACACCAGATGCCACTAGAAGCCAAAAAGGCGGTTGCTACGGTAATTATTGATAATAATGGTAGTCAAGAAGAGCTCAAGCAAAGGGTGTCAGAGCTTATTCATCAGGATTTATCAACCATAAAGTAGCTTTTACTCAAGTTTTTAAAAAGGCTAAAAAATATATTTTGTTTTGAGTGTGCTATTATAGCCATCCCAAATCTATAAAGAGAAAATTGTTTTGGGATAGGGCCTTTCCATAGTTCCATGCTAGTTTCAGGAAAAGAGAATTGTGGCGTAGTAACCATCAAAGCGAGGAAATAGAGATAGTAAAACGTAAGTCTACTGAAATTTTTATGAAACTAGTGTGTAATTAGCAACTACCGACATACTTTTCACCCTGCCTTTGGGGGTGATCGTAGCCTATTGGGTTTACAATAAAAGTGAACCGTTTTTAGCTACTCATACTTACATGCTAAGTAGGCCGTTCTTTGTTTTGGCAGTCAGGGGCGGTTTCACTTTGATTATTACAGGCAAGACCTAGTTTGCAAGATAGCTTTTTCTAATTTGAAGTTATAGGCTTTTAAGTTATAGGTGTGTCTTAGCGTGCAAGATAGCTTTTTAATTTTAAATTATAATTGTAGCTTAGTTGGATTACTTCCTATTTGGTGAAGCAAGGCTGTGAGCTGTGAATGGTGTGAGGACTAATGCTTTCCCGCCTCTTGCTCAATAAAAGCTGAAGTTTATACTTTGTTTGATTATTGACTTATGTTATAATGTGACATATCTAGTGAGAGAAAGAAGATGACATTGTATCAACTCAGATGTAGCCTCAACCATTAACTGGGAACAGAACCTCAAAGTAGCTTGGCTCGGGAATTTTTTCACTGGGGCAAGCTTTTCACTTGTTATGCCTTTTATGGCTCTCTACGTGGAGCAATTAGGGGTCGCAAAAACCAAAATTGAACTATATGCGGGCTTTGCGGTTGCTATTTCAGCCCTATCCTCAGCTCTTGTATCGCCTATTTGGGGGCGGCTTGCTGATCGCTACGGGCGAAAACCGATGATGCTTCGTGCTAGCCTAGCGATGACATTTACCATGGGTGGGCTGGCTTTTATACCAAATGTGCAATGGCTGCTTTTTTTGCGGCTATTAAATGGCATTTTTGCGGGGTATATTGCTAATTCTACTGCTTTAATTGCCAGTCAAGCACCCAAACAACGTTCGGGTTATGCATTAGGAAAATTGGCAACAGGCACCACTGCAGGAACCTTGATTGGCCCTTTATTTGGTGGTGTTCTGGCTGAGATGCTTGGGATTCGAACAGTCTTTTTAATTGTTGGTATCATCTTATTCGTGTGTTACTTGATGACACTCTTGTATGTTAAAGAAGATTTCGAGCCCGTTCAGCGTTCAGAAATGATCCCTTCAAAAATCTTGTGGCAGCAGATGACGCATCGGCAAATCTTGATTGGTTTGTTTGTGACGAGTATGATTATTCAAATTGCAGCTCAATCGGTGGCTCCAATCTTACCTTTATATATTCGTCACCTTGGTCAAGTAGACAATCTGATGGTCGTTTCGGGCATGATTGTTTCAGCTCTAGGAGTTTCTAGTTTAATGAGCAGTTCAACACTTGGCAAATTGGGTGACCGTATAGGCAATCATCGCCTTTTACTATTGGCATTAATGTATAGTTTTGTGATGTATTTCTTAACAGGTTTGGCAAATAGTAGTTTGGTGCTGGGTTTGTTGCGTTTTGCCTATGGTTTTGGAGTAGGAGCTTTGATGCCTAGTGTCAATTCTCTTTTAACGCGGTTAACACCAAAGCAGGGCCTCTCAAGAATTTTTTCTTATAATCAGGCTTTTACTAATCTAGGGATGGTTATTGGGCCTTTCATTGGTTCACATATTGCGGTAACTTTAGGCTATCGCTCGGTTTTTTTGGTTACCAGTTTCGTGGTGCTTGCTAATTTTGTTTGGAGTTTTATTAATTTTAGAAAGTATTTAAGAGTCAGAGAAATTCAGTGAGAATAAAAATAACCTTACAGTGTAGCCAATGTGGTAGCAAAAATTACTTAACGAGTAAAAATAAGGCTACTCATCCTGAGAAAATATCAGTTCCCAAGTATTGTCCCAAAGAGAGAAAAGTCACCTTGCATGTTGAATCTTAACAGCTTTTATGTTACTATGAGTAAGACTATGTTGGAGGAAAAAACATGTACAACTTACTACTAACAGTATTACTTGTTTTGTCGGTATTACTTGTTATTGCTATTTTTATGCAGCCGCAAAAAAATCCAAGCAGTAACGTCTTTGATAACAGTGGTTCAGAAGCTTTATTTGAGCGTACTAAAGCTCGTGGTTTTGAAGCCTTTATGCAACGTTATACAGCCGTGTTAGTCTTCTTTTGGCTAGCTATTGCTTTAATTCTTGCCGTATTATCAAGTAAATAGAAGTGAGCTTGACAGAGTTAGTCTAGCTCATTTTTTTATCATTTAGTAAGGTCAGTTTAGAAAGAAGTTTATGAAAGAACAAATTATTCAATTATTGAAGGAGCACGAAAGCATCAACATTAATGACTTGGCAAGATATTTAGATATGGCAGGAGCCAAAAAATTTCCAAGTTTAATTAAATCGATTTCCAAAATGGAAAGCCAGGGTCTTTTGCGCTTCTCAGATGATGGTTCGTTGGCCTTGCGCCAGCCATCATCCAAAAAGAAACAGGATATTACGGTGCAGGGTATCTTTCGTGCTAATAAGGCTGGCTTTGGCTTTTTGCATGTGAATGATACTGAAGATGATATGTTTATTGGTCGTAATGACGTGGCCTATGCGATTGATGGCGACTTGGTTGAAGTTGTGGTCAAAAAACCAGCTAATCGCTTAAAAGGTGCTGCCGCTGAAGCTAAGGTTGTTGGTATTCTTGAGAGAGCCCTGACAACTGTCGTTGGGAAATTTATCATTGATGATGCAAAGCCAAAATATGCAGGCTATATTAGGTCCAAAAATCAAAAAGTCCAGCAAAAAATATATATAAAAAAAGAGCCCATTGTGCTTGATGGGACGGAAATTATCAAGGTAGCTATTGACAAGTATCCAACCCGGGGGCATGATTATTTTGTCGCTAGCGTTTTAGACATTGTCGGTCATCAAGGAGATGTTGGTATTGATGTTTTGGAAGTATTGGAATCAATGGATATTGTTTCTAACTTTCCGGCTGCTGTTCTAGCAGAAGCAGATGCTATTTCAGAGCAGCTTACAGAAAAAGACCTGATCGGCCGTGTTGATTTACGGCAAGAGACCACTTTTACGATCGATGGGGCCGATGCTAAAGATTTAGATGATGCGGTCCACATTAAACGTTTAGCAAATGGCAATTTTGAGTTGGGTGTTCATATAGCTGATGTGTCCTACTATGTTAAAGAAGGGTCTGCCTTAGACAAAGAAGCAGCAGCGCGGGGAACCTCAGTGTATGTGACGGACCGGGTGGTGCCTATGCTACCAGAGCGACTCTCAAATGGTATTTGCTCGTTAAACCCTAATGTTGATCGCTTAACGCAGTCTGCTTTGATGGAGATTGATCAGCAGGGCCATGTGCGCCAGTACCAGATTTGCCAGTCGGTCATTAATACCACCTATCGCATGACCTACTCAGATGTCAATGATATGATTGCTCGTGATGACACAGCTCTAGCAACCTATCCAAAGATTGCTTCTTCTGTCTCTGATATGGTCAGTCTGCATAACATTTTAGAGCAGATGCGGGTAAATCGCGGAGCTTTGAACTTTGATACCTCTGAGGCCAAGATTGTGGTCAATGATAAAGGGATGGCAGTTGATATTATGCTGCGCCAGCGAGGAATTGCTGAACGCATGATTGAATCCTTCATGCTAGCTGCTAATGAATGTGTCGCACAGCATTTTGCCAAAGCTAATCTTCCTTTTATCTATCGCATTCACGAAGAGCCAAAGGCTGAGAAACTACAGCAATTTATTGATTACGCGGGAGTTTTTGGAATTCAAATCAAGGGAAGCGCTGCGAAGATTTCTCAGACGGCCTTGCAAGATTTTATGGCGAAGGTAGAAGGTAAACCTGGTGCTGATGTGCTAAACATGATGCTCTTGCGTTCCATGCAGCAGGCGCGCTATTTGGAACACAATCATGGGCATTATGGTTTAGCTGCTGAGTACTACACGCACTTTACCAGTCCCATTCGACGTTATCCTGATTTATTAGTGCATCGAATGATACGCGACTATCAAAAGCCTACTGATGAGGTTAAGGCTCATTTTGCCCAGATTATTCCCGAATTGGCCAGCAGTTCGTCACGTCTGGAGCGTCGCGCCATTGACGCCGAGCGTTTGGTTGAGGCTATGAAAAAAGCTGAATACATGCAAGCGTTTCTTGGTCAAGAATTCCTGGGTATCGTGGCTAGTGTTGTCAAGTTTGGAATATTTGTAGAATTACCTAACACCATTGAGGGTTTGATTCATGTGACGTCTTTACCAGAGTACTATCACTACAATGAACGAACCATGGTGTTGACGGGTGAAAAATCGGGTACAAGCTTTAAAGTTGGTCAACCTATCCGAATTAAGGTGGTAAAAGCTGATAAAGAAACTGGTGATATTGATTTTGCCTATGTAGCCAGTGAGCTGGATATTATTGATAAAAAGGCCATTTCAGCCCAAAAATCTCATCAAAACAAGCGCAAGGGATCAACCAAGCAGGACCCTAAAAAAGGCAAGAGCAAGTCAGTTTTTAAAAGTAACAGCAAAAAGGCCAAAGGCCAAAAGTCATTTTATAAAGGTCTGTCTAAAAAGAAAGGACGAAAAAGGAGTTCATAATGGCTAAAGGGGAAGGAAATTTACTGGCACAAAACAAAAAAGCCAGGCATGACTATCACATTGAAGAGACGCTTGAAGCTGGTATTGTCCTAACAGGCACGGAAATCAAGAGTGTTCGTGCTGCGCGTATCCAGCTCAAGGACGGTTTTGCGCAAATTAAAAATGGTGAAGCCTGGCTTGTCAATGTTCATATTGCACCGTTTGAACAGGGAAATATCTGGAATCAAGATCCCGAACGAACACGTAAGCTCCTGCTCAAAAAACGTGAGATTAATCACCTCAGCAACACTTTAAAAGGAAGCGGGATGACGCTTGTGCCCTTGAAGGTCTATCTAAAGAATGGCTTTGCTAAAATTTTGCTAGGAGTGGCAAGAGGAAAGCACGACTACGATAAACGTGAAACCATTAAGCGTCGCGATCAAGAGCGTGATATTAAACGGGTAATGAAAAGCGTAAATAGGCGTTAATAGGGTCTAAAAAAGAGTTGAAACGTATCTTTCAGCTCTCAGCACGTAGACAAACTCCTATAGAATGGCATCATTTGATGTAGCCTAAGTGAGCTGTTAAATTATTAAACACTTAGAAACGTTAATCTGGCAATGTTTCTGAGAATTATTAATGAGCTTCACAACGAAAAAAGATTGAAGAAAATTATCCAAAATGGACTTTTTCTTCAATCTGAGAGTTGAAACGTATCTTTCAGCTCTTTTTAGTCTTGTTCAGTCTTAATGATTATGGTTGAGGTCAATGACTTCAATTTTATAGCCATCAGGATCTTGTAAGAAATAGAAAAAAACAGATTGGTCATCTAGGCTCTTAATAGCAGTAACATTAAAACCGGCATCAATATGTTTTTGATGTAACTCCTCAAAGGCATCTGTCCCAAGGGCAATATGGCCATAACCATCACCTAAGTCATAGGGTCCATGATTATAATTATAGGTTAACTCAAGCTCATAATCTTGCCCTTCTAGAGCTAGATAAACGAGTGTGAATTCCTTATCAGGAAAGTCTTTGCGGCGCGTTTCTTTGAAAGGAAAAGCAGAGGTATAAAAGGCGATGGATTCTTCCAAATTCTGGACGCGGATGCAGGTATGTAGTGATTTCATCTGATTCTCCTTAATTAATAACAGAAATGACTTCTTCTCGTGGTTTACGAGAGTGGGGGTGCTTTGGATCACGAAGCCGATAGCCAAGCGATAACATGGTGACAATACCTTCGGTATTAGGAGTAATAATGCCATGTTGTGCGAGAATATGATCAACCTCTTTGTGGTCAAAGCCCTCAATTGGGCACGAATCAATCCCCATTAAGGCAGCTGTTGTCATCATATTGCCTAAAGCAATGTAGGTTTGCTTAGCTGACCAATCAAATAAGGCACGTGGATCATCAGCAATCTCTAAATCACGTGTTTGAAATTCCTTATAGGTCTGTAAACGCAGGTCCATCTCCTCGCCCCCTGTAAAGCCGCGCCGCTCGAGACTCTGTTTAATAGTCGAGCTATCATAGCGGGTGTTTTTTTCAGCAACTAACAGCACAATGTGACTGGCTGTTTCTAATTGATACTGGGCACCCCAAGAGATTGGCTTTAGCTCTTCTTTGACTGCTTCATTATTTAGGACAATGAATCGCCAGGCTTCCATTCCTACAGAGGAGGGGCTTTGCCAGGCAGCATCTAAAATCAGTTTGAGATCATCCTCGCTGATTTTTTGTTCCTTATAGACCCGCACGGCCGTGCGAAATTGCTGAGCAGATTGTAATTGTTCTCGAATAGATGTCATTGTTTCCTCCTTTTTCTCTCCTTATAGCTTCATCATAACACAAAGGATGAGGCAAAACAAAAAACCCGCATTTTGATGTGGGCCAGCTGTCTGTTGGTAAATAATACCAGAACGTCAACAAAGCGATCAGCAACCTGACCAAGCAAGTCTAACAAGGTATTTTCTTTGTGCTAATAGGTTGATCGAATTAACGCTCGGTTGCTTGAATTGATTGCGATACCGAGGTTTTTTGCCCCACCTCCAAAGAGAAAGTCAGAAGGTTGAATTGACAACGCTTACACATCGGGGTATACTATTGAAGGTAGTCCATTTAGAATTAGGAGTAAATCATGGCCATAGGGGTAATAGTAATCCACATTCTCTTATTTACGTTTCTCATTTATACGCTATTTAGAGGGAGCTTTCTCACCAAAGAAAAGGTTGATTTTTATTATCTTGTTTATTTCAATCAAACCTCAACCTTAATTGATATTCGTCGTAATCAGGCTCTTGCCCGGTACGTAACCGTCATTTCTGGTAATAGTCAAGCAGGGACTTTCTCCGTCTATTCCCAGCTTAGCGATGCTAAGCTCAAAGAACTATTAATGAAAGAGTATCACCTAACCCTATCTCAGGTTATTGTAGAAGCAGCGTCCTAGTTGGTTTTAGTGATAGTAATAACAAAGAAGAGACTAAAAGCAGATTTACATGTTTGCTATTTTGCTTTTAGTCTCTTCTTTTGTTTTTTTATTTGCTATGGGCTTGCGAGTGTTAGGTGAACAAGTCTAGACTTTAAGCCACCTATCCTTCAAAAAAGAGTAATTCTTTTGGTGTTTGGGTAAAGAGCTCAAAGCCATTCTTGGTAACATGACCACAGTCTTCAATGCGAACTCCAACTTTACCTGGGATGTAAATACCTGGCTCAACAGAGAAGCACATGCCTTCTTTGATGACAAGCTCATTGCCCGCCATGATAGATGGATACTCATGCACATCCATACCTAAACCATGCCCAAGGCGATGGTTAAAGTATTCTCCGTAGCCGGCTTTTTCAATAACCTGGCGAGCTGCAGCATCAATTTCGGCAGCTGTGACACCAGGCTTAATAAAGTCTAAGGCAGTTAATTGCGCTTCTAAACAAAGGGCGTAGATGTCTTGTTTAAAGGAATCAGGCTGGCCGACAGCAACGGTTCTTGTCATATCAGATGTATATCCTAAGGTTTCTACGCCTAAGTCAAATAGCAGTAGGGCGTTATTTTCAATTGGATTGGTTCCAGGTATCCCATGAGGATTAGCGGCATTATTACCAGTTAGTACCATTGTTTCAAAACTCATCTTATTAATGCCTTGCTTTTTCATATCGTATTCAATCTTGGCAATGATATCGGTTTCGGTTGCTTGAAGGGAGATGGCTTCAAAACCAGCTTGCACAGCCTTATCGGCAAAATCACCAGCAATCCGTAATTTTTGAATTTCATCAGCTGATTTGATGACTCGCATTTCTTGGACCAAGGGCGTTAAATTTTCAAAACGACCAGCAAAAACGGTTTGTAGACCCTTAAATTTACTTAAATTAAGATGGTCAAACTCAGCATACAAGGTCTTGGCAGCAGTGTTTGGTAAGACCTTTGTTAGCTTTTCCCAGGGATTTTCAGAATCCATGTAACCAAAGACAGGAAAGTCAACTGCCTCTTTGGCACGCGCAACTTCTAAAGCAGGGACAAACAAGACGGGGGCTAGTTGATTATAGACAAACAAAAAGAGTTGACGTTCATGGGGGTCACAAAAGAAACCCGTAAGATAATGGATTGTAACCGGATCTGAAAGAATGGCTAATTCAGAATGTTGTTGGGTTAAAAAGTGACGAATTTGTTCTAATTTTGTCATCGCAATACCTTCTTTCTGTTTTCTATTTTTTCAAAAAAACAGCAAAAAAGCAAGTTTTCTTCAAATGATTGAAAAAGTTTTCAAAATTCACCAATTAGTACTTGAAAGTGTTTACAATTCATGCTAAAATGAATTTTGAAAGCGTAATTTTCAAATAGGAAGGAAGACGAAAATGAACACTGATGATACAATTACAATATACGACGTTGCGCGTGAAGCAGGTGTATCAATGGCAACTGTCAGTCGTGTTGTCAATGGCAATAAAAATGTCAAAGAAAACACTCGTAAGAAAGTTCTTGAAGTTATCGATCGTTTAGATTATCGTCCCAACGCGGTTGCCAGAGGACTGGCAAGCAAAAAAACGACCACAGTAGGTGTTGTGATTCCAAATATTGCCAATAGCTATTTTTCGATTTTAGCTAAAGGAATCGACGATATTGCAGCTATGTATAAATATAATATCGTCTTAGCCTCAAGTGATGAAGATGATGATAAAGAGGTCAATGTTGTCAATACCCTATTTGCCAAACAGGTTGATGGTATTATTTTTATGGGACATCATTTAACTGAAAAAATTCGCGCTGAGTTTTCGCGTTCACGTACACCAATTGTTTTAGCTGGAACCGTTGATTTAGAGCATCAATTACCAAGTGTTAATATTGATTATAAGGCTGCCGTAGAAGAAGTGATTACAATATTGGCAGAGCGGCATGACAAGATTGCTTTTGTTTCAGGGCCGCTTATTGATGACATTAATGGGAAAGTTAGATTGTCTGGCTATAAAAATGGCTTAAAACAAAATCATTTGGACTATACAGAAGGCTTGGTTTTTGAAGCTAATTATGCTTACAGTGAAGGTTACCACTTAGCCAAGCGTGTGATCAATTCCGGTGCGACGGCAGCCTATGTTGGTGAGGATGAATTGGCTGCTGGACTTCTCAATGGCTTATTTGATGCTGGCATCAATGTTCCTGCAGATTTTGAAATTATCACAAGTAATGATTCACCTGTGGTAGAATACACAAGACCTAATCTAAGTTCCATCAGCCAACCTGTCTATGACCTAGGAGCAGTAAGCATGCGCATGCTCACAAAAATCATGAATAAAGAAGAGCTCGAAGAAAAAGAAATTTTGTTAAATCATGGACTAAAAAGACGTGGAACAACCAAATAGAGGGGCTGGGCAACTTGCTCAGACCCTATTTTCATGATTAGAATAAGGCAAAGCAAGCCCAAGCCACAGCTGCGTTTGACTGATTAGGAAGTCTCACAAAGCAAGGCCCTTCTCTTTTTCAGAAAAAGGCCATAAGCTTGACAGGCCATCATCAAGCAAGGCATGCGCTCTTGGAAAAAGGATAAGAACATGACCAATGAACTCATTTTTCAAGCTTTTGAATGGTATTTAAAAGCAGATGCGAAGCACTGGAAGAACTTGCAGCAAGCCATTGCCGATTATCAAGAACTAGGCGTCACTAAAATGTGGCTACCGCCCGCTTTTAAGGGAACAGGCGCAAATGATGTCGGCTATGGTGTCTACGATCTTTTTGATCTTGGTGAATTTGATCAAAATGGGACAATTCCGACCAAATATGGTACCAAGGATGAGTATTTGGCTTTGATTAGCAGCCTTAATCAGGCTCAAATCATGCCAATAGCAGATATTGTCTTGAATCACAAAGCAAATGGAGATCATAAAGAGCGTTTTTATGTGTTGCAAATGGATCCCAAAAATCGCCAGCAGGCTATTTCAGAGCCCTATGAGATTGAAGCCTGGACGGGCTTTGATTTTCCTGGTCGCAATAACCATTATAGTGATTTTAAATGGCATTGGTACCATTTTACAGGTACGGATTATGATGCCTTACACGATGAAGTAGGGATTTATCAGATTACAGGTGACAACAAAGGCTGGGCTGATCAAGCACATGTCGATAATGAAAATGGTAATTTTGATTATTTGATGTTTAACGATATTGATTTTAAGCATCCTGAGGTACGAGCCCATCTAAACCAATGGGTAGAGTGGTTTTTGAAAACGAGTCACATTCGTGGTTTTCGATTAGATGCAATCAAGCATATTGATTCACAATTTATGAATCATTTTATCCGCTATATTCGTGATAATCTTGACTCAGAACTCTATGTTTTTGGTGAATACTGGAAAAATGACAGCCAAGCAACGGATAAGTATCTAGAAGCTCTGGACATGCAGCTTGATTTGATTGATGTGGCTTTGCACATGAATCTCTTTACTGCTAGTAAACAGGGCAATCAATACGATATGCGAACCATTTTGAATGGTAGCCTGATGCAACTGCGCCCAGATTTTGCGGTCACATTTGTTGATAACCATGATACACAGGCCGGTCAGGCGCTAGAAACACAAGTAGAAGCCTGGTTCAAGCCCTTAGCCTATAGCCTAATTATGTTACGTCAAGAGGGGACCCCCTGCCTGTTTTATGGTGATTATTATGGTATTTCCGGAGAATATGGCCAAGCCTCCTTTAAAGATGTCATAGACAAGCTTGCCTATCTGCGCAAGCATTATGTCTATGGTTGCCAAAAAGACTATTTCGATCACGGTAATTGCATCGGCTGGACAGAATTAGGTGACTCTGAGCATCCAGGCTGTCTAGCAGTCATTTTAACCAATGGCGATCGTGGCTGGAAGAAAATGGAAGTGGGTCAAGATTACGCCAATCAGGTTTTTGTAGATTATCTGGGTCATTGTGATCAAGAAATCAGCATTAATCAGGATGGCTGGGGCGACTTTCAGGTTGAAGCAGGTTCGGTGTCGGTCTGGCTCCCTAAGCAAAACCTTCTCTAAATAAGCTAAAGAGAAAAATCAGCCCAAGGGTTGATTTTTGTCATCTTTAGTGAAAATTACACTGAAATAGGCTATAATAGTCATTATGAAAGTCTTACTATATTTAGAAGCTGAAGGTTTTTTAACCAAGTCGGGCATCGGACGGGCAATTAAACACCAAGCAAAAGCCTTAGCCCTAGTCGGCCAAGCCTTTACAGTGGACCCTAATGATGACTATGATCTTGTGCATATTAATACCTATGGTATAAAGAGCTGGCGTTTGATGAAACGTGCTCAAAAGCAAGGTAAAAAAGTGATTATGCATGGTCATTCGACTGAAGAAGACTTCCGCAACTCTTTTGTTTTTTCTAATTTTATTGCCCCTTTTTTTAGGCGTTATTTATGCTTGTTTTATAAGACAGCAGATGCTATTATTACACCGACAGAGTATTCCAAGACTTTGATTCAGAATTATGGCATCACAACTCCCATTTATGCGATTTCAAACGGAATTGATTTAACACAGTATCAGGCTGATCCTGTTAAAGAACAAGCTTTTAGGGACCATTTTCAGTTGGCCAGGGAAGAAAAAGTGGTTATTGGGGCGGGCCTCTATTTTATGCGAAAGGGAATTGATGATTTTGTCCGCGTTGCAAGAGAATTACCGGAGGTGCAGTTTATTTGGTTTGGTGAAACCAACCGCTGGGTGATTCCGCGAAAGGTTAGAAGACTTGTGTCCAGTAAGCACCCCAAAAATGTCCGCTTTCCCGGCTATATTAAAGGTCCTGTGTATGAAGGTGCCATGACCGGAGCTGATGCCTTTTTCTTTCCTAGTCGAGAAGAAACAGAAGGCATTGTTGTTTTAGAAGCCTTAGCCAGCCGTCAAAGACTGGTCTTGCGGGACATCCCCGTCTACCATGGTTGGATTTCTAGTGATAGTGCGGAGTTAGCAGCTGATGCTACTGGCTTTAAAGAAGCACTAGAGCGGATATTGAGTAATCAATCAGATAAACGCGATGCAGGCTATGCTGTAGCACAAAGCCGAAATCTCGAACAAATTGCCAAAGAATTAATAAACGTCTATCAAAAAGTAATGGAGTTATAGTATGCGTGTCGGATTATTTACAGACACCTATTTTCCACAAGTTTCAGGCGTGTCGACCAGTATTAGAACCCTGAAAGAAGAGTTGGAAAAAGAAGGTCATGAAGTCTATATTTTTACCACCACCGATAAGAATGTCAAGCGTTTTGAAGATCCCACCATTATCCGTTTGCCAAGCGTTCCTTTTATTTCTTTTACTGATCGGCGCGTGGTCTACCGTGGATTAGTCTCCTCATATAAAATTGCTAAAGACTACCACTTAGATATTATTCATACTCAGACTGAATTTAGCTTAGGCTTATTAGGCAAAATGATTGGCAAGGCCTTACGGATTCCAGTGGTACACACCTATCACACACAATATGAAGACTATGTTAAATATATTGCCAATGGCAAGCTCATCAGACCAAGTATGGTAAAGCCGATTTTGCGCAATTACCTCAAAGACTTGGATGGTGTTGTCTGTCCAAGTAGAATTGTGCTTAATTTGCTAGAAGGCTATGAGATTAAGATTCCTAAGCGTGTGATTCCAACAGGAATTCCTGTAGAAAATTATATTCAAGATGATATTACCCAAGAAATGGTTGCTAATTTAAAAGCTAACTTAGGCCTAGCTCCTGATGATAAGATGCTTTTAAGTTTATCTCGTGTGTCGTATGAAAAAAATATCCAGGCAATCTTGTTTCAATTTCCCCAAGTTATCGCAGAAAATCCAAAGATAAAACTGGTGATTGTTGGTGATGGCCCTTACCTGTCAACCTTACAAGAATTGGCAGAGCAATTAAAAATGACCAGCCATGTTATTTTTACTGGGATGATTCCCCATGAGCAAGTGGCCCATTATTATAAGGCCTGTGACTTTTTTATCAGTGCTTCAACTAGTGAAACCCAAGGTTTGACTTATATTGAGAGTTTGGCGAGTGGCAAACCCATCATCGCTCATGGCAATCCTTATTTGGATGATTTGATTTCCCATAAAATGTTTGGAACCTTGTTTTATCGCGAAGAAGACATTCCCGCTGCCATCATTGATGCCATCAATGTCACGCCCGACATGGATCCGCTGCTATTAGAGCAAAAGCGCTATGAAATTTCTGCTCAGCATTTTGGCCAATCCATCTATACCTTTTATTTGGACACCCTCATTGCTAAATCAGAGCAAAAGCACAAGCGTTTAAGCTTATATATCAATAGTCCAGAAAAGCATGAGCCCATCAAGCTGGTCGCACAAGCCATTCATCTTCCGCAAAGAGCTGTCAAAGCTACGGCTAAAACGTCGGTCAAAGTCGTCAAGGCGCCCTTAAAAATGGTCAATGCGATCCGTGATTTTTTAGATTAACAAGGCACGCTTGTGCTTAAGCTTACTGGGTGGCAAAATGGTCTGGTGGATTTTTAAGATAGGGACTTGAAATCTGTAGAAAAATTGATATAATAAGCATGAAGACACGTTAAGTTACCCTTTATTTGTGATAAGCGAGCGCTGGTTGGTGAAAAGAGCGCAAAATAGACTAACTTAATACTCCTTCCATGATTTTATGCAAACATAAAAGGGTGGTTCCCTTATCGCCGCTTGAGGTTCAACATGAGAATGCTAGTTTTTTTGTTGGATGAATGAAGGTGGAACCACGCAACCGCGTCCTGATATAGGATGTGGTTTTTCTTTTTGAGAGACTAACCAAAGTAGTGAGGTGTTTTGGCAGCAACAGCTAAGCTCAGTGTAAGTTCGCTTGAAGAGGAGCTTGTTTTGATAAAATGTGACTTGAGAAAAATGCTTGATTAAGGAGAAGACGATGATTAATATAACATTTCCAGATGGTGCCGTGCGCGAATATGCAAAAGGAATCACAACCGTTGCAATCGCTGAATCCATCAGCAAATCCTTGGCCAAAAAAGCCTTAGCCGGGAAATTTAACGGCCACTTAATAGATACCAATCGCCCTATTACAGAAGACGGCAGTATTGAAATCGTGACTCCCGAGCACGAGGATGCCTTGGGTGTTCTTCGTCATTCAGCGGCTCATTTGTTTGCTCAAGCAGCAAAACGCCTCTTTCCTGATTTACACCTAGGAGTAGGCCCTGCTATTGAAGATGGCTTTTACTATGATACTGACAATGCCCAAGGCCAGATTTCTAACGAAGATCTGCCCCGCATTGAAGAAGAAATGCGTAAAATTGTCAAAGAAAATTATCCTTGTATCCGTGAGGAATTGTCCAAGGAAGAAGCCCTAGACTTATTTAAAGATGACCCCTACAAAGTCGAATTAATCAAAGAGCACGCTGACGATGCTGCTGGTTTAACGGTTTATCGTCAAGGCGAGTTTGTCGATCTTTGCCGTGGCCCTCACGTACCATCAACAGGTCGGATCCAAGTCTTCCACCTGCTCAATGTAGCTGGTGCTTACTGGCGCGGTAACAGTGACAATAACATGATGCAAAGGGTTTATGGCACCGCTTGGTTTGACAAAAAAGATCTCAAGGCTTATTTGACCCGGCTAGAAGAAGCAAAAGAACGTGATCATCGCAAACTGGGTAAAGAGTTGGACTTGTTCATGATTAATCCAGAGGTCGGTCAAGGTTTACCTTTTTGGCTACCAGATGGTGCGACGATTCGTCGGACGCTTGAGCGTTATATCACGGACAAAGAATTAGCTTCTGGTTACCAACATGTCTACACACCACCAATGGCCTCTGTTGACTTTTATAAAACTTCTGGTCACTGGGATCACTATCGCGAAGACATGTTCCCAACCATGGATATGGGAGACGGTGAGGAGTTTGTTCTACGTCCCATGAACTGCCCGCATCACATTCAGGTCTATAAAAACCGCGTGCATTCTTACCGTGAGTTGCCGATTCGGATCGCAGAGCTTGGGATGATGCACCGCTATGAAAAATCTGGTGCCTTATCTGGCTTGCAACGTGTTCGTGAGATGACGCTTAATGACGGTCACATCTTTGTAGCACCAGAGCAGATCCACGAAGAATTCCAACGTGCCCTGCAATTAATCATTGATGTTTATGAGGACTTCAACTTAACAGACTATCGTTTTCGTTTGTCCTATCGGGATCCCAAAGATACACATAAATATTATGACGATGATGAGATGTGGGAAAATGCACAAAGCATGCTCAAGGCTGCGCTGGACGACATGGGCGTCGACTATTTCGAAGCAGAAGGCGAAGCTGCCTTTTACGGACCAAAACTGGATATTCAGGTTAAAACGGCCCTTGGTAATGAAGAAACCCTCTCCACCATCCAGTTGGATTTCTTGTTACCAGAACGCTTTAACCTGTCTTACATTGGAGCTGATGGGGAAGAGCACCGTCCAGTCATGATTCACCGCGGAGTCATCTCAACCATGGAACGCTTTACAGCGATCTTGATTGAGACTTACAAGGGTGCTTTCCCAACCTGGTTGGCTCCACACCAAGTTACGGTTATCCCAATTTCTAACGAAGCACACATTGACTATGCTTGGCAAGTGGCAAAAACTTTACGTGATCATGGCGTGCGCGTCGATGTGGATGAGCGCAATGAAAAAATGCAGTACAAGATTCGTGCTTCTCAAACCAGCAAGATCCCTTACCAATTAATCGTTGGGGACAAGGAAATGGAAGATAAATCAGTCAATGTCCGCCGCTACGGCAGTAAGGCAACCCATACAGAAACTGTTGATCAATTTGTAGAGACCATCTTAGCCGATATTGCACGTAAATCCCGCCCACAAGACAACTAATATCAACTGAAAAGAAGCTGTGCGGCTTCTTTTTTTGCTGCTTTGGAAAACGCTTGCGCAAGCTATTTTAACTTGTTATAATAAAGTTCATTAAGATGTTATGATAGTGTAATAATGGAGTGTGATTGTAATGGCAATGATAGAAGTATCTCATCTTCACAAAACCTTTTCTAAAATAAGAAAAGAGCCTGGGTTAAAGGGTGCCTTGAAATCTTTTGTGCATCCGCAAAAGACCAACTTTGAAGCGGTCAAGGACCTAACTTTTGAGATACCAAAAGGGCAAATCATGGGCTTTATTGGGGCTAATGGCGCTGGCAAATCAACGACAATTAAGATGCTAACTGGCATTTTAAAACCAACGTCAGGTTATTGTCGTATTAATGGCAAAATCCCACAAGATAATCGCCAAGACTATGTCAAAGATATTGGGGTTGTTTTTGGACAACGAACACAACTGTGGTGGGACTTAGCTTTGCAGGAAACCTATACAGTCTTAAAGGAAATTTATGATGTGCCTGACCAGGTTTTTCACAAACGAATGGCCTTTTTAAATGACGTTTTAGACCTCAATGATTTCATCAAAGATCCTGTTCGCACTTTATCGCTTGGTCAGCGCATGCGGGCTGATATTGCGGCGTCATTGCTACATAATCCTAAGGTTTTATTTCTAGATGAGCCGACCATTGGCTTGGATGTTTCGGTGAAGGATAACATTCGTCGTGCCATTACGCAGATAAATCAAGAAGAAGCGACAACGATTTTACTAACCACTCATGATTTGAGTGATATTGAGCAATTGTGTGATCGGTTGATTATGATTGATAAGGGAAAAGAAATCTTTGATGGCACAGTAAGGCAATTAAAGCAAACATTTGGCAAACAAAAAAGCTTGACCTTTGAACTAAAACCAGGTCAAGAGCAGCTAGTCTCCTCCTTTGCGGGGCTACCTGATATAACAGTAATCCGGCAGGACCTTGTTTTGGATATAAAGTACGATAGTTCGCGTTACCAAACGGCAGAGATTATTCAAAAGACTCTGGCTGACTTTGCCGTTAGGGACTTGAAAATGGCTGACGTTAACATTGAGGATATTGTCCGTCGCTTTTACCGAAAGGAGCTCTAAGATGCTATCATTTTGGAAACGTTATAGGCCCTTTATCAGTGCTGGTATTCAGGAATTGATCACCTACCGTGTCAATTTCTTTTTGTACCGCCTTGGTGATGTTATGGGAGCTTTTGTGGCTTTCTACCTTTGGAAGGCTGTTTTTGATTCTGCTAAGCAACCCTTGATTAATGGTTTTACTCTGTCAGATATGACGTTTTACATTATCATGAGTTTTGTCACCACCTTGTTGACTAAGTCAGACAGTTCTTTTATGATTGGTGAAGAAGTTAAGGATGGCTCGATTATTATGCGCCTGCTGCGCCCGGTTCATTTTGCCGCTTCTTATCTTTTTATGGAAATTGGCTTTCGCTGGATTGTTTTGATTAGTGTGGGGCTACCTTTTTTGTTGGTCATATCTGGTGTCAGAGTGATGGCAGGGCTACCATTTTGGCAAGTATTAGCGAGTATTTTTTTGTATTTGCTTAGTCTTTTGCTGGCCTTTTTAATTAATTTTTATTTTAATATTTGTTTTGGCTTTACAGCATTTGTTTTTAAGAACCTTTGGGGTTCTAATTTGCTAAAAAATGCTTTAGTTTCCTTTATGTCTGGAAGCTTGATTCCTTTGGCCTTTTTCCCAAAAGTTGTGGCAAACGTCCTTAGTTTTCTGCCCTTTTCTTCTTTAGTTTATACGCCAGTGATGATTGTGATTGGAAAATATAACTTGCGTCAAATCGGGCTTGCTCTAGGTTTACAGCTTTTTTGGCTTTTGGTGATGGTGGTATTATCCCAGCTGATTTGGAAAAAAGTGCAGTATCAGTTAACGATTCAAGGAGGATGAGATGGCAAAAATCAGACGTATGCATGCGATTTTTATCAAGCAATACCTCAAGCAAATCTTGGAATATAAGGTTGATTTTGTGGTAGGAGTGCTGGGGGTTTTCCTGACTCAAGGACTGAATTTGCTCTTTTTAAATGTGCTGTTTCAGCATATCCCGGCGTTAGAAGGTTGGACCTTTGAGCAGATTGCCTTTATCTATGGTTTTTCTCTCATCCCAAAGGGCATTGACCACCTCTTTTTTGACAACCTCTGGGCTTTGGGGCAGCGCCTGGTTCGTAAAGGAGAATTTGATAAATATCTGACCAGACCGATTAGCCCTTTATTTCATGTCTTGGTAGAAACCTTTCAAGTGGATGCTCTGGGGGAACTACTGGTTGGGATTATCTTGCTGTCTACAACGGTTGGCTCTCTTACCTGGACGCTCCCTAAGCTAGTGCTTTTTGTGATAGCCATTCCCTTTGCTACCTTGATTTATACCTCTTTAAAAATCGCGACCGCTAGTATTTCCTTTTGGACTAAGCAATCAGGAGCAGTCATTTATATCTTTTACATGTTTAATGACTTTGCCAAATACCCCATGTCCATTTATAATTCGTTATTGAAGTGGGTGCTTAGTTTTCTCATTCCTTTTGCCTTTACGGCTTATTATCCGGCATCCTACTTTTTGACAGGACAGAACTTCCTTTTTAATATCGGTGGTTTGATGGTTATTTCCTTGCTTGTGTTTGCCGTATCGCTCAAACTGTGGAAATGGGGCTTGGCTGCTTATGAGAGCGCAGGCTCTTAGACGAGATAAGTTGACCCAAAAGAGTGCTAGCTGTAAAAAGACAGACCAAAGTCAGCATCAATAAATGAAAAGGCAGTAGTACGAACTACTGTCTTTTGCCGTGCCCTATTACCAAGCATAGGCATTGGTAGGGGCTTGTAGGTAAGTAAGCCAGCTTTGACTCTTAAGCCGGCAAAGAGTAACTGAAATGCCTGTCATATCAAGGCTGGTCATGAATTTTCCATTTTTGATAAAGGGCAGCTGCAGACCTTCTAGTTCTAGTAGTTGGTGCATATCATTTAGGAAGATACCCTGTTCTAAGTCAGTTGCTGTTCCCAGATTGTTAACCAGTAAGATAAAGTGTTGCCCTTCTTGCCAATGAAATTTAATGTGTAACTTATTCATAATCTCAATGGCCAATTGCTCTGAAGAATGAAAGTCAACTTGACGGTAACCTTCTTCACCATGAATGCCAATACCAAAGGCAATCTGGTTGTTGTTTAATGCAAAAAGCGGCTGCTGAGTGCCAGGTAGACTGGCGGATTTGGTGGCAAAGCCAATCGTAGCTGTTTCGGTAGCCACTTCAAAGGCCAGGGCTTCTAGCTCAGTCAAACTTGCACCACTCTTGGCAGCTGCACCTAGAATTTTGTGGAGTAAAATGGTGCCAGCCAAACCGCGATGCCGCATTGCAAATTGTTGTTTGGGCTCAACAGAAATATCATCATGCGAGATAATATACTTGATATTGTGCCCTTCTTGTCTAGCCGTGTGAATAGCCGTTTGAAAGGAGGCTATATCAGCTTCAAAATTTTTGATGATGATAAAGACACCCTTGCCCTGGTCTAAAAAACGAATGGCTTTTAAAATGGCTTCAGGTTTTGGTGGTACAAAGAGCTCACCATAAATGGCTGCACTGAGCATGCCATTGCCAACAAATCCGGCATGGGCTGGCTCATGGCCAGAGCCGCCGCCAGAGAGGATGGGCACACTATCGTGATCAAGATGCCGATTATAAATGATAGGCCACCGGCCTAATTTGGCTAAATGAGGCTGAGCAGCTAAGATGCCGTCTATATACTGTTCGAACGTTTGACTGACGTGGTTCATAATAGTTACCATGATTATGCTCCTATATGTCTTGTAAGGTTTTTAAAATAATGGCTTTAAGGTCACTTATCTGGGGAAGGACTTCTTCGTGATTAACATAGTGTTTGATGACCGTAGCAAGAGCATTAGCGTGGTAATGAATTAAAAAGGTTTTGTAGTCATCTGTTAATGACAGGGCTTGCTTGTCCTCTTCTTCCTTGATGATTTTTTCAACTAGGATAATACAATAATCCCCAAAAAAGGAGTAAAAGTCATTTTGTCCTTCAATATTGAAGAGCTGGGCATAGAAATGCTGATTACTTTGGATATAAAATAATAATTCTTCCAGCAGTTTAAATCCAGAGATATAGTTGAGATTACTAGTGACTTGCTCTTGCAATTCAGTCTCAAAGATCCAGTCCAATAACTCGTATTTATCTACAAAATGGTTATAAAAAGTTTGCCGTCTGATTCCAGCAGTGTCCATAATGTCTACGACTGAAATTTTTTCAAAGCTTTTTTCTTGTAACTGTTTTTTGAAAGCCTTGGCAATACGCTTTTTAGTAATCAGAGAAGTTGCCATTAAATTTTCCTTTATTTCTTGTTCTCTTCCTTAATAGCTTATCAAAAGCTACCTTAAAAAGATATGGACAAATGGTGATAATTGTCCCTTACCAGCAAGAAAAAGTTAAGTTAAAATGAAAGCGTAAACAAAAAATGGAGGATTTGCTGATGAAGAAAATTATGAATGAGCCAACACACATCGTTGATGACATGCTTCAAGGGTTGGCCTATATGCATGATGACCTGGTAGAGCGCTTGGATGGTTTTGATGTCATTGTTCGCAAGGCTCCTAAAACACACAAGGTTGCTATTATTTCAGGCGGTGGTTCTGGCCATGAGCCAGCCCATGCTGGCTTTGTCGGATCGGGTATGCTTTCGGCCGCTGTTTGTGGAGCGGTCTTTACCTCTCCCACTCCGGATCACATTTTGGAGGCCATCAAAGCTGCTGATGAAGGTGCGGGTGTCTTTATGGTTATTAAGAATTACTCTGGTGATATCATGAATTTTGAGATGGCCCAGGAGCTTGCTGAAATGGAAGGAATTGAGGTATCAAGTATCATTGTTGATGATGATATTGCTGTGGAAGACAGTCTTTATACCCAAGGCCGGCGCGGCGTTGCCGGTACCGTTCTTGTGCATAAAATTTTAGGTCACGCTGCCCAAGCTGGTCAGAGTTTATCGCAAATCAAGCACCTAGCAGAAAACTTAGTACCTCAGCTCAAAACCATTGGCTTAGCCTTATCAGGGGCAACTGTCCCTGAAGTTGGTAAGCCAGGCTTTGTCCTTAGTGAAGACGAATTTGAGTATGGGGTGGGAATCCATGGCGAACCTGGCTATAAGAGAGAAAAAATGCAGCCATCACATCTTTTGGCGCAAGAATTAGTTGATAAATTAGCTGCGAGCTTTCAAATGACTGCTGGTCAGCAGTTTGCCCTGCTAATTAATGGTTTAGGAAGTACACCGCTTATGGAAGAATATGTTTTTGCTAATGATGTTGCCCAACTCTTAGCAGAAAAAGGTGTGGATGTCGTTTTTAAAAAAATTGGTGATTACATGACGTCTCTGGATATGGCTGGTCTTTCACTAACCTTATTAAGATGTGAAGATCAAGCATGGATTGAAGCATTAAAAGCACCAGTCACTACGGTAGCTTGGTAAGGAGGACTTATGGATACGACAAAAATAGTAACATGGATGAGCTTATTTAATGATAAAGTAAAAGCTAATAAGGACTACCTTAGCGAGCTTGATACCCCCATTGGAGATGGCGATCATGGCGGCAATCTGGTTCGGGGTATGGCTGCTGTGATGGAAAGCCTGAGCGGCAAGACATTTGATCAAGCTAGCGATGTTTTTAAAATAATCGCAACTCAACTAGTCAGCAAAGTCGGTGGTGCATCAGGTCCTCTTTATGGTTCGGCCTTTATGGGCATGGCTAAAGCAGCTGATGGCGCTTCTCTTATAGACTGTTTGCAAGCGGGGCTTGAGATGATTCAAAAACGGGGCAAAGCCCAGGTTGGAGAAAAAACCATGATCGATGTTTGGCAACCCGTTATTGAGGCGCTTAGCCAGGGAGAATTGACCAAAGAAGCTGTCGCAGCGTTCGCTCAAGCCACAAAAGACATCAAAGCGACCAAGGGGCGGGCTTCATATCTGGGAGAGCGTTCTGTGGGGCATATAGATCCAGGTGCTTACTCCTCTTATCTTCTTTTTGAGGCAATGCTAGAAGCGGAGGTGGCCTAATGACAGCTCTAGGAATGGTGATTGTATCGCACTCAAAAAACATTGCCCAAGGGGTTGTGGATCTGCTCTTGGAAGTCTCTCAAGATGTGGCTATTACTTATATCGGTGGTAGCGAAGATGGTGGCATTGGTACTAGTTTTGAACAAGTGCAAGCCAAAATCGACGCGAATCCACAAGACGATCTTTTAGCCTTCTATGATTTAGGCAGTGCTGGTATGAATTTGGAGATGGCAGCAGATGTTACTGATAAAACGCTCACAGTACTTAAAGTACCAATTGTTGAGGGGGCTTATACAGCTGCAGCCCTAATTCAAGCCGGAGTGGCTAAAGAGGCTATTTTAGCCCAGCTAAAGGAATTAGAAATCAAAAAATAAGGAGACATCAGATGAACTTTATTGGCGAGTGTCTAGGAACTTTTATTCTTGTCCTACTAGGTGATGGGGTCATCTCGGCTTGTGTACTTCATAAAACAAAAGCCCAAAATAGTGGTTGGGTGACCATTGTTTTGGGCTGGGCGGCGGCAGTCAGCATTGCTGTCTATGTAACTGGTTTTATAAGTGGGGCACATTTAAACCCAGCAGTTACCCTGGCTTTGGCTAGCGTGGGCAGTTTACCTTGGGCTCAGGTACCAATCTATTTTTTGGCCCAGATGTTAGGAGCGATGCTTGGGGCCCTTGTCTTATATTTGCACTATTACCCACACTGGCAAGAAACAGATGACCCAACTACGATCTTATCTTGTTTTTCAACAGCACCAGCTATTCGCCATACTTGGTCAAACTTCTTTGGCGAAGCCCTTGGTACGGCAATCCTTGTGGTGACAGTCATGGCTATTGGGCCCAATAAATTAGCTGCTGGTTTTGGCCCCTTGCTTGTTGGTTTAGTAGTTGCAGCAGTGGGGTTCTCCTTAGGTGCAACAACTGGCTATGCCATCAATCCAGCGCGTGATTTAGGCCCTAGGCTAATGCATCAACTCCTGCCTATCCCTAATAAAGGTAATTCAGATTGGTCTTATGCTTGGATTCCGGTGTTTGGACCACTGGTTGGTGGAGTAGTGGGTGCTCTTATATTTCAACTAATTTTAAATCACATCTAGTCACAAGCTAGCTATGCGACCACTAATAATTGGTAAAACCGTATGAAATTAGGGTTTAAAAGCCTTACTTTCATACGGTTTTAGTCTCTTTGTTTAATAGGCAGGTATTTTGAGGTGCAGCTTTACCATTTCTTACTTGGCTGATAGGTTGACTTTAAGCTATAATGGAGGTGATAGTTGCTGCAAAAAAGGAGAGGGCTTTGCTTACAGGGATTGAGGAACGTTATAAAAAGCTAGTTTTTTTGGCTAGCATCGGTTGGAAAAAAGCGGATCTGGCCTTGTTTGCCGGGCAAGAAGACATTGATTATCGGATTGGCTCACCTGTCTTTTTGGCGTTTTGGCAGCAGCATTATTTATTAGACGATGGCAAAGCTCTGCTCCAGATGATTATGACTTTGGTAGCAATGCCTAAAGAAGATCTATCAGGCGAGCTACAGCAGACAC
This sequence comes from Streptococcus halichoeri, assembly GCF_009870755.1. GTDB lineage: Bacteria > Bacillota > Bacilli > Lactobacillales > Streptococcaceae > Streptococcus > Streptococcus halichoeri. Next base: position 32,750 of record NZ_WLZU01000018.1, read on the forward strand.
AAGCTATTTTGCGTCATTTTCACCCTGAGTTAGCTCCAGATGCGCCATTTTGGTCTGAATTTGCTTTGTTGGTTAATCGGACTTATCCAGGTAAGACACTTGCTCAGGCAGGGATCTTGGAGCGTCAGCTCCACCAGTTTCGCTATATCATCTCCAGTCAGCAAGCTCAGTATGTGCGCAGCCATTTTAAAAAAGCCCAGATGACCGATCGTAGAGCCTTAATCCATTATCTCAGAAAGAAAAAAGGAGGCTGGCTAGCAGGTAAGAAAAGGGACTATTCGGTGTTTGAATCGGCGCGTTTGCATAATAAATTGGCATTCAAAGATGGACAAGCTATTTTTCCAGATGCCAGAGTCGCTTATAATATCAAACTTCTCATGCATTTTCATACGGAGTTTATTTTGTCTAGTGAGGGTCATTTTCTTAATGAAGTAGATGCTGAAAAGGTAACACAAGGCGGTGTGGTAAATGGTGCCAGCTTTAATTACGGGACACGCGGCCAGCGTCACTGGGATTTAGATGTTGACCCGGTGTACCGACATGATCCTGCTTTTCGTAAACAAATGATTAAGGGCTTTCGCTCGCCAAAGCGTCTGCACTGGTGGACACACCGATCTTCTGCTGATTTTGCTTGGTCTTATTTTAGTCACCGTGGCTTTTATGCCCGCAAAGGGCGCAGTAGTTATTATTGGGTTCAAAGGGCAGCTTGCGTATTCCAAGTCAAATTACTCTGTGCGAAGCTTCGTCACAGCTGGCCTTTGTGCAGGGAAAATGAAAGTGACTAGGCGACTTCAAAGCAAACAGCTGCGCCTAGCGATTTTCCAAGCCTGAAGCCAGGCTTTTGAGAGCTATTCAAAACAACATAACTCTAAAACGTAGACAGATATTGTCATATGCTGTGAAATTCTGGTATAATTATGAAGATAAAATAGGAAACGGAACCATTTAGGATGATACAAGTGAAAAGGTCAAACGCTAAATGATTGAGGTACAAAAATGAAAAAAGTTCTTATTGTCGATGACGAAAAGCCTATTTCAGACATCATTAAATTTAACCTAACAAAGGAAGGCTATGAAACCATCACCGCTTTTGATGGGCGCGAAGCAGTAGCTTTGTATGAAGCCGAAAAACCTGATTTGGTCATCCTTGACTTGATGCTGCCAGAATTGGATGGTCTAGAGGTTGCCAAAGAAATCCGCAAAACAAGTCATATCCCCATTATTATGTTATCAGCAAAAGATAGCGAATTTGACAAGGTCATTGGACTAGAGATAGGGGCTGATGATTATGTTACCAAGCCTTTTTCTAACCGGGAATTGCTTGCGCGCGTCAAAGCTCACCTCCGTCGTACGGAGACGATTGAAACAGCTGTCGCTGAAGAAAATGCATCACTTGGCAATCAAGAGATGACCATTGGCAATTTGCAAATTGTGCCAGATGCCTTTGTCGCTAAAAAGCGTGGCGTGGAAGTTGAATTAACCCACCGTGAATTTGAATTGCTCTACCATTTAGCTAAACACATGGGCCAAGTGATGACGCGCGAACATTTGCTAGAAACGGTATGGGGCTATGACTACTTTGGCGATGTGCGCACCGTGGATGTGACGGTACGTCGTCTGCGCGAAAAGATTGAAGACACACCGAGTCGCCCCGAATATATCTTAACTCGTCGCGGCGTCGGTTACTTTATGAAAGCATATGACTAAAGACATTATCGGAAACCTGTCATTATTTGAATTAGCCATTCTTTTATTGCTGGTTTTTGTAGCCATTTATTTTGTTTACTTAGCTGTGCGTGATTTTCGTAATGCCCGCATTATTCGTTTGCTGAGCCACAAGATTCGTGATTTGATCAATGGTCGTTATACCGATGACATTGATGTTAAAGCTGATGTTGAGTTGATGGATTTGTCCTATCAACTTAATGACCTATCAGATGTATTTCGCCTAACTCATGAAAATTTAGCACAAGAAAAGAACCGCTTGGCCAGTATCTTAGCTTATATGACCGACGGGGTCTTGGCGACAGATCGTTCGGGTAAGATTACCATGATTAATGAAACGGCCCAAAAACAGTTGGATTTAACTAAGGAGCAAGCCTTAGACTTATCCATTACGGACCTTTTGGTTGATAGTGAGACGCCGTATTCTTATCGTGATTTGGTGTCAAAAACCCCGATTGTGACCCTTAATCGCCGTGATGAAACGGGTGAATTCATTTCCTTGCGTTTACGTTTTGCGCTCAATCGTCGCGAAAGCGGCTTCATCTCTGGTTTGATTGTTGTATTGCATGATACAACAGAACAAGAAAAAGAAGAGCGTGAACGGCGGTTGTTTGTCTCAAATGTCAGCCATGAGTTGCGAACGCCACTAACTTCAGTTAAGTCTTATTTGGAAGCGCTGGATGAAGGCGCTCTTAAAGAAGAGATTGCACCAAGCTTCATCAAGGTCTCACTTGATGAGACCAACCGGATGATGCGGATGATTTCTGACTTGTTGAATCTTTCTCGTATTGACAACCAGGTTACCCAGTTAGCAGTTGAAATGACTAATTTTACGGCCTTTATGACGTCAATTTTAAATCGTTTTGATTTAGTTCGCACACAAAATACATCTGGTACAGGCAAAACTTACGACATTGTGCGCGATTATCCCTTAACCTCGATTTGGCTAGAGATTGATAATGATAAAATGACACAGGTTATTGAAAATATCTTGAATAATGCTATTAAGTATTCGCCAGATGGGGGGGAAATAACAGTTAAAATGAAGACGACTGATACCCAATTAATTGTATCAATCTCTGATGAAGGCTTGGGCATTCCAAAGAAAGATTTACCATTAATTTTTGATCGGTTTTATCGGGTAGACAAGGCAAGAAGTCGGGCCCAAGGCGGGACGGGACTTGGCCTAGCCATTGCTAAAGAAATTGTTAAGCAGCATCATGGTTTTATCTGGGCAAAGAGCGATTATGGCAAGGGCTCAACCTTTACCATTGTTTTGCCTTATGATAAGGATGCTGTTAGTTATGATGAATGGGAGGATGATTTAGACTAAATAATGACGACAAACGGCTTTAAGTATAGTATATTAGCTTCAGGCTCTACTGGAAATAGCTTTTATTTGGAGACGCCAAAGCAGCGCCTTTTGATTGATGCCGGACTGACAGGGAAAAAAATCGTGAGCCTATTAGCTGAAATAGATCGACGCCCAGAAGATTTAGATGCTATTTTAATCACACATGAGCATTCTGATCACATCAAAGGTGTTGGTGTTTTAGCCCGCAAGTATCAGCTTGATGTCTATGCCAATGAGCTAACTTGGCAGGCTATTGACCAACGCAATATGCTCGGAAAACTTGATTTTGCTCAAAAACATATTTTTCAACGTGATAAGGTGCTAACATTTGGCGATATTGACATTGAGAGTTTTGGTGTTAGTCATGACGCTATTGACCCACAGTTTTATCGTTTTATGAAAGATAATAAGTCTTTTGTTATGTTGACAGATACAGGTTATGTTAGTGATCGTTTGAGTGGCTTAATCGAAAATGCTGACGGTTATCTCATCGAATCAAATCATGATGTTGAGATTTTGCGAGCAGGCTCTTATCCTTGGCCGCTCAAACAGCGCATCTTATCAGACCATGGACATTTGTCAAATGAAGACGGTGCTGGTGCAATGATTCGTAGCATGGGCTACAAAACCAAGAAAATCTATCTTGGTCACCTGTCCAAAGAAAACAATATCAAAGAGTTGGCCCATATGACGATGGAAAATCAACTGGCTCAGGCTGATTTGGCAGTTGGCTCTGATTTTACAGTCTTAGACACATCACCAGATACGGCTTGTCCGCTAACAGATATTTAAAAAAAGAGCTAAAATCTGCTTTGGTTACAGAATCGAAGCGGATTTTTTACCTAATTTTTGCTATAATAAGATGGTCTGTAGACATCAGCAAAAGGAGAAAACATGGAAAAACTTGAGAAGGTCTTATACCACGCTTTTGGCATTCATTTTACAAACAAAGCTTTGCTTGAAACTGCCTTTACTCATACTTCATACGCAAACGAACATCGCCTCCTAAACATTTCACATAACGAACGTTTGGAATTTTTAGGAGACGCCGTTCTCCAATTAATTATCTCAGAGTACCTCTTTACCAAATATCCTCATAAGCCTGAAGGTGATTTGTCTAAGATGCGTTCGATGATTGTGCGCGAAGAGAGTCTGGCTGGTTTTTCACGCTACTGTTCCTTTGATGAATTTATCAAATTAGGCAAGGGAGAGGAAAAATCTGGCGGTCGCAACCGCGATACCATTTTAGGTGATCTGTTTGAAGCATTTTTGGGTGCTTTGCTATTGGACCAAGGCGTTGAGCAAGTCCGGCAATTTTTAGAGCAGGTGATGATTCCCCAAGTAGAAAAAGGCAACTATGAGCGCGTCAAGGATTACAAAACAAGTCTTCAAGAGCTTTTACAAGCCCATGGTGATGTTACTATTGATTATCAGGTTATTGCCGAAGAAGGTCCAGCCCACGCCAAAGCCTTTACCGTTGAAGTACTGGTTAACCAAGAACCTTTGAGTCAAGGGCAAGGCCGCTCAAAAAAATTAGCAGAACAAGATGCCGCTAAGATAGCATTGGCAAAACTCGAAAGAGGGTTAGATGTTTTTAAAAGAAATTGAAATGCAAGGGTTTAAATCCTTTGCCGATAAAACCAAAGTTGAGTTTGATCGTGGGGTTACAGCTGTTGTTGGCCCTAATGGTTCGGGCAAAAGTAATATTACAGAAAGCTTGCGTTGGGCATTGGGAGAATCCAGTGCCAAGAGCCTTCGTGGTGGTAAGATGCCAGATGTTATTTTTGCAGGGACAGAAAAACGAAGTCCCTTAAATTTTGCTCAGGTGGCAGTAGTCCTTGACAATTCTGATGGCTTTATCAGCAATGCCCCTAAGGAAATCCGAGTGGAACGCCACATTTATCGAAATGGCGATAGTGATTATTTAATTGCAGGCAAAAAAGTGCGCCTTCGTGATATTCATGATTTGTTCTTAGACACTGGTTTGGGGCGGGATTCTTTCTCTATTATTTCCCAGGGTCGGGTTGAAGAGATTTTTAACAGTAAGCCAGAAGAGCGTCGCGCTATCTTTGAAGAGGCAGCTGGGGTTTTAAAGTACAAGACACGTAAAAAAGAAACCAAACACAAATTGGATCAGACCCAGGCCAATGTTGATCGGCTAGATGATATTGTTTATGAATTGGAAAACCAGCTGGCTCCTTTGGCAAAGCAAGCGGAGGTGGCTCGCCAATTTCAAAGCTTAGAAGCAAAACGTAAACAAGCTCAACTTGATTTGCTTGTGTATGATATTACAGGCAATCAAGCTAAGCAAGCCGAGCTGGCTAAAAACCTGGCTAATTTGCAAGCAGAGCTCAAGGAATACTACCTGATGCGCGAGTCGCTTGAAGCTAAGCATCAACATCTTAAGCAAAAGCGCCAGCAATTGCAAAGCGAGTCGGAAGAAAAGCAGGCCAATCTGCTTCAGTTAACCAAACGCTTGGGCGATTGTGAGCGTCAGATTGAGTTGATTACCTTAGACAGTCATCAAAAGGCAGAAAAGCGTCAAGAAAGCAGTCAGCGTTTAGCCCAGCTTGAGCAAAACTTGGCAGCCTTACAGACCGATCAGGCAGCCAAACAAGCCCAGCTCACAGAGTTGAGCAGACAACTAACTGCCATTCAGGCTCAGGTCGCTAGCCTAACTGATGAGGTAGCCAAATTTGCTGGTGATCCGGACCAGTTGATTGAACAGCTGCGCGAAGACTATGTGCAACTAATGAAGCAAGAAGCGGATTTGTCCAATCAATTGACTGTGATTCAGTCTGAGTTAGCAACCGAAGAAGCATCACAAGAGGAGCGGCTGAGTCAAGAGCAACAGGTTCGCGCTAGAGTTGAAGACCTAGAAGCAGACAACCAGGAGCGAAGCACGAGGCTTAAAGCTTGTCAAGCACAGGTACAAACCTTACTTGATCAGTATCAGCAGCTAACCAAGACGATTGAACAAGAACAATCTCATTACCAAACTGCTCAACAAGATTTATTTAACTGCTTAGATGATAAAAAGGCAAAGCAAGCCAAGAAGACTAGTTTAGAAGCGATTCAAAAGAATCACAGCCAATTCTATGCTGGAGTGCGCGCCGTTCTCCAGGAGGCCGCTAGCCTAGGCGGCATTCTTGGGGCAGTTAGTGAGCATTTGACGTTTGAACCTCGCTATCAAACGGCCTTAGAAATAGCGCTGGGCGCTAGCAGCCAGCATATTATTGTAGCTGATGAAGCATCAGCTAAGCGAGCCATCAACTATTTGAAGCAAAAACGCTTGGGCCGGGCCACCTTTTTACCCTTAACGACCCTTAAAGAACGCCATTTAGCCGATCACCACCAGGCAGTGCTTGCTAAGAGCCCTGGCTATCTAGGGACAGCCCAAGAGCTGGTTAGCTATTCGAGTGACCTATCTGCTATTTTTGCAAATCTTTTAGGAACCACTGCTATCTTTGATCAGGTTGATCATGCTAATCAGGCAGCTAAAGCGCTCCGCTATGCGATCCGGATTGTCACGCTGGATGGAACCGAGTTGCGACCAGGTGGCTCTTTTTCAGGCGGTTCCCTTCGTCAAAATAATACGACCTTTATTAAGCCTGAATTAGACCAGATCACTAGTGACCTGACCAAGCTTGAGACCCAACTGCGGCAACACGAGACCCTGGTCGAAAAACTGCAGACCAACCTTCAGAACCTAAGCGAGCAACAACAGAAGGTTAAAGAGCAGGGGGAACAGGCCCGTTTGGAACTGCAAAAAGCCGAATTTAACCAGCAGCAAACCCAAGAACAGTTGACGGAAGCTAAGGCACTCTTAGCCATGATGGACCAGCAACACACTAATCAGACCTCAGATACCCGTCAAAAGCAAAAAGAAAAGACCGAACAGGCCCTGCAAACCATTAAGGAACAAAAGACCCAGCTGACGCAGGCCATTGATCAAATCAAAAATGATAAGACGGCGCTTAATGCCAAAAAAGCAGAGCTAACTCAGCAGTTAGCCGAGTCTAGATTACAAGAGCGTGATTTGCAAAATGAGCAACGCTACGAAACAAGCAATTTAGTACGCTTAGAGACAGACATCGAGCAGGTGCAAGCTGAGATACTAGCGCTCAACCGGTCATTATCACAAGCTAGTGATGAGCATCAAGCTGATCAGCTGCCAGAATTAAAGGCCAAAGCGCAAGCTGTTAGTGAGCGTAAAACTGCCGAAGAAATGCGCCTGGTTCAATTGCGGATCGAGCAAGAGGATTATCAAGCACAAGTAGAAGAACTTGAAGAAAAACTCCAACAAGAACAACAAAAAAACGAGGCCTATATTCGCCAGCAAACCAAATGGGAGGCTGATAATGAACAAATCAGCCAGCGCCTAAAACAAGCAGCGACCACCTTGTCAGAGGATTTCCAACTCACCTTTGAAGAAGCAAAATCGCTAGCGCAGGCAATCAGCGAACCCGTAGCAGCCAAAGAAAGTTTACGGCACTTGCAAAAAGCCATCAAAAACCTAGGACCAATCAATTTGGATGCTATCGCACAATATGACGAAGTCAGCCAGCGTCTGAATTTTTTAAACAGCCAAAAGGCTGATTTGCTTAAGGCGCGTGACATGCTACTTTCGACCATTGAGGAGATGGATAGTGAGGTAAAAGCCCGATTTAAAGTGACCTTTGAAGCCATTCGTCAGAGCTTTAAAGAAACCTTTAAGCAAATGTTTGGCGGAGGTTCTGCCGATTTGATTCTAACAGAAAAAGATTTATTGGCATCGGGGGTGGAGATTTCAGTGCAACCACCAGGCAAAAAAATCCAATCCTTGAATCTGATGTCAGGTGGTGAAAAAGCCTTATCGGCTTTGGCCCTATTATTTGCCATTATCCGTGTAAAGACGATTCCATTTGTCATCTTAGACGAAGTCGAAGCAGCACTTGATGAAGCCAATGTCAAGCGCTTTGGGGATTACCTCAACCGTTTTGACAAAGACAGCCAATTCATTGTGGTCACTCACCGTAAGGGAACCATGGCTGCCGCAGATAGCATCTATGGCGTAACCATGCAAGAATCCGGCGTTTCCAAAATTGTTTCAGTTAAGCTAAAAGAATCACAAGAATTAGATTATGTGAACTAATTAACCTTATCACTAAAACAGCCTAAAGCATAGCGAAGCTCCTTGATAAAAAAGGAGCTTCGCTGTGTTTTTTGATGATGTTTAGGATGCTGATAGGGCTGTTGGTTGTTTAGACGGCTATGTATTTGCTTGATTAGGAAGCTCTACTATTTTTTACCTGCCTTTGATGGTCATAGTTATGAATGATCTGAAATGTGCTCATAATATTAAGTTAGCTCATTTGTGTTCAAATGCTTAACACTTTTTGTTTTTAAGGTCGACTAAGTGATACTGGTTTTTTCCCAAGAAGTAGCTGACCAAGTTCAAAAAAAGAAATGATTTAAGTCTTGTCTTAAGCCCTGTTACTCCATTTCCAAGCTTCTATGTTATAATCCCGAGTTTATCAGTTAATTGACTTCGCAGGGGTTGTTTTTGCGATAACAGCGGTATTTCTTTTGATTTTTTTATCTCTATTTGTTGTTGTGAACGGCAATGTATGTTATACTATAGT
>NZ_WLZU01000019.1 GCF_009870755.1 Streptococcus halichoeri
ATAACGCTTTGACGTTTCATTGAGGCTCACAAAAGGGAAAAATCGCTACTTAACGTGGCGATTTTTCTTTTTTGAGGGTTTGAAAAGCTATGATGGCTATGGAATAACTAACTACGGGAATGATTCAGCCATTGCTATGGACTTGCAGATACAAAAAGAAAACCTAGCCTAGTTTTCTTTCAATAGGTTTAAGCATGAGGGCAGCCTGCAACCCAGCCTGAACAAAGGGCAGCAGTAATGTTAAAGCCACCAGTATGGGCATTAATATCTAACACCTCACCGGCAAAATATAAGCCAGGAACTTGCTTGCTCTCTAGGGTTTTGGGATTAATCTCCTTGAGGCTGACGCCGCCTTTGGTCACAAAGGACTTGGCCAGAGACATCTTTCCCGTAATCGGAATGGCTAGCGCCTTAAGCTTGTCTTGGATGGCACGTTCTTGGTGTTTGGTCAGCTGCTTGACTTTGTCGGGATAAGCTGAAGCAATGAATTCGGCAACGCGTTCTGGCACCAAGCCTTTTAAAGCATTCTTGATTGACTTGTCACGGTGTTTAACCAGGTAGGCTGCTAAGTCATCATAGGAGAGCTGGGGTAACATGTCCAGCTGTGCGATTTCGCCGCCCGAGACAAAGGATGACAGACGCAGGGCGGCAGGGCCAGACAAGCCAAAATGGGTAAAGAGCAAATCATGGGTAATGTGATGCTGTTTGCACGATAAGGTGACATCGGTAAAGGAAATACCCTGGAGCGCCTTGTGGGGAAAATCAGTCAAAAGGGGACTTTCAGCAGCTTCTAGCTCAGTTACTTCTAGTTTAAAGTGTCGTGCGATGTCGTGCCCAAAGCCAGTAGAGCCGGTTGAGGGGTAGGATTTGCCCCCTGTGGTCACTATTAATTTTGAACAGTGAAAACGTTGCTCGGCTGTTCTGACTAAGAATAGGTCGTCCTCTTGTTTCTTGACAGAGACGACCTCACTATTGGTTAAGACTTGGCCATTTAGCTCAGTTATTTTGCTTTGCAAAGCTTCAATAATGGTTTTGGATTTATCACTTGTCGGGAACATCCGTCCATGGTCTTCTTCCTTGAGTTGGACGCCATTATCTTCAAAGAAAGCGATAATATCATGATTGTCAAATTGGGAAAAGACACTGTATAAAAAGCGTCCATTACCAGGAATACCAGCAATGAGATCCTCAAGACTGCCACTATTGGTCACATTGCAGCGCCCACCGCCAGTACCAGCTAATTTTTTACCCAGTCGGCGATTTTTTTCAATTAAGAGGGTTTTATCGCCATAAGAACTAGCTGCAATACAGGCCATCATTCCAGCCGGACCACCACCAATAATAATTGTGTCGTATTTTGTCATAGCCTTATTTTAGCATAAAGATAGGGGATTTAATAGTAATGTAAACGTGGGCAAAAAGGCAAGTGCGATGACTGCTGCTAGTAAGCTGACTGATCCTTTAGCTTGGTTAAGAGCTTGTCTCTTGTGAAATCATCTATTTGGAACGTAGGTTAGATGAGATGGCCAGCCCGCTTTTTTGCCAATTCAGAAATGGCTTTAGAGCACAAAAACAATTCGAAAAAGGCTTAATTTCATCAATCTATCGTTAATGAACCGTCTTGCAATATTGCATAAAATATGACACGATGTTAATAAAAACGCTGTATGATGACATGAAAATTAAATGTACACTAGAATTGCCTTAATTTTTAAAAATGGTGTATGAAAACTAAAGACCCAATAAATGATGATTATAGGGTCTTTTGTAATATAGGAAGTTGCTTATGAAATTTAAATTATGTGCCATTGGATTCTTCTTTTGCTTAATTGCTGCAATAGGTGCTATCAATATTAGTGATACGCAAAAACCTGTCCCTTTACCAATTGATGGTGCCTTTTCAATTCAAGGGAAAAGTAACCTTTCTAATAACGAGATATACAAAACGATTAGTAACCTCTCAAAAATGAAAAAAGTAGCCATTTATAAGCCCATCGTTCAAGATTCGGGTCAGGTGGCTTATCTAAATGTCGCTGATACAAACTCTGACCAGCTAAAGTCTGTGCCAATAACAGGGATGTACTATACCTTAGGGAAAATTGATGCAACGAGTTTAAAGCTTCTTAAGGCTACCGGATTGCAAACGGTATATATGGCTTATCCCTGGTATATAGGAGGAATGTTACCGTTCACTGGTACTTTAAGGTTACTGTTAATGCTATCACTTTACTTAACCTTATTAGTGGTTTTAGTTGTTGTTAGAATGAGACAGATTAAAGAAGGGGTGATAAGACGGTCTTTGGGCTTACCTGTATGCAATCTCAGAAAAGATTATGTTAGTTCGTTTACCCTTGAATTGGTTATGGTTGCTGTACTGATGATCTTTTATAGTCATTTTTGGGGTAGCGGTTTGTTCACCTACAGTTCTAAGTTAGTCTTTTCGATGCTGTTAACGAATGTGATTTTGTTTCAAATCATTGACCTGATTAGCTTTGTTCTATTTTGGCTGACTATTAAGGTTGAAAAACCTATTGAAATCATAAAAAACAAGGCAAAAAATAAACTCATTTTTGTCATATGGCTTGTCATTATTTCTACTATCATAATTGTTTCAGGGATTTTTTTACAAGAAACAAAGATTAGTCAAGCAAGAATAACCAGCCAAATCATTAATTTACAACCATGGGACACAGTAAAAGACTGGAAAAGGCTAGAGTTTTTGGGTATTGAAAATGCCTCAGTTACCAATGGAGCAGTAAAGGATTCAGGAGCTAAGTATATACAAATAGCTAGAGCCTTAAAAAAATTAGATTTTTTATATATCAAACCCTCTTCAGTATATGTTCCAGATTACCTGAAAAGTTCTCATTTTGCGGAAGATTTTTCTGAAAAGATGAAAAGTGATGGGATAACAGCGCCAGAAGTCAATAAAGAGCTGATTTATATCAACCAAACAGGTGCTACTGTTCAAAACAACGTTAATGGAACAGCCTATCACATTTTAGATCATAAGGTAGCAACCATCTATATTCCTCATAAATATAAAGAGAATAAGAAATCGATCGAAAATACCGTTGTGGCAGAACAATTTACTGGCACAAACTATACAAAAGAAAACCTTGCAGTGCAAATCATTCCTAATGGGAAAAAATTGTTTTATTTCAATGAGAATGGGACAACTATCAGAAAAACGAAAGCTCCGTTACCTTTGGCAAGTGCAGCAGACAGTACAGATAATATAGTCGTTGTGCTAGACACTGATAAAATGATCGCAAACAACGATTTTTCTTTGGCTAGCAATATCGTAAACAACTCCCTTTTTAGCCCGAAAGCGATAAAGAGCATTAATGATTTGAGCGTTAAGTTGCATTTTTCAATCAATCCAGTAGACGTTTACCAAATTGTAAAACTGAATATTCAATCCTTAAAGCACCAAATTTTCTTGTCAAAAATCTTGCAGAAGATGATTTACGGTCTTGTATTGCTACTCATTTACCAATATATTCAACTCTTTATTTCTTCAAAGCAAAATGACTATGTGAAAAAAATCATTTTAGGCCTCTCAAAAACACGGATAGCTATCTCAAGCCTCAAATATTTTATAATGACGATGACAATGGTTATCCTATTGACATTTATGATGACAGGACAAATAGAGTTATTGTATATTGGCATTGTTTCTTTAATCGTTGTAATCATTTCGACACTAATGAGTTTTCGAAAATTATCTGAAACATACACGCACATTTTAAAAGGAGATGACTAATGGCAATTGAACTGTTGCAGGTTACAAAAACATTCGGTTCAAAAGAGATAGTGACCAATTTGAATGTAACATTTGAAGCGGGAAAGAGCTATGCCTTGATTGGGGGTTCTGGTTCAGGTAAGAGTACACTACTGAACATTATCGGAAGACTCGAAAAAATAAACAGTGGAAAAGTTCTGGTTGATGGACAGGATATTTGGAAAATAAAAGAAAGAACCTTCTTTAAAAATATCATTGGGTATGTCTTTCAGAATTATTCTTTAATAGACAACAAAACAGTATATGATAATTTAAGACTCATCACTAAAGACAAAAAAAGTAATATCTGAGGCACTTGAAAAAGTAGGACTTTCTAGTGATTATTTAAATCAAAAAATCTATGAATTATCTGGAGGACAGGCTCAGCGTGTAGCGATTGCAAGAATGTTAATGAAGCCACGTCACATTATTTTAGCAGATGAACCCACCGGGGCTTTGGATGGCGAGATTGGAGAAGAAATCATTAGGTTATTATTGAGTGAAACAGCCGAAAATAACTATGTTATTATAGCAACACATGATCCAGCTGTCTATAATAAAGTGGATGTTATCATTGATATGAAAGATATAGGAAGTCACATATGAAAAAGAAAATGTATATAGCATTACTATTAATTGCTGGAATAATCGCTGTGTTTTTATTTGGAACACAAGTCATAAAAAAAGCAAATCCAAATAAACCTAGCGTAGCTCTAACAGTCTATACTATTTCGTCTAGTGATACCAAAAAATGGAATAAAGTAAAGCAATTTGAAACGAAAGAAGCCATATATCAAGTAAAGGTAAAAGAAGCCGCCTCTTCAAAAGAAGTCTTTGCAAACATCATTGCAGATGGAACGGCTGTGGGTTTTGGAGTTAGCGAAGAAGATGTTAAACAATTTAACCATAACTTAGATAGCACGATAGAAGATGCTAAGCATAACAAATTAATTGGAATAGACGTTATCACTTTTTCTGATGTTGATGAGGGATTTGTAGTAGCCAATTTTGACTACGGCAAAGAAGCATTTAATTCTCAGAAAAAAGAAAATAAAGCGTTGTATCGACAGCTCTATGAAGCATTTAAGAAGTAAAAAATGATATTTTCTTGAAAGTGATGTCCTTTCAAAAGAAAGTCTTGAGTTGTCGCGGAAGCAAGGTATGCTTTAGTTCGTCTAGGGGGCTATTTGCCACAATGATTTGGAAAAAGGAGGTTAGATAAGATCGCCAGCTAGCTTTTTGACCAATTCAAAAATGGCTTTAGAGCACAAAAATACCGCGAGAGCTTTTTCATACGTCGAGCCTCAACTGTAAACAAGGCCAAATTGACAGAATAAGGGGTTTGTGATACTATTTTTAATAAGAATATCCAGGAATAAAGAGGGCATTATGGCAATTGAAAAGACAGTTAGCGAACTAGCTGAGATCTTGGGGGTTAGCCGCCAGGCGGTTAATAACCGTGTCAAATCACTTCCAGAAGAAGACCTTGATAAAAACGATAAGGGTGTCACTGTGGTTAAACGTAGTGGCCTTATTAAGTTGGAAGAAATCTACAAAAAAACCATCTTTGATGACGAACCTATTAGTGAAGAAACCAAGCAACGCGAGCTTTTGGAAATCTTAGTGGACGAAAAAAACACGGAGATTACCCGACTTTACAATCAGCTAAAGGCCAAGGACCAACAACTAGCAGCCAAAGATGAGCAGATGCGGGTTAAGGATGTGCAAATTGCTGAAAAAGACAAGCAACTGGATCAGCAGCAGCAATTAACCGCTAAAGCTATGGCGGATAAAGAAACCCTCAAATTAGAATTAGAAGAAGCTAAGGCAGAGGCCACCGAGGCCCGTAACCAGGTGGAAGAAGTTCAGGCCGTAGCTACTGGCAAGAAGCGCTTTTTGAGCCGTTTCTTAAAGAATAAAGTGTAGGGAGTTAGATAAAAGCCAGCAGGTTTTGGCCCCTCCTCATACTTGGTGCAGCAGTAGGTGGCTTTAATGAGGCAAAAGCCAGTTCGCCACTAACTGCCAGATACTATTGTCTTGTACACATCACAGGAGCCGGGTTTTTCTTTGTACCTGGTTCCTTATTTTTTGAAGAATAAGGAAGAAAAATGATTACATTATCTGATTATATTGCCTTTGATTTAGAATTCAATACGGTCAAGGAGCAAAGCCATCTCATTCAGCTATCGGCCGTCAAATACCATAATCATCAAGAAATAGCCGCCTTTGATAGTTTTGTTTATACCGATGTTCCTTTGCAGAGTTTTATTAATGGCCTAACAGGGATTACAGCAGATAAGATTGCGCATGCTCCCAAGGTTGACCAGGTTATTGCTGATTTTAGCCGCTTCGTAGGGGACCTAGCCTTGATTGGTTATAATTCTCACAAATCGGATCTACCTATCTTGGCAGAAAATGGCTTAGATGTCGCTGATCAATACCAGGTGGACCTGTACGATGAAGCCTTTGACCGTCGTAGCACTGACTTAAATGGCATTGCCAATTTAAAATTAACCACTGTAGCCGAGTTTTTAGGAATAAAAGGCCGTGGCCACAATAGCCTAGAAGATGCCAGGATGACAGCGCGTGTCTATGAGACTTTTTTAGAGTTAGATGGCAACAAGGCCTATCTCACCCAGCAAGAAGAAGCTGCCACTGATAATCCTTTTGCTGCCTTGGGCGCCTTTTTTGATTAAAAGCGCAGCTATTTTCCCTCCAAAAGGTAAAAGCGGGCTGAGCGAGTCTTGCCTGCCTGTGTGTGGAGAGCAAGAAATTATTGGTAGACCGTGTCCCGAGCCGCTTGCAAGGGGGCAGGATGTGACAGCGCTTCCATAGATGCCGGGAAAGTTTGCAGCGGATGCAGGAGAATCCAAAGAAGTCCAAAGAAGCTAGCAGAGGAGACCCCTTTGTATGGATCTCAAAAAAGACAACCAGATTTTTAGTAAAGCAAAAACTAGCCTGAAATGTTGAACTGCATCCCAAAAGTTGGACAGAAAAAATCTAACTTTTGGGGTCAGTACATGTGCATCAGACTAGTTTTTTATTTCCTTAAAATGGTAATTTGCCAGCAAAAGCGCCGAGCGTTTTCTTGGTCGCCTCCTCAATCTGCGCAAGTGCATCATTGATGGCTTGTGTGGTCATATCTTGCAGCGTTTCCATATCCTCTGGATCAACAACCGCTTCTTTAAAATCAATGCTGACTAATTTCTTATCCCCAGTAAAGGTTGCAGTGACCAAGTCTTGCGCTGATTTTCCCGTAAATTGCATCGCAGCCAAATCCGCTTGCTTTTGCTCCATTTGCTTTTGCAATTTTTGAGCTTGCTTCATCATGTTTTGCATATTCATCATAAGATTTGCTTCTCCTAAGTTTTAATACTTACCCATTATACCATATAAAGCTAGGCTGCCAAAACGGAGTTAGGGGTATAGGCGTGTTAAATAACATTATAATGGCAGTGAGAACTCAAGGAATAGGGGATCTTCAATCTAAGAGGCTCAGAGATTTGGCAGTTCTTTCGCACCAAGTTAGTCTTGGCGACGGTAACCTTACGACAGCTTTTGCATTGAAACCGACGTTTTTTAAGCCTGATCAGACTAGGAAAGCCATTGATGTCAAGAAATGGGATTTTCGCCGGCTTTTGGAAGTCGTATTTTATCTGTTTTCCACCACAAGTCGGACACTCTTTAGGCTCATAATCCAGCCTTGCATAGACTTCAATGTGCGTTTCCCATTTAAAAACGTTGTCTAACGCTATATTTTTGTCTTTAATTCCGATTAATTCTGTGGTATTCTTAAGGTGTTCCATATGATGCTTTCTAATGAGTTGTTTTGTCGCTTTTCATTATAAGTCATATGGAACTTTTTGTCTGCATGAAAAAGGCCCATCATCTCCAGAGTGGATTTACCCACTACAGATATTATAGAGCCGAAATTGGCATCATTGACGAGCTCTCTTTTTAGTGTCATCTCAAAGTCCTCATCGTTAGCCTTTTTGGTCATCTCTTACTGGTAGTTGGACGTCCTCTTTTAAACGTTCCCTTACTGCCAGCTAAGCCTTCTTTTCTAAATAGTTACATCAAAAAACCTTAATGTCCGGGGGCATTAAGGTTAAGATAGTTTATTTTTTGACTCTTTTAGTGGCTACTAAGCCTAATCCTAAGACTGCTAGGCTGATTGCTCCTAACCAAGCTAGGAGGCTGGTGTTATGATCACCTGTACCTGGTAAGCTGGTTTTGCTTTTAGCATGAGTGTCAGCTGCGAGTATGTTTGTAGCTGGTTCTGTTGGAGTTTGTTTGTTAGCGGACTGGTTAGCAGCTTTGTTCGTGTTTTTGGAGTTGTCTTTTGGAGGTTGTGGCAGCTCTTTATCAGTGGCTGCTTGGTTGTGATGGTTGGTATCAGTGGCTGTTTTATCTGCTGCCTGGTTCTTGTTTTGAGGAGTAGGTGCGGGCTTTATTTCTTCTGATTTTAGATAGTAAGAGCGATCTTCGCCAGGCATAGCATGGGCAACATAGGCTAGGTTATTAACCGTGATGTCGTAAAAGCTTCCTTCAAGAAGGCCTTCTGAAAAGACGGCTTTACCATTTTGGTCAGAAGTGAGCGTTTTGACTACTTGGCCTAGTTTATTTTTTAAGGTAACGCTTTGTCCAGGAACAGCTTCGCCTTCTTCATTATAAACCGTAACAGTTAGGGGTGTTTTACTGTAACTTGGCGCTGCTTCGCCGTTTTTGGCTGTAGCGTAGAAACTTGCTTGAAGCTGTGCTCCGGCTTGGTCGGTACGAACGGTGTAACCTTGATTGATGCCATCAACTGCGACGCTATAATTTCGTGCCAACTCCAGATTGGTAAAGGTGGCTTGTCCATTAGTATTAGTAGTTACACTAATTTGACGACCACCAGCCCCATTGGTAATATCGGTCAAGGTAACTTGTCTACCAGAGAGTGTTTTACCATCTTGTGCTAATACAGTGGCAGTGTAGCTAAAACCTTGTTTGCTAGGACTTGTCAGTGCACTTGGTGTTAGCTCATGAGCTTTAACAGGGCTTGGTCTACCAGCTAAGGCAAGGCCTAGTGTACTAACAGCCATGATATTCATTAGGGTTAATGTTTTGTGATTCATTTCTTCTCCTTCTATTGGGGTGAAAATACTTAACCGGTTAATTATATTTAAGAATAACACCTCCTGAGAACTTTGTCAATAGGCAAGAGCCAGATTTCAGCATAAGACTTTGACAAGTTCTTTGCTTCTGCTTTACAATAGAGACAGAGATAGCTTGCTAAAGCTACCAGTTCATCTAGCTTTTTATAATGACGAATAGTAGCTAACCGACCAGCGCCATCTGTCACCTACTCCTAAATAGCCAAGGCTGGCTTAAAAATCTTATTGTGAGGGGAGTTGTGCCTATATGCTTATTGGGCTTATCTAAGCCAGTAGGAATTCACGGTGAGTTGTAAGCTTGTTTTTGTAGCACTATGCGAAGAGGCTGGTCAATCCTAGCTAGTCTTGTGATAGCTGGCTACAGCTAGGAGAAATTGGTATTAGCTTTGCTATGCTTTAGCTAAACTATGGATAAGGAGAGACTATTATGACCAAGCTTAAGGAGCTCCAAAGGGCCAATAATGTTTTAGAAAAGCAACTTAAGGCTAATTATGCAAAGACCCATACGGATATGATTATCTATTTGAGAGGAGCTAAGATTAATGCCTATAATCAAGAAGTGGTTCGTGAAGAAGTGACGCGTTTGTTGCTGGATGGGCAAGAAAAAGGGGCGCACTTAGATGAGGTGATTGGGTCTAATCCGCGAGCTTTTATGGATAGGGCTATTGCTCAGATGCCGCAACAATCGGTCAAGGAACAGCGTTTAGAACGCTTGCAGACAAGCGTGTTGGTGGTCTTGATTTTTTTGCTGATTTATTTTATCCGTGATGTGTTGGCGTCACTAGGGACATGGCTAGTCTGGAAGCAAGCCAGTTGGCCAGTGGTGCATCTTAGTACGGTAGATTTTTTAAGTCTTGTAGTACTGGGCTTGCTCTCGGTACGGTTGGTTAATACCTTGATACATTTTAGCTACGCGGGTACTAAAAGAGCTAACAAGCGACGCTTAGTGATTGATGGCTTCTTATTTGTGGTGTTTGTGGCTAGTCTCCCTTTTGCTTATCGTTTGTTGGAGTTTGGAGAAATCACAATTGCCTTTTGGCTCTATGCCTTGATTTTACTGCTTTTATTTGCTACTTATAAATGGCTGTCGGCTTACATTGAAAAGCACTATTACCAGGGATGATTGGCAATCGTTGGTTTAGCTCTGCTGGAATCAGACAAGGCCTCTTTTTATTTGCTTAGAGCCTAGACTACAAACAAGCTTGCTGTGACTCTAGTTTTTCTTGGGTCTTTCAATCCACTTTCACAATATTTAGGACATTAAAATTGGCTCAGGCCTTTTTTCTCTTTTACCGTACCCATTTTAAGATAGACGTTATAGACCTCTTTACATAAACTTTACAGAAACTTTATTGAAATCTTAAAAACTCTTTACACTTCCTTTGTATAATGGAGGTGTAAATGTAAGTGATAACGAATTTAGGAGAAATAGAAAGCGAGTTTGTAAATGGAAAAGAGAAAGTTTAAAACGTTTTTTTGTTCTATGGTACTTGCAGTAGCCACTCTATCCCTTATTTCCTTTGGTAACAAACGTATTGAGGCTAAAACCTCTAATACTGGTAAAAGAGTTACTATTGAATATTGGCATGTTAATGCTGAAACACAGGGTGGAAAAACAGTTAAAGAGTTAGTTGATAACTATAATAAATCGCAAAATAAGGTCAAAGTAGTTGCTAAATATAATCCTGATATGTATAAGGGTTTGATGCAAAATCTTCAAGCAGAAGTTTCATCAGGTAAAGCTCCAGATATTGTTCAAGTTGGCTGGGCTTTTAAAGATTATTTTTCTGAAAACTTTGATTACACAGATCCGGAAAAATTAGTCAAATCAGTTGATCCTGATCATGCTTCTTACTTTAAAGATCATTTCTTACCTAATATTATGAATTTGTCTAAGAATAAGAAAGGCTATATTGGAATTCCGTATTCTATCAGTAATCCAGTTCTTTACCTTAATAAAGACCTTTTGAAAAAAGCTGGTTTGGATGAAAATGGACCAAAGACCTGGGAAGAAGTTAAAAAATATTCAAAAGTGGTTCAAGAAAAGACAGGAAATTATGGTCTTTATATTCAAGAACCAGCAGACTCATGGGCTCAACAAGGCCTTTTAGAAAGTAACGGTGCCAAAATCATGTCAAAAGGAAAGGCAAGCTTTAATAGTAAAAATGGCAAAGAAGCTTACCAACTTTATCAAGATATGGTAGTCAAAGATAAAACGGCTCTTCACACCACATGGGAACAAGGAATTCAAAGTTTCATTGATGGCAAAGTAGCCATGTTATACACAACTATTGCTCAAAGAAACAATGTGCAAACCAATGCCAGTTTTGATGTTACGGCTGTAAAATCGCCATCGTGGAAGGGTAAGAAAGTAAAATTACCGGCTGGTGGTGCTATGTTAGCGATTACTGCAAAGAAAAAAGCTAAAAAAGCAGCAACCTGGGATTTTATTAAATATCTCTACAGGGTTGAATCCATGGCTAAGTGGACCGAAGGAACGGGTTATGTTCCGCCACGCAAAGATGTGGCTGACTCTGAGAAGGGTTTGAAGCAATTTTTACAAAAAAACCAGATGATGACACCAGCCATTGAACAAATGGATAGTATGGTAAGTTGGACGTCCTTCCCAGGTGAATCGGGTCTTGAAGCAGAACAAAAGATGATCGAAATGCGTGACCAAATCTTAGGGGGTGCTAATGTTGCTGATACCCTGAAGAAAACTCAAACTGATATCAACGCGTTGATTAATTAATCATGATAATTCATGATGATTGATACAGTTAAATAAGATAAAAAGAGGTTGAACCAATAAGCTCAACCTCTCTTGTTAAGGAGATGTTATGTTTAAGAAACAGTATATGGGTTATGTCTTTTTATTCCCTTCTCTGCTTTTTTTAGGAGTTTTTGTATTTTACCCTTTAGTTAACACCTTCTATTTAAGCTTCTTTAAGTGGAATCTAGTTTCATCTCATAAAGAATTTGTTGGTTTGAAAAATTATATCAAGGTTTTATCTGACCCTATTTTTCATAAAATTGCTATCAACACCTTCTTTTATCTGCTAATATTTGTCCTTTTTTCTTGCTTTTTGCCTTATATCGTTGCCTATGTCATGGATGTGATGATTAAGAAGTGGAAAAAGTTTTATACAGGACTCTTCTTTGTCCCAGCTGTTGTTTCTTTGGTAGTGGTATCTATGGTGTTTACCTGGCTATTAAATCCCATATCGGGTCCGGTAGCCATTATTTTAAGAGTCTTTGGCATTAGAATGCCAATCTGGAGTAATCTTAATGGCTGGGTTATTGCTGTTATCGCACTTATGACCTCATGGAAGGTCTTTGGTTATAACTTTATTGTATTATATTCTGCTATCATGGGGATTGACCGTGAGATTATTGATTCTGCTAAGTTGGATAAGATACCAGCTTGGACACTGTTCATTAAAATTATCATGCCCATCTCAAGCGCCACAGGTATCTATATTTTAATTATTACGATTGTGCAAGGATTACAGTATGTGTTTACTCCTATCAAAATTATTACCAAGGGGGGTCCACATTATGCTAGCTCAAATTTGATTTATCATTCCTATCAGAAAGCTTTTGAACTGTATACAATAGGCGAATCCTCGGCTATTTCAATGATGACTTTAGTCTTGTTTGCGGTTTTATTGCTTTTAACCTTTAAATATATTGAAAGTAAGGTCTTTTATGAAAACTAAATCTAAATTTGTCTATCATCTTTTCATGTTGGGCATTTGTTTGGTTGTTCTCTATCCCATCTCATTCATAGTAGCAAATGCTTTTAAACCACTGAAAGTTGCCTATCATACTGTATTATCGCTTATTCCTAATCCTTTTACCTTAGAGAACTTTCGAAAATTATTTGATAGTTTACCCTTAATCAGTATTACTTGGAATACTTTCTTTATTGCTACGGCCATTACCTTATTAAAATTAGTACTAGCCTTCTTTGCAGCTTATGCTTTTGTTTATTTTAAGGTTAAGGGGCAACGCCTCTTATATATCTTTATGATTTCAACCCTGTTCATTCCATTTACAGTGACTATGATTCCCAATTATTTGATGATATCAAAGCTAGGCCTGCTGGATACATCTTGGGGTGTTATTTTACCACAAATCGCTGATGCCATGGGGATCTTTTTATTAACGCAGACCATGCGGGGTATTCCAAGGAGCTTGATAGAAGCAGCTCATTTAGATCATATTTCTCAAAAGAAGATTATGCTGGGAATTGTTTTTCCACTTATTAAGCATTCGCTGACATCAACAGGTATTTGGTTTTTTATCACATCTTGGAATGAATTTGTCTGGCCAGTCTTGATCTTAAAGTCGGTCAAACAATTTACCTTACCATTAGCCATGCAAATGTATATCAGTTCAGAAGGAGGGACCAATTTTACCATGGCGATGGCTATTAGCTTGATGAGTATGCTCGTTCCTCTACTATTGTATATTTGTTTTCAAAAATATATTATTTCAACTTTTATTTCATCAGGAATTAAATAGGAATTATTATGGGAAAAAATATCAGATTATCAGCACTTTATAAAGCGTATGGAACAACAGCTGTTTTAAAGAATATCAATTTAAAAATTGAAGCAGGTGAGCGCCTCGTTCTTTTAGGGCCTTCTGGTTCTGGAAAATCAACCTTATTACGTATGATTGCTGGTCTAGAAAGCATTACTTCTGGGGAGCTTTATATGGGGGGCAAGCTAGCTAATCACCTAGAATGTGGTGAACGAAATGTCGCCATGGTTTTTCAAAATTACGCTCTCTATCCTCACATGACTGTTGGGGAAAATATTAGCTTTGCTTTAAAAGCTAATAAGGTCAAAAAAGAAGTGATTCAAGAGCGTCTGACAGAAGCATTAGACATTTTGGAATTAAGTTCTTATAAAGATCGTTACCCTAAGGAATTATCAGGTGGTCAACGCCAACGTGTGGCCCTTGCGAGAGCTATTGTTAAAAAATCAGACTATTTTCTTTTGGATGAACCTTTGTCTAATTTGGATGTTCGTTTGCGATTAGATGCTAGAAAAGAACTAGTTAAGTTACATGAGAAGTACAGACAAACCTTTATTTATGTTACCCATGACCAAATGGAAGCTATGACCTTGGCCGACCGCATTGTTGTACTTAATAACGGGGCAATTCAGATGGTTGATAAGCCTGAAATGGTTTATGCTAGACCAGCTAATTTATTTACAGCAACCTTTATTGGATCGCCTGGCATGTCTATCCTAAAAGGACAGCAAGAAAAAGGCAATCTCTATATTAATGATAATGAGCAGAAAGTGGGGCTCTCTCGTGCCTGGAGCCGTCATTTAGTTGATAAAGAATATATGTATGTTGGTATTCGTCCAGAACACCTCCATTTAGACAAAGGGGGTGGTATCTTAAAGGGGACAATAAAATACAGTGAATTACTTGGTCAACATTTTGCTTACACGGTTACTATTGGTCAAGAAGACATTATTGTCTTACATGATAGTAAGGCATTTACCATTGGCGAGCAGGTGGGCATTAACTTTTCACAAGACAAGCTGCACTTTTTTGATGCTGAAACAACACTTAACTTAGGCTACCCTGAGGAGGTTTAACATGAAGTTTTTACATTTATCGGATACTCATATTCGTCGTGATTATCATTCTGACTGGTTCACTGATAATCTTTTTTCAGACACTTTTAACCCAACCGATAATCTTCGCTTTTTGTTAAGCAGTCTTAATCCCAAAGACTATGATTTTGCCTTAATTACTGGAGATTTAACTCATGAAGGACAAGCAGAAGATTATGCCTTATTGCGAACCATTTGGAAAGACTATATGGGAGAGCTTCCTTATTTCTTTTGTCGGGGTAATCACGATCAACGCCAAGCATTTTTTGAAGGGATGGAAATTCCCCTTAATGCCAGTCTGACTTATTTTAATGTTGCTGAATTTGAGGGCTTACGCATTATCAGTTTAGATAGTGCCCAAGATAGCGATCATGAAGGGTATATAAGTCAAGAACAATTAGAGCAGTTAAAACATGCCTTGGCTAAACCAAGCGAAAAAGGCTCTATTGTTTTGTTACACCATCCATTAATGTGGGAAGATAAAACGATTGCTACTAGTCGTCCGGCTGACTTTGATCAGATTATCGCTGCAAGTGATATTAAGGCTATTTTTGTAGGGCATATTCATATGGGCAGTATGGCGACTTATCAGGGCATCCCTCAAATTATGGCTGAATCAATGGCTTTTGGCACAGATGAATTTCCAGATGAATCAATTTTTTCCAATCGGACGGGTTATAATGAGATTGTCTTAGAAGGCGAGCAAGTTTATGTCTATGGACATTTGGTCAGTCCCGAACAAAAATTACTAGGTCAATTATCCAAACCATTTGATAATCATATTTTTAAGTCCTACTAAAAAACAAGCAAGTCAATAGCACAAGAAAAAGACAGAGTCTGCATCTGAACCGCACCCCAAAAGTTAGGCAATTGATATGTCCCCCTTACACTGGATTAGACCAGTAAAAAGGGTACATATCATAAATCTAACGATTGGGGTGTTTTTAATGAAATTAAGTTACGAAGATAAATCCTCTAAGGCACCAATTTTTAGTAGCGAATGCTGTGGCTAGACCAGGTCACTACTCTTAGAACTGTTGACATGACAGTATTCTGGGAGTTTTTTATTTTCAGCGAGATAGTAAAAAAGATTGAAGAAAAAGGTCACAATGGACTTTTTTCTTCAATCGAAGTTGATAGCTCATGTCGTCAAGCAATAAAAGCTCCTTGGGTATTTTTGAAGTAGTACGTAGTAATTCGCTAAAGGCGCAGCTGTGTTAGCACATCCTGCAAGACTTGCTGCGGTGCATAGGACTGTATGTCTCGCCTTGACCTTATGCTTAGATACAAAGGCTGCATTAGAATCTGTCTGACAGTGCCTAAAAATGGGTGTGCGCGAGCCATTACTAGCTACTTGTGGCTATAGGCAATAAGCAAGTACAGAAAAAAAGGGTGATAGAGTAATCTTACTTATTTTTCTTTGAATTGTTGGGTGTTTGATCATCTAGGAGTTGCTGGCCATATTGAAGGAGTTGGTTGTAATTATCTGGGGTCAGCTTTTCAGAAATCATTGCTAAATTATCCAGATCGCGGTGATTGGTTTCATAAGTAACGCCCTGACGTAAATCGGTTTCCATCAAAGCACTCAGAGTGACATCAAAGACAATTGCAATTTCTCTCAAGAGGTCGGATTTAGGAGTATATTTCCCCTTTTCCCATTCACTGATTGATGAAGCACTTTTGCGACCGATTTTCTTAGCAAGTTCTAATTGTTCCATTTGTGCCTTTAATCTAAGGTACTTTAGGTTGCTAGCAAAATAATTGGGACTTTGACGCATATTAGCCTCCTCATTATGATATGAACCTTATCATATCATAAAACGCCTAAAAAATGAAGTTTGATTATAAGAATTGAATAAAAAGGAACCACAAAACAATTGACTTCATAAAAACCGAAGTTTATAATGGTAATAACATAATAATTTAATCAAGGAGGTGTTAAGGGTTTTGTCACCATTGAAAGAATTACGTCAGGCTCGTCGCATGACCCAGGAACAATTAGCAGATCGTAGTGGGGTTTCGATCAGAACGATTGCGAGGTATGAAAAAGATATTAATTTACTACGTCGTGCCAAATATGAAAAGCTAAGAGCCATCACTGAGGCCTTGTCGGTTTCTGTTGATGATATTTTTTTAGATGACATTTCGGTTTTATTGAAGTGAAACTATTAAGCAAAAGAACCTGCTCTCTTGGGAATAGTGACCATCCATGGCTTAAGGTCGTCCCAGCATTGAGCAGGTTTTTTTCGTTTCTTAACGGCTCTAACGAGCAGCCTTTTAAGCACTAATAGCATAGCTGAGCTGACAGGCTTATCCTAGGGCTCTAAGGTAGGGAACTGAATATAAGACTGACCAAGGTCAATTGTCAGGCTATAGTCTTGATTATCACGGATCGTATGCTCAAAATCAGTCGTATACAAAATCAAATCAACTTGGTCGCCTGCTTTAAGCTGATAAATACTAGGCTGTAAATGCAGTGTGAGTGTCATCCATTGGTTTGGCTCAACGCTTTCAACGGTGAGTAGGTCGAATCGATTTTGCAGGTTCATAAAGCCTTTGGTGATGACCTGGTAAGGTGTTACCACTCGCGGCAATTCTTTAAGGGCCTCTCTTTGGAAATGTTGCCCATTATCAAGAGCCTGATGAGCAATAATAGAAGGAATATCCTTGAATCGCTTCTTGTGTCCCGTTTCGAGCAATTGGGCAGATAAGAGGCCAAAGTTGTGGCTTGATTTTAGCCGTAAGCTTAGGCTGACTTGGCCATTTACCAGTAAGTCTTGTGTTAACTGTAAAGGAACGCGGACTTGTGGTGTACGCTGTGCAAATAAGTCCTGCTTAAAGGTTTTAAAATCTTGACAATAGGCCTCAAACCTCTTGCTATCTGGATAGTGATTAGCCAGGCTTACCACCTCTTGACCAAGAGCCATTTTAACTTGGCTGTCTCCACCAAAGGTCGGAAGAACTTTCCAACTTTGTTCATGATCATTAGCCTGCCAGATAACCTCAGGCAAGCTAAAGTGGTTGCTTTGATTCAATAATTTTTGACAAAGCAAAGCATTCATTGACTCGCGAAAGTCAATAGATTGCCAATTGTGCATGTAGACGTGTTCGCCGTGATGGACAAAGAGGTGTTTTTTGATGGAAGATGGCAGAGCATGGAACATGTGATAGACCTGGCTTGGCTTGACATTCCAGTCCTGAAGGCCATGCGTAAAGACTACCTCGCAGCGCACCTTATTGGCAAATGGCAGATAGTTGCGGTCATGCCAGAATTGATTATAGTCACCGCTTGCGCGATCAAGGGCCTGACTTTGCTTGGCTAATTCCTGTTGATACCACTTATTATGGCGTAAATAATCACCTGCCAGCAGATTACGGGAGTAGGTTAATTCGGTCAAGACATCTAGATCTTCACCAGGATAGCCGCCGGGACTGCAAACGAGACCATTTTCGCGGTAATAGTCATACCAACTAGAGATTGCCGACTCGGCAATGATCACTTCTAATCCTTCAACACCGGTAGTTGCTAGCCCATTTGACATGGTGCCTAGATAGGATTTGCCGGTAGTAACAACCTTGCCAGATGCCCAGTCGGCTTTGACCAATTGCTTTTTAGCAGGGCTACTATAAGCGATAGCACGCCCATTGAGCCAATCAATGACCGCCTTAAAACTTTCCACTTGGGCATAGTCACCGCTAGTCATAAAGCCAGTAGAGCCAGCTGTTCCAATACCTGCTACGTAAATATTAGCAAAGCCACGCGCCAAAAAGTAATCATTTAGACTATAAGAGTCAATATGGCTAAAGCTTTCTTGGCTTTGGCCGCTTGGCAAGTCCACTATGTGCGCAGCGAGCGTTTCAAAGGCGCGGGTGGTTACCTGGATGCTTTGTGGCGTTTTAACCGTTAGCTTTCCTGTCATCTGGTGTAGCTTTTTATCATTGGCAACCTCATTAATTCCCTGATGATAGGGACTGGCGGTCATGACTGTAGGGATTGGCTCAGACGTTTTAGGGCGAATAATCAGAGTTTTCACGAGATCGCGCTGGCCATCTTGGTCGGTATCAAGGGGGGCTTCCACATAGACAACTTCACGGATTAACTGGCTCGTATCAAACGTAGCAAGTGCTTTGCCATTAAAGAAATGATAAGTATTATCAGCCAGCAGCAAGCCTTGACTGACTAAGTCATCTACCAAAGTCATCCCATTTTTCGTTCGTGTTGCTAAGAGCTGATAGAGGTTTAAAATGACGTGACCACTTTGAAAATCAATCGGAAATTGAATGCTTTGGCAAAAAGCTCCGGCATCGGTAAAGTCAACAAAGGGGACAAAGCCTAGTAATTGTAAGGCTAGGTATTGCCAGTGTTCACTGGTCAAGTCAGCTTGCGATTGAAAAAAGCTAAGAGCATCAGTCTGTGCATCAGCCACTAATAGACTGAGTCCATAGTTGCTATCAGCTTGTTGAAACAAAGTCCGGCGGATAAAAATCTCGACATTTTCCTTGTCACTCTTATCTTGGTCTAGCAAAAAACCTAGTTGATGTAATTCTTCTAGGGCATTTTGAGTTGGTGTTGGAATGAAACTGAATTGATTATAGCGCATGGCAACTCCTTTTCTGATGTGCTTAAAAAACAATATAATCCATTAATTTTTCACTATTGGTGATGATAATGTGCTGTTTATCAATGCGGATGACCTTATCATTTTTTAATTGCTTTAAAATCCGGCTGACGCTACTGGCAGCGGAAATCCCACAGAATTTGCCCAGGTCTTCGTTGGTAATCACAAAATTGATATAAATATCACCATTGCTTTTTTGTTCGCCAAACATCTTGCTGAGATCATAGAGTTGGGTAGCAATGGCTCCGATCCGTCCATTGGTTAACATGCATTGCATTTTTTTCATAGATTTTTCCAGTCGACTATGGTAAAAATCTTTAACATAGCCTTGGAGCTCCAAATCATGCTCAATATCGTTTAGAAATTGGGCCCGCCGCACCTTATAAAAATGGGCTGTCTGCGATTCAATGCGCACATTATATGGCTCACCCATGTTTTGGGAATAATGCGTATTGAGAATCGAAGTAATCTCTAAGCCAGTGACATAGCGTAAATTAAATTCCGTCCCGTATTTAGAGAGGACACTTTGTTTGACAATCCCATCTTTGAGAATATAGGTGTAATCTTCTTCTAGGCTTTCAAATGTTAAATATTTATGATAGGCTTTTTCAATAATTGGAAAGTCGTGTCTGTTGATGTAATCTTGTAAAATCTGATGATTCACTCTCTTCTCCCAATGTTTCGATTTAGCAGACCTGCTTAACATTTGCTAACGTGATCTGATACTAGCACATCTATTATACCATTGAAATATCGGAACTTCTCAAATTTTTGTAAAATGTTTTTGAAAATAAAAATGAAAATAAAATTGAAAAGGGAGTTCTTATTTCAGTGGAAGAAAAACTATTTAACAAACATTTTGTTGCCATTACCCTCTTAAACTTTATTGTTTACATGGTGTATTACCTCTTTACTGTTATCATTGCTTTTATTGCGACCAAGGAATTAGGGGCTAGTACTAGTCAGGCCGGTCTAGCTACAGGCATCTATATTTTAGGGACTTTGCTTGCACGTTTGATTTTTGGCAAACAGCTCGAAGTTTTTGGGCGTCAATTAGTCTTGCGAGGGGGTGCTATTTTTTACCTTTTGACAACTTTGGCTTATTTTTTTATGCCAAGTATTGGCATTATGTATTTGGTTCGGTTTTTAAATGGCTTTGGTTACGGAGTGGTCTCAACGGCAACGAACACCATCGTAACTGCTTATATTCCAGCACAAAAACGCGGAGAAGGGATTAATTTTTATGGATTATCCACCAGTTTAGCGGCAGCCATTGGGCCCTTTGTTGGGACTTTTATGTTGGATAATCTCCATATTAATTTTAAAATGGTCATTGTCTTATGTAGTCTATTGATTGCTATTGTGGTTTTGGGAGCCTTTATCTTCCCTGTCCGCAATATCGTGCTAAATCAAGAGCAATTAGCTAAGACCAAATCCTGGACAGTTGATAGTTTTATCGAAAAAAAGGCATTATTTATCACTGCGATTGCCTTTATGATGGGGATTGCCTATGCATCAGTGCTAGGTTTTCAAAAACTTTACACCACACAAATTCAATTAACCAGTGTCGGAGCCTATTTCTTTATTGTCTATGCCTTAGTCATTACTGTGACGCGACCTGCAATGGGGCGTTTAATGGATACTAAAGGGGAAAAATGGGTCCTTTACCCATCTTATCTCTTCCTAGCTGGTGGGCTTGTTCTCCTAGGCAGTGCTGTAGATGGCTTTACTTACCTGTTATCTGGCGCCTTAATTGGCTTTGGCTATGGAACCTTTATGTCTTGTGGTCAAGCAGCTTCTATCAGAGGAGTTGAAGAGCACCGTTTTAACACAGCCATGTCAACCTATATGATTGGTCTTGATCTTGGTTTAGGGGCTGGACCTTACATTCTTGGTTTGATTAAGGATGCTTTTCTTGGAACAGGTGTAACATCATTTCGCTATCTCTTTTGCTTAGCAGCAGTGATTCCGGTAATATGTACTTTAATGTATTTTTTAAAAACAAACACAAATTCAGACGTAACAGTCTAAATGATTTATAAAGGAGGCTAAGGATGACCCAACATTATCAACGAATCATGGTCGCCATTGATGGTTCTTATGAATCGGAACTGGCCGTAGAAAAAGCTATCAATGTGGCACTAAGAAATCAGGCGTGTTTACTTTTGACGCATATTATTGATGTGCACGCCTATCAAAATGAAGGCGGAGCGGTCAGTGATTATGTCTTTGACCGCCAAGAGCAAGAGTCAGCGGATGTTTTGGCTTATTTTGAAAATCAGGCAAAATTAAAAGGATTGATCAATATTAAGAAAATTATTGAAATTGGGAATCCAAAGACCTTGCTTGCTAAAGATATTCCTCTAAAAGAAGAAGTTGATCTAATCATGGTAGGAGCAACAGGTCTAAATACCTTTGAACGCTTAATCATTGGCTCAACATCTGAATACCTTTTGCGCCATGCCAAGGTTGATATGCTAGTCGTTCGTGATAAAACAAAAACCATCTAGCTCAGACTAAAAAATGCGGCATTGGACTCCACTCCAAAAAGTTAGATTTTTCGTCCAACTTTTTGGGGCCAGTCCAGGTTGCGTTCTTTTTTATGGTGAAAATGAGTCTTGTGCTTTTGAGAGAAGGCGATTTTAATTTTTAATAAGCTTTACTATATGTCACTTCCTTGATAGAATGGTACATGTGTTTAACACAAAAATTATTGGAGGAACAAGGATTGATTGAAATTACTTGGACTGTGAAATACATTACGGAGTTTATTGCGACAGCCTTTTTGATTATTTTGGGGAATGGTGCTGTAGCAAATGTTGATTTAAAAGGTACAAAAGGCCACAAAGCTGGCTGGGTCATTATTGCTTTAGGTTATGGCTTTGGGGTGATGATGCCTGCTCTTATGTTTGGGAATGTATCAGGAAACCATATTAACCCAGCATTTACCCTTGGTTTAGCTGTATCTGGTCTTTTCCCATGGGCGCATGTTTTACCTTATATCATTGCACAAGTGTTAGGTGCTATTTTTGGTCAAATCGTGGTGGTCACTGTCTATCAACCCTACTTTGCTAAAACTGAAAATCCTAACCACATTCTGGGATCATTTTCAACTATTGCAGCAGTTGATGATGGAACCAAAGCTAGCCGCAAAGCATCCTATCTTAATGGCTTTTTAAATGAGTTTGTTGGCTCATTTGTCCTGTTCTTTGGGGCTTTGGCCTTGACGAAGAATTATTTTGGTGTTGAGCTGGTAGGTAAGTTGGTGGAGGCAGGTTATGATCAAACCACCGCTGCTACACAGATTTCACCTTATGTTACAGGATCACTAGCAGTGGCTCACTTAGGTATAGGTTTCTTAGTGATGACTTTAGTGGCTTCACTTGGTGGGCCGACAGGTCCTGGTTTGAATCCAGCTCGCGACCTTGGACCACGGCTTGTTCACCATTTCTTGCCTAAATCAGTACTTGGTCAGGCAAAAGCAGATTCGAAATGGTGGTATGCCTGGGTGCCTGTCCTTGCGCCAATTTTAGCTGCCATCGTTGCTGTTGCTTTATTTAAATATCTTTACCTGCACTAAGAAGCCCACCAGGCTTTTAAGAGTTTATGAATTGGCCCAGCTGGGCCTTTTTTTGCGGCTGCTATTAATGGCAGGAGTTAAAAACGCCAAGAAGAGCTGATTGTAATGAGCTTTCTTGGCGTTTTTAAATGATTTGTCTGTAGGTTCAAGGCTGGTGCTAAGCGGCTTTGTCTTGCTGTTGTGAGTGGGCTGGTTTTTTGGTTACATATTTTTTTGCTGTGCTAGGCTAGAGATGACAAAAGAGCGCAGCAACATCGCACCGGTAAACATAACAATAATGACCACTAATACTTTTAAGCTGTCAATGTCAAGGTTGGTTAAGAAGAAAACAGCGAGTAATACTCCTAAGACCCCACCGACAACCATACCTGCAAAGCCATTCCAAGAAATCCGATCCATTTTGATGAATTGACGGCTAGAAGCAGTCATAATCATGGCGGCATCAAGCATCATTACAGGCATGGCTACTGCTGGACTAAGACCCATGAGTGAGAAGAAAATCAGCTCAGGCGCATAGTTACCAAGCCCCATGGTCATTAAAACACCAATCGTAAAATTAAAGATGATTCCTACCAAGAGCCAGATGCCGTGTAAGCCGTGCTGAGAGTGATTAATATCAGCACCAGGATTTAAGACCATGCGAAAAATCATAATCAGTGAAGCCAGGATGAGCAGGCCGCCAAGGATTCCTTGGACTGTTGGGGTATGCCAATTTTTGGTGATTTTTGTTCCCCAAAAGGCCCCTAAAAAAGCGGCAGCAGCCATACTAACTAGGGTCACCACTTCCACTTTAACTACAAAAATGAAGCACAAGGATTGGACTAGGACAGGAATGGCATGCGCGGCCGTCATACTTCCGGGCAATTTGCTGTCATCATCAACTAGCTTAGTTACTTTAAAGAGGGTCGTAGTGGTAGCAAAGGAACCTATCCCTAGTGTATCTAGGGCATCTGTCAAAAGACCAACCAAAAAACCGGTCATAAACCGGTTAAAAGGATTGATCTTGTGCACGGTTAAATGGTGATAAAGGGTATAACTGATATAAAGGATTGCCATGATCAGCAAAACTTGAATTAATCGTAAGATGAGCATTTCATTCATAGCATCTAGTTTACAAAAAAAATCTTAAGTGGTCAATCCTGTTTATAACGCAATAATTCTTGTCAAAATGCGATTTATTAGCTATAATAACAGAGAATTAGGAGGAAAACATGGCTTTATTAAAAAATCTTGTCTTCAATACCCCGGTATTGCGTGTTAATGATCGAGAAAAAAATATCGAGTTCTACCAAAAGGCCTTAGGTTTAAAGCTAGTATCTGAAGAAAATGCTATTGCCATTTTCACCTCTTATGGTGATGGTAAAGAACGGTTTATCATTGAAGAATCGCCAGCCTTTCGAACCCGCGCGGTAAATGGAAAAAAGAAAGTCAATACTATTACCATTAAAACCCGTGATACCAAAGGCATTGAACAGTTAATCACACGTCAGCTAGCAAGGACGGTTTACCAAGGCCACAAGGGCTATGCCATTGAAGTCTTATCGCCTGAGGGAGATCGTTTTATCCTGCATGCCGAAGAGGATCTTAAAACCTTACATGAAGTTGATGCTCCTCAGTTTACACAAGACCCTGATTTTAAAGGCCTAAATGATTTTAGCTTTGAACAAATTACTTTAAATGTCCTTGATCAGCAAGCCTGTCTGACCTTTTACCAAAAGCTTTTTGCAGACCAATTTCCGATTGCTTTGGATTTTGTGCTTGCTCAAGGACCTGATTTGGCCATTGAACCAACAATGACATGGGATTTAGAAATATTAGAATTAAATGTTCCTCAAGCAACCGACCTGGTTGCTGTCAAAGCTGATTTTGAAGCCAAAGGGCTTACGGTCTATTTAGATAAGAAGGAGCGGGTCTTGGTTGTTTCTGATCCCAACCTTATTGAAATTTGGTTAGTCAAATGACCCAAGAACTTATAACACTTATCACGAAGCACATTCAGCAAAAGAAATACCCAGGGGCTAATTTAGCCCTTTTTCGTCAGCAACGCTGGCAGGAGTATTCTTTTGGTACGCGTGATGGCCAAGAGCCCTTGGATAAGGATGCCCTCTATGATTTAGCTAGCGTCTCCAAAGTTCTTGGTGTGGGGACACTATGTATCCAGCTTTATGCTGCGGGACGTCTTGAGCTGGATGTGCCCTTGACGGCTTATTACCCGGCTTTTCATGATTCTAGTGTAACGATTCGTCAATTGCTGACGCATACTTCTGGCTTGGATCCTTTTATTTTGCATCGGGATACTTTGTCTGCCAAGGAATTACGTGCGGCCATGAATCAGTTGCGGGTGACTGGTGACCATAGTTTTCACTATACCGATGTTAATTTTGTTCTGCTGGGCTTTATGCTGGAATACCTTTTTGAGCAGGATTTAGCTCAGCTTTTTGCTCAAAACATCTTTACTCCCTTTGGGATGACCCAGACCAGTTTTGGTCCACGTTTAGCAGCAGTCCCAACGGTGCAAGGCATATCAGATGGTTATGTCCATGATCCTAAGGCTAAGGTTTTGGGGGTAGATACGGGCTCAGCTGGGTTGTTTTCGACTCTTTTGGATTTGGAAAAATTTGTCGCGGCCTACCAAGCTTCTACTTTTTGGGCTCAGCTCTTTCAAGACTATAATAGTCAAGGAGATCGGCCACGTTCACTTGCTTGGCGACTTTCGGGGCAATGGTTAGATCATACTGGTTATACGGGGCCTTTTATCATGCTCAATCAAACAGGTCAGGCTGCTATCTTTTTGACGAATCGGACCTACTATGGCGATGATCGTAGGCAATGGGCCAAGGATCGTGACTTGCTGATGGCGGCGATTACAAAAGCGTTGCTTTAAAAGTAGCTGGGCAAAACCAAGCGTAATTATCAAAAGCACACAAAGGCGGATTCCTATTGGTGGAAAACGACCTTGTGTGCTTTTTCTTAAGCTTTTCAAGCTATAGAAGTGAAAGTTCAAGATTTGCTAAACTTAAAATGATCTTGTTTGAGCCTCTTTGCTTGGTTGTTGTGTGATGGCAGTTTTTAAAATCAAATGATGGAGTGCTATGCTAGCAGCCCCTTTTAGAGGACTTTTGTCATAGTAAGATGCTCAATACCTGCTTCAAAAAAAGGCTCCCCTTGAGGCAAAAAGCCAAAGTTGGCATAAAATGCTTGTGCCGTTAGCTGAGCGTGTAACGTCATTTGCCTCATAGCTTGCGCTTTGCAATAGTCAATCACCTTTTGCAGCAAGTAGTGACCTAATCCCTGTCTACGATAGGCTTTAGCAACGGCAAACCGCTGGAGTATGACCTTTTCCCCTTCTGGATCTGGGAGAATCCGGCAGGTTGCTAGTGGTTGATCTAGATCATCGTAGAGGACAAAATGCAGACAGAGCGCTTCTTGGTCATCGATTTCTAGTGCTAGGGGAACGCCTTGTTCTTTGACGAAAACTTGCTGGCGCAGGCGCAGGGCATCAAGATAGACTGGTGCCAGTGTATTACGTGTTTGTTTAACTTTCATATTTTAATATTAAAGGAAAAAGTAGAGGCTGGGACAAATGTCCACAGCCTCCTAAGATGTTATTTACCTGTAAGAGCTTGTGCGCTATCATCCATAGAAAGGACTTCGTGGAAGACGCGGTGTGTTAATTCGGTTTTTTGTTCAGGAGTGAGGTATTTAGTGTTGACACAGTAACCAGAGATACGTACGATAACGTCTTCGCCGTTCATGATCTTGTCATAAACATCTTTAAGGTCCATGACATTGAGGTTGACGTGTTGACCACCATTTTCAAAGTAACCATCAAGGATTGTTACCAAGTTATCTACTTGTTCATCAAAGGTTTTACCTAAAGCACGAGGAGAAACTTGGGTGGTTAAGGAAATACCATCTGCAGCATAGCCAAAGTCAAGACTAGCAAGGGAATTGAGGTTTTGTAACCAACCACCACGTGCCTTGTTGGAAGGGTTTGCCCCTGGTGAGAAGAATTCAAGTTTAGATAAGTTGGTTGTACCATCTTCGTTAAGGAAGACACCTTTGTGAACAGGTGAGTTACCAGTTTGTTTAGAATAAGCGACATTAGAAGTAATGGTAAGCAGTGAAACGGTTGCTTCAGCATTCTTGTAGAGTTTGTGGCTACGAAGACGATTCGTGTAAGCTTCGATTAACCATTCAGCCAATTCATTTGAACGAGGGTCATCTTCACCCCACCGAGGGAAGTCACCTGTGGTTTCGTAGTCATAGATATAGCCATCTTCATCACGGATTGGTTTAACAGTAGCGTATTTAATCGCTGAGAGGGTATCAACAGTGTTTGCAAAACCACAGATACCAAAGCCCATGTTTGCTCGTTGTTGTGATGGCAAAAAGGCCATTTGGACAGCTTCGTAGTTGTATTTATCAGTCATATAGTGAATGATATTTAAGGCATCTACATAAGTATCAGTCAACCAATCAAGCGATTTTTCAAAGTTAGCTTTAACAGTGTCAAAATCAAGAATCTCATCAGTGACAGGTTCAATATCAAAGACTTTATAGTCTTTATGAACATCGTCATAACCCCCATTAAGACCTGTAAGTAGAGCCTTAAGCACATTTACCCGAGCACCAAAGTATTGAATGTTGTGGCGTTGTTCTTCGTTTTCAGGATCAAGTGGTGACACACAACATGAAATACAAGACATTTCGCCATAGCCGTCTTTAGCCATTGTGGTTACCCCTTCGTACTGGATAGAAGAGTGTTTGTGACTCATAGTCATACAATAACGGCGGAAGGCATATGGTAATTTATCAGTCCAAAGGACGGTTAAGTTTGGTTCTGGTGCGTTACCAATGTTATCAAGGGTGTTTAAGAAACGGTAGTCCATCTTGGTAACACGGTGGCGGCCATCATTTCCCATACCAGCCATAGAAGTGGTGATAAAGGTTGGGTCACCAGAGTAGAGTTCATCATAAGCTTTGGTCCGTGCAAATTTCACTGTCCGTAATTTAAGGACGAAATCATCAACAAATTCTTGGATTTCTGATTCTGTGAAGGTGCCGCGGGCAAGGTCACGTTCAGCGAAGATATCAAGGACGATTGGCACCCGACCAAGGGAAGTTGCAGCGCCATTAATCACGCGACAAACAGCCATAAAGGCAATGTTGACCCATTGGATAGCTTCTTTGACGTTTTCAGCTGGTCGACGTACGTCAAAGCCATATAAATCACCAAGTTTTGCGACTTCACCAAGAGCTTGGTATTGGAGGTTGATTTCTTCACGCAAGCGAATGGATTCTTCATCAATTTCAGTAATCGCATTCCAGTCGTTGACCTTTTCTTGCATCAAGTAGTCTGCACCGTAAAGGGCAAGACGCGCATATACACCAATAATACGGCCCCGCGAGTAAGCATCTGGTAGACCGGTTACCGTATGAGCGTGGCGAGCACGACGAATATTTGAGGTGTAGGCACGGAAAATACCATCATTAACAGTGGTTACATATTTGGTGAAGATTTCGTGCACATCTTGGTCTGGCTCATAACCATTTTCTTTAAGTGTTGTTTCTGCCATCCGGATCCCACCTTTTGGCATGAAGTTCAATTTGAACAGTTCATCATTTTGGATACCGTAGATTAGCTCATTTTCTTTGTCAATGTAGCCTGCTGGGATGTCAGCAATAGAAGTTGGCCGTGTATCATAAGGGAAGCGGCTGGCTTCATATTGGGCTTTAGTATCTTCGATAATTTTTTTGATGTTTAAGGAACGTTGTGTAGGACCGGCAAGGAAACTTTCATCGCCATCATAAGGGGTGTAGTTAGCTTGCACAAAGCGTGAAACGCTAGCTCTTTCTTTCCAGTCAGTACCCTTGAAGCCTTCCCAAGCTTTCTCAAAAACATCTGTGTTTGTTTTTACAGTTGCCATAATCTCTCTCCTTATATTGGTGGTAACAAGACCATCTGTTGTCATTACACCTATAGTGTATCACAGGTAAAGCGTTTTCCCAAGCATATTTCTTGACAAGCATGAGATTCTTTTATATTACAGACTTTTAAAACAGATGTGAACTGTATCATAAGATCCTTTCTTGGCCATGCTGTGTTAAAAGGGTATAATAATAGAGAGAGGGAGGCTGGTATGTTAGTATTTCCATTATTAAATGACACATCACGCAAGATTATCCATATTGATATGGATGCCTTTTTTGCCTCTGTTGAAGAACGCGATCAGCCAGCCTTAAAAGGGCATCCCTTGATTATCGGTCGTGATCCACGTGAAAGCGGCGGGCGCGGGGTCGTGTCAACCTGCAATTATGAAGCTCGAAAATATGGCATTCACTCTGCTATGAGCTCAAAAGAAGCCTTTGAACGTTGTCCGCAGGCTACCTTTATTTCCGGGAATTATGACAAGTACCGCGCTGTAGGTTTGCAAGTAAGAGCGATTTTCAAACGCTATACTGATCTGGTGGAGCCTGTATCCATTGATGAAGCTTACTTGGATGTTACTGAGAATAAACTAGGGCTAAAATCAGCTATTAAAATAGCAAAGCTGATTCAGGTGGCGATTTGGGAGGAACTTGGCTTGACCTGTTCAGCCGGCGTTTCCTATAATAAATTTCTGGCCAAATTAGCTAGTGATTATGATAAACCACATGGCTTGACCCTGATTTTACCAGAAGATGCTCTGCCCTTTCTAAGTAAGCTCCCCATTGAAAAGTTTCATGGAGTCGGGCAAAAATCAGTGGCAAAATTGCATGAAATGGGTGTTTATACGGGTAAGGATTTACTTGCAATTCCTGAGACAACACTAATAGATCGCTTTGGGCGTTTTGGTTTTGATCTTTATCGAAAGGCGCGAGGCATCAGTTACGCTCAGGTCAAGCCCAATCGGATTCGAAAGTCAATCGGTAGTGAGCGGACCTATGGTAAGCTTTTGTATGCTGATGCTGATATTACCTTAGAGATCAGCAAAAATGCCAATAAGGTTGCAGCAGTCTTAAAAGAGCAGCATAAGCGGGGAAAGACGATTGTCCTAAAGGTTCGCTATGGTGATTTTTCCACGCTAACCAAGCGCATAACACTAGAAGAGAGCACCCAAGACACAGATAAAATTGAACAAGTCGCGCAAGCCATTTACCAAAGCCTTGATGAAACTAAAAAAGGTATCCGTTTGCTCGGGGTGACCATCACTAATCTCGAAGAGGCGATAGAAGCAATCCGATTGGAATTATAAAAAGGATACCCGACAAACGTAGGTATCCTTTAGTCTTAGAGCTAAGATTGAAGAAGAGCTGTCCTTTTTCTAAGGCAGCTCTTTTAGGATTAAGCTTCTGAGGCTTGTTCTGGTTTATGATTTAGAGTCTTGGCTTTGCTGTAAGAAAAATAATAGAGCGCGACAAAGGCCAATTGGATGAGATAGCCAATCAAAGCTGCTGGTTTAAATGCTTGTCCAGAAGCCAGCGTTGAAATAAGATTAATAGCTACCAGGCCAAAACCAAGGTAATAGGGCAGGTAAATGAGCTCACTATTTTTCTTGAGACGTGATAGGTTGCGAGCCGCAAAAACAATAATGGCAATCATCAAGGCCAAGGACACAACTGTAATAAAAATAGTAAAGGGACTCGTGCTTTGTTGGATGGCTGCGACCTGCTCAGCGCTCATCTGACTGGTGTCAAGCTCGCCACTCGTTTTTAAGAAAATGATGGAAATCAATCCCAAAAAGGTCAAAGCCGTAAAAATGCTCTCAAGGGTAATAATAACCAGATTTAGAGAGCGAAACGACTGGCGAACTTTTTCGTATGAAATCATAATAACCTCCGATTATTGTTTGATGGTAATAATACAACAATAGTATAACATAGTCCGCATTAAAATTGGAGTCAATTTTATATTTTTTCAAAAAAACTTAAAATATCTTCGTCCGTAAGCCCAATCATCGGATCAATCGTCATCAGATTATCACTGGTGAGGCGGTAGTCTTGGCTTTCTTTGGCAAATGGGCGCTGCTGAGAGCTTGCTTGCTCCCTAGGTGTCCCTTTCTTAGCTTGTGGCTTTGCTGCTTCTTGGTCCTTTAGGGCCTGAAAGCGCTCAACCAGATAAGTTTGCCGCTTATCACCTTCCTTACTAACTGCGTAAGCAAAGGCTTGATACTCACCAAGCAGAATTAACTTGCTTTTAGAGCGCGTCACTGCTGTATAAATCAAATTGCGCTGCAAGAGCCGACCGCTCTGGCGGGTGATCGGCAGAATAACCACCTGAAATTCACTTCCTTGGGCCTTGTGAATGCTCATGGCGTAAGCAAGTGTGATTTTCAGCCACTCAGACCGAGGGTAGGTTAGCTCGGCTCCCTCAAAAGTCAGCACCAATTCGTCTTGCTTGGATTCGGTGTATTTGCCGGGAATAAGGTCGGTGATATAGCCAATATCGCCATTAAAAACATTGGCCTGAGCGTCATTAACCAAATGAAGGACCTTGTCTCCTTTACGAAAAGTCAAATCATTAAAGGTAAATTGATCACCAGCAACATAAGGATTAATCAGCTCTTGTAACAGACTGTTTAGGTTATTGATCCCAGCTAACCCCTTGTAATTAGGGGCCAAGAGCTGGATTTCTTCAGCTGGAATCCCGCTTTTAAGGGCTGCGCTGACAATCTTAGTAACCATCTCAGGGATGTGGGCGGCTTGGGCCTCAAAGTAGGAACGATCCGCTTTTTTAGCGGTGAAATCGCCGGGCAGGTGACCTTGGCGCATGTGGTTAGCCAGCTCAACGATAGTCGAGTCAGCGGACTGCCGGAAAATCTTCTGCAAAGCCAGCTGAGGTATGGCTGGCACCTGCAGGAGGTCAGCTAGGACTTGACCTGGTCCGACCGAGGGCAGTTGGTCACTATCGCCCACGATAATGACCTGGGTGTTTGACGCGACCGCAGCGAGCAGTTGATTGGCCAACCAGGTATCCACCATGGAAAATTCATCCACGATTAGTAGGTCACAGTCCAAATACTCATCAAGTGCCTGGTAGTCATTGTCACCATTGAGGCCTAGGTGGCGGTGAATCGTGGCACTTGCAAGGCCCGTTAGCTCATTCATCCGCCGCGCAGCCCGGCCAGTAGGCGCTGCTAGGATGATGGGCAAATCCTTTTGGTGAAGGTCTAAGTCATGCAGATGCGCATAGGCTTCCAACAAGCCTTTAATGACTGTGGTCTTGCCGGTACCAGGACCGCCTGTTAAGATAAAGACTTTGCTGTTAAGAGCCTGCAGCAAGGCGTTTTTTTGGACTTGGTCATAGACCAAGTGATTAGTGGTTTGCACATGCTCAATAGCCTTGGATAATTGGTCCTGGCTAAAGCTTGTGTCTAAAGGCGTGGTCAGTAAGCGTTTGATGTGGTTTTTGATCCCTTCTTCGGCATAAAATAAACTGGCATCAAAAATTCTTGTCTCGCGGTTATAGACCTTTTCTTCCTGGATTAATTCGTTCAAAGCAGAAGCAACAGCTTCAGGTTGACATTCAATGGGTCTTGCTTCCTCTAATAGGATAATCGTGTATTCGAGCAGATCGCGGGCTTCAATATAGGTATTGCCTTGTGTAAGTGAGCGTTCTAATAGGGTATGTAACAAGGCTGCGCGCAGCCGCTGTGGTGCATCACTAGCAATTCCTAAGGACTTAGCCAATTGATCAGCCAGTTTAAAGCCAATGCCTGGTACCTCTTCAACTAAGCCATAGGGGTTGCTGGTCACGCGCTTAATGGCTTCTTCTTTGTAGTGATCATAAATGTCAAAAGCTTGACGGTTGGTGACGCCAAGCTCAATCAGTCCAGCAATAATCTGCTCGGTGCCATAATTTATGCGTAATTTAGTTAAAAAAGCTTCGCGATTGGCCTTAGAAAGGCCAGAAATAGCTTCTAATTTGCTTGGGTCCTTTAGGATTTTATCAATCGGATCGCTCCCATAAAGGGCAATAATCTTCTCAGCTGTTTTTTGACCAATACCTTTAAAATGTTTGCTGGCAAAGTAGGTAACCAGGCCTTGAGCACTGGGCTTGGCTTTTTCATACCGACTCAAGGCCACTTGTTGCCCGTACTTAGGATGCTGGATGAGCGGCCCCCAAAAGGTGTACTCGTCTCCTTCGATGATGTCGGCCATGGTGCCTTTAATGATGATCTCAGCCTCAGCAAAATCACTATCAGTGTCGGTAAGCTCTAGCAAAAGGATTTTGAAGAAGTTACTGGCATTTTCGAAGATAATTCGCTCAACAGTACCGGTAAAATAATAATCCATAGGTAGACCTTTCTAATGAAGATAGTTTAAGACCTGCTAAGCAGCAGGCCTTAGGGGTTAAGGGAATAGTTTAAAAGAAGGGAGCGGCCAGTACCGGAGCTTGACTTCGCCAACAAAGTTAGCTTTTTTAAAAGTACCGACTTCGCGACTGTCGCGTGAGACAATGCGGTCATCACCAAGTAAGAAGTATTCGCCTTTTGGTACATGCACAGTGAATTCAGTGCGCCCTTGATTATCAGTGGTAAAGGCGTTGGAATTAGCTGCTAACTCTTGAAAGAGGGAACTGTATTCGTAAGTGCTGGCTAGTTTATCTTTATTAAAGGCTTTTTTAAAGCGATCAAGGTAAGGTTCGT
Source organism: Streptococcus halichoeri (assembly GCF_009870755.1). Taxonomy (GTDB): domain Bacteria; phylum Bacillota; class Bacilli; order Lactobacillales; family Streptococcaceae; genus Streptococcus; species Streptococcus halichoeri. The sequence continues at coordinate 33,410 of NZ_WLZU01000019.1, forward strand.
GCACTTTTTTATGATTGAGGTAGAGAGTGTCGTTTTTGTAGGTGATAGTATCACCAGGTAAACCAATCACGCGCTTGACGATTTCTTTAGTTTGCCCCTGCTCTTCTTCTTTAGCGACGACAATATCAAAATGGTCAATCTTAGCATGTTTAATGACAATTAAACGTTCGTTATGAGCCAGTGTTGGGTCCATAGAATGGCCATCCACCCGTACAGGTTGCCAGATAAAAAGGCGAGAGAGGCCTAAGATGAGAACAAAGAGGATAAAGAATCCCCATTCTTTAATGAAGTTTTTCATAGTGCTCCTTTAGTTTAATCAAATGATTTGCTTAATTGTTGGGCTTTGCGGGTGTTGGCAAAGTGTTGTTTGGCGCTGTAGGTCAAAGCTTCCATCCCATAGGCGCGCAGTAGGTCGGCAGCTACCTGATCAGAGGCTTTGCCTGCGCCACTAGGCAACTGATAACCGAGCTCCTCGCTTAATTGTTTGAGATTAGCAAGAAAGAGGTTGCGGGCGATAATCGAGCTGACCGCAACGGCTAGTACTTGACTTTCTGCCTTTTCCATAAAGGTTAAGGCATTGGGAAAATGATTTTTCTCACCTCGTAGATGCTTTTCGTAGTTCTTTTGCGACGTAAAAGCATCAATGACAATCTTTTGCGGCGTGTAGCCCTTATTCAGTAACAAGTAAATCGCCTGATTGTGTAAGGCTACCTTGATGGAAACAGCATTATAGGGCTTGTCCTTTCCGACCAATTGATTGTACTTTTTGGGGGATAATAAGAGAGCCTGATGCGGAATCCTTGCTTCTAATAGAGGAGCTAGCTGCTGGATGCGCTGGTCATTGAGATTCTTGGAATCATCAACGCCAATCTCCTTTAGCCAGGCTTGGTCCGTTGGAGTGACATAGCTTGCAACCACAGCAATCCCACCAAAATAAGAGCCATTGCCAACCTCATCGCTGCCAATCAGTGGGCAGGCTTGGTCAAAAGTTCTTGCCAGTGAAGACGAAGCTGTCCTTGTGGTTTTAGCACTTAGTCCCAAATCGGCGGCAATCTGGGCTGTGGCTTTGCCCTGAATCACAACCTTGCCAGAAGTATAGGCAGTAATCGTGGCCGCTTGATATTTTGCGGCAAAGGCGACATAGGGGCTAGCGTTTGCGATTAAATAACCTTCTAGCTGCTGCCTAAGCCTTTTTAGTTCTTTGGGCGAACAGGTGATAACAGATGTGTTCATAAAGCTTATTTTACCACAAAATTTCTTTCTTGGGGAAGTCCGGTTTTAAAAAGCTAAGGCAAAAGTTAGTCATTAAAAAGAGTAACAAAGAGATAAGCATTTCTCTGTTTCCATCTTCAGATGAAAACATTCAGGACTAGAGGCCAAAAATAGCTTAAAGCTGCCATCCTCCTGAGTAAAAGTCAGCCCGCTATTTAGTCATTCAGGGCTGTTCATTTGAGATTTTTCATTTCTTAATGCAATCGGCTAAGCTGGCTGAGCCAAGTTATCTGCCAACAAGTGCTCAGCCAAATGATGTCTAAGTCAGTATGGCCTTATCAAACAGACCTCGGCATATAAGGCATACAAAATTTGGGTGACAAATAATCTTAGCTCTTTGATCTAAAGTAGCTCCAGATAAGCTGGGATGAAAAAAGCAGCTTAACAGCTTACCTATTTTACGAAAGTTCTCATTTAAGGTATAATGCTAGGTGAGGTGTCCTTATGAATAGTAAAAACCGTTATAAATTTACCTTTGGTGAAAAGACCTTAACCCTAACGACTGACAAAGATAATCTTTTTATGGAAGAAGTTGAAGCTGTTGCAAGGGAGAAATATGAAGCTATTAAAGCAAAACTCCCTGCGGCTGATGATGAAACCATTGCTATATTAATGGCGATTAATACCTTATCGGTACAATTAAATCGTGAAATTGCTTTTGAAACGTTAGAAAAAGAAGTCACTGAACTAAGAGAAAAAACAGTGATTGGGCTGCAAGAAAAAGCCAAGCAATCAAATGAGGATAAGGAGTAATCATGTTGTCCTTAATAATTATCCTGATTATGGCCTGGCAGTTTTACCTTGGTTATAGTCGAGGTCTGATTTTACAAGGCTTCTATTTCGTAGGGGCCCTGATTTGCTTATTTATCGCTAAGCATTTTTATCAAGACTTAGCACAAAAAATTGCGCTTTGGGTGCCCTATGTGAACCCTGCGCAAGGGACCCAAATGGCTTTTTTTAAGTCAGTCAGTCTCTTTGATCTAGATAAGGTCTACTATGCTGGGGTTGCTTTTGTCGGGATTTTTTGTCTGGCTTATGCTCTGCTTCGCTTGCTTGGCCTTGTCTTACATTTAGCGCCGGTGCATCGCTTTGATAACCCAAAAACAGCCCTTCTAGCAGGACTACTCAGTGTCTTTGTTTCGATGATGTTCATGAGCATGGTGCTATCTGTTTTGGCAACGCTTCCTTTGCCTAGAATTCAAAATCTCTTCCATCAGCAGTTCCTGGCGCGCTTTTTGATTGATAAGTGCCCCCTAATGACAGCTTTGTTGGAAAAATGGTGGATAACAAACATTATCTAAAACAGCAGCTAAGCGTTGAGGAAATCAAGCCAGGCAGACCTTATCACGTCACGGGAAATGAAGCTCTGACTTAGCTGAAGCGGTGCATAATTGCCACGAAGAAGGCCTGAGGTGGTCCACACAGCTAGTCCTTTGTCAGTTAGTCTCGTGCATCTAGCTAGAAAGTGAGGAGAACTCAAAAAGCAGTCTTGAGTCCTCTCTCACTCTTTTTTATCTCACAATAAGGAAACAAGTCAGAAAAAAAGGTATAATGTGCAGTATGGAAAGAAAAATTTTAGAACAGTTGGAATTTGCCAAGGTTAAGGCACAGTTTCAACCTTACCTGCAAACAGAAGCAGGGCAAAAGGAACTGTGGGAGCTTGAGCCTGAGTACCGAGTAGAAAAGATCAGGCATTTCTTTGCTGAAATCGCCGATATGCAGGCGATTTTTAGTGACTATCATCAGTTTGGACTGGGTCAGCTAAGCGATGTTAGCCAAGCTGTGAAGCGGCTGGAGCTAGGCGCTGATCTCAATACCGAGGAACTCTTAGACCTAAAACAGATCCTGTTAGCTTCAGCACAAGCTGTGCGTTTTTACCAACAGCTCGAAAATGTGCAGCTCAAGGCACTAGATCGGCTCTTTGAAAACCTTGAGGCCATACCTAACCTCCAAGGTAGCTTACAGGCCATTAATGAAGCTGGTTTTGTGGAAAATTTTGCCAGTCCAGAACTAGAGCGAATTCGCCGTCAGATTACAAAAAATGAGCAGCAGAGCCGGCAGTTGCTGCAAGAAATGGTTAAAAAGCATCGTGATTACCTTTCTGAAAGCCTAGTGGCTAGTCGAAATGGTCGTAGTGTTTTACCAGTTAAAAACACCTTTCGTAACCGTATTGCCGGTGTGGTGCACGATATTTCCGCCTCAGGCAATACCATCTATATTGAACCTCGGGCTCTGGTTCAACTAAATGAAGAATTAACCCAGTTGCAGGCTGATGAACGCTATGAGATCATGCAGATCCTCCACCACTTATCAGACATGCTACGGCCGCACAGCTCTGTTCTTGCAAATAATGCTTGGCTCTTGGGACATCTGGACTTTGTCCGGGGCAAGTATCTCTACATGGCTGAGCACGAGGCCAGTCTACCTACGATCAGTCAGACAAAAACCATCCAATTATATGCCGTTCGTCATCCCTTGTTAAAAAAACCAGTGCCTAATGATATTCACTTTGCTCAGGATCTTAGCGTCATCGTCATTACCGGCCCCAATACAGGTGGTAAAACCATCATGCTAAAAACCCTAGGTTTAGCCCAACTCATGGCCCAGTCGGGATTACCGATACTAGCAGCTCAAGGGTCTGTGGTTAGCGTTTTTAACGGCATTTTTGCTGATATTGGAGATGAGCAATCTATTGAGCAAAGCCTATCAACCTTTTCAAGCCACATGACGCATATCGTTTCCATTCTAAACAAGGCTGATCAGGATTCCTTGGTGCTTTTTGATGAGCTTGGTGCAGGGACCGATCCCCAAGAAGGGGCTAGCTTAGCCATGGCCATTTTAGAGCAGCTGCGCTTAACACAAATCAAAACGATGGCGACCACCCATTATCCCGAATTAAAAGCTTATGGCCTTGAGACGCCTCACGTAGAAAATGCCAGCATGGCATTTGACAGCCAGACGCTAAAACCGACCTACCATTTTATGCAGGGCGTACCAGGTCGCTCCAATGCCTTTGAGATTGCTAGGCGCTTAGGCCTTTCAGAAGTAATTGTTCAAGAAGCTGAGCAGATGACAGGTACTGATAGCGATGTTAATCGAATTATTGAACAGCTTGAGAGCCAGATTCAAGAGAGCCGCAAGCGGCTGGAGCGGATCACAAGCGTTGAACAAGAGAACCTCAAATTCAACCGGGCACTCAAAAAACTCTACAAGGAATTTGCCAACGAACGGGACCAAGAACTACAAAAAGCTAGAGACGAAGCACAAGAAATTGTCGATATGGCCCTATCAGAAAGCGAAGCGATTTTAAAGGAGCTGCATGCCAAGGCTCAATTAAAACCACATGAAATCATTGAGGCTAAAGGCCAGCTCAAACAGTTAGTGCCTAAACAAGACTTGAGTCAAAATAAGGTGCTTAAAAAAGCCAAAAAGGCCCGTGCCCCACAGCTTGGGGATAATATCATCGTCTCAGCTTATGGGCAAAGAGGGACCTTGATTAAGGCCTTAAAGGATAATAAATGGGAGGCCCAGATCGGCCTGATAAAGATGACCCTAACTGAAGATGAATTTCAACTGGTTAAGCCAGAGCAAGAAAAGCAAGCACCTAAGAAGCAAGTGTCTGTTGTCAAGAAAGTTTCTCAATCAGCTGGACCTCGGGCTCGCCTTGATTTGCGAGGCAAACGTTACGAAGAGGCCATGCAGGCATTAGATGCCTTTATTGACCAAGCCTTGGTTAACAACATGAGTCAAGTCGATATTATTCATGGAATCGGCACCGGTGTTATTCGTGAGGGAGTGATCACATATCTGCGCCGCAACAAGCATGTTAAAAGTTTTGGGTATGCCCCTCAAAATGCCGGTGGGTCAGGTTGCACGATTGCTAACCTAGGCTAGTTGCCTAAATACCGTAGCAGAAATTTGCCTTATAGGCTATTTTCCCATAAAATAAGGATACGATAAAATAGTAAAGGAGAATGCAAATGGCACAAGCTATTACAGACAAAACATTTGAATCAGAAACTAAAGAAGGTCTTGTGTTAATTGATTTTTGGGCAACCTGGTGTGGTCCATGTTTGATGCAAGCCCCCATTCTTGAGCAATTGGCTGGAGAGTATGACGAAGATCAGCTAAAAATTGTTAAAATGGATGTTGATGAAAACCCAGAAACTGCTAGGCAATTTGGCATCATGTCCATCCCAACACTCATGTTCAAAAAAGACGGCGAAGTGGTCAAACAAGTCGCTGGTGTACACACCAAAGACCAAATCAAAGCCATTGTCGCTGAATTAAGTTAATGGGTAAAAAAGCTAAACTCAGTAGGGTTTGTCTTTCATCTCAAGAGGCTGGGCAAAAACGGGCTTCAAAATAAAACCACACAGCGGTTTTCTGTCTTGAAAACAATCAAGATGTGAGAATTACTGTGTGGTTTTTGAGTGCTTGAAGTTTTGAAGGCTAGATGCTTAGCCGATTTTGTTCGATTCATACTCAGAGAAGAAGAGGGCCTTTAGAAAGTTAGTCTAAAGGACTTTGATAGTGTTATTTTTAAGCTGAGGCCTGCTTTAAAAGCAAACTTGCCAGCTTTTTATCAACCTAACGGTAAACAAAAAGTGAAGTGTTTAAGCTTCACTTTATGGCATTTTCTTGGTGGTTCAAGTAGGCTTGGACCATTTTCTTTTGCGGGGTGGCAAAGGGATAGTTGTCAAAATCAGCTAGAGCTACCCAGGCCAATTGCCGGTCACTCTTTAGCGTTGGCTGACTAACGTGTCCTGCCAAAAGCTCGATGGTCCACTTTTGGTGGCTAAAAGTATGCTTGACTGGTCCAAAGCTCGCATCACTCCACTGTGGCATTAGCTGATAGGTATCCTGAAAAACTGCCTTTTGAGAAATCGTTTCAAGAACGTGGTTAGTATCCGTCTCAAATAAATCGAGCTGCTTGCTGATTAGGTTGGTCTCAACGATGGGAAAAGACCAAAAGCCTCCTAAGAGTCTACCAGCATTATTTTTTTCTAGTAAAAACTGTCCCTGTTCGTTACGGATGATGAAGGCCTGAATGTGTAGGGGTCGTGGCTTTTTCTTGGGCAGCTTAATGGGGTATTTATCCATGGTGCCGTGCAAATAGGCTGCGCTAAAAAAGCGAATGGGACTTTCATCAGGTCGAGGATTTTTCGCAGACTCAATATCGGTGCCCAGATCCATCAGGGCTTGGTTGAAATCCCCAGGTCTTTTTGGATCAATTAAGATTTCCATGATCGCCTGAAAAATCTTGCGATTTTTAGGATTGCCAATATCATAATCCACTTCAAACAAGCGTGCCATCACCCGCATGACGTTACCGTCAACGGCTGGCTCTGGGAGATTAAAGGCAATACTGGCAATTGCTCCCGCAGTATAGGGGCCGATGCCTTTTAAGCTAGCAATGCCCTCGTAGGTACTTGGGAAGTGCCCCTGGTGTTCGTCCATAATTTGCTGGGCGGCTTTTTGCATGTTGCGGACTCGCGAATAATAGCCCAGGCCCTCCCAGGCCTTGAGCAGTTTTTCTTCGGGGGCATGGGCCAGGTCAGCCACCTGAGGAAACCAGTCTAAAAAGCGTTCATAATAAGGAATCACAGTTTGCACTTGGGTTTGTTGCAGCATGATCTCTGAAATCCAGATGTGATAGGGGTTGGTCGTTCGTCGCCAAGGCAAATCACGCTTTTCCTGGTCGTACCAATGCAAAAGCGTCCGCCTGAACGCAGCAATCTTATCCTTTTCCCACATGGTTATTCCGTAATCTTGTAAATTTAGCATAGCTTTATTGTACCAAAGAAGGTCGAACTAAGGCAAAAATAACTGTCCTAGAAAGCTGGAAGTTTTTATGAATCATTCCCGTAGTTAGTTATTCCATAGCCATCATAGCTTTTCAAACCCTCAAAAAAGAAAAATCGCCACGTTAAGTAGCGATTTCAGATTGAAGACAAAGCTCTAGGAATTGATTTTTCTAG
>NZ_WLZU01000001.1 GCF_009870755.1 Streptococcus halichoeri
CATTTAGTTTGAACTTACTCGTTCTTTTCTGTCCGCTGACAGATTTATTTTTGCTTTGACGGAGTCTATACTGCTTATAAACCCCTCTTCACTTTTTGGTTCGTCTTATTCAGTTCTCAAAGGTCTTTCCCCTCTTACGAGGCAACTTCTTTATTCTATCAGCTTCTTAAGGCTTTGTCAATAACTTTTTTACTTTTTATTGACACTTGCGCTAATCAGCTGACAACTTTCTTAGTATATGTTATTTAACCCCTATCTGTCAATACTTTTTTTACTTTTCTTGCATATATTTTACATTTACATTGGAATTACTTAACAACTGCCTGTTGTGCCAGTTAATTTCAAAATAAAATATAATAAAAAACCTAAAAGGATGATACTGTTGCTGGTCACCCTCTCAGCCTATATTCAAACCTATATTGTCAATCCCGGATAGGGAGAGAAGTCCACGTTTTCAATATACTCCGTCATGGGGTTGCTTACGCTTAAATTTTTAGATTAGCTTACTTCATATAGATTAAAAAGCAACCTAAATTTGTATCTAAAACAGGGGTTAGGGAACCTTCTTGGAAAAAATATTTTACATGATCTAACTCCTTACTGAGATTGGAATGCATAGGTAATTATGATAAAACAATAACAACTATTATAAATTATTTTAATAAAAATTATAATTTGGTTTATCTATTAGGTTAATGGATACAAGGAGATGAAAGTGAATATTTTTATTTTAGAGGATAATTTTATTCAACAGGCATATTTAGAGAAAATAATTGAGGAAGTTAAATGTAAGAGAAATATACATAGCAAAACGATCAATACCTTTGAAAAACCAGCTCAATTACTAGAATCAATCTGTGAAAAAGGTATGCATAATTTATTTTTCTTAGATATTGAAATAAAAAATGAAGAGCGAAAAGGTTTAGAGGTCGCAAGGCAGATTAGACAAATTGACCCCTATGCTCAGATTGTTTTTGTCACAAATCATTCAGAATTGATGCCTTTAACGTTTCGTTATCAAGTATCAGCTTTAGATTATATTGATAAAGAGCTATCCAAGGAGAAATTTAGTCAAAGAGTTGAAAACGTTTTATTATATGCCAGTAGCGCTTGCAGTAAAACGTTACTGGAAGATTCTTTTTATTTTAAATCACGCTATAATCAAGTACAAGTGCCTTTTAACGATATCCTTTATATAGAAACGTCATTAAGATCACATAGAGTAGTCCTTTATACTGAAAAAGATCGAATGGAATTTACAGCTACTTTGGAAAATGTTTTAAAACAAGAACCCAGACTTTTCCAATGCCATCGCTCTTTTTTAGTAAATCCCTTAAATGTTTTTAAAGTGGATAAATCAACTAAACTAATCTATTTTAAAAATGGTGCAAATTGTCTGATTTCTCGTAATAAAATAAAAGACATCATGGTAGTAATAGAGAAAAGTCAAAGAGGTAGAGGAATATGAGTTCTATGATGAGCTCTATTTTATACATTTATGTCTTATTTTACGTTAAATCATAAACAAATTTTTATAATAAAAAATTCAAGTAAAGAAAAGGCAGTTGATACATCAACTTTATTCAATTATGAGATAAGTAGCAAAGGTCAGAATAGAGGAATTGGCCTTTATAATGCCATAGAAATTATTAATCGTTATCCGAATATTTCTATCGCAACAAGTAAGCAAGTTTGCAAGTTCCGCCAAACTTTTGAAATCATATTATAGTTTTAAACATTTCAATTTATCTAAATTGATTATTTTCTTGATATTATCAATCCAACCACCTCCAGAAATTTTATTTAATTGGTCGGGCGTTAGTTGGGTAAATTTAGTTTTAAATGTCAAAGTTTTATTTTGATTCATCTTGGATTTCTTTTCTAAATAGTAGTATTGTTTGGTTATCGCATGTCTCTCAAAAAGTAAGATACTGGGATCTCATTCTAGCTTTGTCTCAAATACCGAACTAATAGGTTAATTTTCCAGTTTCATTAGATTTTGCAGTCATGAGAATTGCCACTCTAGTCATTTAGACTCCAAATGATTTTTAGTCAAGTGGATTATTTCTGACATTAGGATCGGACTCTCCAATAATTAAACTTTCTTTTTAAGAGTTTGCCATAAAAAATAGATACTTATTGACATAAGCTTAAATAGCTCTAGAAACGCTGTCAACAATTCTTACGAGAGCATAAAAGATATAGTTTTCCCATTTAAGGCGATTCGATGACATTTCAGGAAATAAATCTTTTATAGGCTTATTTAATGCTATATTTGATGTATCAAGTTGCAACAGACGAACATTCTACCCAGGAGATATTCAAAATGAATATAAAATCAATTGAACCATTAGAATTTGTGGATAATGAAGCATTGACACATGTTGAAGGTGGTGTAGGTTATAGATGGATAGGCAGTAAGAATGGTAAGCACACTGATACAAGTGCATGGCATCTTAGTTATGGCACTGCTTTGACTAATGCAAAAATCATATGGCCCTTTACCCTGGAAGCGTTTGTCGTGTCTACAATGTATAATTATTTTTTTAAAAATTAAGCGATGGGGAGTCTTCTTCTGTCGCTTAAATTTGTATAAGGAGAGACAATACTATGCTATTAAAGCTAGATAATATCACTAAAAGCTACGGTAAAAAAATAGTACTTAACCAGATTTCCTATCAGTTTACCCCTGGTTTGTATGGGCTTTTAGGAGCAAATGGTACTGGAAAAACCACCTTATTGAATTTGATGAGTCATTTTACATTTGCAGATAGTGGTCATATTTATTGGAATGACCAGGAGCAGTCCGAAGAATTCTACCGCCATATTGGGTTTTTACCGCAACATTTTCGCTATTATGGTCAATTTACTGGCATTGCTTTTTTAAATTATATTGCTACCTTAAAAGGTATTGATAAAAAGAAAGCTAAACAAGAAATGCCTAGGTTACTAGAACTTGTTGGACTAGATGATGTTGGTAAAAAGAAGATTTCGTCATATTCTGGTGGTATGAAGCAGCGTCTAGGCATTGCTCAAGCCCTAATCAATGACCCTGAAATACTCATTCTGGATGAACCAACTGTCGGGCTTGATCCTAAGGAACGGGTTAAATTTCGCCATATTTTGAGTCAGTTAGCCACCAATAAAATTATCATTTTATCAACGCATATTATTTCAGATGTAGAAGCAGTCGCCAAAGAAATCATCGTATTAAAAAATGGCAAATTTATCGAACATGGCAATACCGCACAGTTATTGAAAACCATTGAGGGAAAAGTGTGGGAAATAACGAGGGAATCAGACTTATCTCAGACACCAAATATTGCCATCGTTAATGAAAAAGTCACTTCAGATAATCGGGTATTTCGCGTAGTGAGTGATATTTGTCCTAGTGATTCAGCACAGTTGGTCATGCCAACTCTAGAAGATTTCTACATTTATCATTTTAGAGGGGAGTAAGTCAGATGCTATCAATTTTTCCTTTTGAATTAAAAAAACTGCTACAACGTAAGGTAGTATTGGGGACTTTTACTATTCTCCTTCTTGCTATCTTTGGTCTATTTTATCAGCATTTTTTTGTCGGGCAAATTAGCGGCTATTCTGCAGATAAGGTACATGGTCCAGAAGCGGTTGCCATTAATCGTAGAATAGCTGAAAAATATTCAGGGGATTTATCTGAAGAACGGGTGACAAATATTATTAAAAATTATGTTAATCCGCCGGCAGGACGCCCCCCTATATTTGATGTTTTTAGTTATTATGTTATAGATACTTTTGATCGTGATTTCTTGATTTACTATAATCAATTGAAAGATGATAAAACCATTGATTTTAATAAAATAAATATTAAGAAGCAAAAACAGCTAGGTTCTGCGCTGCCACTAAAACAATTAAAGCTTGGTAATTTTGCTCCCTGGAATCAACTTTTCGAAGTGAGTAACAGTGCTTATATTGTGATTGTCTTATTTACTCTATTTTTATCAGCTCCGCTTTTTTCAGGAGATAGGGCTAAGAAGATTAATCCTATATTACTGACGACTCAGTATGGACGTGGTCAACTGACCTGGGCTAAGTTAGCGAGCACAATGACTATCGGGATTTCCACATTTATCTTAGCTTATGCCATCATCCTGATGGTATTTGCAGATTATTTTAGTTTTAGTGGCTGGGAGACAAGTGTTCAACTCAATTTATATTGGACATCCCCCTTTGCTAATATTATGGGATTTCCTGTACCGATGACAATATCAACTGCTTTTATTCATATTATTGTCTTACAATTTGTTGGGCTCCTTTTTATAGCCAGTCTTAATTTCTTCATCTCAAGTATCACAAATTCGCCATTAACGTCTTTTGCTGTTTCAACGCTTGCCTTTTTTGCGCCTGGCTTTTTAATGGTTATTTTTAATCAAGGTGTGATTAACAAGTTATTAACTATTTTCTCGGTATCAACGACAGATACTCCAGGTTTACTTTTAAAATTATCACGTAATGGCAGCAATGGCTTTTTCTTTGATCATTTTTTTGCTAATGAAATCTGTCTAATCAGTATTCGTCTGTTAATTGCAGGGCTATTAATCAGTTATACCTATCGTTTAATGCGACGAAGAAGTTTATAAAGAATCTAATAATTATCTGAACACTAAAGGCTCATTGGCACTCACTACAGTTGACAATGAGCTTTTGTTTTCTAAGCTGATTTCCTTTTGAGAAAGCAGCTTTTTTTAATCCTAATAATGCTAATAGAGCATTGAAAATAATTGTCACATACCATTTAAGGCAACTGAGATATTTTTCTAGGGAGATTGGTAAAATGGGAATGATCATTTACAGAAAGTAATGTTACAGATGACGAGAAAGCCGTGCGCAGATAATAATCAATATAACACCTCAATGATTAGCTTGCTACAATATCCTTTTTCCATACTGGTCATTTTAGTTCATAGTGGAAGATTATTTAGTCAAGATGCCATTCATTTTACCTTTAAAAGTTTTCTAGGTCGGATGGCTGTCCCTTATTTTTTGATCTGTTCTGCTTTCTTTTTGAGAGGTCGTATACATCAAGGTTTGTGTCATCAAGCCTATTGTCGTAAACGGATTAAAAAGTATAGCATATGGACCCTAATCTATTTGCCTTATGGCTATTTCTTTTTTGAATCTCTAAATATAGCAAAGGTCTATTTATTGCCTGGTTTTATTGTGGCCTTTTTGTATTTAGGGATGTCACATACTCTGTGGTACATTCCTGCGGTCATTTTAGGTTGGGTGATTATTCAAGGATTATTGAAGTATCTAGGAACTAGAGGAACAGTTATCACTGTTGTTGCACTTTATTGTATTGGAGCATTAGAAACCTACTCTGCTTTTGTCCAGCCGACAAAGTTTTATCCACTGATTTCCGCCTACATGTCAGTTTTCCAGACAACGCGAAACGGATTATTTTATACTCCAATTTATCTCCTAGCAGGCTATTTACTTTATGATTATTTTAATACTGAGCTCTTTACCACATCTCGTGGTCTTAAGTATACTGTATTTCTCTTACTCTTAGCTGTAGAGAATGTGCTTATTTATTTTAATCAAGGATTGGATAAAAATTTCTTCCTACTAGGGCCTTTATGTGCAGTGTTCTTATTTAACTGGAGTATACGTACGTCACTGTTTAAGGACCATTGCTTAAGTCATCTTAAGCAATTAAGTGTCTATTACTTTTTCCTTCATCCTCTTTTTATCGGCATAGTCTCTTACTGTTTAAAAGCAACGCCTTTAGCTGTGCCTAATCAAGGAAAAGTTATCTTTGTGGTGACATTAGCATTAACACACGCTAGCGCTCTCCTCATAATGAAGGGCTTTATTAAGCTACCCTATCAAAAAATGCTCTCCTTATCTCTTTTGAAATAGTTAGTCACATAAGAGCAGTTTTGTAAAAAAAAACGTTCCAAAGTCAAGCTGACTCTGGAACGTTTTCACTATACTCTGTTACGGGGCGTTTAGCGAGTTCTTTGACTAATGCTTAGATAATAATATAAAAACACCTCATAAATGGAGCTGTTATTCTCCATATTTATGAGATGTCAATAAGAATAAGAAATAGACAACTGAAACGATTAACTATAATCCTATTTATGTTCTTTTGAGTGCTTATAACCATAGTAAATATAGACCAGAGTGCCTAAAACAGTCGTAACAGTAAAAGTAAGCCAAGTAAAGACTGTATATTGACTCATAAAAGAAGCACAAATGACAATCGCTAAAACTGGTAAAAAAGGAACTAAAGGCGTTTTAAATTCACCAGCTTTTGGTTTTCCTTCTGTTTTCCTGAGTCTGATAATGGCAAAGGACATGATAATCAAATACGCTAGAGTACAAATATTAACAAACTCTGCTAAGCTTGCTAATGGAAATAGACCAGCACAAATCATAGCAAGTCCTCCAACTAGGATAGTCGCATTTTTAGGGATTTTGCTCTTGTTAGTGAGGGCAGAAAGTGATTTGGGTAGTAAACCATCTCTACTAATACTATAAACAGTTCTAGCTAGAGCATAGGTCATAGAAATACAGACTGTAATAAGTGTTAAAATAGCAACGACGGAAACATAGTTTGCTGCCCAATTAAGACCAATACTTCGCAGAGCAAAAGCAACTGCATCAGGTACATTTAACTTGGTATAGTGAACAATACCAGTTAGAATCATGGTAACGACGACATATAGTATAGTAACAATCGTTAATGATAAAACAATTCCTTTGGGAATTGTTTTTTGGGGTTCTCTCACTTCGTCAACTGTCATGGAGATGGATTCAAATCCTAAAAATGCAAAGAACATGACAGAAGCTCCTGCAAATATACCAGATTTTCCCCCATAAAGCTGTCCTAATCCATAAGGAGCAAACGGCGACCAATTATGACCATTAATAAAAAAAAGTCCCACTAGGATAAATAAAGCCAATGCTGAGAATTTTAAAAGCACCAAAAAACTATTAAACCTCAAAGCAGCTTTGGAATTCATCAGTACAATACCAGTAACAAAAATCATGACTAGAACAGGTAAAAGATCAATGTAAGTTCCATTTTTAGGATCAAAAGTCCCATTTAAAGCATTTGGTAAAACTATTCCATAATTAGCTAGTAAACCTTTTAAATAACTGCCCCATCCGACCGCAACGCTAGATACTGCTGTTAAGAATTCCATCATAATATACCAACCGACAATCCAGGCTGGGAATTCACCTAATGTTGCATAAACATAGCTATAAGCTCCGCCATTAGAAGGAATTCGAGACGCAAACTCTGCATAAAATAAGGCTAAAATACCAATCGCAATAGCTGAAATGATAATCGAAATCGTTAAGGCAGGTCCAGCATAATTGGCAGCACCGATACCTGTAATGGTAAAAATACCTGTCCCAACCATTGAACCTAGTCCTAAGAAGACTAAATCAGTAACCTTAAGGTGTCGATGCATTTCTGTTTTAGTGAGCTCTTTCTTTTTTTTACGAAAAATAGTCATAGTATCACTTTCTAATAATAGTAAAGAGTTATTTACTAAGTTTATCATAGTTACTAATGATTGTAAATTTCATCTCCCTAATTGATTGCAGTTAGTCACTAACTAAAAAAGTTAAGCTGAGCTACCTCAAACTTAACTTTTTATATAATCATTATTATTCAGCAGATTTTGATTCGGTCATTTTATCTTTTACTTCATCATATGATAATGCATGAACATCATCATTTTCTAAATTGTTCTCCTCTGGCATTTTACCCGTTTCATAAATAGATCTAATTTGCGCTGCATCAAGTGTTTCATATTTAAGAAGCGCTTCTGCAATTAATTTATGTGTTTCACGATTTTCGTTGATAATATCAGCTGCTTGATTACGAGCTTGGTTAAGGAGTTCTCTGACTTCATCATCAATGAGCTGGGCAGTTTGAGCTGAGTAGGATTTTTCAGCTGACATTTGTCCTGGCATCATGGCATGATTACCTTCATATTGAACAGGGCCGAGTTTATCACTCATACCATATTCTGTAACCATTGCCCGAGCCATTTGCGTTGCTTGCTCAAAGTCATTTGATGCGCCAGTGGTTTGAGCATTAAAAATAATTTCCTCAGCGACACGTCCACCCATAAGGCCAGCTAGCTGTTCTTTTAAATCACTCTTAGAAAGTAAGTTTTGATCTTCCTTAGGAAGAGCAATCATATAACCACCAGCTCGACCACGAGGAACAATGGTTACTTTATGAACAACACGCGCATTGGAAAGGACTAAACCAACAATGGTATGTCCAGCTTCGTGGTAGGCAACCATTTCACGTTCTTTTTGAGAAATAGTTCGATCTTTCTTAGAAGGACCAGCTATAACTCGATCTTCTGCTTCATCAATGTCACTAGCGTCAATTTTTGTTTTGTTACGACGGGCAGCAACAAGAGCGGCCTCATTCAGTACATTTTCAAGATCAGCCCCCACAAAACCAGGAGTTTGTTGGGCAACAACTTTCAAATCCACATCTTCTGCCATTGGTTTATTTTTAGCATGAACGCGCAAGATTGCTTCACGTCCTTTAACATCAGGTTGACCTACTAAGACTTTTCGGTCAAAACGTCCTGGACGTAGAAGCGCTGGGTCTAAAACGTCACTACGGTTTGTTGCCGCAATAACGATAATGCTTTCATTTCCTTCAAAACCATCCATTTCAATGAGAAGCTGATTGAGGGTTTGCTCCCGTTCGTCATTACCGCCGCCCATTCCGGCGCCACGGCGACGTCCCACAGCATCAATCTCATCAATAAAAATAATAGCACGTTCGGCTTTTTTAGCATCCTCAAAAAGCGAACGAACACGGCTAGCACCGACTCCGACAAACATTTCCACGAAGTCTGATCCAGAAATACTAAAGAAAGGAACGCCAGCTTCACCCGCAACAGCTTTCGCAAGTAGGGTTTTACCTGTTCCTGGAGGGCCCTCTAGTAAAACGCCAGATGGGATGCGTGCACCCAAAGTGGTATATTTTTTAGGATTTTTTAAGAAGTCAACAACTTCTACCAGTTCTTGTTTTTCTTCTTCAGCACCAGCAACATCGGTGAAACGAACTTTTACATCTGATTTTGATTGAGATTTGGCTTTGTTTTTACCAAAACTCATCGCACCTCTGGCACCACCGCCGCCTTGGTTCATCATCATAACCATAAAAATGGCAAAGATGACAATGGGAAGGAAACTAACTAAGAAGGAAATCCAGGCACCACTTGAGCTTTCTTGCTTAACAGTTATTTGTGTCCCATTTTTATTAGCAACATCTGTTATTTCTTTTAGCGTCGAATCATTTGCCAACACTAATGAGGTAAATTCATTAACTGTAGTGGTTGCTGATCCACCAAGAAATGACAAACCTTCATTTACCGAAACTTTTTGAGGGGTGGTATATTTACCGCGTACTTCAATGATGCTTCCACTTGGTTGGTAAGTAATATTTTTAACATCACCAGCCTTAATGTGTTTAACAAGTTTACTATAGTTAATTTGCTGGCTTTGTGTACTCGTCCCTTTTACGTAATATTGAAAACCAGTGATAATGACCACAATCAATAGAATATAAATGAACGAGTTTTTTACAAAGCCGTTATTTTTATTATTTTTCATAAAGTATTAATTGACCTTTTTTCTAGTTAGTATAGACTTCTTCCTTTAAGACACCAACGTATGGAAGATTACGATACTTTTCTGCATAATCTAAACCATATCCTACAATAAATTCATTTGGCACATCATAGCAAACATAGTCCGCTTCAATATCAACGACACGCCCCTCTGGTTTATCAAATAATGTGGCAATTTTTACAGAATTTGCTTTACGGTATTTAAACATGTCTCGCAGATATTTTAAAGTACGACCAGTATCAATAATATCCTCAACAAAGATAATATCTCGTCCTTCAATATTAGTATCTACGTCTTTTAAAATTTTCACTTCACCACTGCTGGAAGTCCCACCATGGTAGCTAGAAACCACCATAAAGTCAATTTCAACATGGACGTCAATGTGCTTCATTAATTCGGCCATAAAAGGAACAGAGCCTTTTAAGACTCCCACCATTAAAGGATTTTTTTCCTGATAATCTTTAGTGAGTTGTTGTCCTAATTCTCTCGTTTTAACGATGATATCTTCTTCAGAATAGAGGACTTTTTTAATATCTTGCTCAAGCATGATGTCACCTTTTCTCTATTTTTGCAATATACAACTTGCCCAACATTATATCATGATTAGCTGCTTTTCTCAAATATGTTTCACCATTCACTAATATAAATATGACTTGACCATTTTGCTCACCAATAATTGCTCTTTCACGCGCCTTCTGTGGAATTTTGTTATCAATAAATAGGCGCCGCAATTTTTTAGTAAAGGTCCCAAAATTAATACTATCCCCCGCTTGCCTTCTTCGTATAGTCACTGAAGAAAGACTATATAATGGAATCATAGTATCATATGCTAAGCAAGGTTCAAAAAGGGAATAGAAAAACTGATACCCTAAATAGTCTATAGCACTGTCACAGTTTAACACAATTGGAGTCAAGTCTTTATCAGTCTTGGGAATGATTTTAGCAATTGTAAATGTATGTTCATCAATGCTTAATGCATAACCTCCTTTAAGCGAATAAGTACCACACTTGTGATGTTGAAGCAAGGTTAAAACCGTGTCAAACTGAGACTTAGCTAAATTCAAATGGCCAATTTTTGCAATATAATCTTGCAAAAGAAAATACTGAATAGCCGCTGGTTGTTGAAGAAAACTTGCCATATTTGTAATTGGTATATCTGCTGTTAAATAGTGAAAGGCTTCATTTAAGAGACTTATCTCACTTGCGACCTCTGATAAGGCTTTAACAAGTTGGGGGTTTTCCTTTGTTAATTCAGGCAGTAACGACTGTCGGATCCGATTACGGAAATAACTGTGGTCAGAGTTACTCTCATCCTCAAAATGATAATAGCTTGGCAGCTCCTTTTTTCTAAATGTCAAAAAAGGACGGATCAGTTCGCCAGACGCAAAAGCTTGAACAGGTCTGATTCCTGCTAGATGCCGAAGCCGGCTTCCTCGAATTAGTCGCATTAAAACTGTTTCAGCTTGATCATCCATATGATGGGCTGTTACCAAAGCTGTGTACTGTTCTTTTTCCATGATGGAGGCAAAAAAATGATACCGAAAGTCTCGTGCTCTTTGCTCTGTAAACAAACCAGAAAAGTAGCCTACATAGATCGGAATCTGATTTTTTTGGGCCCAAGAACGTAGATAAGCTTCCTCATCTTCAGAAGCAGCGCGTTGCTTGTGATTGACATGCGCAATGCCAATGCTTATACCAAGTTTCGTCTGGTAGCACTGCAATAAATGAAGAAGAGCCATCGAATCTGCTCCACCTGATACAGCTATTAAAACCTTTTGGTGGTTTTTAAAAAATGCATTTTTTACAATATACTGGTAAATTTCTTGCTTCATTATTTTAAAATGGCATAAATATCGTCTGATATAGCAGTTATTTTGTCATAAGAAGAATCATTAGTAAAAATTGAAATAATATAAGGTGATTTTGCATAAACGATGGCGACATCATGCCGGTAATCATAAGCATCACCAATTTTGTGAGCTACTGGCACATCGATATTCTTTGGAATGCGTTGTTGATCAAAATCAGTCTTTGTTAGATAAGTCGTCAATCGTCCTTTTTGATAATAAATAGCTTCCATTAATAGCGCAGCTTCCTTAGCAGAAAGGTCACGCTTTTCCATGTCCCAATAACTCCCAGACAAGGACTGTATGTGATTATGGAAGTCTTTATCATATTGATTAGCCACATAATAACCTAACAAATTAGTTGCGACATTATCTGAATGTTTAGCAACGGCTTGTAAGAGAAAATCAATGGAATAGCTAGCATTATCAGCTTTTTTTGGCATATCACCACTGCCTAAAGGACTATAATCACCATAAAAATGATTAACAGCTCCAATATATTTCAATGTATCCTTACTCTTAATGCTGCCATTATTAAGCTTATGTTGCACATAATAGAGTGTTGCTAATTTTGCAATGCTGGCAGAATACATTGTTTTGTCAGCATTTACCCCTACACTAGCTTGCGTATCTAGCTGCTTCACAAAAATAGAATAATTGGCTTTGTTATATTTTTGATTGAGCAGGTCTTGCACCTTGATCATGCGATTATCAGCAAGAGAAAGGTCACTCTCAGCAATCCAGCCTTTGCCTTCAATGTCGTAGAAGATGCCTTTGGGTGTGGTAGCTACTTGGTCAGCATGTACTTTTTGAAAAGCTTGTAAAGAGGTCCTAACAGAGCTGGTTCCATAAACATAGGGTTGACTATAGACCGTAAAATGCGGCTGTAGCCAAAAATCTTGGGAAATTGATCTTTGTGACACAATAGTATCTTCAGTGACATCCTGTTTGGCAGCTACAATATAAGAGCCATTAGATAGCTCAAAAACGGGAAGTTGCTGACTATTAATCTCCATATTGACAATTTGAAGAGGTTGATTTGACCCTATTATCTCAGATGATAATGTTAAATCAGCATCATGGTAAGTAGTAATATCTTGCTTAGCAGTTGGATTAATAGGAATAGTAGAAAAGTATAGGGTCTGGTTGGCAGCTGTTTGCTGTAATTGGAATAAATTGGCTTGACTGTATTTCGTACCCTTATCAGTACTAATGATTGGAACGGGAGCTAGAAAAAAAGGAATTAACATAACAGCTAATAATTTTTTCATGGTAACTCCCTTCTAGTCATTTTCTTCTTTTGGGTCCTTCTCACGTAAGGATTGATTTTGCTGATGCAAGTCTTTGAGCTTCTCTTCTGAGTGGGCCAAAAAGAGCTCTACTTTTTTTAGAATATCTTCCATATTTATTTTGGTAATAAACCTGGGGTTGGATAAATCGTCTCTCCCTCACGAGAAAGATAGTATTTTGCCCGGGCATATTTTTTGACATAGTCATCGTCTTTCAAACGATTAGCCAATTCCTTTTCTTGTTGTGTATGTCTCTCTAAATCCTTATATTCTTGATGCAGGTGCTTTACTTGCTGAGCCTGTTTTTCAAGTCCTACATAACTTTTAACCAGGTTATAGGTCGGCAGGATAAATAGAAACACCATAACAATTAAAATCCAGCCTAACAGACGGTTGTGTCTATGATGTTCCTCTTCTTCAAATCGTTTTTTAGTATTTTCTTCATTGATATAAGAATTATTTAGTTGAACGATACTAGACTTCTTCATCAGAGTGAATCCTTGTTTCTTTGATTATTTCATACATTTGTCTGGCGTCTTCTTTTTTGGTACTGTCTTTCATTTCCAAAACACGAACACTTAAAAGCTTAGTTCCAAACTGAATTTCAATGGCATCATTGACTTTTAAATCAGTCGAGGATTTCGCTAAAACGCCATTAACCTTAATACGTCCTTTATCTGCTACTTCTTTAGCTACCGGACGACGCTTTATAATTCGAGAAACTTTCAAAAACTTATCTAATCTCATACCTTACCTCACAATCCCTTACATTCTATCATTTTTTAGTGTTAATTGGTAGATAAGACCATAATTTTTGGGGAAAGATCCTTAGGAAAATCGCTAGCGCAACAAAAAGCGCTAATCCTGACAATGTTGCTATTAGAAGTGTGATGAGACTAGACATTCTTCCAACATGGGGTAAAAGGCGAGCTAAACTTATAACAGTCAAAACCATTATCACCAAAATAACATAAAATTTACCATTAGCTAAGCTTTTAAAATCTATTTTACAATAATAAGCGTACAAGCCTAAAACAACCAGCAAAGGTAAGACAGTCGCCAAGGCACTGCCAACAATGGACCACTGCATGGTCATTGGAACGGTTAACATGATTTTCAAGCCAAGTCCAATTGTTAAAAACAAGAGTGACACCACACTATGTTGCTCAATAAACAATTGCTGATGAAAAAATTGTATTAGGCTGGCTAAACTGATGATGATAACATAAAAACTCAATGCCAACCAGCCACGATTATCCTTAAATAAAACAACATTCATTAAAGGTAAGATAGCCAAAAATCCCGCGGTCAAAGTGACATTAAAATAATAAATAAAGGTAAAGAAAGATTGGCTTTCAGTCCGATAAACGTCGCTATTAACAGCATAGTAACGTGTCAACTGAGGTAAAAAACTCGTAAAGAGAGCGGTTGAAAAAATAAGTCCAAATTGTAATAAGGGTTGGCCACGATCATAAATGCCTTTAGTAGTCTCTGCCAAGGCCTCTGACATCCCTTTGGCTATCAGGCTATTTTTAATCACTAAGGCATCAATCAGCTGAAACAATAATAAATACAGGGCATAAAAAATATAAACAAAACTTGAAAGACCCAGCTTTTTTAACACCTGACTTGGCATAAACTTCTGATGAAAATAAGAACTAAGCGAATAAGGACTAGTGAAATAGAAATAGAGTAAAATAACGACACTAGCAATAACATTTCCTGCCGCAGCAACATTGGCAGTAAGATAAATAGTCCAATGAAAGCAATAGTAACAAAGAGCTGCCGCAATAATTATGGCAATGCGAATGGTCTGCTCAAGCACTTGACTCACTGCTGTTGGGACCATA
The DNA here is from genome assembly GCF_009870755.1 of Streptococcus halichoeri. GTDB lineage: Bacteria > Bacillota > Bacilli > Lactobacillales > Streptococcaceae > Streptococcus > Streptococcus halichoeri. The sequence goes on from NZ_WLZU01000001.1 coordinate 14,650, forward strand.
TTATCATCTGCTTGAGCTAAGCCACGATAAAACGAGGTGAAAGGAACGGTTAGTAAAACCAATCCACTGATGATAATTGCTGGCGCTAAAGCAGGACTGCCAATACTATTTGCAAGCCATTGATGACATACAATTAAAACAAAAGACAACGCAGCACTCACTAAGAGTTGTAATTGAAATAAGTGTCCTAGCTGCTTTTTTTCTGTAGTTTGAGAGAGACTAGCGACAACATTTGGCAAAGCAGTTAAACTCAAGGTTGTTATAATAGCTAAAAGCGGGTAAATTTGCTGGTAAGCAAAGAAACCTCTATCACCCACCAGGTTTTGATAGGGAATCCGATAGATAGCAGCCAAGATTTTGGACACTAAACCACTAATTGTAATGATGAAGCTAGACTGTTTTGTTAATTGAAGATAGTTTTTTTTGTTTAATCTCACTGAGTGCTTCCCCAAATAGCATTAATTCTTCTAATATCTGATAATCTTTTTTTCCTCTAACATCAAATGTAATTTCGATTTTACCTCGCTGCTCACTAATCGTAGCTTTCAATTGCGTTTTTGATAAGGCCCCAAAATAATCTTGGGTCATAAAATAATGTAAAGAGACTTTTTCAAATCGAACAAAGACTGTAGAACCTCGTTTTTCAATTATTTCTGCAAAAGCAGTGTCCATATACCATTTTAATAAACCAATTTCTAGCAAATAGGCCGCTTGATCAGGGTATTCCCCAAATCGATCGATTAATTCATCCTGCAAAGCTTGATAATCTGTGTGGCCTTCTATTTCTCTAATGCGTTTGTAAATATCAATTTTTTGTCGTTCATCTTCAATATAGTCACTAGGTAAAAAAGCATCAATCATAAGGTTAATTTCCACATTACCTTTGAGACGAATGTGCTGTTTACCTTGCTTTTCAGCGATTGCTTGTTCTAACATCTGGGAGTACATTTCAAAGCCGACTGAATCAATAAAGCCGCTTTGAGAAGCGCCCAAGAGATTACCTGCACCACGGATAGAAAGATCGCGCATGGCAATTTTAAAGCCTGAGCCTAGTTCGGTGAATCCCTTAATCGCTTCTAAGCGTTTTTCAGAAACTTCTGTTAAGATCTTATCAGGACGATACATCAGATACGCATAGGCAATGCGGTTAGAGCGACCAACCCGTCCTCGCAATTGATACAAGGTTGACAAGCCCATATGATCTGCATTTTCTACAAACAACGTATTAACATTGGAAATATCCACGCCCGTTTCAATAATGGTAGTAGCAACTAAAATATCATAGTCTCCGTTGATAAAATCAATCAATGTATTTTCCAGTTGCATTTCACTCATTTGACCATGAACAAAACCAATGGAGGCTTCTGGCACTAATTCTTGTAGCTCAGCAACTTTCTTGTCAATAGTGTCAACTTTGTTGTAAACATAAAAAATCTGCCCGCTCCGCTCTATTTCCCGAATAATCGCATCGCGAATAATGCCTAGATTTACTTCCATGACATAAGTTTGCACTGGGTAACGATTGGTCGGCGGTGTTTCTATTACAGATAGATCCCGAATACCTAACATAGACATGTGTAGAGTTCGTGGAATTGGGGTCGCAGTTAGAGTTAGGACGTCAACTTTTGTTTTTAATTCTTTGAGCCTTTCTTTATGTTTTACGCCAAAACGCTGCTCTTCGTCAATAACGATCAATCCTAAATCTGAAAAAACGACGTCTTTTGATAACAAACGATGGGTCCCAATAATAATATCAATGTGGCCTTGCCGAAGTTTATCTAAAGTTTGATTTTGCTCCTTCTTGCTTCTAAATCGGCTCAAAACATCTACGTGTATGGGATAATTTTCAAACCGTTCTCGAAAATTATCATAGTGTTGCTGAGCAAGGACTGTTGTGGGAACCAAGATAGCTACTTGTTTATTATCTTTTACAGCCTTAAAGGCTGCACGCATAGCCACCTCTGTTTTCCCAAACCCAACATCACCTACTAAAAGGCGATCCATAGGACGGTTACTTTCCATGTCACGCTTAATTTCTTTTATGGAGCGCAATTGGTCCGCAGTTTCCACAAAGGCAAAGTCATCATCAAAAGCATGCTGTAAATCATCATCAGGAGAAAAGGCAAAACCTTTTTGTTGGCTACGTTCAGCATATAATTTTAATAAATCATCTGCTATATCTTCAACTTGCTTTGAAACTTTTTGCTTTGCTTTTTGAAAACGCCCATCATTTAGTTTGTTGATTTTAGGCGTTTTACCATCAGCAGAGACATACTTTGATAAGGTTTGGATTTGTTCTACTGGCAACGAAATACGATCATTATTTTGATATTGGATGGTCACATAATCGCGATGGACGCCCTGGATTTTGATGGTTTCAATGCCCATAAACTGGCCAATACCATGAACACTATGGACAACATAGTCTCCTTTTGTTAGTTCGTCATAGTCTTTAAGCCGCTCAGCATTCGTAATAGAAGTACGACGAACACGTCGCTTGATTTTTTTATGGTAAATTTCCTGTTCTGTGATCAGAGCAAGCTTTTCATCGGCAAAATAAAAACCTGCAGATAATTGACCAACAATAATTTGAGTAGTTTTTGGTTGAATAGCTTTGCTATTAACAAGCGGAATACTATAATCAAAATCAGCCAAATTTTTAAGTAACCGCTCATACCCCTTATGAGAATCAACCTGGATAATAACAGTAGCCTGATTTTTATGATAACGTTTTATTTCATCGATTAATAAGGGAAATTGATTGAAAAATTCTTGCATAGGGTATTGGGTGAAATTATAGATCTTTTCAAACTTAATATTTCCTAATCCCTTATGAAAATTTGAAAAATAAGTAGCTGGTTTATAGCTCCTAAGTGCTTGATAGGAGTCTGCAAAATAACGAAGTCTTGACACTGCTTTACCTTGTTGTAAATCTTCTGTTAACAAATGAGCGGTCTCTAAATCAAATGTCGCATTTTTATCTACTATTTTTTGAAAGTCATCAATAAAAATGGGAGTTTCTTTTGGTAGGTAGTCTAACAAAGTCCATTCTTTTGCATAAAAAAGGGAACTAAACTTTCTTAAATCCCTATGTTTAAAGTGTTCCTTGCTTGCTGCAAATATATCTTGAAGATAGGTCTTATCTTCTAATTGGCTTAATTGAATTGCTTTTTCAAGTGCCTCTACTCCTCTGATATAATCATCATCCAGCAAAATAAACTCCGTTGCTGGGGTAATCAAAAAGTTCTCTAAAGTTTGAGAGGATTTTTGATTTTCCGGATTAAATTGACGAATGCCATCAATCTCATCACCAAAAAATTCTATCCTGATAGGCCATTCTTGGGTCAGATCATAAATGTCAATAATATCACCGCGTTTACTAAATTCACCCGGATTCATAACTTGATTAACACGTTCAAACCCCATAGCCACCAATTGATGAACCAAAGAGTCAGGATCTAGGTCTAAACCTACTTGTAAATGAGGCATACTATTTAAAAATATCTTAGGATCTGGCAATAAAATACGCGTTCCTACAAGGCTCGTTACTACAACCCCTGATTGGGTAGGATCAAGTAAAAATTGTAAAGCCTGAATCCTTGAAACAGCTTTATCTAGTGACGAAAACAGGAATTCTGCAGCGGCAGCATCATCTGCAAAAAATGGAAAAACAGCTTTTTCTCCTAGCAATGTCACTAATTCACTAGCTAACTTTTCAGCTTCATTTTGACTGGCAGTAATAATAAGTAATTTTCCTGAAGTGGTACGATAAGCACAAGCTACCGCAAGGGCTTTACTAGAAGCCGATAAGCCCATGATTAATTGACGAGTTTTTTTTCCTAATGCCTCTTGCCAAGCTGCAATTTGTTTATTCTGCCTAAATAATTCTATAATATCCATAATTACCCATTGTATTTTTGCATGGTCAATGCAAAGTCTTGTTCTTGTAAATAAAAGTTGACAGCATTGACAACCTTTTCTAAAGCAATATCAATCGCAATTGCTGCTTCCTTATCAAATTTTCCTAAGACATGATTGATAACCGTCATATTTTTAGCAGGTCTGCCTATACCGATTTTAATGCGATTAAATTGCTGTGTTCCGACTTGTGCAATGATTGACTTTATGCCATTATGACCACCTGCAGAACCCTTTTGGCGAAAGCGAAGTTTACCAATCTCCATATCTAAATCATCATAGATGACAATCATATCTTTGACCGAAATATTGTAATATGTTAACAGTGCCTTGACAGCTAAGCCACTATTATTCATAAAAGTAGTCGGCTTTACAAAGTAGACTTTTTCCTGATTGAGGAAAGCAGCTCCAACAAGGGCTTTGAACGTTTTATTTTCTGTAAAGGTGACGTCAAGATTATTGACAATGCTGTCAATTGCCATAAAACCAACATTGTGTCGTGTCCCCTCATATTTAGAACCTGGGTTACCTAGTCCCACAATCATTTTTACCATTTTTTATCCTTTCTTAAATAGGAAAAGGGCTGGAAAGTTTTTCCAACCTTTTCATTATTCAATCTTCATCTTAGACATTAAACCGAAATTCCATTATGTCACCATCTTGAACGACGTAGTCTTTACCTTCTTCACGTAGGCGGCCTGCCTCTTTGACTGTTTTTTCTGAACCATAGGTCATTAAATCGTCATAAGACATGGTTACAGCACGAATAAAGCCTCGCTCAAAATCAGAATGAATAATACCAGCAGCCTGTGGCGCTTTAATACCTCGCTTAAAGGTCCAAGCCCTTACTTCTTTTTCACCAGCAGTAAAGTAAGTTCCTAAACCGAGCAGATGATAGGCAGCACGGGTTAATTTATCGACGCCAGACTCTGTTAAACCGATAGCTTCCAAGAATTCTGCCTTATCTTCATCATCAAGTTCTGAAATTTCTTCCTCTGCACGCGCTGAAATAACAACTACTTCTGCATTTTCAGTAGCAGCAAATTCACGAATTTGCTTGACATAGGTAATAGCATCTGGATCAGCAACCTTGTCTTCATCAACGTTAGCTACATAGAGGACTGGTTTTGTTGTCAACAAAAATAATTGCTTGACAATACGTTGCTCTTCTTCTGTAAATGCAATAGTACGAGCCGACTTGCCGTCTTCAAGAACAGGTTTGATTTTTTCAAGAACAGTAAATTCTGCCACTGAATCTTTATCTTTTTGTGTGCGAGCCATTTTTTCAACACGCGCATAACGCTTATTAATAGACTCTAAGTCAGCTAAAATCAATTCAAGATTAATGGTATCAATATCAGCCATTGGATCAACAAAAGCGTCTTCACGGCCCTGTTCACGCATGACATTTTCATCATCAAAAGCGCGAACAACGTGTACAATCGCATCAACCTCACGAATATTTGCTAGGAATTTATTCCCTAACCCTTCGCCTTTAGATGCTCCCTTAACGATACCAGCAATATCAGTAAATTCAAAAGTTGTAGGAACAGTTTTTTTCGGAGAAATCAGCTCTGTCAATTTTTGTAAGCGCTCATCTGGCACCTCAACCATTCCAACATTTGGATCAATCGTGGCAAAAGGATAATTAGCAGCTTCTGCCCCTACTTTTGTAATAGCGTTAAATAAAGTTGATTTACCAACATTTGGTAAGCCTACAATACCTGCTGTTAATGCCATGGTTACTAAATCTCCGTTCAAAATTTCAATCACTTATATTATATCAAAAAATAGGGTTAAATGCCTATTAACTAAGAAGCATTTTATACCCGAGAATATTAAAATATTATCCAAAAGATAAAAACTATCCAAAATATCAGGATTACAATCCACCAATATTCTGATACAAGGTCAATGAAAATTGCAAGGCCATCACGTTTTTCATATTTTCCTGTCTCTGGATTAATGGCATATTCTCTACCTTTAAGAAGATTCAGGCTGTCATTTTCTAGAATAGTTTCCTTATCTAATGATGACGCTGATTCTTTTCCTCTCACTAAGTAATCAAGTGTCACGTCAAAAATGTCAGCTAGCCTGATTAAATTATCTAAATCCGGAGTGCTATCTCCGTTTTCCCATTTTGATACGGCCTGCCGAGAAACAAATAACTGTGCTGCTAGGGCATCTTGAGATAACTGATGTTTCAATCGTAATTGCTTTAATTGTTCTGCAACTGTTGTCATTAGTTATGATTACCTTTCGTCTTTTAATACCTTTAGAATAACTGATTTTTCAAAGACATACTAGCAATTATTGAAGCAAACATGGGTTGCAAATATGACTAAAATCCCTGGCTTAAAAGGATTTTTACGGTTGCAGCACTTTTTTTAATCTCCGCTCAAAATCATGCCGACTCATCATCACAAAATGCTGACAGTTAGTGCACTGAATTTTAATATCTGCCCCTAGTCGCATAATTTGCCATTCATTTGCTTTTTTTCCAGTTGCCTTAATGATACAAGCATGGGGTTTTTTTAATTCCACAATTGAACCAAGTTGATACATAAGGTCTCCTTACCATGATTAGTTTAGTTATATCATACCAAAAAATAAGCCCCAAGGACTTATTTTTGATATAAGAAGAGTCGTGTTTAAGGGGGCTAGTCTTAATTTGTTCTAACTGGCGTAATGAGCTGAATAAAATCCGTTTCTTCTTCACCAGGCATTAGTGTAAATGGACGAACAGGAGAAACAAAACGAATGCGGACTGTTTCACTTTTTAAAGCCTTCAATGACTCAATTAAATAAGTGGGGTTAAAAGAAATGGTTAAATCAGAACCTGATTTTTCTAAACTTTCCAATTCTTCATTAACTTTACCAACTTCTGGTGAATTAACTAAAGCAGTGATGGTATCACCAGCAATTTCAAGCTTAACCGTTCCACTTTGGGTAGCATTTGAAACTAAGAAAGCTCGTTCCATGGCGTAGCGTAAAGCTTGAGTATTAAATACGACTTCGGTTTCAAATTGCTTCATTAACAAACGATCGGTATCAGGATAATTTCCTTCAAGCAGCCGCGTATAAAAGGATATATGTTCACTTCTAAAGAGAATTTGACTAGGTGAGAAGAAAATTTCAACCTGTTCAATATCATCTGTAAAGACGGTGGCAAATTCACGAAGTGATTTACTTGGGATAACCACATCAAAATTACTTGCTGTTTTATCTAAGGTTAAAAGGCGTTGCGACATACGATGCGAGTCTGTAGCCACAGCTTTAAACTCTTTATGATTACTCAAGACCAAGTGCACCCCTGTTAGAATTGGCCGACTTTCTTGAAGACTAGCTGCAAAAGCAGTCTCTGAAATAATCGTTTTTAGCAATTTTGTTTCCAAAACAAGAGGATTTTCAGTTGAAACTTCCTGTAACCGTGGATACTGAACAACATCCTTTCCCTTTAAGGTGATTTCTGATTTACCACTGGTTAACACAACTTGTTGATTTTCAATTTCCTTAAACTCAAGGCTGACATCTGGCATACTAGAAACAATATTGATGAAAAAAGATGCCTCTAATAGAATAGCTCCTGTATCAGTAATCAACAGCCCTGCATTTTCATTACTTACTGGAATGGTATTTTCAATAGATATTTGCCCATTAGATCCTGTTAAGGTAACATCTGTTTGATTAACCTCAATTTTGATAGTAGATAAAATCGGAATAGCATTCTTTGAACTGATAGCTCGTTTAGTAGCACTTAGTGCTTGGATAAATAAAGAGCGATTAATAGAAAATTGAATCATGGGAACTCCTTTAATTATAATATAAATTGTAATAGTAGTAGTAGGTCTTGTGTACAAAGGGGATAAGTAAGCCTAGTATAGTGAGGGCAATGCTTCTAGTCTGTTCACAACTTGTGGATAACTTAGAAGAATTGCTAAGACTTATCAACAGCCCTATTTTATTTTATTTTTGATGGTTTCAATTTCAATTCTAAGACTGTCATCTTGGGCAATCATATTTTTGATTTTATTGAAAGCGTGTAGAACAGTTGAATGATCTCGGCCACCAAATTCTTTTCCAATTTTGGGCAGTGAATTATCCGTCATTTCACGCGCTAAAAACATGGCTACTTGTCTTGCTAAGACAATATCTTGAGTGCGTTTGGTAGCTTTGATTTCCTTTACAGTAACCCCATAAAATTTACCGACCTCTTGTTGAATATCTTCAATTGGGATAATGGTCATTTTTGGTGTGTCTAATTTGCGGGCACGGATAGCTTCAGCTGCAATATCAACGGTAATCACATCAATTTGCTTAAAGTTAGCCACTAGGCTAATGTCTTTTAAAGCCCCCTCTAGGTCACGTACATTGGAATCAAATTGCCCAGCCAGGTAGTCAATGGTATCTTGTGGAAAAGTAAAATGATAGTCTTGAATTTTATTGGTTAAAATAGCTACACGTGTTTCAAAATCTGGTGGTGTGATTTGAACCGTCAAACCCCATTTAAAACGCGTCACAAGCCGCTGTTCTAAATCATTTAGCTGGTCTGGTGTTCGATCACTGGTTAGAACAATTTGCTTATTGTTATTATGCAGAGCATTAAAGGTGTTAAAAAATTCTTCCTGGGTACTTTGAAGGGTTTTTTTAGCTAAAGATTGAATGTCATCAATTAACAACAAGTCTAAGTTTCTGAATTTTTCTTTTAACTCATCCATAGTGTCTAATCGGATATTAGTTACGAATTCATTAATAAAATTTTCAGCAGTAATGTATTTAATGCGAGCATTTGGCCGCTCCAATAAGACAGCATTACCAATGGCATTTAATAGATGCGTCTTTCCAAGTCCAGGTCCACCCCAAATAAATAAAGGGTTATAAGTGGTCCCTGGGGTATTAGCGACAGCTATTGATGCAGCTACAGCCCAGCGATTTTCATCTCCTTGAATGAAATTTTCAAAACTATATTTAGGATTTAAATCGGAAGTCATTAGAGGGACTGGTTGGATAGCCTCTCTGGAAAAAACATGATGCTGTGGTTGGGTTTGTGGATTTAATGCTTCTAAATCATCTTCAAAGACATATTTGACTGAAATTTGAGCATTAAAAATCTCAAAACCGGCTGTCAAAATAACATCTTTTAGATTTTTTTCCCAAAAAAGTTCCTTCATATGGTCTAGGTAAATTGTTGCTACTTGGTTTTCGACATTAATAAGGCGTGCATCAAGCACAAAAAATTCAAAAGTAGCTTGTTTTAATTGGCTTTGTGCAAGCTCTAAGATCCTATTCCAAAACAATTGTTCATTTTCAGTCATTAGGAATTCCTTCTAGTAGGTTATACGTGCTTTATTCTACCACAAAATAAAAAAGTTTTCCACAAGTGTGTGTGGAAAACTGGACTTACTCACAGGATGTGGATAAGTTTTGCACATTGTTATTTATAGTTTTCCACAGCTTGTGGAAAGAACTTAAAAACCATTAGAATCAAGGAAGTAACACCATTCTCTCTGTGGAAAAATCCGTACAAGATAGTAGGCTTATAAACAGTTTATGTCAATTTGTTGATAATTCTGTTCATTTCTTGCTCATTGGCAAAATGAATCGTAATAGCACCACTTTGTTTTTGAGGATGATAAGAAACAGAAGTATCTAAGCCTAAAGATTGGGCTATTTCTTGTTCAATTGCTTGAATGAAAATGTCCTTAGATTTTACTTTTTTGACCTTTTGATGTTGCTCTCTAATGAGCTGTTCTGTTTGACGAACACTTAAATGATAGCGCCGAATGTTATCAAAAAACAAAAGCTGTTCTTTTTGGTCGTCAACACTTAATAAGGCGCGTGCGTGACCAGAGCTGATTTCTTTTGCCTCCAAGGACTGACTTATTAGTGCAGGAAGTTGCAATAAACGAATAGTATTAGTAATGTAAGGTCGTGATTTGCCCATAAATTTGGCTAATTGCTCATGGGTCATTTGCTTTTTATCAAGAATCTTTTGATAAGCTTTAGCTTCTTCCAACGGGCTTAAATTGCTCCGCTGTAAATTTTCAACAATAGCTTGCTGCATACTTTCAGTGGTTGATAACTGTCTGACAATAGCTGGAATTTGCGTTAAGCCTGCTATTTGAGTGGCCTTAAAGCGCCTTTCACCAGCGATTAATTCATAACCGTATACCTCTGATTTTCGGACCAGGATGGGTTGAATCAGCCCATTCATTTTTATTGATTCTGCTAGTTCTAATAATTCAGCTTGGTCAAATGTTAGACGAGGTTGGTGAGGATTTGCTACAATTTCTTCTACCGGAATATTAATAATTTGTTCAGTCATAAGTACCTCTTTACACTGTAAAAACCTTTACATTAGTGTAAAGGTTTTTAGGATAGTTTGTCAAGCTAAGCTATCTTCGAGGTAAATCCTTAGTAGTTTTTGTCAACTTAATAGTTGTTGTTTTTTTACTATTTCCTCGATAGAATGTGATTTTAATGGTGTCATTTATTTCATGACCATAAAGTTGACTCTGTAAATCACTGCTTAATTGGACGGCCTCACCGTCAATTTCAGTAATAATATCATATTGTTCTAACTTACCGGCTGCTGGCATATGCTTGTTGACAGAGGCTACGACGATACCACTTGTGACATTTTTGGGGACCCCTATTTGATTAAGTGCATTAGTAGAAAGATCACTTAAGTTCACCATTCCAATGCCAAGTGCTGGGCGGATAACTTCACCATTTGCTTCTAATTTATTGATTATTTTAAGGACATCATTTGCTGGAATGGCAAAACCAATCCCTTCAACAGCACCACCAGATGCACTGGCAGAAGTAGATGAAATCTTACTAGAATTAATCCCGATAACCTGACCTTCAATATTAATAAGAGGCCCTCCTGAGTTCCCAGGATTGATTGCAGCATCTGTTTGAATAGCGTTTGTAGAAACAGTTTGGCCACTTTCGTTTTTAAGGGTTACTGTTCGACTCAAACTTGAGACAATCCCTTCAGTAACAGAGTTAGCATACTCAGTTCCAAGTGGGCTACCAATAGCAATGGCTTCTTCCCCAACGCTTAATTTAGCAGAGTTGGCGAAATGGGCAACTGTTTTTACCTTATCAGATGGAATTTTAACAACAGCCAAATCAGAATAAGTATCTGCACCAATTAATTTACCAACAACTTTTGTTCCGTCTGCTAGTAAGATTTCAATACGTTCAGCACCGTCAATAACATGATTATTGGTAACTAAATAAGCAGAGTTCCCATCTTTTTTATAGATTACTCCGGAGCCTTCGCTGTAGATAGCTAACCCATCATCTTTTTTGGAATTATCATTATTATTGCCAAATAAATTTTTAGATGGATCAAGAATGGAACCAGAGGATACTTTTTGATAGTTAATAACTGAAACGACCGCATTTTGCACAACTTTAACAGCCTTTGTAGTGTTAGTTGTGTTTTTATAGGTTACTTTACTGACGGTTGTAGGATTAGAATTGACTTCTTGTGGCGTATTGGAATGGTTGATTCCATTTAATAAGAGGGTCGCAAGGAAGCCACCTAAAAAACCTGCAATAAGAACCCAGAAAAATTGAGAATATTTTTTGAATGTTGACACGAACTTTCCTCCTAATTTTCTACATAGCTTATAAAACTCTGCTTAATTATACCTTAAATGCCTGTAAAATGAAAGAAATCCACAGCTTGTGGAAAACTTTTACTAAGGATTATAAAAAAGCTTAGTTTATGCACTTTAAGGGAAAAACTAAGCCTTTAAGAAATGTGGATAAAGTGTGATTTGCATTATTTTATGCTATAATGATGAGCATGAAAGTAAAAATTATTTGTGTCGGCAAATTAAAAGAAGCTTATCTTAAAAACGGTATTGCTGAATACCAAAAGAGGCTATCGCGTTTTTGCCAGTTTGAGGTCATTGAGTTACCGGATGAAAAAACACCAGATAAAGCAAGTTCGACTGAAAAAGAGCTTATCATGGCAAAGGAAGCAAAGAGAATTCTCAACAAAATTGGCGCAAGAGACTTCATTGTTGTGTTGGCTATTGAAGGAAAGCAGTTATCCTCTGAACAATTTAGTGAGATGATCCAGCAAGCTACTTTAAGGGGATATTCCGATTTAACCTTTATTATTGGAGGCAGTTTAGGCCTAGCAAAAGAGATTAAAAACAGAGGCCACCAGCTTTTAAGTTTTGGAAAGCTGACCCTCCCTCATCAATTAATGCGCTTAGTTCTTGTTGAGCAAATTTATCGTGGTTTTATGATTCAAGAAGGTAGTCCTTATCATAAATAAACAATAACGGTTTCATGTGAAACAAAAAAAGCAGCAAGTAATCACTTGCTACTTTTCCTTTGATCCCAGCAGGATTCGAACCTGCGACCGTTCGCTTAGAAGGCGAATGCTCTATCCAGCTGAGCTATGAGACCTCAACTCCATTATTTTACAAAAATGCTCTACTTTTGTCAAATTGCCTTTAACACTACTTGTTATGATTGTCATTGATAAAATAAAAAACATTTAGAAAAAATAAAAAATTTTTTTAAAAAAGTCTAGACAAACCAAAACATTCTGATATAATAATAAGAGTGTTAAGGAGATGCCTCTCTTAAACAACTTCTGGTCCGTTGGTCAAGGGGTTAAGACACCGCCTTTTCACGGCGGTAACACGGGTTCGAATCCCGTACGGACTATTTAATTGCCTATGGCAATTATTTAGCTCTATGTTTACTGTAGTGGGTGACTTATAGCTAAGCGCGAGAGGAGACGAAATTCGTCTTCTCTTTTGTTATGTTCAAAGCGATAAGGATGCGAGTTTTAAAATGTTCAAAGTTTCGAAAACCAAAGGCATTGCGCTTAATATCTTTGATAAGTTTGTTTGTTGCCTCAGGCTTGGCGTTCGAATAAGGCAGTTGGATGGCATTAGTGACCTATTTTTTGTAGCGAACAAGGGTATTGAGAGCAATCCTGAAAGCTTGATTGAGGTTGGGGCAAGCCTCTGTTATCAGGTCAAAGAAATGGCATTTTCGACGGCTTTTGGAAGTCGTATTTTACTTGTTTTCCTCCACAAGTCGGACACCCTTTAGGCTCATAATCAAACCTTACATAGACTTCAATGTGCGTCTCACATTTAAAAACGTTATCTAATGTGATATGTTTATCTTTAATTCCGATTACTTCTGTAGTATGTGATAGAGTTGTTCCATATGATGCTTTCTAATGAGTGGTTTGGTTACTTTTCATTATAAGTCATATGGGACTTTTTGTCTGCTGGAAAAAAGGCTCATAATCTCTAGAGTGGCGTTACCCACTACAGAAATTATAGAGTTTTTTTATGTTAAATTATCCGGCATAGCTCAGTTGGTAGTAGCGCATGACTGTTAATCATGATGTCGTAGGTTCGAGTCCTACTGCCGGAGTCTTAAAAAGTGATTGATTCTCAACAAGAGTGCGTCACTAGGGCCAAGTGAGGATTAACTTGATTTACTCTTGTGTTAAACATCAGTCCTCTTACCAAGCATCAGTTAACCCAAAAGGACAGACTTAAAACATTAAGCCTGTCTTTTTTTCTTACTGTAATAATAGCTACTAAAGTATAATAGGCAACCTAGAACACTGATTAAACCGCCCGTTTTTAGCCCATAAGGAAGAAAAGTTAGAACCACTTTACCTTTACCAGATGGAATGTTAATGCCAACAAGACCATTTTGAATTTTGCGTAAGGTGACAGATCGACCGTTCACCTTAGCCTTCCAGCCCCTATCGTAGGGAATAGTGTAGATTAAGGTGGAAGGGTGGGGAGCTTGATATGTTGTGAAAATGTTGTTTTTAGCCACTTGACTTGTTACTTTTCGTTGCATGATAGCTGTAAAGCTTTTTTGATAAGTGTCAATATCCAAGGCATAAAAATGCGGTTGATCAAAAGAAACGCTCTGACTATTTGGAAAAATCAATTCGACATCACTAGTTTTTTCTTCATTAATGTATCCTAAATCAAACAATGAAAAGGTATTATCAAGGGTATAGTTCATTAAACCTTGGTTTATTCGAATGGAAAGGTTTTTTTCTTGAGCATTGGAAACATTTAAGTGAGGCAAACTAAGGTAGACTTGCTGATTGGCTGGTATTTTAAGGGTATAGCGAACGAGCGTATCTTTGGAGTTTTCTAAAGCTTTAACCGTAAAGCGATGATTAAGGCCTACTAATTTAGTTACTGGCTTTGCCTGAATTTCTTTAAAATAGTTGTACTTGGTTTGATTGATGTGATTTAAAAATCGCGTTTGATTATCAAGTGTGTTTATGGAGATTGGAATATCTTGATACACTTTTTTGGACATGATTGCCAAATCATTGGCATAGTGATTTTGATAAAGGATAATGCCATTTTTGAAGGCTTGCCTACTAAAGCCAAATTTAGCTAAGGGCCAGGGGCTTAGATTGTATTTTATATTAAAAAGACTATCCATCAAGAGAGTATTGTTTTGGTATCTCAGATTGAGATTGCTACCATCTGATTTATAGCCGAGGCGATCAAGCAACTGGCTGGAAGAACGATTACGGATAGATGAAAATTGAGATATACCATAATAATTGTATTTCATACTATCGTTACCTGTTTGGGGAACTAACTGCTCCATACGGTAGAAATTTGAATGGGTAGCACGGGTTTGTTTGACTAGTGTATCTATCGCTGTTAAATTTTTATGATAGGCAGAACGTGAAGGAAAGACCCATTCATTACTGATTCCTTGAATTTGATAAAAAGTATTTAGAGATACATCAAGTAAACTAAAAATAAGTAAAAAACTAATAATCACCAGACGAGGAACATTATTTTCAAACTCTACCCAAATAATAATGAAGTAGGCCACTAAAATTGCTAGTGTTAGAAATAAAAGATGAACTGCTAAAAAAGAATAACGATCAAGATTAATATAAGGAAGAGCTAAACAGGTTCCTAAGATAAGAAAGCTAAGATAGAGTTGCTTTTTAGTTATTTGGTGAAATTGTGATAAGGTTTCAAATGAGATGAGGATAAGCAATAATGAAAAACACCAAGCATAACGATGCAAAAACATATTTGGCGCGTGCATTCCTTGCCAAACTAAATCCAAGGGTTCAATGTAAAAACTGACACCAATAATCAAGAGGCTCACGGCATAGGCAAGACGACGCTTAATGGAGAAAGCAGACATGGTGAAAAAGATACAAGATAAAAACAAAGGCAAAATCCCAACATAGATCATAGGAATTGCATTAAATTTAGTGGTGTCAAAAGCACCTAATTGGTATTTTGCTAATAGATCTAGTACCCCCCTTCCTTCAATAAAGAAATGAGTGCTGGTTGACAGGGTTTCACCATGTTCTTTTAAATCTAAAATAGTAGGCAAAAGCATCACGGCACTGGTTAAGGCTGCACATATTGACACAAATGTAAATTTACCAAAAAAAGCCACTTTTTGTTTTAAAGGCCTTATTTCAGAAACTTCAATACTGAAGTAGATAATGAGAAACAAGGACATCATATAACCAAAATAATAATTTTGGAAAAATAATAAGGCTAAGGTAAAGTAGTAAAGTAAACTTTGCTGTTTTCTTTTTAAGTGTTGAAATCCTAATAAGATTAAGGGAATGAGAATAAAGACATCTAACCAGGTATTCAATTCAAGTTGGCTGGTCAAAAAACTCATAAGTGTAAAGCACATGGCTAGTAGCAATGTCAAGTAGTCCTTGACACCCTTGTAAATGTGCTTGAAGCTAAAAAAGGAAGCCAAGCCGATGCTAGCAAACTTTAATAGGGTAACAAGATAGATTGCATCTGGCATCCTCTTTATATCAAAAAAGTAATATAAAGGCGAAAAGAAGCTACCGAGATAATAACTAATTAAGGCATAAAAATTTAAGCCAAGACCACTTGTAAAGGTGTAAAAGAAGCTGTCATTTCCATGTAAAATGTTGCGGAATGCTTGTGCAAAAATCACATATTGATGAAAGGCATCACTTGCTAAAATCGTCTTATCACTTCCCCAGTAAATTCCCATTGAAAAAAGAACGCTTCCAAGTATAAGCGGAGGAAGTAGAAAACTGCACAAATAGTAATAAATAGAACTCTTGGACTTGGTAGACATTATTGATACCTTTCTATGCCAAAAAGATAAGCTCAACTAGTCTTATCTCAGATAAAAGCTTAAATTGATTGGCCTATTTGCTTCTATCATTAGTTTATCGCTTAAGCAAAAAATTCTTATAAACTCTGTTAAAACAGGATTTATAAGAATTTATATTTTTAAAGTTCTCTTTGTTGCTTAACGAAGTAAATCCTCGAAACATAAAAAAGTGTTAACGCCATAGTTGTGCAACTTTTGCTTGAATTTCTTCATTTGCCAGAAATTCATCATAGGTTTCATCAATGCGGTCAATGACGCCATTTTTTGAAATTACAACAATATGATTGGCGATTGTCTGGATAAATTCGTGGTCATGACTAGCAAAGATTACGGATTCTTTGAAATCCTTAATACCATCATTAAGACTTGAAATAGATTCTAAATCAAGGTGATTAGTCGGATCATCAAGGATCAGGACATTTGATTTCAATAACATGAGTTTTGATAACATGACACGTACTTTTTCTCCACCTGAAAGCACGTTGACAGACTTGTTAACGTCATCGCCAGAAAAGAGCATGCGTCCTAAGAAACCACGTAAAAATGTATTATCGTCTTCTTCTTTTGCAGCAAATTGGCGAAGCCATTCTAAAATAGACTCATCTGTGGCAAAATCTTTGGAATTATCTTTTGGTAAGTAAGAGCGACTGGTGGTTACTCCCCATTTGATTGTTCCCTCATAATCAATATCATCCATAAGAGCACGCATTAAGGCAGTTGTTTGAATATCATTTTGACCAATAATAGCAGCTTTATCACCTGGTCGAAGAATAAAGCTAATATTATCAATGATTTTTTCACCTTCAATTGTGACAGATAAATTTTCTACGGTTAGAAAATCATTTCCCATTTCACGTTCGGATTTGAAGTTGATAAAAGGGTATTTCCGACTGGACGGGACTATTTCTTCTAATTCAATTTTATCAAGCATTTTTTTCCGAGAGGTTGCTTGTTTAGATTTAGAAGCATTAGCTGAAAAACGGGCCACGAATTCTTGTAATTCTTTGATTTTCTCTTCTGCTTTTGCATTGCGATCAGCTTGTAAGCGGGCGGCTAATTCTGAGGATTGCTTCCAGAAATCGTAATTACCGACATATAACTTAATCTTTCCAAAATCTAAATCAGCCATATGGGTGCATACTTTATTTAGGAAATGCCGGTCATGGGAAACAACAATAACTGTATTTTCAAAATCAATGAGGAAATCTTCTAACCAAGCAATCGATTGAATATCAAGTCCATTGGTTGGTTCATCAAGTAATAAGACATCTGGCTTTCCAAATAAAGCCTTTGCTAAAAGGACTTTAACCTTATCACCATTTGCGAGTTCACTCATATTTTGATAATGAAGGGCTTCAGCAATATTGAGGTTTTGTAGCAATTGTGAAGCTTCACTTTCAGCTTCCCAACCACCTAATTCAGCAAACTGCCCTTCTAATTCAGCTGCTCGGACACCATCTTCTTCTGAAAAGTCTGCTTTCATGTAGATAGCATCTTTTTCTTTCATAATATTATAGAGCTGTTCATTACCCATGATAACAACATCAATAGCTCGTTCTTCTTCATAGTCGAAGTGATTTTGGCGCAATACTGACAGACGCTCATCCTGGCCTAAAGCTATGTGACCTGTTGTTGGTTCAATATCACCAGCTAGAATTTTTAAAAAGGTAGATTTTCCAGCACCGTTGGCACCAATTAAACCATAGGTATTTCCACCTGTAAATTTGATATTAACATCATCAAAAAGTTTGCGGTCACTAAAACGGAGTGACACATCAGAAACTGTTAACACTAGTTCACCTCATCTATTTTCTCTAAACATTATTGTACCTAAAAAAGCCCCTTTTTTCAATTGTAAGGGGGAGTTATCAGTCTACATTGGAAGTAAGACATCTTGATCTTCCATTTTGTAATGTTTGGTAAGGCTAAAGCCGCGTCCCATAACTTGTGCTGCGGGCATAACGACCATAAATGCGGTATCATCAATCTCTAGGATTTTATCTTGAAGAGCAGGTAGCTCATAGGTGGTAACAATGGCCATTAACATGACCTTGTCAGTAACTGTGTAACCACCTCGAATAGGGATTTTGGTAACGCCACGATCCATAACTTGGGTGATATGGTCTTTAATTGGTTGATAGTGTTCTGAAATAATCATAACATTTTTAGAAGAAACAAAACCAGTTTCCATGGCATTAATAACATAGCCAATCACCAGTAAACCTATAGTTGAATACATAACATCATCAGGTGATAGAGCAATAAAGCCTAGTAATACACTGATACCATCAACAATTGTCATGGCTACTCCAAGCGATAGTGGTGAGTATTTGTGTAAGATTTGGGTCAAAATCCCTGTTCCGCCGGTTGAGGAATTTCCCCAAAAAACTAAGCCAAGGCCTAAACCAACAATAATGCCGCCAAAAATAGCAGCTAGTAATTGATTAGTCGTTATTGTGGGGAGAAAGTTGGTTAACTTAATAGCAAAGGGATAAATCCACGAACCATACAAGGTTTTTAAAAAAGTCTGCTTACCTAGAAAAAAGTAACAAAGCAATAATAATGGAATATTGCTAAGCATTAAAAAGAGTGATGGACTGATGCCAAATAATTCTTTTATAATAACAGAAATACCAACCATTCCACCTGAGGCAATGTTATTATGAACAAACATCGTATTAAAACCCACAGCGGTAATTAAAGTTCCAATGGTAACATAAAAAAAATCCATGACCCTTTTTTGCATGTCATCAACTCCTTTTCTTTATTTTAGATTATGTTGAAATTGTAGAGACTTATTATCTCTTAAAGACAGGACATCAGTCAAGTAAAATCTCTGAAAAAAATGAAAAGTTATTGACAAAGGTTTCAAATTTTCATAAA
Organism: Streptococcus halichoeri; assembly: GCF_009870755.1. GTDB lineage: Bacteria > Bacillota > Bacilli > Lactobacillales > Streptococcaceae > Streptococcus > Streptococcus halichoeri. The sequence goes on from NZ_WLZU01000001.1 coordinate 33,625, forward strand.
ATGAAGCTTAATTAGAGAGTAGTCTTGAAGAGCTTTATAGAGAGCTAGTGGTTGCTGCAAACTAGTATGCCTCAGGATGAATTGGACTAATGGTATGATTGAGAGCAAACCATAACTCTCAGGATTAGCACTCCTTATCGTGCAGCTTCTTTGGTTATAGAGAAGAATGAGATAATTCCTAATTAGGAGGAATTAATTGAGGTGGTACCGCGCTAACAAGATTAGACGCCCTCGCGTTTTTTGACGTGAGGGATTTTTTAATAGTTTAAGGAGGTAATAATGACAAAACCAATTATTTTAACAGGCGATCGCCCAACGGGAAAACTGCATTTAGGTCATTACGTTGGCAGTCTGAAAAATCGAGTACGATTGCAAAATGAAGACAAATATCAATTGTTTGTTTTTCTAGCAGACCAACAGGCATTAACAGATCATGCAAAGGATTCTGAAATAATTAAAGAATCTATTGGCAATGTGGCTTTGGATTATTTATCAGTTGGCTTGGATCCTAAAAAATCAACCCTTTTCATTCAAAGTCAAATTCCGGAGTTAGCTGAATTAACGATGTACTATATGAATTTGGTCTCTTTGGCTCGCTTAGAACGCAATCCAACTGTTAAGTCAGAAATTGCTCAAAAAGGTTTTGGAGAGAGTATCCCAACAGGCTTTTTGGTATATCCCATTTCACAGGCCGCTGATATTACTGCTTTTAAAGCAAACTTAGTACCAGTAGGTAATGATCAAAAACCAATGATTGAACAAACACGTGAAATTGTTCGTAGTTTCAATCATACCTATAAAACAACTTGCTTAGTGGAACCAGAAGGGATTTACCCAAGTAGTGCAGGAGCTGGTCGTTTACCAGGGCTAGATGGCAATGCTAAAATGTCGAAGTCATTAGGCAATGGTATTTACCTTTCTGATGATATGGATACTGTTCGCAAAAAAGTTATGAGTATGTATACAGATCCTAATCATATTAAGGTGGAAGATCCCGGTCAGATTGAAGGAAATATGGTTTTTCACTATCTGGATATATTTGCCCGCAAGGAAGATTTGGCAGAGGTGCAGGCAATGAAAGAACATTATCAAAGAGGTGGGCTTGGCGATGTCAAAACAAAACGCTACCTTTTGGATATTTTGGAACGGGAATTAGCACCTATTCGTGAGCGCCGCTTAGACTATGCTAAAGATATGGGAGAAGTCTTTCATATACTAGATCAAGGAAGTCAAGCAGCGCAAGCCGTTGCCGCAAAAACCCTTTCAGAAGTAAAAGCAGCTATGGGAATTAATTATTTTTAAAATCAGGAAAGTTTGCTTGCTTTCTGGTCGTCATTTTCCGTTATTGACAAATGGTAATAGCGTGTTATGATAGTAACAATAAAAATAAGCTGGGTATTTTTACCTATAATGTCTAAAGAAAAGAGGATGATTGAATGTCGAATTGGGATAATAAATTCGTAAAAAAAGGCTATACCTTTGATGATGTCTTGCTAATTCCTGCTGAAAGCCATGTTCTTCCAAACGAAGTGAATCTTAAAACAAAACTTGCTCCTAATTTAACATTGAACATCCCGATTATTACAGCAGCGATGGATACCGTTACAGACAGTAAGATGGCCATTGCAATAGCACGTGCTGGGGGGCTTGGTATTATTCATAAAAATATGTCCATAGCTGAACAAGCCGAGGAAGTTCGTAAGGTAAAGCGCTCAGAAAATGGGGTCATTATTGATCCGTTCTTTTTAACTCCTGATCATCAAGTAGCTGAAGCTGAAGAATTGATGCAACGTTATCGCATTAGTGGGGTGCCGATTGTTGATTCCCTTGCAAATCGCAAATTAGTAGGGATTATTACCAATCGTGATATGCGTTTCATCTCTGATTTTAATTCTCCAATCTCTCAACACATGACTAGTGAAAAATTGGTAACTGCTCCAGTAGGGACTGATTTGGAAACAGCAGAACGCATCTTACATGAGCATCGTATTGAGAAATTACCGTTGGTAGATGATAACGGGCGATTATCTGGTTTAATTACAATTAAGGATATTGAAAAAGTTATCGAATTCCCTAATGCTGCTAAGGATGAATTTGGCCGCTTATTAGTTGCTGCTGCTGTAGGGGTTACTTCTGATACTTTTGATCGGGCAGAGGCCCTATTTGAGGCTGGGGCGGATGCTATTGTCATTGATACAGCACATGGTCATTCTGCCGGTGTCCTTCGTAAAATTGCTGAGATTAGAGCGCACTTCCCTAAGAAAACACTCATCGCTGGTAACATTGCAACTGCCGCTGGGGCACGCGCTTTATATGATGCCGGCGTTGATGTGGTCAAGGTGGGAATTGGCCCAGGATCTATTTGTACGACTCGAGTAGTTGCTGGTGTAGGTGTTCCACAAATAACAGCTATTTATGATGCCGCAGCTGTTGCGCGTGAATATGGAAAAACTATTATTGCTGATGGTGGGATTAAGTATTCTGGTGACATTGTTAAAGCCCTTGCTGCTGGTGGTAATGCCGTGATGCTTGGTTCTATGTTTGCAGGTACTGATGAAGCACCGGGTGAAACAGAAATTTTCCAAGGCCGCAAATTCAAAACCTATCGCGGAATGGGTTCAATCGCAGCTATGAAAAAAGGTTCAAGTGATCGCTACTTCCAAGGTTCAGTTAATGAAGCTAACAAACTTGTTCCAGAAGGAATTGAAGGACGTGTGGCCTATAAAGGTGCAGTAGCCGATATTGTCTTTCAAATGCTAGGTGGTATTCGCTCTGGGATGGGTTATGTTGGAGCTGCCGATCTAAAAGCATTACATGACACGGCTCAATTTATTGAAATGTCAGGTGCAGGCTTGATTGAAAGCCATCCACATGATGTTCAAATAACCAATGAAGCACCGAATTACTCTGTCAAATAAAGTAAGATATAATCGTGACTTAGTTGCAAGCGTTGCTTATTTTCTCACCTTTATCAATAAAGCATAACTTGTTTTTTTGCTCTATGATGATAAATGAAATGTGATTTACTCTAAAGAATAGTTGGCTGATTTTTAACTATTCTTTTTTGTTTGCGTGAAGTAGGGATGAAAAGAAGGTTGTTTAAGTGATAAGAAAAAGCAGCTCCTTGTAAGAGTTGCCGAGCTATGGTTTGCCTTACATACTTTTTGCTCTGCAATTCTTGTGGACTAAGAAAAAGCAATCGAAGAATCGATGCTAGTCTTTTTTAGTTCCTTGAAATTAATGGCAGCTTACGATATAATAATTGTTCAAGTGCTGTAAATAAAGCTATCTTTACTAGTTGTTTACAGTTTTGTAAATTATATTGACAGTAAAAGGAGTGTAAATGGAAGGGATTTTATATGCTCTAGTTCCAATGGTTGCCTGGGGAAGTATTGGTTTAGTGAGCAATATTTTTGGTGGAAAGCCATCGCAACAAACCTTTGGTATGACCCTTGGGGCTTTAGGGTTTGCCCTTATGGTTTTTATCGTTGTAAAACCAGAGACCTCTCTGAACTTATGGGTATTTGGTATTTTAGGTGGTATTTTATGGGCTATTGGGCAAAATGGCCAGTTCAAAGCCATGCAATACATGGGAGTCTCAGTCGCAAATCCATTATCAAGTGGATCACAGCTAGTCTTAGGGAGCCTAATTGGAGTGCTCTTTTTTCATGAATGGGTCCAAACTTGGCACTATGTTTTAGGTTTCACCGCTTTAATACTCTTAGCGATTGGATTTTATTTTTCAAGTAAAAAAGATAGCACGGGTCAATCGGATACGCAGCACCGCGATTATCCAAAAGGTTTTAGAGCCTTAACCATTTCAACAATAGGTTATGTTATGTATGTTGTGTTATTTAACAACATCATGAAATTTGATCTTCTTGCAGTATTATTTCCTATGGCTATTGGGATGGTCCTTGGTGCAGCTTATTTTATGTCCTTCAAGCTTAGTTTTGATCGTTATGTCATAAAAAACAGTGTTGTCGGTCTCATGTGGGGAATTGGAAATGTCTTTATGCTACTAGCTGCTTCAAAAGCCGGCTTAGCAATTGCATTTAGTTTTTCACAAGTAGGAGCAATTATTTCTATTATCGGCAGTATCTTTTTGTTAGGTGAGAAAAAGTCAAAACGAGAAATGCGTTGGGTCTGGATTGGTATTGCCTGTTTTGTCCTTGGCGCAGTTATGTTAGGAATTGTAAAAGCTTAGTTAAGCCAATAAAAAGCAGACTTTAGGAGTCTGCTTTTATGCTACCTTTTTCGATTGTAAACGTTTTAATATCAGTTGGCAATTGTGAGAGGTGTTCAAGACTAGTTGTGGTGATAAATGTCTGGACATGCTCATTAATAACAGTCTCTAATAACTTAGTCTGTCTGGTATTGTCTAACTCACTCATCACATCATCAAGAAGTAAAATAGGATTGTCCCCGGTTAAAGCTTTCATTAAGCCAACTTCTGCTAGTTTTAATGAAAGGATTAAACTGCGGTGTTGGCCTTGACTTGCGTAGTTGGCGTCTACCTCATTAATATAAAAAATTAAGTCATCGCGGTGGGGGCCAAGGCTAGTATTACGTCGAAACATATCTCGTTTGTGATTAGCTGCGAGTGCCTTCATAAACTGTGTGAGGAGTTCTTCATTCTTATTTAGAGGAAAGGATGACTGGTAATGGATAGCTAATTCTTCTTGTTGATTAGAAATGGATAAATGGTGCTTTTTAGCTTCTTTTTCTAAAGCAGTGATAAAATCAAGGCGTTGTTGGATGACACGACTGCCAAAGTAAGCAAGTTGTTCATCTAAAACAGCCAAAAAGTCCTTATCAATTATCTGATTATGCTTAAGGTAGCTATTGCGTTGCTTTAAAACATGGTTATATTGAGAAAGATCAGCAAGGTAGACAGGCTTTATTTGCCCCAAATCAATATCAATAAACTTTCGTCGAAGACTAGGTGCTCCCTTTACCAATTGTAAATCTTCTGGTGCAAACAAAACAACCATCATATTACCAACGTAGTCCGATAGCTTAGACTGTTTAAGTGAGTTGATTTTGGTGATTCGTCCTTTGTCTGAGAGTTGAATCTCTAGAGTAATACTACCACTTAGACGATTAATTTTACCGGAGAGTTCGACCTCTTTTTTAGAAAAATGGATTAGTTCTTTATCGGTTCTAGTTCGATGGCTGCGCGTTAAAGATAAAAAATAGATGGCCTCTAAAAAATTAGTTTTCCCTTGTGCGTTATTTCCGATAAAAACATTTAAATGTGGAGAAAACTCAGCATTTAAAGAAAGATAATTACGATAATGATGTAGGGTTAATTGCTCAATCCACATTAGTTAACTCCTGGAAAGCGCATGCGTTTAGTTTTAGCTGGCGTCTGCGCATTTTTCTTCGTTTTCCCCTTTTGCTGTTGATTTATTTCTTTGACCATTTGAGCAACCCGCTTTTTTTCTTCTATCTCTACAAGGTGTTGTTCTTGTTCTTCAGGTGTTGGCTCAATAATGGTGATTGTTAAGTCTTGCTCAGGTAATGTAATCATATCACCAAGACGGATTTTTTTGCCGCGCCTTGTTTCGACCTCATTGTTGAACAAGACTACATGCTCGGCAAGAAAGCCTTTGATCGCACCGCCACTTGGGATAAGAGATAATTCTTTTAAGAGGGCTTGAAGGGTTATGTATTCAGAATATAATTTGTATTGCATGGTGTTCTCCTCTAACTAATTCAAGTCATTATAGCATAAATGAAGGTAAATTACATTTTTACAAAGAAGTAATCGATGCTGCAGTTATATGCTAGATTCTTATTTTATATGGTAGGTCATTAAATAAAAAAGCAGGTTTGAAACTTTTTGAGAGAGATTAAATGTAAAAGTCTAAACCTAAAGCTAAATAAATAGCTCTAAAAATGGTATAATTTAAGGAAATACCGTTTGATGCAAGGAAATAATATGGAAATTGTTGAAGGTGTTAACCTACATCTGCTTAAAACCGATAAATTTAAGACTAATCATCTCACTATCCGGTTCTCTGGAGAATTGGCAGCAAAGTCTGTTGCTAAGCGTGCTTTAGTTGCTCAAATGTTGGAAACAGCAAATGAAGTATTTCCAACGGCAAAGCAGTTTCGCGCAGCTTTAGCTCATTTATATGGTGCAACCTTGTCAACAAGTGTCTCAAGTAAAGGTTTGACGCATATTGTTGATATTGATGTTATCTTTATTCGAGATGCTTTTACGTTACAAAGAGAGTCACTCTTAGAAGAAGTTATCACCTTTATTAAAGGCGTTCTCTTTTCTCCTTTATTAAAAGTTGCCCAATACCAACCAAAGGTCTTTGAGTTAGAAAAGAAGAATTTAATCTCTTATTTGCAGGCAGATAATGAAGATTCTTTCTATTATAGTCATTTAGCATTAAAAAAATTATTCTATCACCAGTTAGATTTACAGGTGTCTAATGAAGCAGATGCTGACTTAGTTGACAAGGAAACTGCCTTTACAGCCTACCAAGAATTTCATAAAATGATAATGGAAGATCAGATTGACATCTACTTGGTGGGTGAATTTGATGACTATAGAGTTGTCCAATTATTTCATACTTATCCATTTGAAGCTCGAAAGAAAAGTCTTCAATTCCAATATGAGCAGCCTTATCATAATGTTGTCCAAGAGGTTACTGAAAGTAAGCCAGCTAACCAGTCAGTTCTAGAAGTTGCTTACCATCACCCTGTTTCTTTTGCTGATGAAAATTATTATGCACTGATTGTGCTTAGTGGTTTATTAGGATCCTTTGCCCACTCCAAGTTATTTAGTCGGCTAAGAGAGCAAGAGGGCTTGGCTTATCACCTAGGGTGTCGTTTTGATAGTTTCACAGGCTTGTTTGAAATCTATGTAGGCATTTCTAAAGAGGATAAAACAAAGGCACTTCAGCTCATTATCAAAGAATTAAATGACATTAAGCTGGGACGTTTTTCTATTGATATGCTAAATAAGACTAAAAGAATGATTATCAATGAAGCCCTTCAAACAGATGACTATTATAAAAATTTAATTGATATTTCCTATATCAGAGATTATATTGACAAGGATTATGCTCTGTCAACATGGGTTAACAAGGTTGACAAGGTAAAAAAATTAGACTTAATTTTGCTGGCTAAACAAATGAGGCTACAAGCAATTTACTTTTTGAAAGGAATATAAAATGGTTAAGCTGACACAACGCCTTTTTCCAATAATAAATGAAGAAATAATTTCCGCTAAGTTGGCTAATGGTATGACAGTGCAGTTTATTCCTAAGAAGGCCTACTCAGAAAAGTTAGCGATACTGTCAGTCGCCTTTGGTTCGCTTGACAATATATTTACTTATTACCGAAAGAGACGGTCCTATCCTACAGGGATTGCGCATTTTTTGGAGCATAAGTTATTTGAAGATGAAGATGGAAAAGATTTTACACTAAAGTTTACAGAAATAGGTTCTGATGTCAATGCCTTTACAACTTTTGATAAGACAAGCTTTGTAATGTCAACGAGCGGAGATTTTTATCAAAGTTTACTACTCCTGTTAAAACTAGTTAATACTGCTCACTTCACCCAGGATTCAATAGATAGGGAAAAGAAAATAATTGCCCAGGAGATTGACATGTACCTTGACGATCCTGACTTCAGGCTTTACAGTGGAATGTTGGGAAATTTGTTTCCCAAAACCAGTTTAGCAGAAGATATTGCTGGTTCAAAAACGTCTATTGAAAAGATTAGTCCAGAATTCCTGCTGGAAAACTATCATTTGTTTTACAGGCCCTCTCAAATGAACATGATTATCATAGGTGACCTTAACCCATCTGAATTGTTTAGCCAATTAGAAAGTTTTGAACAGCAATTTGAGAAAAAAAGAAGAGCAACTATAACAAGAGAATCAATAACTTACCACCCAGTAATTACAACCAGCTCTATCAGTATGGAAGTTTCATTTCCCAAGCTAGCTATTGGCTACCGAGGAAAGCCGTTAGGAGACGACATTTCTCTTTTGACTTATAAACTTGCACTACGGTTATTATTAAATATGCTGTTTGGATGGACTTCTAAGACCTACCAGGCGTGGTACGAAGAAGGAAAAATTGATGATTCTTTTACTGTTGAAATAGAAGTTCAACAAGAATTTATTTTTTTAATGATTACTTTGGATTCTAATCAACCGATAGCTATGTCCAGTAATATCAGAAAAAAAATTAAGCATTATCAAAGAGCTGAGGATGTTAATGAGCAACATTTAGAGTTGGTTAAAAAGGAACTCTATGGAGATTTTATTCAAAGTTTAGATAATATTGAAGAGTTAGGTAGCCAATTTAATCTTTATTTCAGTGAGGATGAATCTTATTATGATTTGCCAAGTGTCCTGCAATCCTTAACGTTAAAGCATGTGATAGCAGCGGGTGAGCATTTTTTTAAAAATGCTGAAACTTCTGATTTTACTGTTTTTCCAAAGTAAAAGTAAATTTAATGTAGAAATTTGATATAATAGTAATAACGTAAAAATTTCATAGAGGTACCAGTATGAGAAATTATAGTTTAGGTGACTTACTACGCGAAACACGTGTTAGTAAACAAATTACTTTAGATGATCTTGAGAGGAAAACAGGCATTTCCTCTCACTATTTGTTGGCCATGGAATTAAACCAATTTAAAATTATTCCAACCAATGATATTGATTATTTTTTAAGAGTCTATGGTCAAGAAGTTGGTCTGGATTATGATTTGCTAAAGGCACGTTACATGCAGCAAACACGGATGAAAAAAGTGTCTGATCATCCCAGTGTGACGGAAATTGTAGAAGAAAAATTAAGCAAGCAACATGCTTATTCAGAGCCTGATTTACCACATTCTGATTTATCACATAGTAATTTTCAAAATGCGAAAAATACTTATAAAGTATCCTATTCCCATAAAAAACCTTATAAACCCTATAAAACGGCAAATGAACCAGAATTTCTTGCAGCTAAGCCTCACTCTCGCAAAAAATCTCATCACGAACGTTTGAGTCGTCAACAGGTCTTAGAAAAAAAATCCAAACCTTTTCTATCAGGTCTTTTACTAGGTTTATTAACTTTACTAGTCTTTAGTTTGGTCTTATTTGCTGTGTGGAAGCAATTTGGAAAATCACATGTTTCTCCTCAAGCTCAAAAAACAGTTCAAGAGACGGCAGATGACAGATATTTAAAGGATAATTCGACAGGTTTATCTTCTTCGAAAAATCATAAACCCAAATTAGTCCTTGTCCCACAAGAAGATAATCTAGGTGTGACGGTAAAAGGTGCAAAAGAGCAACCTGAAATCACAGTTACGCTTAAAGAAGGTGATAGTAGTTGGATTTCCTTGACATCATCTGATATTGCTGAAACCGGAATGACCTTAACCAAAGAGACACCGTCTTATAGTGCGGTTCTTCCAGCGCAAACCAAACAATCTATTCTCACCTTAGGAATTACTCAAGGAATGGAAGTCACCGTTGATGGTCAAGTAGTTGATTTATCTGGTCTAGCAAATACTGCAACCAATTATATTACGTTCACTTTTGAAGATTAAAAAGGACAAATTATGACAAAAAAAGAAAATCTGCCAAATGTATTGACCATTTTGCGAATCCTGCTGATTCCCTTCTTTTTGCTGATAACGTCATTGACGCATGCAGTTGGTTGGCATGTATTTGCGGCTATTCTTTTTGCAGTTGCCAGCATAACAGATTACCTAGATGGATACCTGGCTCGCAAGTGGCAAGTGGTTAGTAACTTTGGTAAATTTGCGGATCCTCTTGCTGATAAAATGCTTGTTATGAGTGCTTTTATCATGTTAGTTGGATTAGGATTAGCTCCTGCCTGGATTGCAGCTATCATTGTCTGTCGAGAGTTAGCGGTGACTGGTCTGCGCCTCCTCCTTGTGGAAACTGGTGGAACGGTGCTTGCGGCAGCTATGCCCGGAAAGATTAAAACAGCCACGCAGATGCTTTCTATTATCTTTTTACTATGTCATCTCACTCTTGTAGGAACGATTCTCTTATATATTGCATTATTCTTTACTATATATTCAGGCTATGACTACTTTAAGGGTGCTCGTTTCTTATTTAAGGATACGTTCAAATAATGGTTGCAACAATGATTGAAGTGGAAAATGTCTTTTTTAAATACCATAAAGAGCAGTCAGATTATACTCTCAAGGATGTTTCGTTTCACGTGGAACAAGGTGAATGGCTATCTATTATTGGTCACAATGGTTCTGGCAAATCCACAACTGTGCGTTTATTAAATGGTCTCTTGGAAGCTGAATCCGGTCGGATTTTTATTGACGGTGAACAGCTAACTGCAGATAATGTGTGGACTATCCGACAAAAAATAGGCATGGTTTTTCAAAATCCAGATAATCAATTTGTTGGTGCGACAGTAGAAGATGATGTTGCCTTTGGTTTAGAAAATAAAGGGATCCCTCATCAAGAAATGGTTGAACGGGTTCAAGAGTCCTTGCGGTTGGTTGGAATGACTCATTTTTCTTCTCGTGAGCCGGCGCGACTGTCTGGAGGGCAAAAACAACGTGTTGCCATTGCTGGGGCAGTTGCTTTGCGCCCAAAGATTATTATCTTAGATGAGGCCACGAGTATGCTTGATCCAAAAGGGCGTTTAGACCTGATTCAGACCATTCAAGCGATTCGTAAGGATTATGGTTTGACAGTTATTTCGATTACTCATGATTTAGATGAAGTTGCGTTAAGTGACCGTGTTCTTGTTATGCAGAAAGGTCAAATTGAATCAAGTTCGACCCCTGCCCAGTTGTTTGAACGAGGTAATGAACTTATTGAGCTTGGCTTGGATGTTCCTTTTACTAATGCAGTAGTAAACATGCTGCAAGCTGAAGGTTATCCTATCAGTGGTCACTACCTTACAGAAGAGGAATTAGAAAATCAATTATGGCAATTCATTTCCAAAATGTAGACTATACTTATCAAGCTGGTACACCTTTTGAAGGGCGTGCCCTTTTTGACATTTCTCTGGATATTCAAGACGGTTCCTATACTGCTTTCATTGGCCATACAGGATCTGGTAAGTCAACGATTATGCAGTTGTTGAATGGTTTACTGGTCCCGTCCACTGGAGAGATTAGGGTTGATGATCAAGTCATTACATCTAAAACAAAACACAAATCTATCAGAGCCATCCGTAAAAAAGTTGGTCTAGTTTTTCAATTTCCTGAAAGCCAATTATTTGAAGAAACCGTTTTAAAGGATGTAGCATTTGGACCACAAAATTTTGGTATTGCGCAAGAAGAAGCTGAGCAGATTGCCCGTGAAAAATTAGCTATTGTGGGGATTACAGAGGATTTATTTACTAAAAATCCCTTTGAGTTATCTGGTGGTCAGATGCGCCGTGTGGCAATTGCTGGAATTCTTGCGATGCAGCCTTCAGTATTGGTACTTGATGAGCCAACAGCTGGACTTGATCCAAAGGGACGTCTAGAGCTCATGACCTTATTTAAAAAATTGCATCAAGCTGGTTTGACTATCGTTTTAGTAACGCATTTAATGGATGATGTAGCTAATTATGCTGATTTTGTCTACGTATTAGAAACAGGACGCATCATCTTATCTGGAACACCAAAACAGGTTTTTCAACATGTTGCCTTTTTAGAAGCAAAACAGTTAGGGGTTCCTAAAGTGACTAAGTTTGCAGAAGGTTTGGTTAAAAGGGGATGGCAACTAGAACAGTTACCTGTTACCTTAGAAGAATTGAGAGAGGAAATGCAACATGGATAAATTAATTCTAGGAAGATATATTCCTGGAGATTCGATTATTCATCGCTTAGATCCAAGAAGTAAATTATTAGCTATGATTGTCTATATTATAATCATTTTTTGGGCTAATAACTTAATCACCAATATTATTATGCTTGTGTTTACACTTCTTGTGGTCTTCCTTTCTAGGGTAAGCCTGTCTTTCTTTTTGAAAGGTTTAAAACCGATGATTGGAATTATTCTTTTTACAACCTTGTTTCAAATGTTTTTTGCTACTGGGGGGCACACTTACTTTCATTGGGGAATTCTAAATATCACCTCAAATGGATTTAATCAGGCGGCATTGATTTTTACGCGTTTTGTTTTAATTATCTTTTTTTCGACTCTATTAACCTTAACCACTACACCTTTGAGTTTATCAGATGCTGTAGAGTCGCTCTTGAAACCTTTAGCAGTGATTAAAATTCCGGCACATGAAATTGGGCTGATGCTGTCTCTTAGTTTACGATTTGTGCCTACATTAATGGATGATACTACTCGTATTATGAATGCACAAAGAGCAAGAGGCGTTGACTTTGGAGAAGGCAGTCTCTTTCAAAAGGTTAAATCCATTATTCCGATTTTAATTCCCTTGTTTGCTTCGAGTTTTAAGCGTGCTGATGCTTTAGCAATTGCAATGGAAGCACGTGGTTATCAGGGGGGAGAAGGCCGAAGTAAGTATCGTCTATTACAATGGCATTTTCAAGATAGCTTAGCCATTGTCGGGATGGTAATACTAGGTATAGTGTTATTTTGCTTAAAATCACCTTCAAACAACTAGATATAGTGTCTTTATTATTATAATTACATCTCTTTGTAACATTTTTAATATATTCTCTACCGCGTAGTAATAATCATAGGTTATGATGGACACTGGAGAAAAAAGAGGTATTATTTTATGTTTAAGAAAGAAATGTTTAAAAAACGCTATATTAGTTTTGGAGTTGCTGCAATTGCAGTGAGCATACTTGCTATCTTATTTACATTTTCCAGTAAAAGTGTAAACACTGACTCTTTATCTCATGCTAAAGCAGTCAAAAGTACAAAAACAAAGCAGTCTTCTGCTAATAAAAAAACGCAAGCAAGTCAAAAAGCTGTGCCCAAAGAGCCTGCAAAAGTAAAAACAGAGGCGAAGCCAGCTGCACCAGCGGCAACTCAAGCTGCCGCTGCAGAAGCACAAGATACTCAAGCCCCATTACAAGAAGTAGCTGCTGTTCAAACAACAGCTGACCAACCACAAGCACAGGCTTATACTGTTGCTCAAACAAGCCATATTGTCAGTGCTTCTAATGGGAATACTGCAGGAGCTGTGGGTCGACAAGCAGCAGCTCAGATGGCTTCTGCGACAGGAGTTTCACAAGCAACCTGGGAAGCCATCATTGCCCGTGAGTCTAATGGTAACCCCAATGTAGCTAATGCTTCAGGGGCATCAGGACTTTTCCAAACAATGCCAGGCTGGGGGTCAACTGCAACTGTTCAAGATCAAGTAAATTCAGCTATTAGGGCCTATAATGCTCAAGGTCTAGCAGCTTGGGGTTATTAAAACTGTCATCTGAAGGTGCCATATCATAATGGAGAACTTGTGTCATGGCTTTATATAGAGATTGGGCTTGACATAGGCTTATTAGGTTACTTGTAAGAGGTGGCTTATACACTCTATCTAAGTGTTCCCTGTCTAGTGTCTTCATAAGTAAGGCAATCAGAGCATTTTAATAAAACGTTGATTCTTAGGTTATAAAATAGTGGAGTAAAGCATGATGAGAAAATTCATCTGCTCTACTCCACTTTTTGTATGCGTCTAGATTTAATATAACTAATCATCTTATAAGAGAAAATAAGATGATCGGTTACAGGTAAAGGGGTGTCATTAATGGTTGCTAAAGTGGCTAAATCAGGGCTAGGTATTTGTGATTGTTGAAAAGCATTTTTCATACCTTCGCCTTTACTTGAGTGAGCTAGAGTTCCATCTAAGTCAAACAATGCATGTGCCTCTTATCCTTCTTCTCTACTCTCCGAAGATTTGGGCTTGTAGTTTTCGTCCTGTTGGCGTTGCAGCAAGGCCACCTTCTGCAGTTTCTCTAAAGGCAGATGGCAAAGCAGAGCCAACTTGATACATAGCGTCAACCACTTCATCTACTGGAATTTGAGAACGGATACCAGCTAAGGCCATATCAGCTGCTACAATAGCAAAGCTTGCTCCTAGAGCATTACGCTTTACACATGGTACTTCAACAAGTCCCGCTACAGGATCACAAATTAATCCCAACATATTTTTGATAACAAAGGCAATCGCCTGACTGGCTTGAAAGGCTGTTCCACCAGCTGCCATAACGAGCGCAGCTGCACACATAGCTGATGCTGAGCCCACTTCAGCTTGACAGCCACCTTCTGCTCCAGAAATGGAAGCATTATTACCAATAACAAGGCCAAAGGCACCAGCAGTAAACAAGAATTCTAACTGCTTTTCTTCTGAAAGATTGAGCTTTTCGATTGCCATAGATAAGACAGCTGGTAAACAACCAGCACTGCCTGCTGTTGGTGTCGCACAGACAAGCCCCATTTTAGCATTGAGTTCATTAACAGCCATTGCATTGCGTACAGCAGAAAGCACTGTATAATCGGCCAAGGTTGATTTAGTTGCCATGTATTTGTCCATCAAAAGAGCATCGCCACCTGTTAAGCCACTAATTGACTTACTAGGTGTTAAACCATCAACCACTGCTTCTCTCATAACTTCAAGATTACGAGACATAATAGAAATGATTTCTTCTTTGCTACGTCCCGTTGACTCTATTTCAGTTGCAATCATTAATTCAGCGACATTACCGTTGTAATTGTCGTCGGCTTGTTGAACAAGTTCTTTAATCGTGTAAAACATGGCGAGCCTTTCTATCCGAAGAAATTGACATTGTGAAGGTTGGGAATTTTAGCAATTTGCTTGACAGCTTCTTGACAATCACGACTGTCAACTTCGATAATCATAATTGCTTTTTGCCCAGCAGATTCGCGCGTGACATTCATTTGTGCCACATTGATATTATGCTCAGAAAGAATTTCAGTTACCTGAGCTATCATACCAGGAATATCTTGGTGAACAGTAATGATAGTAGGGGTGTTCATTGATAAAGAGACAGGGAAACCATTTAGTTCAGTAACGTTAATATTACCTCCACCAATTGAGATTCCAGTGATACTCATGCTCTTATCCCCTTTTTTGACAGAAATCTTGACAGTATTTGGATGGGGAGCGTTGCTTTCTTTCATGACATTCCAATAGATTTTGATGCCTTTTTTGGAAGCAATTTCAAGAGAGTTTTTAATATCGGGATTATCAGTATCCATTCCCATGATACCGGCAACTAGTGCTTTATCAGTCCCATGTCCACGGTAGGTTTTAGCAAAGGAGTTATATAAGTGGAAAGTTACTTCTTCAGGGATTTCTCCGAAGATTGAGTTGACAACTTTGCCAATTCTTACAGCGCCAGCTGTATGACTACTGGAAGGTCCGATCATTACTGGGCCAATAATATCGAAAACGGATTGAAATTTTTGTGTTTTCATAAGCAACTCCATCTTTTTTTATCTACCTTTATTATAACAGAAAAGATTAAAAATAGTGTGATTTAAAATAAAAAATTATTCTTATAATAAAAAATTATTCTTATCGCGATATTATTGGCTTTCCTTCTATATAATTGTTATAATATAGACTGCGCTGAAAGGGCGCATCAAAATCGACCTTCAAATCGACTTTTGATTAACGACGACCTTCAAATCGTTCGTTATAACGAAAAGATGGGAGACTAATTATGGCAGATAATGCAAATACTCGTGTTGTTGTTGGCATGAGTGGAGGTGTTGACTCCTCCGTTACCGCCTTGCTATTAAAAGAACAAGGCTATGATGTTGTCGGTGTATTTATGAAAAACTGGGACGATACTGATGAATTTGGTGTCTGCACCGCGACGGAAGATTACAAGGATGTGGCTGCGGTAGCAGATCAAATCGGTATTCCCTATTACTCCGTAAATTTTGAAAAAGAGTACTGGGACCGAGTTTTTGAATATTTTTTGGCAGAATACCGCGCTGGACGAACGCCAAATCCCGATGTGATGTGCAATAAAGAAATTAAATTTAAGGCTTTCTTAGACTATGCATTGACTTTGGGTGCCGATTATGTGGCTACTGGTCACTATGCACAAGCTGTACGTGATTCTGATGGAACGGTGCACATGCTTCGGGGAGCTGATAATGGAAAAGATCAGACTTATTTTTTAAGTCAGTTATCACAAGAACAGTTGCAAAAAACACTCTTTCCACTGGGGCATTTGCAAAAACCAGAGGTACGTAAAATTGCTGAAGCAGCTGGATTAGCAACTGCTAAAAAGAAAGATTCTACAGGGATTTGTTTTATTGGTGAAAAGAATTTTAAAGAATTTCTTGGTCAATATCTACCTGCTCAGCCTGGACGCATGCTTACAGTTGATGGACGTGATATGGGGCAGCATGCTGGGCTGATGTATTATACAATTGGTCAGCGAGGTGGGCTTGGTATTGGTGGTCAACACGGCGGTGATAATCAACCTTGGTTTGTGGTTGGCAAAGATCTTAGTCAAAACATTTTATATGTTGGGCAAGGATTTTATCATGAGTCATTGATGTCAACTAGCTTGGATGCCTCTACTGTTCACTTTACACGGGAGATGCCTGAAGAATTTACCATGACCTGTACAGCCAAGTTTCGTTACCGTCAACCTGATTCAAAGGTAACGGTTCATGTCAAGGGTGACCAGGCCGAGGTTGTCTTTGATGAAAAGCAGCGAGCTATTACACCTGGACAGGCGGTGGTGTTTTATGATGGAGAAGAATGCCTTGGCGGTGGATTGATTGACATGGCTTATCAAGATGGGCAAGCCTGTCAGTATATTTAAATCTTTCTGGGCAATCAGACTAAGAATAAGAGGAAGGTTGAATGTTGTCGAAATTTTTCCTAGCCTTTATGGCGTTTTTTGCCATTATGAATCCTATTTCTAATTTACCTGCTTTTATGGCTTTGGTGGCTGATGATGATCAGAATATTTCACGTAAAATTGCTGGTAAAGGAGTGTTGACAGCCTTCATTATTGTCGTATTTTTTATTTTGACAGGTCACTTTATTTTTACCATTTTCGGGATTACTTTGGGTGCTTTAAAAATTTCGGGCGGTATCTTAGTTGCTGCTATTGGCTATAAAATGATTAATGGTGTGCATTCACCTACTAATAAACACTTAGAAGAAAGCAGGCAAGATCCCATGGATGTTGCGATTTCACCTTTAGCCATGCCACTACTAGCAGGGCCTGGCACTATTGCTACTGCAATTAGTTTAGTAGGAAATGATACTTCAACCAAGCTTATTACTATTTTAGCTTTTGCTCTCCTATGTCTGATGATGTACATGATCCTCCTTAGTGCAAAGAAAATAACACAGCTACTGGGTTCTAATGCCATGAATGTCATGACACGAATGATGGGCTTAATATTGATGACAATCGGAATTGAAATGTTAATGACTGGAATTAAGATGACCTTATGACACAGTTGCCACTATCTTTACACCGTTGTCAAATAAGTTGACGCCATCTTTACACTGTGATTCTTGACATCTTTCCAGCTTTTGGTAAAATAGATAGCAACAATATTAGTGATGGTCAAAGCTCATGAAAATTGTAGGTTTTTTGTCCTGCAATCTTCTCGGGTTTTGGCTCTTTTTATGGTTTGGTCTGTGTAGCGAGGAAACAAAATGAAACAAGATTTTAGAACAACTCAGGGCAAAACAACTTTCAGTTTAAGAGCTAGTGCTTTGATTGTTAGAGATGATAAGATTTTTTTAACCAGAGATGCAACTGGCAAATATTACACGATTGGTGGTGCAAGCCTAGTGGGTGAAAAAACACGCGAGACTGTTTTACGTGAAACGTTGGAAGAAATTAACATTCCAGTTGAGGTAGGTCAACTTGCTTTTATTGTTGAAAATCGGTTTTATATCAACGATGTTTTTTGGCATAATATTGAATTTCATTATTTCGTACGACCTTTAGAAGAACCTAAACTCAAGATGATGGAGAATGCCACGCAACAGGTTTGTGAATGGATTCCAATTAATCGGCTAGATCAGATTAAGCTAGTTCCTGAATTTTTACAAACTGAGCTGGCTAAATGGTCAGGTCATATTGTTCACATTGAAGACTAAACTAAAGAAGATTACTTTAATTAATAGACTTAAATAAAGGATTTGAAAAAAATGACACATGAATTTACAGAAAGCTATGACGTTATTGTCATCGGGGCAGGTCACGCTGGGGTTGAAGCGAGCTTAGCGGCTAGCCGTATGGGGTGTAAAACCTTATTAGCAACAATCAACCTTGATATGCTGGCCTTTATGCCGTGTAATCCTTCAATTGGAGGTTCTGCCAAAGGGATAGTGGTGCGAGAGATTGATGCTCTTGGTGGTGAAATGGGTAAGAACATTGATAAGACCTATATCCAGATGAAAATGCTCAATACGGGTAAGGGGCCAGCTGTTCGGGCCCTACGTGCGCAGGCTGATAAGGCTTTGTATGCACGGGAGATGAAGCATACGGTTGAAAAGCAGGACAACTTAACCCTAAGACAGGCTATGATTGATGATATTTTGGTTGAAGACGGTCGGGTTATTGGAGTCTTAACAGCAACGGGACAAAAATTTGCGGCTAAGGCTGTGATAGTGACAACAGGAACAGCCCTGCGTGGGGAGATTATTTTAGGAGAGCTTAAATATTCTTCTGGGCCTAATAACAGTTTGGCATCAGTAACCTTGGCTGATAATTTGAAAAAACTTGGCTTAGAAATTGGACGGTTTAAAACCGGAACTCCCCCTCGTGTGAAAGCCTCAACAATTAATTATGATGAAACTGAGATTCAACCAGGTGATTCAAAACCTAACCATTTTTCTTTCTTATCCAAAGATGAGGATTACCTAAAAGACCAGGTGCCTTGCTGGCTAACCTACACGAATCAAACTAGTCACGATATTATTAATAAAAATCTTTACCGTGCACCAATGTTCTCAGGGATTGTCAAAGGCGTTGGTCCACGTTACTGTCCATCTATTGAAGATAAGATTGTGCGGTTTGCTGATAAACCAAGGCATCAGCTATTTTTGGAACCTGAGGGCTGGGACACGGAGGAAGTTTATGTGCAAGGCTTGTCAACTAGCCTTCCAGAGGATGTCCAAAAAGAATTAATTCATTCCATCAAAGGCTTGGAAAAAGCAGAAATGATGCGAACAGGCTATGCCATCGAATATGATATTGTCTTGCCACATCAATTGCGAGCAACTCTTGAAACCAAAGTTATTGCTGGGCTATTTACCGCAGGTCAAACAAATGGCACTTCTGGTTATGAAGAAGCAGCCGGTCAAGGATTAATTGCGGGAATTAATGCTGCGCTAAAGGTCCAAGGTAAACCAGAGCTTATTCTCAAGCGAAGTGATGCTTATATTGGAGTGATGATTGATGATTTGGTGACAAAAGGGACATTGGAACCCTACCGTCTTTTGACGTCCCGCGCTGAGTACCGTCTGATTTTACGGCATGACAATGCAGACATGCGCTTGACAGAAATTGGACGTCAGGTTGGACTAGTGGATGATGTGCGCTACCAGCAGTTCAATATTAAAAAATATCAGTTTACTAATGAACTAAAGCGCCTAGAGAGTATCAAATTAAAACCAATTAAGGAAACCAATGAGAAGGTGCAGGCTCTAGGCTTTAAGCCACTAACAGATGCTATGACAGCCAAAGAATTCATGCGCCGTCCGGGTGTCAATTATGAGACAGTGGTTTCTTTTATTGGTCCAGCAGCTGAAGAACTAAGTCCTAGAATCATTGAATTACTGGAAACAGAAATCAAATATGAAGGCTATATCAATAAGGCACTTGACCAGGTAGCTAAGATGAAGCGCATGGAGGAAAAACGTATTCCAAAAACTATTGACTGGGATGCCATTGATTCGATTGCTACTGAAGCTCGGCAAAAGTTCAAAAAAATTAATCCTGAAACAATTGGCCAAGCCAGCCGTATTTCTGGGGTTAATCCTGCTGATATTTCTATATTAATGGTTTATATTGAAGGTAACGGAAAGGCTCGCCGCAAAATCGATTAATCACTTAATCCAGATAATCACAAGGAACAGTTCTGTATCTCAGGGCTGTTTTATGGTATAATATGGGCTTAAGAGGATATATGATGAAAAAATTTCGGTTTAGGACAATCCATCTTGTCATGATGGGCTTAATCTTATTTGGCTTATTGGCATTGAGCGTTCGTTTGCTTGAATCCAAAGAGCTTATTATATCAGCCATTTTTCTCGTTTTGCTTTTTGTAGTGGCTCTATTGTGGTATCAAAAAGAAGTCTATGAATTGGAAAATCTCGGTCATATTGAAGTGCTCAATGAGCAAACAGAAAATAATCTTAAGGCCTTGTTAGAAAAAATGCCTGTTGGAATCGTGCAATTTGACCAAGAAACGAATACTGTTGAATGGTATAATCCCTATACAGAGCTGATTTTTACTACAGAAGATGGTTTCCTAGATGATGCAGGCATTCAGCAAATTCTTGCTGAAAAGCGTAAGGGTGATATTTCTCAGACCTTTGAAGTTTCAGGAAATCGCTATACTTCGTATGTTGATGAGTCTGCGGGCATGTTCTACTTTTTTGATTGTAGTCATGGCAGTCGTCAAAGCTCAGATGCTAATATGCTACGTCCGGTTATTGGGATTATCTCTATTGATAATTACGATGACATTACTGATAATCTACCTGATACAGAAGTCTCAAAAATCAATAGCTTTGTCGCTAGCTTTATTGCCGAATTCATGGAAAGTCGCCATATTTTTTATCGCCGTGTCAACATGGATCGGTTTTACTTCTTTACAGATTATGCGAATTTATCTGAACTCATGGAAAATAAATTTGCCATCCTTGAGGTTTTTCGAAAAGAGGCTCAGGAAGAAAAGCTGCGCTTAACCTTGAGTATGGGGATTTCATATGGTGATGACAACCATGACCAAATCGGTCAGGTCGCCCTAGAAAATTTGAATATCGCCTTAGTCCGTGGGGGTGATCAGATTGTTATCCGAGAAAATGACGATACTAAAAATCCGATTTATTTTGGTGGGGGATCAGTATCAACTGTTAAACGTTCAAGAACAAGGACGCGCGCGATGATGACGGCCATAGCTGATAAAATAAAGACTGTAGACAATGTTTTTATTGTTGGTCACCGTAAGTTAGATATGGATGCCTTAGGGGCATCGGTAGGAATGCAGTTTTTTGCTCATAATATTATTGAAAATAGCTATGCTGTATACAATCCTGATGAACTAGGTTCTGACATTGAACGGGCGATAGAGCGTTTGCAGGCCGATGGTAAGACACGCTTGATTAGCTTGGCTCAAGCAACGCGCCTGGTTACTTCACGTTCACTACTGATTATGGTTGACCACTCAAAAGTCTCTTTGACCTTATCTCAAGCCTTTTTTGACCTATTTAAAGATGTTATTGTCATTGATCACCACAGGCGTGATGATGATTTTCCAGAAAATGCGATTCTCACTTTTATCGAAAGTGGTGCTAGTAGCGCAGCTGAATTGGTAACCGAACTGATTCAGTTTCAAAATGCGAAGGCACGCCTTAGTAAAGTCCAAGCCAGTATTTTGATGGCAGGGATCATGTTAGATACGAAAAACTTTACAACGCGGGTTACGAGTCGTACCTTTGATGTCGCTAGCTATCTGCGAAATCGAGGAAGTGATAGTGTAGAAATCCAACAAATTTCTGCGACAGATTTTACAGAATATAAGCAAATTAACGAGATTATTTTGAGAGGGGAAAAGTATCATGAATCAATCATGGTCGCAACTGGTAATCCAGAAACCTTTTATAATAATGTCTTTGCTAGTAAGGCTGCTGACACCATGTTGCAAATGGCAGGTATTGAGGCAAGCTTTGCAATGGTTAAAACTAGCCCAAACCGAATTATTGTATCAGCACGTAGCAGAAGTAAAATTAACGTGCAAAGGATTATGGAGCGAATGGGAGGCGGAGGCCATTTCAATTTAGCCGCTTGCCAAATGGAAGACATTTCCTATGATGATGCCAAGCAATTACTTATTGACACTATTGATACTACAATGAAAGAAACTAAAGAGGTGGAATAATGAAAGTTATTTTCTTACAAGATGTAAAAGGTAAAGGTAAAAAAGGAGAAATTAAGGAAGTTCCTAATGGCTATGCTCAAAATTTTCTATTGAAAAAGCAGTTAGCAAAGGAAGCAACTAGCCAAACAATTGGTGAATTAAAGGGTAAGCAAAAGGCAGAAGTTAAAGCACAAGCTGAAATTCTAGCAGAAGCTAAAGCACTTAAAGAAAAGTTAGCTGATGAAAAAACAGTTGTTTTATTTACTGAGAAGGTTGGACCGGATGGTCGCACCTTTGGTTCGATTACAGCTAAAAAGATTTCAGAAGAGCTGTTAAAACAATATGGCTTAAAAGTGGATAAACGCCACATTGAATTAGACCATCCCATTCGAGCAATTGGTCTAATTGAAGTTCCTGTTAAATTGCATAAAGAAGTCCTTGCTGAAATCAAATTAAATATTAAAGAAGCTTAAATGTGTTAAGATGTGGAGGTGCTGAGGTTGCCTGAAGTTTCAGAACTACGCGTTCAACCCCAAGATTTATTAGCAGAGCAATCTGTTTTAGGTTCAATCTTTATTTCTCCTGATAAATTGATAACGGTTAGAGAATTTATTAGCCCAGATGATTTTTACAAATATGCACATAAAGTCATTTTTCGGGCAATGATTACTCTCAGTGATCGTAATGATGCTATTGATGCTACCACTGTTCGAACCATTCTTGATGATCAAGGTGATTTACAAAATATTGGTGGCTTATCCTACATTGTTGAACTTGTCAATAGTGTGCCAACAAGTGCAAATGCAGAATACTATGCTAAGATTGTAGCTGAAAAGGCTATGCTGCGTGATATTATTGCCAGGTTGACAGAGACTGTCAACCAAGCTTTTGAAGGTGCAACCGCCTCAGATGAGATAATTGCTGGTGCTGAAAAAGCATTGGTAGAAATTAATGAGCATAGCAATCGGAGTGGTTTTCGAAAGATAGCAGATGTTTTAAAAATCAATTATGAAAATCTGGAACTGCGCTCTAAGCAAACCTCAGATGTGACAGGTTTACCAACTGGCTTTCGAGATTTGGATAAGATTACAACAGGTTTACACCCTGATCAATTGATTATTCTTGCAGCAAGACCAGCTGTCGGGAAAACAGCTTTTGTATTGAATATTGCCCAAAACGTTGGAACAAAGCAAAAAAAAGCAGTCGCCATTTTTTCTTTGGAGATGGGTGCAGAAAGTTTGGTTGATCGGATGCTTGCAGCTGAGGGCTTGGTGGACTCACACAGCCTAAGAACAGGTCAATTAACCGATCAGGATTGGACTAATGTCACCATAGCGCAAGGAGCCCTTGCAGAAGCTCCAATCTATATTGATGATACTCCTGGGATTAAAATTACTGAGATTCGAGCTAGAGCACGTAAATTGGCGCAGGAAGTTGAAGAAGGCTTAGGCTTAATTGTTATTGACTACTTACAGTTAATCACCGGGACTAGACCTGAAAATCGTCAACAAGAAGTGTCAGATATTTCACGTCAACTAAAAATTCTAGCTAAGGAACTAAAAGTTCCAGTGATTGCCCTTAGTCAGTTGTCACGTGGAGTTGAGCAGCGCCAGGATAAGCGTCCAGTTTTATCAGATATTCGGGAATCTGGTTCGATTGAGCAAGATGCGGACATTGTAGCCTTCTTATACCGTGATGATTACTATCGTAAAGAAGGAGAAGACTCTGACGATGCGATGGAAGATAACACTATTGAAGTGATACTTGAGAAAAACCGTTCTGGTGCACGTGGGACAGTCAAATTGATGTTCCAAAAAGAATACAATAAATTTTCAAGTATAGCCCAATTTGAGGAAAGATAAAGGAGAAAAGTGTTATGAGTGATGCATTTGCTGATGTAGCAAAAATGAAAAAAATAAAAGAGGAAATCAAGGCTCATGAAGGCCAATTAGTGGAACTCACCCTTGAGAATGGCCGAAAACGCGAAAAGAATAAAATTGGTCGATTAATTGAGGTGTATCCGTCATTATTTATTATTGAATATAATGAAGCATCTGATCAGCCTGGTGCTGTAAATAATGCTTACGTTGAATCTTACACTTATTCGGATATTCTCACGGAAAAGACCTTAATTCGCTATTTTGACTAAGCTGATTAGCTAATTGAAAGATTAGCTTTTTTAATAACTTTTCTTTACTTTTGTTGATAAACTTGCTATAATGACCTTTGTGTGAAATAACAGCAGAAAAATATGAAGCTCGTCAACAGGTGGTTAACTATTCTAGTAACCTTTGCTGTTTAGGCGAAAGCCCCCTGCACGAATCAGGATTTTTTAAATCGTTATTTCCTCACTATATATATTCGAGGAGGACATTAATAATGTCACGTTATACTGGTCCATCATGGAAACAATCACGTCGTCTTGGCTTGTCACTTACAGGCACAGGTAAAGAATTGGCACGTCGTAACTACGTACCTGGTCAACACGGTCCTAACAACCGTAGCAAGCTTTCTGAATACGGCTTGCAACTTGCTGAAAAGCAAAAACTACGTTTTTCATATGGTTTAGGCGAAAAACAATTCCGTAACTTGTTCGTACAAGCTACAAAAATTAAAGAAGGAACCCTTGGTTTCAACTTCATGATTCTTTTAGAACGTCGCCTTGACAATGTAGTTTACCGTTTAGGTCTTGCAACAACTCGTCGTCAAGCACGTCAATTCGTTAACCATGGACACATCCTTGTAGATGGTAAACGCGTTGATATTCCTTCATACCGCGTTGAAGCAGGTCAAGTCATCTCAGTTCGTGAAAAATCAATGAAAGTTCCTGCTATCCTAGAAGCTGTTGAAGCAACACTTGGACGCCCAGCTTTCGTATCATTTGACGCTGAAAAATTAGAAGGATCATTGACACGCTACCCAGAGCGCGATGAAATCAACCCAGAAATCAATGAAGCTCTTGTCGTTGAATTCTACAACAAAATGCTTTAAGATAAGATTTGCACTAATGAAAAGCCTACAACAGTGGGCTTTTTGCTTTGGCTTAAATCGTTGTCTTCTGGGTTTGCTTACCTTTTTGTTGTGTAAAATGGGGAAAATTTGTTTAGCTTTGCTTTTAACGGAGTTAGAAAGCTTTGTAGAAGCTTGTCAACTTAGTTGACAATGTTATTTCAGTAATTTGGATGTTGCCGGCTAGCTATTTTAAACGTGATGAGGTAATATAGGATTGCTATTTTGTCGCTAATGCTGATTTGGTTTAATACCTGTAAAGGTAAATGGCTTTACTTGACACGTAAGGGTTAAGAGGTAAGCTCTTCATATAGCAATTTGCTATTCATCCAAAATAGGTTTCCTTGCTAAGACGAAGTTGTTCTAAGGAGTTAATATGGTTGATTTTCTTGCTAACTATCTTTTTATGTGACCTTTACAAGGTCTATAAGTTACTCTATGATTATTATTTGATAGTTATTTTACGATTTTATGGCTATGCTGATTTTAGCTAAGAGCTTACAGGTATTCGTAAACATCTTAGTTGTGGTGGTGTGTACTAATCCTACTAGTAGGTGATTGACTAGATGTTTGTTGAATACGAGTGTGGGCAGCTGAAGCTGCAAAGCTTAATTGACTTAACAGGAAACAAGGCGTGGCTGAAATGAAAGTTCAGGTTGCTTTTTTTGAACTCCTTGCTAGTGCAAACTGGTAATTTAGGTTAGAATAAAGAAAAGACCACCTGCCAGGCTTGTTCTAGAAGTTTAGCTAAGTCTCTCTTGTTGAAATTTGTTTAGAAGTATTATTAAATCTTAAAATAACTTTTTAGCTAGCAAATCAGCTAAGAATAATCTTTTGCTGTGAGAAAAGTGATGGAAAATGGAAATAGGATTATTTTGCCAGTTGGAAACAGTAGAATCTAGGAAGACTCTTTAAGTATGGCTGGCATGGGTTTTCCTGACATCACTGACTGTATAATGACGCTTAACCTTGTTAGCACTTAAAAGTAGCAAAAAAAAAGACTTTGTCTTTAATCTGAGTTTATACGGATAAAGTCTGGCAAGGCGTATTTAAGAATTTTTTCTTTCTAAGAGCGAGCAGAGGTAACAATCTGTTACGTTTTCTAAGGTTACTGATTTATCTGGCAGAAGCAGAGGCTAAGTACTGTTGTACAAAGGCAATGGGCTTTTAGGTACTAATGGGGATGTGTTTGTTTTTATAAATAGGAAAACATATAACATGCCAGGTTCATTTACTCAGTTGTTTCTTAGGTAAGAAGGTTGAGTTCATTTTTGAATTAGTGCTGAATCGATCTATTTATGAGATGCATATAGTCTTTTTTACCAAGGGCATTTGCTGCGATTAGCTATTAGCAAAATAGAAAGCAAGTAAGGCTATGCTTAGGCCTTTGTCCGGTGTTGTTTTGTCTATCAGTCAAAAATGTCATCTATGGACTATGATTAGAGGCTGGGACAAAAGTCCACAGCCTTAGTCACTTTTAACCGAGTTAAGCCATTGATACAGTGATTGTTTGTTTGAGCTTGCCTTTGTTAAGGTTAACACTTTTTTTCTGTTGTCTTTGTGCAAGCGGCTTGACAGCATCCTTTGTTATTCAATCACGTTTTGTGCCTTTTTTTTCTGTCTATTTGATAAAGATTATCTGTCTAAAGATATAATGCAAGGAGTTATTTATGAAAAAACATAGTTTACACACGGCTGTCCTGCTGATGGTTTTTGGCTTAGCCTTGGCTTTAAATTATCTGTCGGTGACTGGTTTAATTACGCCTTATACCAGTAAAGAAATCTCTGACCGCTACCAAAGCTTATTGACTCCTGCTCCCTTAGCGTTTTCGATTTGGTCCTTGATTTACTTATTATTAACCCTTATTTTACTTTGGTGGCTTAAGACACAAGATGTTCAGCTTTTGCGCATTCAACATAGACTTTTTAGACCCTTGCTAGGTGCTTTAGCGACCAATATGCTATGGATTATTCTGTTTAATAATAATTACCTAGGTCTCTCTGCTTTAGTTATCACCCTTTATTTTCTCTTTCTGCTTTGGATTATTCGAGAGGTGAAAGACGAGCAAAATTTTTGGTTAATTCGAGTAACTTTTGGTCTGCATGCGGGCTGGTTATTAGTAGCAAGTTTTATGAATTTTGCTGCTTGGTTTAGGAAACTTAGGATTAGTTATCCTTTATCTTTGACAACAATGGCCCTTTTGGTGTTAATTCTAGTTAGCTTACTTGCTTTTTGGTTGGTCTTTTATAGTCACAATCCTTCTGTTTTAGTAGCAGTTAGCTGGGGTTTTGTGATGATATGTAAAACACATGCGGCTGGTACTTTTCATGATTTATATCCTGTGGTGGAATATGCAGCCGGTGGCTTGGCCTTAGTGTTGTTTCTTAGTTTTATCATCTTGCTAGCTTGGCCATTTTTCAAAAAGCTAAGTGCTTAAAATAAGCTAGCTGGCGCTATAGGAATATGTGCTTGTGTAGTCAGTAATATAAGTCTGTTTATCTGTTAGAAAGGACTGCCCTTCTTGTGTTGACAAGGCAGTCCTTTTTTTAGTTTTATCTTTGAGGTTGGCTAATCTTGGACGACTTTTTTAAATAAATTTGATAATAATGATTTCTATTAAAATAAAGACAATAAAGCCGATGACAAACTGCAGAAAGCCACTGGAGATAGAATTTTCATTTCTGAAAAAGATGCCAGTGATGATGGTACTGAGCCCGCTCAGAATGAGGATAGCACTGAGGGCAAGAAAAAAATGTATTTTCATAAAAAGTGTCCTTAATCGTTATCTCCTATGCAGGATGTTTCCTAATATTGGATACAAGTGATTAACCAGTGTTATTATTTTATCTCTTTTTTTAATAAAAATATAGTATATATACTTAAAAAAAAGAAGTCTTTAAACTTCTTAAAAAAATCTCTGTAATTTGAGGGTAACCCTTTCATCTTTTTCCTGTTTTTAAACGGATGGTCATTACCCAATATACGTCAACAGATCTCTAACGAGCTGACTTATCCAGCATTTTAAGGACAAAATTAGTCATTTCTCGTGGTGTTTCTTTTTTGCCTCGTGCAATCCATGTTTGACAGGTCCCAAAGAAGGCATAGGCCAAGTAAATGCTCTGATAGTCAATTTCAATTTTTGACATGCCAGCTGTACCTAAGCGGTCTTTCAATTCTGAGCTCAAGAGAATGCGCACTTTATTAATAATAAAATTTTGTAGTTCTTTTGTACCATTGGCGGAAATCAAAGCTGATAGCAGTTGCTCTCGCTCCAGGAAGTGAAATACTTCTAAAAATGCCTGCTCACGGCTTTCATACTCACGCTCAAAGATATATTCTAGCTTATGAAAAAGCATCTGTTGATAAGAATCAATCATTTCATATTTATCTTTGTAGTGTGTGTAAAAGCTTGAACGACTGACACCGGCTGTTTTAGCTAATTCAATGGTGGTGATGTCATCAAAGCTTTCTTTGTTTAAAAGGAGAACCATTGCATCAAGTAGGGCTGTTTTTGTTGCTTCTTTTCGTTTATTTGTCATAATTTCTCTGTTACCATTTTTTAAAACACATTACGTTTATTTTTCTATTTTAGCACATTTTTATACACGGTGTCTATGTAATTGAATGGTTTTTAGAAAAATTATTTGAGTATTAGGTTATTTTTCTAAGAAATAAAGAAAAGTCAATACTTACTAAAACGGACAATATGTCTGAAAAAATCAAAATAAAAGCTGCTTCGCTCTTTCCTAGGGCTACTTTTTTCGTGATTTATAATGTTGTGATAATGAGTGAGGCATGGTGAGAGAAGATGCGATGCTTGCTATTAGAGCTAGCTTATTTTTTATGGGATGCTAATGCATGAAGCTCAGCCAGTAGATAAAGGGTGTGATGGATTATTTGTACTTTGCCTCAAGGCGACTCATCCAGAGGCCAAGCCAGATTCCCAAAACAAAGAGAAGAAGAGCAAAGCACCAAGTCGCAAAACTACTGCCCTGGTAAGAGATGGATTCGGGGTTACCTGGGGTAGGGATTAAGATTAGTAGGGTGCTTGAGAGGACAATGCCTAGGATAAAGTGATAGACGCGGGAATGATGGTGCTTGAGCGCGTGATCCATGGCTTTGGAAAAGGTAAGGATAGCGATGATACCACCCAAAGCTATGGGGAAGAAGGTTCCTAGGAGGTCAAAGGATTTAAAACCTTGGAGCATGGGACTATAGAGCCCAAGGATCAGTAAAAGGTTTGAGGGACTAAGGCCAGGCACTAGGACACCAAGGGCAATAAGTATGCCAGCTAAAATGAAGCTAAAGAAGTTGGCTGAAAGGGTGCCAATGAAGTCATTGAGGTAGTAAAGAAAGAAGCCAGAAAGAAATAAGGTGCACCAGAACCAAAGGTGATCTTTAACATCGGGTTTAGCGTCTTTGGTGGCTTCTTTTAGTAAACTTGGCAGGGTGCCAATGATTGCTCCAGCGAAGCCCCAAAGAACGGGCACTTGAAAATGTTCTAGGAGGTACTCAACAGGATAGGAAAAAAGGGCAATTCCTAAGATGCCGCCAATCCCCACTGGTAAAAAGTATAAAATGTTGTCAATGAAGTGCATCCGCAAATGGGCTAAAAAGTTAATCAAACGCTCGTAGATGCCTAAAACGGCAGCTAATACGCCACCTGAAACACCGGGCAAAATAAAGCCTAGGGCAATAATCATGCCTTTGATGATACGTGTAATAAATGATCTCATGTGGTCCTCCTAAAGTCTAGACTATTTCCATTGTATCATATGCTTGGACATCCAAAAGCTTACACACAAAAAAACATACCACAGAAAACTTAAGCTTAGCTATGACAAATCTGACTGCTCGAAAAAGCTGATTATTTTTAAAAAAGAATGATAAAAAGAGATTTTAACGTGATGAGTGCTGATTTATAGATTCGCTTACTTTTTTATTCGAAAAATATTTGTTCTAGTAACGATTTTTTACCACACTTTTTAAAAATATAATAGATAACTGTCAATAAGTACAAGAATAGGGTTCCTAGGACCATTTTTTATTTCTTTAAAATACTTGATAAAGCAGATGGTAAAAGGGCTTAGCGTCTTTTGAATGATAGAAAAAATTGATAGACTTATAATAGGAAATAATATATACTAGATAGGGAAAAAATGAAACTAACCGTAACCAAGGAGATAGAGATTAACGTTTTGAAAAAAGAGAGATATATTGCTTTATTCATGTTGTTGGTACTGCTGGCTTCAAGCATGCAAACGCTTAGTGTTGCTGCTCAGGAAGTGCAAACGCCGAGTGCTCAGACAGTTACAACTGCTTCCAAAGACCCAGAAATAGCTCCCAAAGAGGCTGGCCATACTGAGTCAGCTAGCCAGTCAGCCCAAGCGACACTACCTTCAGAGATTTTGTCCATGAATTCAGCAACTAACACAACAGCACCCACTCAAACCAATTCAAGTAAAGACCTTCAAGAAGCATCAGAGGCATCACAAGCACCTGTAGCACCTAGTACTGCACCCGCAACTACTCCAAGTACCTCAACTCCTTCGAGTAGTTCTAGTGCAAAGCCTTCAACCACCGTCCCTAGTGCCACAGAACCTAAGCCAAGTCCAGCACCAAACGTTGGTACTAAGCCAAACCACGTAACACCTGTTCAACCTCAAGCACAGGTTCAAGCGCCTCTGCCTCAGTCCGCTAGCTCTGCTCCAGCAGCGCTTTTTGATGATAGTGACTTAGATATTATGGAGCTGCCTTCGGCAATTGCTAGCGCTTCTTATGTTAAGCATTGGTCTGGTAAGGACGCTTACACTCATAATCTCCTGTCTCATCGTTATGGCATCAAAGCAGAGCAGTTAGATGGCTTTTTGCAATCAACTAAGATTGCCTATGATCAGAATCGGATTAATGGGAAGAAAATTCTAGAGTGGGAAAAGCTATCTGGACTTGATGCGCGAGCAATTATTGCAATTGCAATGGCTGAAAGCTCACTGGGAACTGCCGGTGTTGCTACAGAACCAGGTGCTAATATGTTTGGTTTTGGTGCTTTTGACCATAATCCAAGCAATGCCAGAAATTTCAATGATGAAAAAGCTGTCATCAGAATGACACAAGAAACCATTATCCAAAACTACAATACTAGTTTTGCCCTACAAGATAAAAAAGCAAAGCTCTTAGCAATAGGACAGCTCAATGTTTCCTTAGAAGGCTCGGTTTACTTCACAGATGCGAGTGGAACCGGAAAAGCTCGGGCGAAAATTATGGAAAGTGTTGACGAGTGGATTGACCAACACGGCGGTACGCCTGAGATTCCTAAGGAGCTCTTATTGCAGTCTAGCGCCAGCCTAGCAGCTGTTCCTGTCGGCTATAAACTTGCTAAGACCAACCATGTCTTAGATTATGTGGCCGGAACTTACCCATGGGGACAATGTACCTGGTATGTTTATAATCGGGCACAAGAGCTTGGTTACCGCTTTGGACCTTACATGGGAAATGGCGGTAGCTGGAAATATGCTGCTGGCTATGAAACGACTCATCAGCCTAAAGTTGGTTATGCCATTTCATTTAATCCAGGCCAAGCCGGCGCAGATCCAACCTTTGGTCATGTGGCTATCGTCGAAGACGTCAAAGAAGATGGTTCTATCCTTATTTCAGAGTCAAACTGTTTAGGCCTTGGAACGATTTCTTATCGGACCTTCACGGCCGGTCAAGCAGCTATGCTGACTTATGTAGTTGGCCAATCTATAAACTAACAAACCCTTGAGAGGGTATATCTAGAAGGTTCCCTTTTTGATTAGATGATATGACAAAGCACATTCTCCACCTGAGGTGTGCTTTTTTATTAGATTCGATAGGTGGAAAAATGTTACTAAAAAAACAAACAAAAGTAGCCTTCCGATTAACGGGAAAACAACTTTGTTTGCTTTTTACATTTGAGGTCGGACTATGGTCCTAGCCCCTTTTGGAGTTGAGAATGAGATGTTAGGGGTTGACAAAGCTGTCAAGCCTTTCATCACTAAGGATTTATTTTATGGAAAAGAGATGGAGTCTAGTCTGTGTAAATCTAGCTAGAAATGATGAGACTAGTCTTCTTTGCGTTTAGTAGCAAGGACGCCAGCAGAAGCAATGATAGAGAGAGCTGCTACGGAGAAGAATGGGTTGACTGTAGTTTCACCCGTTTGTGGCAAGTGCGCAGCAGTGTTTTGTGTTGCCGTGTGTGGAGTAGTAGGCGTTGCTGCGTTGCTAGCTTTGCCATGGTTAGCTTTTGGTGCCGCTGGATGAGCCTTACCTGGTTTTTCTGGAGTGCGTGGTGTGCTTGGCTTCACTTCTGGAACAGCCGGAGCTGGCTTGATTTCCGGTTTCTTCGGCGCGCTTGGTTTGTCAGTTTCTGGTACTTGCGGAGCTTGAGGTTTGGTTTCAGGCTGTTGAGGTTCAGCTGGTTTGTCCTCAGGTTTCATTTCCGGCACTTGAGGTGTTTCAGGAGTTTTTTCTTGCTCCTGCCGTTTCAGGGTGTCAAGCTGACCTTCAAGCGACTTGATCGAGGCATCTTTTTCAGCGATTTTGCTTTGAATATCAACTAATTGTTTTTCAAGCTTCGCTTTTTCTTCTGCGCTGAGCTCAGTTTGGCTGTTCAGCTTCGCCTCAATGTCAGCTTTTTGAGCTGTTAATTCTGCTACTTTAGCATCAGCCTCAGCTTTTTCAGCAGTCAGTTTATCAAGAGTAGCCTTGCTTTCATCAACTTTGGCTTGTAGTTGGTTAACTTCAGCTTTCTTAGAATCTAATTCGGATTGAAGTTTAGCTTTGTCTTCCGTATTAGCTTTTGTAGCAGCATCGAAACGTTGTTGAAGGTCATTTAAGTTTTTCTTTTCTTGTTCAAGACTAGCTTGCAAGTTTTGGTTTTGGCTAGTAGAGTCACTAATCTGCTTGTTGAGAGCGTTTACTTTTTCTTGACTAGCTTTTAAGTCAGCAGAAGTTTTTTGAGATTGAGCCTCTAAGTCCTTCATTTGAGCTTGAAGTTCTTGTTTGGACTTATTAGAATCAGCAAGCTGACTTGTCAGTTTTTCACTTTGTGCTTTTAGATTTTTGCTTGTTTCCTCAGCATTTTTAAGTTCTTGTGCTGTTTTTTCGAGATTAGATTTCAGGTTGGTAAGTTCGATTTTCTGTTGCTTATTTTCTCCAGTAAGTTTTGAAATATTTTCATCGTTTTCTTGTAACTGGGCTTCAAGTTCATCCCTATTTTCTCTCCACCTTTCTAAAATAGTTTGATAATTTTCGGCACGTCGCATTAATTCTTTAAAAAGAAGTTTTTCAAAACCTTCTGAATCCCAATCTCCATCTTGCTGTTCATCTTTAAATGCTATGGAGCTCAGTCCTGCTTGCTGTACAAGGGAATAAATTTTTCTTGCATTAGCCTGTTGTTCAGTGGTGATATTGAAGACCCTAATTCCGAAGTCTGTGCCTCTATCATCTCCATATGCTCCAATAATTAAAGACATTAAATCATCAGTTCTAAGACTCTGAAGAATTTCTTCGATTTTGTTAGCCAGCTTAAAGCGCTCATCATCAAGAGTTGTCTTATTTATTGATGCTGCATTTGATAAATCAAAAAAAGATTTATCAAATGTTTGATCAGGTATAATTGTTTCCGCACTTACTCCGGTACTTGTCACCAAAACGCTTGCGCCTAGCATGAGTGATGCGAGGACCGCCTTTTTGCTCCAATGGTGCTTTGCCATATTAATATAATCTCCTTTTCATTTCTAAGCTTTTTACGGCAACCACCAGTATATATATATATATATATATATATATATATACTTAAGGTCAGGAATTGCTGGGCTTGCAAACTTATGGTTAGAAATTTAGGAAGCGTTTTAAACCTTGCTGTGATGGTGCTTGTGGGAGTTTTAGCTCTTGTTTTTGGGGCTGTATGTTTAAAAATATTTATTATTTTTTAGGCATTTCTTTTTTTGTTTTTCGAATATAGGTAATGGAGAGGTTTGTTAAGTGTCGGTTTATGGTTTGGTGGATTCGACGGCTGTGAACTAGCTGTTCAGAGGAGGGTTTGGCTCAAAGAGATGGTTCTAATGGTTAGTTTTTGTGAGGGGAGACAGCCATGAACTCACTAAGAGGTAAACTGTAGGGCGTAAGCTGATAATTAAAAAAACTGGAGCAATTACTCCATCTAAATGGGGCATTTTGCCCAGTATTATAGAAGAGTTGGAATTACCGGTCACGACTAAAATTATCAGTTTGAATTTTGATTTTATTGATTACCAATCTGATTACTTATCCCAAGTGATTAAGGAATTGAGAGAAAAGCAATATCAAGAAGTTTTAAAGACTATCTTAGGTAATGGCCAACCAGTATAAAGCCTTGACCTCTGAAAAATGACCATTTATGACTTAAAAACAACCATTTAAGATTTAGGCGATTATAAAAGTAAAAGTATGTTAAACTAAAATTATCTAGCTTGATAGCAGTACTAAATTAAAGAGGCTTTTACTAGCTATTATCGTTTGTTTAAAATCAACAAAAAAGCCTTTGAAATGTTGATTTCATAGGCTTTCTTTATATAGGGGAACAAAGCTTCCCTCATCCCTTCCTTGCTGTGCTGCTTCAAGGCTCGGGCTTTTCATAGTCCGCTGGTCTATGAGACTATTTAACTTCTGTGAGCGTAATGTATGATTTAGTAACATTCATGATTGACAGAAACGTTGATTTTATGGGCTTTTTAACTTTTCAATTGTTGATGAAATTGGGTCTTTTTAGATGAACTCTGGCATGGCATGACAGTTGCAACACTTACTAGCTATATTCGTCAGATGAAAGACAGCCCATACGCCTTCGGCATTAAAGGAACGCAAGGCAACGTCTTTATCCACTCGGAAGTCTTCGTTGCATGGTTTGACTATAAAATTGCCAACCAGTATTTTGCAAAGATGGTGTAGGAGGTACCTATGAGAGATAATGGTTCAAGAGTACTCATTATCAGTTCTTGGCGACCTGACCCTTAAAAATCTGGAAATGTTTTAGTGAAATTCGCTATGCGATTTACCCACCCTATTACAAAAAAATCTCACAAGAAATATCTTTCTACAGGAGCCAGCAAAGGGTGGTTTACCACTAAGGCAACACCGAGCAAAAAGTCACCTTCTGGAAAAGACCGTCTCTTGGTCAGTGATATTAAAAACTCACAATTGATTACACAAGTTACGCAAGAACTGAACAAATTAGTTGATGATTATATCGCCGAGGCAACAGGCGTTAAGCCTAAGAAAACCAAGAGATTTCTCACTCTGGAAGAAGTCGCTAAACCTTTTGATGAAAATGGCAATCTCTATGGTAAAGCCTTTAAAGCATGGCATGAGAGAGTCAATCCTGCCAATAATACCCTCAAAACGAGGGTCACTATCTACAATCGCTATATCAAGCCTAACTTTGATACAAGAATGTCTATCACAAAATTTTCCTCTATGACAGATGAAATTCAACGTCTAATCGATAGTTCATCCATATCCATGGCTAGAAATTTACATATTTTCCTTAAAATGATTTTTGATTGGTCAGTCGAAAACGGACAGATAACTCTCGCACAAGACCCGATTGCCAATAACAAGGTTAAAAGGCGAGTTCTGACAAAAAGTGAGGAGCAGGACAAGAAGCGTGAAGATATAGCAGAGAAGTATCTAGAAGCAAGTGAGGTTAACTATGTTCTCTGTCTGATAGAGAGTTGGACTAACCGACCTGATAATCAACTTATCGCAGATGTGCTGAGAATGATTTTCT
This sequence comes from Streptococcus halichoeri, assembly GCF_009870755.1. Lineage (GTDB taxonomy): Bacteria > Bacillota > Bacilli > Lactobacillales > Streptococcaceae > Streptococcus > Streptococcus halichoeri. The sequence continues at coordinate 69,446 of NZ_WLZU01000001.1, forward strand.
TAACAGGCATGCGACCAAGTGAGGTTTTGGGGTTGAATGAGGATATGCTTGACTTTGAGGAGAAGTGGATAAAGGTTCATTGGCAGAGGGCAAGTAAAAATAAATCAGATGAGGTTATGGAAGCTCTTAATCTTGATGAAAAGGAACGTTACCGAGCAGACCTTAAGACTAAGGAAAGTGTCCGTACGATTCCAATGAGCCCTGAGGTAGAGAAAATCTTGCGACACTACATTGACAGAAATAAGTTTCAAGCTCAATTCAATCCTACTTACCAAGACTTGGGATATCTCTTTACTAGAACCTATATCAGGGCAGGTAATCGGCAAGGTTCTCCGCTTTATCACAACGAGCTCTCACAATTCCTGAGAGGTGGTTCTAGTCAGTCAGCAAAGTATAACAAGAAAGCAGGGAAGCCCTATAAGGACATTGACAGTTTCCTAGACTTTGGCAGACCGATTCATGTCATCCCTCACATGTTCCGCCATAGCTTTATCTCTATTATGGCAAGTGAAGGCATTGACCTCCCCACCATTCGAGAATTTGTCGGACATTCAGAGGATTCCAAGGTGATTGAACGAGTCTATCTCCATGTGATTAAGAAGCAAAAAGACACCATGAGAGGAGCGGTTGAAAAACTAGAAAGGTTGATAACATAGATACAAGAGGATGAGACAAAATACATTATTGAATGTCTAAAATTGCTGTTTTGCTGATGATGTAAAATATTTTGGTATTACAGCGAGATACTATGATACAATGAAAATCAAAATAATTAGTAGTTCAATCATTTAAAGAGGAGTAAGAATTATGAAGAATATTTATATGTATATTCAAGATACTATGGCTGATTGGGAACACGGCTATTTAATGCATGCACTAAGCTTACAGGCTATGTTAGGAGAATCTAAAGTAAAATTACTAATGGTTTCTAAAGGGAAAAAGGCTATAAAAACTGCTGGAGGAATGACAATTATTCCAGATATTAATTTATATGATATAGATACTGCAAATACAGCTGCGCTGTTACTTATTGGAGGTGATAGTTGGTTGGATAATGAGCAAGATGAGGTTTTAGAAGTAGCTTCTAAACTATTACAAGAAAATATCTTAGTTGGAGCTATTTGTGGAGCTACTTTGGGATTAGCTGAAAAAGGAATTTTAGATAATAGATGTCATACAAGTAATGCTTCATTCTTTTTAAGCCAGATGAGTCAACATTATCAAGGGCAGGATTATTATAAGGATGAGGTTGCAGTGCAAGATGGAAAACTTATTACTGCCAGCTCAGCTGGCTCTTTAACATGGGCTAAGCTCATTGTCGAGGAGTTGGGTCTGTATTCAAAATCTACAGTAGAAGCATGGTTTAATTACTTTTCAACGGGGGATACTCATTATTATGGGGAGATGATGAACTCTTTAGAAAAAGATGCGTTAGGAAGTTAGTATGAAAAAGATTATTCTCCTTCGCGGTGTAACACCAATAGGGACCAATAGAATTCCAAAAATGTCTTATCTAGTAGAAATTCTAACAGAAGTTGGTTTCTTAAATGTTCAAACATATATCCAGAGTGGGAATATAATGTTAGAAACAGAGTTATCTGATGAAGAAATCATACAGTTAATTCATGATACAATTTTGGATAAAATAGGAGCTGATTTATCAATAATTATCAAGGAAGCTAAGCAATTGGAGATTGCTATTCAAGAAAACCCATTTGATGACGCTTATGATAGTTCTCGTATTCATCTAGTTTTTACTAATGAACAGATTCCCGAAAGTATTCTAATAGAACTTAGTCGAGAGAATTTAGGAGATGAAGAGTTCTATGGTGGTCAGGAGTGTTGTTACCTATATTTGCCACGTGACGCTCGGAAAAAACGTTTAAATACTAATTATCTTGAAAAGAAGTTTGGAATTCGTATGACTATGCGAAAGTTGAGTGTAGTAAACCGACTTGCAAAGTTTTAATCAGACAAAAATCAGACAAAATCGCATTTTAAGCAACAGAAAAAGCCTAGAAACATTGATTTCATAGGCTTTCTTTGTGTCGTCTTACTTAACTTCTGTGAAAACGACGTGTTTACGTAATTTTGGTGAGTATTTTTTCAATTGTAGACGGTCTGGCGTGTTACGTTTGTTTTTTGAAGTAAGGTACAAGCGTTCACCAGATTCTTTGTGTTCAAGTGTGATATTTACGCGCATGGTATCTCCCTTCTATTATTTAGCTTCGTTTGCTTTAGCGATTTTACGTCCTTTGTAGTATCCTTTGAGGGATACACGGTGAGAACGTGAGTAATCTCCAGTAGTTTCGTTGAATTGTACAGATGGAGCTGTCAATTTGTAATGTGTACGACGTTTATTCTTTTTAGCTTTTGACGTGTGACGTGCAGGAACTGCCATTTTTCTATCCTCCAATTAGTGTTAATGTTCTTGATTTTGAATCAACTGTAATAGAATACCATATCTTTTTTGTAAAGTAAAGTTACTTGACAGATTTTTTGCCTTTTTGGAGTGCTCCCTCTTTAAACTACGAGTAATCGTGGTATGATTAGGTGTAATGGACGTAAGGAGAGATTAAAAAATGACTCATGCTATTGTTAAACGTTTTGATACTCTGAGTGATGGCATTATTGCAATCATCATGACAATTTTAGTTTTAGAAATTAAACTACCCACAGGGCTGGCTGATTTGCCATCTTTTGCCTATGCTATTGGAACTTTTTTAATTTCCTTTATTATTGTTTTTAACTTCTGGTTTCGTCGAACACAGGTTGTGAGCAATGTGGAGGAGATTGGGTTTACGTCTTTTATGCTTGATGTGCTGGCTCATTTGGTTTTAGCTTTGTTTCCCCTAGCGACCAAGATGCTGGTGACTTTTGATGCTAAATGGGTAGCAATTCTCTTTTTTGGTATTATTAATTTATTAACGGGCTTTTTGCTTAGTTTATTAACAATTCGTCTAACGGTGCGTAGTACAGATAAGCAATACCAGACTAAGCGGGACCAGATTCATGACTTCTATCATAAGCGTTTATTGCTGTTTTCGGTGATGGATATAGTGGTTATGCTTTTGGCTCTTATGTTTCCACATTTAGGTATTTTTCTTTATCTTTTATCCCCAATGATTGAGTTTTGGTTTAATTATAAGCGAGGGCTCGCCTTTGAGCGGGCTGTGAAGTAGGGCTTTTCGTTTGAAAATTATATTATGGGCCATTTTAATCAAACTCCTCAGAGTCGTTCTTTGCCGCCTCGTGGTAAGCATCGTTTCTAGCTGAGCCCATTTCTTTAATAGAAAGTTTTGTGGTAAAATAAGGGAGGTTAAACGTTAATAGAAAGGACGAAAGTTAGCCCATTTTGGGGACTTTCTGTGTATCTAAGGGATGAAACTTCAAAAACCAAAGGGAACACAAGATATTTTGCCGGCAGATGCTGCTAAGTGGCAATATGTTGAGCGGGTTGCACGTGAAACTTTTAAAAAATACCATTATGGGGAAATTCGCACGCCGATGTTTGAGCATTATGAGGTCATCAGCCGTTCGGTTGGAGATACAACGGACATTGTCTCCAAGGAAATGTATGATTTTGCGGACAAGGGAGGTCGGCATATCACCTTGCGTCCGGAAGGCACGGCACCGGTAGTTCGCTCCTATGTGGAAAATAAGCTATTTGCTCCAGAGGTACAAAAACCACTTAAGTTGTACTACATTGAACCCATGTTTCGTTATGAACGACCTCAGGCGGGGCGGCTGCGTCAATTCCACCAAGTGGGTGTAGAATGCTTTGGCTCAGCTAATCCAACTACTGATGTCGAAACCATTGCTATGGCCTATGATTTCTTTGAGGCATTAGGGATTGATCACTTAAAGTTAGCGATTAATAGTTTGGGCAATCCACAGAGTCGTGCAGCCTATCGTCAGGCCTTGATTGACTATCTAACCCCCTTGCGTGACCAATTGTCCAAGGACAGTCAGCGGCGTTTAGAAGAAAATCCACTGCGTGTTTTGGATTCTAAAGAAGCTGCTGATAAAGAAGCTGTAAAGCACGCGCCGTCTATTTTAGATTATCTGGATGAGGTGAGTCAGGCTCATTTTGCTGCAGTGAAGCAGTTGCTTGATGCACTGGGAATTGCTTATACTATTGATACCAATATGGTGCGAGGGCTTGACTACTATAATCATACGATTTTTGAAGTTATGACTGAGATTGATGGTTCAGAGTTGACGGTCTGTGGTGGTGGACGCTACGATGGTTTGGTCACTTATTTTGATGGGCCAGAAACGCCTGCCTTTGGTTTTGGGCTTGGTTTAGAGCGTCTATTGATGATTATTGATAAATTGAAGATTACATTGCCAATTGAGGATCAATTGGACACTTATATTGCTGTTTTGGGTGATGAGGCTAACTTTGCAGCATTGGAATTGGTCCAAGCTATTCGTCGCCAAGGCTTTAAAGCAGAACGTGATTATCTTGGACGAAAAATTAAAGCGCAATTTAAATCAGCTGATGCTTTTAATGCTAAGACAATTATGACTATTGGTGACAGCGAAGTTACGGCTGGTCGGGTCTCTATTCGCAATAATCAAACACGTGAGGAAATCCAGGTGTCATTTGATGACTTAAAGTCAAATTTTGCAAGTGTTTTAGCAAAATTGGCTTAAGGCCTGCATAAAGCTCCTTTTTGGGGCTTTTTAAATGGCTGTGCTGGGCAGTTGAAGCAGCTAGGCTTAGGCTAGTGCTGATAGTTGACCTGCTTTAGTCCTCATAAGAGATGAAGATTTGCTTTCATTAAACATTCCGAAAAACTCTACCTAAATGGGTGGGGTTTTTAAGGGCTTTTTGTTATAATGAGTAGGAACTAAAATGTATTGGAGATCAGGAATGAAACGAAGTATGTATGCAGGACGTGTGCGCAAAGAGCATATCGGACAAGAACTGACCTTAAAAGGCTGGGTTGGCCGTCGGCGTGATTTAGGTGGACTTATTTTTATTGACCTACGAGATCGCGAAGGTATCATGCAACTTGTTATTAATCCAGAAGAAGTAACTCCTGAAGTGATGAGGGTCGCTGAGAGCCTGCGCAGCGAATTTGTCATTGAAGTGAGTGGTAAGGTTGCTCCACGCGAACAGGCCAATGAGCACTTGTCAACGGGAACAGTGGAACTGAAAGTAGAAAGTTTGATTGTTCTCAACACGTCAAAGACAACACCGTTTGAAATTAAAGATGGTATTGAAGCTAATGACGACACACGTATGCGTTATCGTTATCTTGATTTACGGCGGCCTGAGATGTTTGAAAATTTCAAACTACGGGCGCAAATCACCCATTCTATTCGTAACTATTTAGATGAGTTAGCCTTTATTGATGTTGAGACACCTATGTTGACGAAATCAACTCCTGAAGGGGCGCGTGACTATTTGGTTCCAAGTCGGGTGAGTCAAGGTCATTTCTATGCACTGCCTCAAAGTCCACAGATTACTAAGCAATTGCTGATGAATGCGGGTTTTGATCGCTATTACCAGATTGTAAAATGCTTCCGGGACGAAGATTTGCGTGGAGATCGTCAACCTGAGTTTACACAAGTTGACTTAGAAACCTCTTTTTTGAGCGAGCAAGAAATTCAAGATATTGTAGAGGGTATGATTGCCCGTGTTATGAAAGAAACTAAGGGAATTGAAGTAACGCTGCCTTTCCCACGGATGGCGTATGATGATGCTATGAATTACTATGGCTCAGATAAACCAGATACCCGCTATGCAATGCTTTTACATGACTTGACAGAAATTGTCAAGAAAGTTGACTTTAAAGTGTTTTCAGAAGCTCCTGCTGTAAAAGCAATTGTGGTTAAAAATAAGGCAGATCATTATTCTCGCAAAGCCATTGATAACTTAACTGAAGTTGCGAAACAGTATGGAGCTAAAGGATTAGCTTGGGCTAAATATAGTGATGGTAGCCTTTCAGGACCCGTTGCTAAATTCTTGACAAGTATTGAACTTTACTTGACAGAGGCTTTACAGCTTGAAAACAATGATTTGGTATTATTTGTGGCTGACCGCTTGGAAATTGCTAACGAAGCTCTTGGGGCTCTTCGTAGTCGGATTGCTAAAGAGCTTGATTTAATTGATCAGGGGCTGTTCAACTTCCTCTGGGTGGTTGATTGGCCAATGTTTGAATGGTCTGAGGAAGAAGGCCGCTATATGGCTGCCCATCATCCCTTCACCTTGCCAACAAAAGAAACTGCCCAGGATCTTGGAGGTGATTTAGCCAAGGTTCGTGCGGTTGCTTATGATATTGTTTTGAATGGTTATGAACTTGGTGGTGGTAGCCTACGGATTAATCAAAAAGCGATGCAAGAGCAGATGTTTGAGGCTCTTGGATTTACAGCTGAGGCTGCTAAAGAACAATTTGGCTTCTTGCTTGAAGCAATGGATTATGGTTTCCCACCTCATGGTGGCCTGGCCATTGGTCTTGATCGATTCGTCATGCTTTTAGCTGGTAAAGATAATATCCGCGAAGTGATTGCCTTTCCTAAAAATAATAAAGCTAGTGATCCAATGACACAAGCACCTAGCCCTGTTTCAAAAGCCCAATTGGAGGAACTTAGTCTCCAAATAGAAAGTCATGAATAAGCAAGTTAGACACTATAAAAAAACACCAATCAATAAGCAAGTTAAATATGTCATTAGTCGTGGGGCAAAAAAGATTGGTTTACTTCATGCTTTACGAAGTATTTCTAAAGAAAAGTATGCCGAAAAAATTTCTGCTTCTTTACTATATGGGATATTATCCAGTATTGCGGTCAACTTTTTCTTTCAGCCTGGCCACGTCTATGCTAGTGGGGCAACAGGACTTGCCCAAGTCATCTCAGCGTTGAGTAAGCATTTGGGAGGATTTATGATACCGGTTGCCCTGGCTTACTATGTGATTAATATTCCCTTAATGCTGCTTGCTTGGTATCGTATTGGCCATAAGTTTACTATTTTTACCTTCATCACTGTTACGATGAGCTCGCTTTTTATTCAGATCATGCCAGCAGTAACGTTGACCCAAGACCCATTGATTAATGCCATTTTTGGCGGTTTGGTCATGGGACTAGGGATTGGTCTTGGCTTGAAATCACGCATTTCAAGTGGGGGTACCGACATTGTCAGTTTGACCCTTAGGCAAAAAACAGGCCGGGATGTTGGTAGTATTTCTTTTGTGGTGAATGGCTTAATTTTGGTTTTTGCTGGCATTCTTTTTGGCTGGCAGTATGCTCTTTATTCAATGGTTTCTATCTTTGTTTCGAGTCGTGTGACAGATGCCATTTTCACTAAGCAAAAGAAGATGCAGGCTATGATTGTGACTGAAGTTCCTGAGAAAGTTATTTCGGCAATTCATCATCGTCTCAATCGAGGTGTTACCTGTATTAATAATGCAGAAGGCACTTACAACCATCATGAAAAATTTATCCTTATTACAATTTTGACCCATGAGGAATATAATGATTTTAAAGCTTTGATGATGAAGGTTGATCCAAAGGCCTTTGTCTCTATTGCTGAAAATGTGCGGATAATTGGAAAATTTATTGAAGATGACTAGTTGTAGAAGGGAGCTTAATGCAGACTGGTAAAACCTTAAACCTGAAAAACATGGGGTTAATTGTGTTAGGCTCTGCGGTCTATGCCTTTGCTTTTGTCTATTTTTACATGGCTAATAAGATTGCTGCCAATGGCTTGGCTGGTCTGACCTTGGTAGGTAAGGCCTTGTTTAATATCAATCCGACCATTACTGGTTATCTCATTAACTTGCCACTTGTTTTTTTAGGTAGTCGCTTCTTTGGGAAACGCTCAACCATGTATACTGTAATTGGAATTATAGCCATGTATTTATTTGTTTGGGTTTTTCAACAGTTCCCTTTGGCAATTGATTTAGATCATGATAACTTGGTAGTTTCACTTATGGCCGGGATTTTAGGTGGCTTAGGTGGCGGTCTGGTTTTTCGTCATGGTGGTACGATAGGCGGAGCGGATATTATTGCCAAATTTATTGAAAATCGTTTTGGCTTACAACTCAATCAGGCCTTGCTAGGAATTGATCTGTTTGTCATGGTTATTTCCTTGACTTATATTTCCCTTCCACAGATGATGTATGCACTAATCGCGAGCTTCATGTATGGGCAGATTGTTCATTTGGTGCAAAATGGTGGCTATACTGTCCGTGGAACCATTATTATTTCGGATCAGGCAGACTTGATAGCAGATTTTATTATGCGTCAGCTCGGTTTGGGGGTTACTTATTTAAATGGTGAGGGCGCCTACTCGGGCAATGTAAAAAAAGTAATTTACGTTGCTCTTAGCCGGCGTGATGTGCGCGATGTCCGCCAGTTGATTAATACGGTTGATCCTCAGGCTTTTATTTCTATTTTTGATGTGGATGAATTCAACCAGCCTGACTATTTTGTTCCTAAGCAGAAAAAACGAAAAAAATAAACTAGTTTGTCTTTTATGAGGCAACTAGTTTTTTATGAAAATAAGATAAGGAGTGAACCAATGACGATTGAAGGAATTGTTTCTAAATTTAGAGACCTATGCTTAATTACCTTAGGGGTTGCGATTTATGCTTTTGGTTTTGTTAATTTTAATATGGCAAATCACTTGGCCGAAGGTGGTGTAGCAGGGATAACCTTGATTATTCACGCGCTGCTGGGCATCAATCCGGCTTATTCTTCCTTGATTTTAAATATTCCCTTATTTATCATTGGCGCACGTGTCCTTGGCCGTCGGCCGCTAGTCATGACCATCTATGGCACCTTGATGGTTTCTGTTTTCATGTGGCTATGGCAAAAAGTTCCTTTGCAGCTTGGTTTGCAAGATGATATGATGTTGGTCGGGGTGATGGCTGGACTTTGTGCCGGAATTGGGAGTGGCATTGTCTTTCGCTATGGGGCAACTACAGGAGGAACAGATATTATTGGCCGTATTGCCGAAGAAAAATGTGGTTTGAAATTAGGACAAACGCTTCTTTTTATTGATGCTATTGTTTTGTTTGCTTCCTTGTCCTATGTTGATTTAAAGCATATGCTTTATACCTTGGTTGCCAGTTTTGTTTTTAGTCAAGTGTTAACAGTGGTGCAAAATGGCGGTTATACGATTCGGGGCATGATTATCATAACCAAGCATTCTCGGGCGGCTGCGCAAGCTATTCTCACCGAAATCAACCGAGGGGTCACCTTCCTTAAGGGCGAGGGCGCCTACTCTGGTAATGAATATAATGTCATGTATGTTACGCTCAGTCCCAATGAGGTACGAGATGTGAAACGAATTTTGGCGGACTTAGATCCAGATGCCTTTATTTCCATTGTGGATGTGGATGAGGTTATCAGTTCGGATTTCAAGATTCGCCGCAAAAATTATGATAAGTCAGTCTAATCGTAACAAAGAGATTATTCGTGATAAAACCCCTAGCTATGCTACATTTACAAGCACTGCTAGGGGTTTTGTATATTACACCAAAAAAGATTGAAGAAAAGTGACCGAATCGCCCTTTTCTTCAATCTGTCGGATTTTGACTTCACTGAGGTTACATTTTTTCTGGTGCTTCTACACCAAGCAGGCGAAGTGCTTCCTTTAAGACCACACCGGTCGCATAAGACAGTGCAAGGCGACTTTGACGTTCAGGATCTTCCTCAAGAATGCGCGTATGTGCATAGTATTTGTTAAAGGCCTGAGCCAATTGAATTGCATATTTTGCAATGATTGAAGGGTCGTACTTCTCAGCCGCACGCTCGATATGGCGAGCAAAATCTTGTAGCAACTTGATAATTTCCCAGCTTTCAGCATCATTTAGAGAATAGCTAGCGCTGCTATCAGGCGAGAACTGAGCTTTGCGAAGAATGGACTGAATCCGAGCGTAAGCGTATTGGACGTAAGGACCAGTCTCCCCTTCAAAGGAAACCATGGCTTCTAAGTCAAAGTCATAGCCATTATCGCGGTCAGTCTTGAGATCGTAGAATTTAATCGCACCAATCCCGACTTGTTTAGCCACCTCTTCTTTGTTGGCGAGCTCGGGATTTTTAGCTTCAATTTGGGATAGCGCGCGCGATACCGCTTCATCAAGTGTAGGTTCTAAAAGAATGATGTTGCCTTTACGGGTTGATAATTTTTTCTTATTTTTAGTAACAAGACCAAAGGACACATGAATCATGTCGTCTGACCAGTCAAAGCCCATTTCTTTTAGCACAGCTTTGAGTTGCTTGAAGTGGTTGGATTGTTCTTGACCAACCACATAGATATTTTTCACAAAATGAAAGGTTTTTTGCCGGTACATGGCTGTGGCCATATCACGGGTAATATAGAGCGTGGCACCGTCAGATTTTTTAATCAAAGCAGGTGGTAAATCATATTTTTCGAGGTCAACAATCTTAGCCCCTTTGGAATCCTTCAAGAGATGTTTGGCTTCAAGAATAGCAAGGCCTTCATCCATTTTGTCATTGTAGAAAGCCTCACCGTGATAATGGTCAAAGCTAATATTGAGTTTGTCGTAGATGCGATTGAATTCGACAAGGCTCTCATCGCGGAACCATTTCCAGAGGTCCCAGGCTTCTTGGTCACCATCTTCTAGTTTTTTGAACCACATGCGGGCTTCATCGTCTAATTCAGGCTTTTCTTCAGCTTCAGCATTGATGCGCACGTATAATTTGAGGAGTTCAGCGATAGGATCAGCTTCCACGGCCTTTTGGTCGCCCCAAAGCTTGTAGGCAACGATGAGCATACCAAACTGCTTGCCCCAGTCACCCAGGTGATTGATACGAAAGAGCGTGTAGCCCAATTTTTGGTAAAGGTTAGCAATGGCATCCCCAATAACTGTCGAGCGCAGGTGACCAACAGAGAAGGGCTTAGCGATATTAGGGCTGGACATGTCTAGTGTGATGTTTTGCCCATCGCCAATGTGTTGTTGTCCGTAATCAGCCTTTGTAGAAAGCACGGCATGTAGCACATCTTTAGAGATGGCTTTTTTATCTAGGAAGAAGTTGACATAAGGACCGGTTGCCACCACTTTTTCAAATGAGCTAGCATCAATCTTTTCTGCTATCTCGCTAGCAATCATTTGAGGAGCTTTACGTAATACTTTTGCCAGGCTAAAAGCAGGGAAGGCGAGGTCTCCCATATCAGAATTTTTGGGCTTTTCAATCAAGTTTAAAATAGCTTCTTGATCCAACTCGGGAACAACTTTTGCTATTTCACTTGCAATCAGTGTTTTAGTATCCATCTTGTTTCTCCTAAAATAGTTTGTCATCTCATTTTAACACAACTATGGAAATAATACGAGTGGCCCAATGAAAAAATATACTAAAAATAAGGAGATCATCTGGTCCAAAGGGAAATGAGAAAAACAGCGGCTGCTCTTTTAGGAGATAGGTAAAAGGCAAAACTAAAAAGCAAGAAATAAGGTTTTTAAATCAACCTTTAGCTAGCCTTGCTTTGAAAAAAAGACAGAAGAATAATGCTAAAATACTATTTTTTTGATATAATCCAATAGGATAATTATACAGTCGGGGATAAAGATAATGAATAAAATCGAGCGGCAGCAACATATCAAACGCATCATTCAAGCACAGCGCATTGGCACCCAAGAAGAAATCAAAAAGCATCTGCAAGCAGAAGGGGTGCTTGTAACCCAAGCTACCTTATCACGAGATCTAAGAGAATTAGGTCTGCTAAAATTAAGAGATGAACTGGGAAAGCTGTATTATAGTTTGGCAGAGCCAATGACCACACCTTTTAGTCCGGATGTTCGTTTTTATATCTTGAGCGTTAATCGAGCAGGCTTTATGCTGGTTTTACATACCAACCTTGGTGAGGCAGATGTTTTGGCCAATCTGATTGATAATGATGGCATTGAGGATATTTTGGGTACAATTGCTGGCGCAGACACCCTGCTCATTATTTGCCGTAATGAAGCTATTGCGAGGCAATATGAGCAAGATTTGGCGGCGGGCCTATGAGTGACTATGAGCTAGCTTTAGCACACTTAATCACAAGGCTAAAGCAGCATCCAAGTATTCTTGCTTATCATGCGGCCAAGCAAGAACTGGATCAACTACCAGCTCTGTCAAAGAAAGCTTATGAGATGAAGGTGAAGCAACAAGATGGGATCATCTTCACTCATATTGCAAAAGATCTTGCTGCTGAGCAGTCCTTACAAAGAGCCCAGTCGCTGGCAAGAGAACTAGATTAGCACCCTCTTGTCGAAGCTTACCGTGCTAAAATGCAAGATGCCAGTGACTTGTTACACCATATCACACAGATGATTGAAGAAGAGTTAAATAAGGAGTTTTGACATGACAAAAACGACGATCTCTCCTGGAATGCAACAGTATTTGGCAATCAAAGAAAATTATCCCGATGCCTTTTTACTCTTTAGGATGGGTGACTTTTACGAATTATTTTATGATGATGCTGTCAAGGCAGCGCAAATTTTAGAAATAGGACTAACCAGCCGCAATAAAAATGCTGAGAATCCTATTCCAATGGCGGGAGTACCCCATCATTCAGCCCAGCAATACATTGATATTTTAGTGGAAATGGGCCATAAAGTGGCCATTGCCGAGCAGATGGAAGACCCAAAACAAGCTGTCGGTGTTGTCAAACGCGAAGTTGTCCAAGTGATTACCCCAGGAACGGTGGTGGATTCTGCCATACCAAACACTGCTAATAATTTCTTAGTTGCGGTGGATTTTATGGGGCAAGATTATGGCTTAGCTTATATGGATTTGGCAACAGGAGAATTTTTTGTTACTAATCTAGATAGTTTTGCTAGTGTCTGCAGTGAAATATTGAATCTGCAGGCCAAAGAAGTTGTTTTAGGGTTTTCTCTGTCAGCAGAAGAGGAGGAGCGCTGTGTAAAGCAATATCAGTGGCTACTTTCTTATGAAACAGACCTCATTGATGAAACAGATTTAATTGTGGATACCTTAACGACAATTGAGGTGCAAGCAAGTAAACGCTTGTTAAGCTATGTTCATAAAACACAAATGCGCGAGCTTAGCCATTTACAAAAGGCGGTGCATTACGAGGTAAAAGATTACTTGCAGATGTCTTATGCCACGAAAAACAGCCTTGATCTAGTAGCGAATGCGCGAACAGGCAAAAAGCATGGCAGTCTATACTGGCTGTTAGATGAAACTAAAACAGCTATGGGGATGCGTCTGCTCAAAGCTTGGATAGACCGGCCCCTCCTTCACCATGAGCAAATTCTTGAGCGGCAAAATATTATACAAGTCTTTTTAGATGCCTTTATTGAGCGGGTGGATTTGAGTGATAGTTTAAAAGGTGTCTATGATATTGAACGCTTGACCAGCCGGGTTTCGTTTGGCAAGGTTAATCCCAAAGATCTCTTACAGCTTGCCCAGACGCTTAGCAAGATTCCAACGATAAAATCAATTTTACAGAGTTTTCGGAGTAAACACCTTGACAAGCTTGTCAAGGACTTAGATCCTTTGCCAGAGTTGGCGCATTTGTTGAGCTCGGCGATTAACCCGGATGCTCCGGCAACGATTAGCGAAGGGGACATCATTAAGACCGGCTTTGATGAGCGCCTGGACCATTACAGGCTTGTCATGAAAGAAGGGACGAGCTGGATTGCAGATTTAGAAGCTAGAGAGCGCGAAGCATCAGGGATTAACAACCTCAAGATTGACTATAATCGAAAAGATGGTTACTATTTCCATGTCACTAACTCTCACCTGGATTTAGTACCTGAGCATTTCTTTCGAAAAGCAACGCTGAAAAATTCGGAGCGCTATGGCACCACTGAGTTAGCCAAAATTGAAGGGCAGATGCTAGAGGCGCGAGAAGAATCGGCCAATCTAGAATATGATATTTTCTTGCGTATTCGTAGTCAAGTGGAAGCTTATATTGGACGCTTGCAAGCCTTGGCCAAGGCCATTGCAACGATTGACGTTTTGCAAAGTCTGGCAACTGTAGCTGAAAATAATCATTATGTGCGTCCAATTTTTAATAGTACACGAGATATTATTGTTGAAAACGGGCGTCATGCTGTTGTAGAAAAGGTTATGGGGACGCAAGAGTACATTCCTAACAGCATTGATTTACAAGCAGGTAAGACCATCCAACTGATTACAGGGCCTAATATGAGTGGTAAATCCACTTATATGCGTCAACTAGCCTTGACAGTTATCATGGCGCAAATGGGATCCTATGTAGCAGCTGATCAGGTTAAAATGCCAATATTTGACGCTATCTTTACACGGATTGGTGCAGCAGATGACCTTATCTCTGGCCAGTCAACTTTTATGGTGGAAATGATGGAGGCTAATCATGCCATCCAGCGCGCAAGTAAGCATTCCTTAATTCTCTTTGACGAGTTGGGCCGTGGGACCGCGACTTACGACGGGATGGCCCTAGCGCAATCTATTATTGAATACATCCATGATTATGTGGGAGCAAAAACTCTTTTTGCCACTCACTATCATGAGTTGACAGAGCTGTCAAGAAAACTCAAACATCTAGAAAACGTCCATGTTACCACCCTTGAAAAAGACGGCGACGTGACCTTCTTGCATAAGATCAGTCAGGGACCAGCCGATAAATCTTATGGGATTCATGTCGCAAAGATTGCCGGTCTGCCTGCTTCCTTGTTGCAGCGTGCTGATACCATTTTGAGTCATCTCGAGGACCAATCACATGCTATTTTACACCCAGAAGCAGAAGACTCTGCGCTGGTAGAGGCACAGCCAGCAAGCCAACAGCTCTCTTTATTTACAGAGGAATCAGCAGTAAGAGAGAGCTTGGTTCAAGAACTAGCTCAGTTAGACCCACTCAATATGACTCCATTAGAAGCAATGGCAGCCCTTATCTCACTCAAACAAAAGCTCTAATTGCTAAACACTAGTTACACACCTAAGTGACTAGTGTTTTATGCTATAATAAACAATATGAAAAGCGAGGAAAAGATATGTCAAAAATAACCGAATTGCCAGAAGTTCTCGCCAACCAAATTGCTGCTGGTGAGGTCGTTGAAAGACCAAGTAGTGTTGTCAAAGAATTGGTAGAAAACGCCATTGACGCCAATAGCACGCAAATTAGCATTGAAATTGAAGAATCTGGCTTAAAGAAAATAAAAATTAGTGATAATGGTTCTGGGATGTCTGAAGAAGACTTACCCCTTAGCTTGCTTCGGCACGCCACCAGTAAAATTAAAAACCAAGCGGACCTATTTCGCATTCGGACGTTAGGTTTTCGGGGCGAGGCCTTACCTTCTATTGCCTCCATCAGTTACCTGACGATTGAAACAGCAACAAAAACCTCATCGCACGGTGCCCGGTTAGTGGCTAAAGGCGGAAAGATTGAGACCTTAGAACCATGTTCTACACCTGTGGGTACTAAAGTCACTGTTGAAAGTCTCTTTTTTAATACCCCAGCCCGTTTGAAATACATGAAAAGCCTACAGGCTGAGCTGGCTCATATAGTGGATATTGTTAACCGCCTTAGTTTAGGGCATCCGGAGATTTCCTTTACCTTGATAAGTGATGGCAAGCAGATGACAAAGACGCAAGGAACAGGGGATCTGCGCCAGGCAATTGCTGGTATCTATGGTTTACAGACAGTTAAGAAGATGATTGCAATTTCACAAACTGATTTGGACTTTGAAGTCAGTGGCTATATCAGTTTACCTGAATTGACCAGGGCTAATCGCAATTATATTTCTCTCTTAGTCAATGGCCGCTACATCAAGAATTTCTTACTTAATCGGGCCATTCTTGATGGCTATGGTTCTAAGCTAATGGTGGGCCGTTTTCCCATTGTGGTCATTGCCATTAAGATTGATCCGTACTTAGCGGATGTCAATGTCCACCCTACTAAACAAGAGGTGCGGATCTCTAAAGAGAAGGAATTGATGGCGCTTATTAGTCAAGCAATTGCTGAGAGCTTACGGGAGCAGGATTTAATTCCTGATGCTTTAGAAAATTTGGCCAAATCAAGTATTAAGTCATCAAATAAGCCCGAGCAAACAAGCTTTACACTGCCGTCAAGCCCTGAAAGAGATAACTTTGATTTTGCTAGCTTGTTTCAACCTCAAACCGTTACGGAACAATCATCGCCAGCTTATGCTGTTAATCACACAGAAAAAAGCACTGAGCCTTATGAACCAAGCTTACCTAATATGGGAGAAGAGCATAGTGTTGACCAAGGTCAAGTGCGCATCAAGCACGCTAGCCGCCTAGCACCAGACGATGCAGACCATGGTGACCACCCTAGTTTACAGGGTGAAAGTAAGGGGAAAATTGATCGCCTTTTGCATCGTTTAGAAGAAGAACAAGCCTCGACTTTCCCGGAAATTGATTACTTTGGCCAAATGCATGGGACCTACCTATTTGCACAAGGCAAAGATGGCCTTTTTATCATTGATCAGCATGCTGCCCAAGAGCGGGTTAAATACGAATACTATCGCGAGAAAATTGGTGATGTTGATAGTAGCTTGCAGCAATTATTAGTACCTTACCTCTTTGAATTTTCTGGTGCTGACTTTATTAATTTGCAAGAAAAGCAAGCTATGCTGGAACAAGTTGGTATTTTTTTAGAACCCTATGGGCATAATACCTTTATTTTAAGGGAGCATCCGATTTGGATGGCAGAGAGTGAAATTGAATCCGGCATCTATGAAATGTGTGATATGTTGTTGCTTACAAATGAGGTTTCTGTGAAGCGTTACCGGGCTGAATTGGCCATTATGATGTCTTGCAAGCGTTCCATCAAAGCTAATCATACTTTGGATGATTATTCTGCTAGGCGTTTGTTGCAAGAGCTAGCGCAGTGCCAAAATCCTTATAATTGCCCACATGGACGCCCTGTCTTGATTCATTTTACCAACTCAGATATGGAAAAGATGTTTAGGCGGATACAGGAAAATCATACGAGTCTAAGAGAGCTTGGCAAATATTAGAGAGGTAACTATGGGAGAATTTCTAGCATTACCAAAACAAATCAAACTGCGGCAACTGGTTCGGTTTGTTACCATTACTTTAGGTAGTAGTGTCTTTCCGTTTATGGCTATGTATTATACTCACTATTTTGGTACCTTTTGGACAGGAATCGTCATGATGCTGACCAGTTTAGTGGGGTTTTTAGGGACACTCTATGGTGGCCATTTGTCAGATGCTATTGGTCGCAAATGGGTCATTATCGTGGGCTCCTTTGGAGCAACCGGCGGCTGGCTTTGTACCATCCTTGCGAATTATCCTGGGCACACCCTTCCTGGTCTCACGCTTATTGGTATTTTACTGGTTGAATTTGCGTCTAGCTTTTATGCGCCAGCTTATGAAGCCATGCTGATTGACCTTACTGATGCAAGCAATCGTCGCTATGTTTATACTCTTAATTATTGGTTTATTAACATTGCAGTCATGTTTGGAGCAGGTCTTGCTGGTTTGTTTTATGATCGGTATTTCTTTGAATTATTGCTGGCCTTGTTTGTGGTTTCACTGATCTGCTTAGGCGTTGCTTATCTGTACTTTCAAGAGACTAAGCCAGCTAGTCATCATTTTGAACATGGCTCAGGAATTTTAGCAACTTTTGCTAATTATCGTTCGGTCCTTAGTGATCGGGCCTTTATTTGGTACACACTGGGTTCAAGTTTGTTTGCTTCGATTTGGATGCAAATGGACAACTATGTTCCGGTACATTTAAAGCTCCATTTTCACACACAGGTCCTTTTTGGTCAGACGATTAGTAGTGCTAAGATGCTTTCTATTATGGTGTTTACAAATACGATACTAATTGTCGTTTTTATGACTTCGGTTAATAAATTGACAGAAAAGTGGTCTTTATTACCACAACTCGTCGTTGGCTCAGCTATCTTTTCGTTGGGCATGCTCTTAACCTTTTCCTTTGATCACCTTTTGCCAATTTGGATTGCCGTTTTAATTTTTACGTTAGGAGAAATGATTAATGTTCCAGCTAGTCAGGTGTTACGTGCCGAAATGATGAATCAAGAAAAAATTGGTTCTTATACAGGATTTGTCTCAATGGCTAATCCCATTGGGTCTATCCTTGCTGGTTTATTAGTATCCATTAGTCATTTTGGAGGGAGATTGGGAGTACAGCTGCTTTTTATTGCAATTGCCTTTACAGGTATGTCAACCATTGTCAAGGCTGCTCAGATGAAACAAGAGGGAACAAAACATGTTTGATTATATTAAAGGACAATTGACCAAGATCACTGCCAAATATATTGTTGTTGAAGCGAGGGGCCTGGGCTATATTATCTATGTAGCCAATCCCTATAGTTTTACAAATAGTGTCAACCAAGACGTGACAGTTTATTTGCACCAAGTCATCCGTGAAGATGCCCATTTACTATTTGGCTTTCATACGGAAGATGAAAAGGCTGTCTTTTTAAACTTAATCTCTGTCTCTGGGATTGGACCAACGACAGCGTTAGCAATAGTGGCCGTTGATGATAATGAGGGCTTGGTGGCCGCAATTGACAATAGTGACATTAAATACTTGATGAAGTTTCCTAAGATTGGTAAGAAAACGGCCCAGCAGATGATTCTCGACTTGGCTGGTAAGTTTACAGACTTGACAGAAAACGAAGCGCAAGCTAAAGCAGCCCAGCAATCAGACAATCACAATCTGGATGAGGCGATGGAAGCCCTCTTAGCGCTGGGCTATAAAGCAAATGAGCTCAAGAAAATACGGACGTTCTTTGCGGGAACGGAAACGCAGACGGCTGAGCAGTACATAAAATCAGCCCTCAAGATGCTGATGAAAGCTTAGGTGGCAAAAACGATGAAGCGATGTTCCTGGGTACCAAAAGGCAATCACCAATATGAAGCTTATCATGACTTGGAGTGGGGCAAGCCCTTGACAGATGATCGTGCTTTATTTGAGCTGTTGTGTTTAGAGACCTATCAGGCGGGTCTATCTTGGGCGACGGTTTTGAAAAAACGGCAAGCCTTTCGTCAGGTGTTTCATAACTATGAGATTGCCAGTGTGGGGCAAATGGGAGCGCAGGACTTGGCTAACGCTTTAGAGAATCCACAGATTATCCGCCATAAGCAAAAGCTACAAGCCACTATTACCAACGCCAAAGCGGTGCGGATCATTCAACAAGAAAGGGGCAGTTTTGCAAACTATCTCTGGGAGTTTGTCGGTGGTGAAGTCATAATGAATCGTGTTGATGCGCAACACCCTGTTCCCGCTCAAACACAACTCTCACAGCAATTAGCTAAAGATTTGAAAAAGCGAGGTTTTGCCTTTGTCGGACCAACAACGGTTTACGCTTTTTTAGAGGCAGCAGGCTTTGTTAATGACCACGAGGTAGATTGTGATTTTCGTTAATAGGAGGGGCTTTGGCTTTCTCACTTTACTGGTCAATTCTTGGGAAAAGAATTGACTTTTTGTTAAAATAAGGATGTAAAATTCGAATAATAAAGTAGGTGACAGGATGAAAGCTGAACTGATTGCAGTTGGTACGGAAATCTTAACAGGACAAATTGTGAATACTAATAGTCAATTTCTTTCTGAAAAGATGGCTGAATTAGGTATAGATGTCTATTTTCAAACAGCTGTCGGTGATAACCAAGAACGCTTATTGCAGGTTATTGACCTGGCCAGTAAGCGGAGTGATTTAGTTATTTTATGTGGAGGGTTAGGTCCAACCGAGGATGATTTGACGAAACAAACGCTTGCAGCTTATTTGCAGCGTCCTTTAGTAGTGGACAAGCAAGCCCATCAGAAATTAGATGACTTTTTTGCTCAACGGCCTAAGCACCATCGGACCCCTAATAATGAACGTCAAGCCCAATTAATCAAAGGGGCCATCCCTTTGCAAAATGACACAGGTCTAGCTGTTGGTGGCTTTTTAGAGCTTGATCAGGTGACTTATGTGGTCTTACCTGGTCCACCAAGTGAATTGAAACCCATGGTGAACCACCATCTTATTCCTTTACTAAGCAAGGATCAGTCGCGCCTTTATTCCAAAGTGCTACGTTTTTTTGGTATAGGGGAGAGCCAACTGGTTACTGTTTTAGCGGATTTAATAGAGGGGCAAACTGACCCAACGCTTGCCCCCTATGCCAAGATTGGTGAGGTCACTCTACGCTTGTCCACAAAGGCAAGCAGTGAAGTGCAGGCGCAACGCTGCTTGGCTGATCTGGAAAGACGCATATTAGCTCGTAAGAGTTTAGATGGCTTACCTTTGAGTGATTTTTTATATGGTTATGGAGAAGACAATAGTTTAGCAGCAGAGACGTTTCGCCTCTTAAAGAAAAAAGATAAGACAATTACAGCAGCGGAGAGCTTAACTGCTGGTCTCTTTCAAACAAAATTGGCGGAGTTTTCGGGCGCATCAGAGGTGTTTAAAGGTGGCTTTGTCACCTACAGTATTGAAGAAAAGGCAAACATGCTAAAGCTTTCGTTACCAGATCTCAAAGAGCATGGCGTGGTTAGTGCCTATACTGCTGAGCAAATGGCTCTAGGCGCAAAACGGCAAGTTGGTGCCGATTTGAGTGTTGCTCTAACAGGGGTAGCTGGTCCATCTATGCTAGAAGGTCAGCCTGCTGGTACAGTTTTCATTGCTGTTGCTAGTCAAGACGATGTAGTGGTCAATAAGTTTTTAATTGGCGGAAAAAGCCGAAATGAGGTAAGATATATAGCAACACTACACGCCTTTAACATGGTCCGAAATGCTTTATTAAGTGAGGACAGTTTGATATAATGGATTGATTGTGACCTAAAAAATAGCCGGTCTGTTTTTTAGTCAAAGGTAGTGATATGAGGAGAAAAGAGTGGCAAAAAAAGGAAAAAAAGCTGAAGAAATCAGTAAAAAATTTGGCGATGAACGTCGCAAGGCACTAGATGATGCCCTAAAAAACATTGAAAAAGATTTTGGTAAAGGTGCCGTGATGCGCCTAGGAGAGCGTGCCGAACAAAAAGTTCAGGTAATGAGCTCAGGGAGTTTAGCACTAGATATGGCGCTTGGAGCAGGCGGCTACCCTAAGGGCCGGATTATTGAGATCTATGGACCGGAATCTTCTGGGAAGACAACAGTCGCTTTGCATGCCGTCGCTCAAGCTCAAAAAGAAGGAGGCATTGCTGCTTTTATTGATGCTGAGCACGCCTTGGACCCAGCTTATGCTGCTGCTTTAGGAGTTAATATTGATGAGTTGCTACTGTCTCAACCAGATTCTGGTGAACAGGGCTTAGAAATAGCTGGCAAGCTGATTGATTCTGGTGCCGTTGATTTGGTGGTAGTGGACTCAGTTGCTGCGCTGGTTCCCCGGGCCGAAATTGACGGCGATATTGGTGATAGTCATGTCGGTTTGCAAGCTCGGATGATGAGTCAAGCTATGCGCAAATTGTCTGCTTCTATTAACAAGACAAAGACTATTGCTATTTTTATCAACCAGTTACGTGAAAAAGTTGGGGTTATGTTTGGTAACCCGGAAACAACGCCAGGTGGTCGCGCGCTTAAGTTCTACGCATCTGTGCGCCTAGATGTCCGTGGTAATACTCAGATTAAGGGAACCGGTGACCAAAAAGATAGCAATATTGGTAAAGAAACAAAGATTAAAGTTGTAAAGAACAAGGTAGCACCTCCGTTTAAGGTGGCAGAAGTGGAAATCATGTACGGAGAAGGCATCTCGCGTACAGGTGAACTCATCAAAATAGCTTCTGATATGGATATTATCCAAAAAGCTGGCGCATGGTTCTCTTACAATGGTGAAAAGATTGGTCAAGGTTCGGAGAATGCAAAACGTTATTTAGCAGATCATCCTGAGGTTTTTGATGAGATTGATCGTAAAGTCCGTGTCAAAGCAGGTCTAATTGACGATGATCAAACGCCTAGTGAGGTAGCAGCTGTTCCTGAAGAAACAGCAGCTGAATTGGTGCTAGACTTTGATGACTCCATTGAAATCGAAGAATAGCACTCTGTGGCAATCAAGCTTTTAGTGAGTAGATTAAAATTAAGCGGCGAGCGGTGGTTCCTTGCTGGGATTAGAAGTGAAGTTTATGAAGTTCATTTAGATTAACAATAGGAGAGCCGCTCAATGTTTCGTTGTTTACCCAAGTAAAATGAATGAAGATAGTCGGTCCCTAAGGGCAGCGGCTATGTTCCATTCATTTTTTTGTGTTGTTTAGGGCTCAGAAAAAGGGGCCTTCATATGTATATGTAAAGGTCTTCCTCCTAGCCGTTTTTGAAGTCGGAGGTTGACCTTAGCATGTGTTCCTGAGTTTCTTTTAAAAACTGAGAGCATAGTGTCCCTTATAGCTTACTCTTTGTTTTTTGCTGTTCTTGCTAACGAGGACATTGCCAGTTTATTGCTAGTTGCAATGTTTATGATACTGTTCAAAGGGCCAAGTCGTACAGCTGTGCAGCCAAGGACGTGTGCTTGTTATAGCAGAGCTTTGATTGCAAAATGCTCAGCAATCCCTCTAAATCAAGGATTATAAGGTCTTAATAGCCAATATTTGCCTAACCCTATTTGAAAAAATAGGTCCAAAGACCGATACTTCTCCAATTCTGTCTATGTTACAATGACAGTATCACGAGATAGAAAGTGAGAACTAACGACATGATTAAGATCTATACTATTTCAAGTTGTACCAGTTGTAAAAAAGCAAAGACATGGCTTAATGATCATAAATTAGCTTATAAAGAACAAAATTTAGGAAAAGAACAGCTCACAAAAGAGGAAATTTTAGCTATTTTATCCAAAACAGAAAATGGTGTTGAGAGCATTGTCTCTTCAAAAAATCGCTATGCTAAGGCCTTGAACTGTAATATTGATGAGTTAAGTGTCAGTGAAGTGGTGGATTTAATTCAAGATAATCCTCGGATTTTAAAGAGCCCGATCTTAATTGATGATAAACGTCTTCAGGTTGGCTACAAAGAAGATGACATTCGCGCCTTCTTACCTCGTTCGATTCGTAATATTGAAAATACTCAGGCACGTTTGCGTGCAGCCCTGTAAGCTGTTTTAGGTAGAAGCTGACTTGTTGGCAGTCTTAGTGAGTGTGAGCCTATCATGAAACACGTTTGAAAAGCTTTTTCCGGTTGCAATTAGTGGCTATTTGTTTTTGATGAGGAGTGGTCTGCGGAGCTTGAAATAAGTCTCAAGTTTTCCTGGCACTCCTTTTTAGTGACCTTTAATTAGATTTCTTGTTAATTCCTAAAAAATAGGCTATAATATAACATGGTACTTAATGTTAGAAAGAAGGTGTAAGTATGGGATTTACAGATGAAACAGTTCGTTTTAGATTAGATGATGGTGAAAAAAAAGAAATCAGTGAAACTTTAACGGCTGTTTACCAATCTCTTGAAGAAAAAGGTTACAACCCGATCAATCAAATTGTAGGGTATGTATTAAGTGGTGACCCTGCTTATGTACCTAGATACAATGATGCGCGAAACCAGATTCGCAAGTACGAACGTGATGAGATAGTAGAAGAGCTGGTCCGTTATTATCTACAAGGAAATGGAATCAACGTAAAATGAGAATAATGGGGCTTGATGTCGGCTCAAAGACAGTTGGTGTTGCCATTAGTGATCCTTTGGGTTTTACCGCTCAGGGATTGGAAATTATTGCTATTGATGAAGAAAAAAATAGTTTTGGTTTTGAGCAAATTGGTGACCTGGTAAAGCAATACCAAGTGGAAAAATTTGTGATTGGTTTGCCCAAAAATATGAATAATACTTGTGGACCGCGCGTGGAAGCCAGCAGAGCTTACGGGGATAAACTTGAAGCATTATTTCATCTACCGGTTGTGTATCAAGATGAGCGTTTAACTACAGTTCAGGCAGAGCGAATGTTAGTTGAACAGGCTGATATTAGCCGACAGAAACGCAAAAAAGTTATTGATAAGTTAGCTGCTCAGCTGATATTACAAAATTATTTAGATAGATCTTTTTAAGGAGAAGCATATGGCACATACGCACGACCATGATCATAATCATGAACACGATGTTATCACCCTTGTTGATGAGCAGGGCAATGAGACCCTCTTTGAAATTTTGTTGACCATCGATGGCCGGGAAGAATTTGGTAAAAATTATGTTTTGTTAGTCCCAGCTGGTTCAGAAGAAGACGAGTCAGGTGAGATTGAAATTCAGGCCTATTCATTTATTGAAAATGAGGATGGAACAGAAGGCGACCTTCAGCCCATCCCTGAAGACTCCGATGCAGAGTGGGATATGATTGAAGAAGTCTTTAATAGCTTTTTAGACGAAGAGTAAGGAATAGCCAGCTTGGCTATTTTCCTAAAAAAGCAGAAAGCAATTGACTAAAGCATTTGAGCATGTAACCAGAAAATGCAGTGGATAAAGGAGTGACGACTCTTAGAAATGTTGACATGACAGCCTTCTAGGAGTTTTTTCATTTTCAGTGATAAAAGAAATAAGATGGAAGAAAATAGTGTCAAAATCGAGATTTTCTTCAAACTTTTTTCGTTATGAGGCCAGTTAAAAACTCTCAGAAACATTGACATATTAAGCTTTCTAATAGTTTGACAACTCAATAACCCGCTTAGGCTAATCCCAATTAGGCTATTCTATAGGAGTTTGTTGACGTTCTGAAATAGCCAGCTTGGCTATTTTTTTGTTTTTTAGCATGGTAAGGGCGATTGGCTCAACAAAGAGCCTGGCAAAAGGCACAGGCTGTTTAGACCCTTTTTTGCTAGTGAAGGAGGCTAAGGTCGAAAACGGGGAGAAATTGACTAAATGTCAGTTTTTGATATACTTGTTGTAAGATTATTCAAGGAGAAAACAGTGAATCACAGACCTGATGCATTACAGTATCAACCCCCAACAACTATTGCCTATAATGGTTCCACACTACATACGACCAAGTATGAGACCAAGGTGCCCCATTTACATAAGCTGCAGATTCTAATTTTAAGTTTCTTGGCCAGCTTTTTAACAGTGGCTAATCCTTTTTTGGCAGATTTGTCCAATAGTTTGCAATCGCAATATTTGTATATTGGTCAGCTGTTGCTACGGGGCCAGTTACCTTATAGCGATATTTTTTCCACAGGTGGTATCCTTTATTTCTTGTTAATAGCGATTAGTTATGCCTGGGGCTCTTCTTTTTGGTTGATAGCTTGGCAGACCCTTTTCTTTTACGGTGCGGGCATTTATTTTTATAAACTGGTAGCCTATTTTACGTCTAATCAAAAAGTAGCCTCCGTTTTCACTGTTTTTTATTTTTTAGGCTCGTTCGGCTTAGGCTTTGGTGGGCTTTATCCCATCCAGTTTGCGATGCCCTTCTTGTTGGCTGGCCTTTGGTTTTTAACAAAGTATTTTGCCCAGTTGACTAAGGATGAAGCCTTTATTTTCTTTGGCTGCGCTTGTGCTCTAGCCATGCTCTTGGAACCACGTAGTCTGGTGTTTGGGCTGGTGAGCCTTGTGGTGGTTATGAGTTATAACTATCAAAAAAGGCATTTGGCTCGCGGCTTCTATCAATTCTTGGCAGCTGTCTTTGGCTTCTTACTTGTATGTTATACTGCTGGCTATTTTATTTTAAGTCTGCAACTCTTAAAACCTTATCTTAACCAAGCTTTTCTCTATTCATTAACGACTCCAGGCTCAGGAGTTCACCCGCTACTGCTTGGTTTCTTGCTACAACTGGTGGTGGCTGGTGGCTTAGGGCTCTTTACAGGGCTTGGTTACTTTCTGGAACACCGTAAGGAAGAAGACGATGCTTGGGTCAAATGGTTGATGGTAATTGTGGCGTTTGGCTATCTTTTTCTGGCTTTATTTGCTAGGGAGTATCTTACCTACCCTTTGCTAGCGATGCTACCTTTTGCGCTTATTTTAACAGCAATTCCGGTTAATCAGCGTTTTAACAAATATACCCAACGGACAACGCACCATCGCTCAAAGAATCATAGTGCTTCTTGGTTGATTAGGTTCATTTACCTGCAGCGACACTTCTATCTGCCTTTAGTAACGATTTTGCTTCTGGTGGCTTGGCCGCTCATTGGCTATGTGCGTGATTTGCCAGTTCACAAGGAACGCCATGCGATTAGCCAATACCTCTTAAAGAATGGTAGTATCACTGATCAGCTCTATGTTTGGGATACTTCTGCTCGCATTTACCAAGAAACGCAGATGAAATCCGCATCGCATTTTCCAACGCCACTGGTGAATTTATCTACTAAAGCTAATAAGCAACTCTTGGTGGATGAATTGCTCCAAAACAGGGCTCGCTACATTGTCGTTAATCAAAAGCTTCCGCTTCCTGCTAAAATAGGTAAGGTATTAAAAACAAATTATCGAAAAGTTCGCAAGGATTCTAGCAAGCACTTTCATTTATATCAGAAAAAATGAGCATTTCAGTTTATAAAGTCTAATAAAATCAATATATTGTGGTAATAAATTATATTTACCACAATATATTGATTTTTTCTGGTTGAGTGATATAATATGTCAGTAAGGAGAATAAGAATGACCCAAGAAACTCTTAAGCAAGTTGAGCAACCTGAAATAAAAGTAATTAAGCGCGATGGTCGCCACGTTGATTTTGATACTCGCAAAATCTACAGTGCGCTTTTGAAGGCCAGCAGCAAGGTGACACGGATGTCACCATTGGTCGAAGCAAAGTTAGAAGCGATTTCAGAGCGTGTGGTAGCAGAGATTAGTGAACGTTTTCCCACAAATGTCAAAATTTACGAAATTCAAAATATTGTTGAGCATGAGCTGCTAGCAGCTAATGAATACGCGATTGCACAAGAATATATTCATTACCGTACTAAGCGTGACTTTGCCCGTTCGCAAGCAACTGACATTAATTTTACCATTGATAAATTGCTAAATAAGGATCAGACGGTGGTTAATGAAAATGCTAACAAAGATAGTGATGTCTTTAATACCCAACGTGATTTAACTGCTGGGATTGTGGGTAAGTCAATTGGTCTAAAAATGTTGCCGCCCCATGTGGCTAATGCGCACCAAAAAGGGGATATTCACTATCATGACTTGGATTATAGTCCTTATACCCCAATGACCAATTGTTGCTTGATTGACTTTAAGGGCATGTTAAGCAAGGGCTTTAAGATCGGCAATGCTGAGGTGGAGAGTCCTAAGTCCATTCAGACAGCGACAGCTCAGATCTCACAAATCATTGCTAATGTCGCTTCTAGCCAGTATGGTGGCTGTACTGCCGATCGTATTGATGAGTTTTTGGCACCCTATGCGGAGTTAAACTACGCTAAGCACATGAAGGATGCCAAGCGTTGGGTGGCAGAGGATCAGCGCGAGCAATATGCCTTGGAAAAAACCAAAAAAGATATTTATGATGCTATGCAGTCCCTGGAGTATGAGATTAATACCTTGTTTACTTCAAATGGGCAAACACCTTTTACTTCTTTAGGTTTTGGTTTGGGGACTTCCTGGTTTGAGAGGGAAATCCAAAAAGCTATTTTAGAGATTCGGCTCAAGGGTCTTGGGAGCGAGCATCGGACGGCTATTTTCCCAAAATTAATTTTTACCTTAAAACGTGGGCTTAATCTCGAAGAGGGCTCGCCTAACTACGATATTAAGCAATTAGCCTTGGAGTGTGCAACCAAGCGCATGTATCCAGATGTGCTCTCCTATGATAAGATCATTGATTTAACTGGCTCTTTCAAGGCTCCGATGGGCTGTCGTTCCTTCTTGCAAGGCTGGAAGGACGAAAACGGGCAAGATGTTACGTCAGGGCGGATGAATTTAGGAGTTGTTACGATGAATCTACCCCGTGTGGCGATGGAATCAAACGGTGACATGGACAAGTTCTGGCAGCTCTTCTTTGAACGACTAGCAATTGCTAAGGATGCCTTAGTTTATCGTGTTGAACGTGTCAAGGAAGCGACACCGGCTAATGCGCCTATCTTGTATCAATATGGAGCATTTGGTAAGCGGCTTTCTAAGAATGGTCATGTCGATGAGCTTTTCAAGAATCGCCGTGCAACGGTTTCACTAGGCTATATTGGCCTATATGAGGTCGCCTCTGTCTTTTATGGGGGAGACTGGGAAGGCAATACAGAAGCAAAGGACTTCACGGTAGCCATTGTTAAAGCGATGAAAAAAGCTTGTGAGGAATGGTCTACCGAATATGACTACCATTTTTCAGTGTATTCAACGCCGTCTGAGAGTCTGACCGATCGCTTTTGTCGGTTGGACACTGAGAAATTTGGTATTGTGGAAAACATTACAGATAAAGAGTATTATACCAACTCTTTCCACTATGATGTACGTAAGGACCCAACACCTTTTGAAAAGTTAGACTTTGAAAAGGTCTATCCAGAGGCTGGTGCATCGGGCGGCTTTATTCATTATTGTGAATACCCTGTCTTGCAGCAAAACCCTAAAGCTTTGGAGGCTGTCTGGGATTATGCCTATGATCGTGTAGGCTACCTGGGCACCAATACCCCCATTGATAAGTGCTATCAATGCTACTACGAGGGCGATTTTACGCCAACTGAACGGGGTTTTATGTGTCCAAACTGTGGCAACAGTGACCCTAAGACCGTGGATGTGGTTAAGCGGACCTGTGGCTATTTAGGCAACCCTCAGGCGCGTCCAATGGTTCATGGCCGTCACAAGGAAATAGCGGCGCGTGTGAAACATATGAATGGTTCCACCATTAAATATCCCGGACGTTAATGGACGAGCTTATTTGCGTGCCCTAGCCCTTAGGGGAGGAAGTGCGAGAGCTTGACTTAGCAGATAGAAAGAATCAGAGAATAAAGGAAAGAGAATGGGAAAATACCAATTAGACTACAAAGGCATGCAACAGGTAGAAAAATACCACGAGAAGCATTCGCGTGCTAAGCAGGACAAAAAAGCCAAGCTTGAGGCGCTAAAGGAGCAATTTGTCAAGAAAACAAGAAAGCAACAGTGAGGTTTGTGAATGACTGGTGCCATGATAGCAATTGGCAGTATTTCACAGAAAGCTTCGTTACCCTATATGCGACAAATCCCTGGGATTAAATGCATGTGTTTACACAAAAACAGCTGTGCAAGCAGCTGTCTGTAGCTTATGCCTAGGCTAGCGATTAGTGCTGCAAGGGAAGAATGAGGTATGCATTTACCCAAGTAAGGAGCGAGAAGATGGAATTACGTCGGCCCAAGTCTAGTGACCAAGCAGCTGTCATGGAAATGATGGCTGAGTTTCAGGCATTTCAATCCCCGCATGATGGTGGTTTTTGGGACCTGACGGATTTTGACTATCAAGCTTGGCTTGAGCAAAATCAGCTGCGAGAAGCCGGTCTTTCCTTGAGAGCTGATCAGGTTCCTTCAATCCAATTGGTTGCTTTTAATCAGCAAGGGCGGGCGCTAGGCTTCTTAAGTTTACGCTTAGCACTAAATGCGGCCCTACGCCAAAAAGGCGGCCACATTGGCTACTCGGTCCGCCCTTTAGAGCGGCGCAAGGGCTATGCCACGGCCATGCTGGCCCAGGGCGTGAGCTTAGCGAGGCAAAAAAATATCACCCGGGTCTTGGTGACTTGCTCAAGGACTAATCTAGCCAGTAGAAAGGTTATTTTAGCTAATCAAGGTCAACTCGAAGATATTCAAAACGGGGTGGAGCGTTATTGGATTAGCAAAGGAGACTCATGACAAATAGTAATTGGAATAACCCTAAACCCCAAGAATGGAAATCTAAAGACTTAAGCCAGGGACGGATTATTGATTATAAGGCCTTTAATTTTGTTGATGGGGAAGGCGTGCGCAATTCCTTATATGTCTCAGGCTGTATGTTTCATTGCAAAGGGTGCTACAATGCTGCCACCTGGTCCTTTAAAGCAGGCATTCCTTACAGTCAGGAATTAGAAGAACAAATCATGACAGATCTGGCCCAACCCTATGTGCAAGGCTTGACCTTGCTTGGGGGGGAGCCTTTTCTCAATACCGGTATATTGCTTCCGCTGCTCAAGCGTGTTCGAACAGAGTTACCAGAAAAAGATGTGTGGTCTTGGACCGGCTACACCTGGGAAGAATTAATGCAAGAGACGCCGGACAAACTGGAGATGCTAGAGCTGATTGACATTTTAGTTGATGGTCGCTTTGACATTACAAAGAAGAACTTGATGTTGCAGTTTCGCGGTTCAAGCAATCAGCGGATCATTGATGTGGCTAAGTCCTTAGCGACCAAGCAGGTCGTTATCTGGGAAAAGTTAAATGACGGCGATCAAGCTTTTGAGCAGGTATCGCGAGACCAGCTCTTGTGACATGTCAAAAAAGCTAAAGCTAAGCTTGAACTTGGCGGGACTTGCGGCCAAATCTCAGGGGCCTGCTTCCCTAGAAGAGCAGGCTTTGCCTGACAAGCTTTCCCCACATTATCCTCATACTTATCCACAGTCTGTGGATAAGTATGAAAATGGTGTATAACTCCCGTACTTAAGGCTTTACGGCTACTTTCTGGCGGATCTTTTAAGGCGGCCGAGCCAAATAAAGCGATGATAATGCTCTGGATTGAATAGATAGGCCAAGACAATGACAGGTACGACTAAATGCCTCTACAGCAGAAACAAGAAGGATCGTAGTTATCCCCAGGGCTAATCCTATATCATCAGCAAAGCTTGTATTGTAGAGCAGCCATCAATCTTAATAAATGTCTACCAGCTGTCCATCACAAGAAATCTGTTAAGCCTTTTTCCGGTAGTCGGTGAAAGGCTTATTTGGGTTTTGTCTGGTCTTAAAGCTCCATAGCTATTGTGTGTGGCCTCACACTAATAAGGTAACTGGTAAGTGGAATGGAAAAAGAAAGAGCTAGGTCTAAACAAGACCCAGTGGCCATCCTCAGGCGCCTTTTTAAAATCAGTCAGGACAGCACTGAAGCAAGCCTAAAAAAGCAACCTGAGGGGGCAGGTTGCTTTTTCATATTGGTGACTATAATAATAAGGTGTAAAGCATAGTCACACTGCTAGAAGGTGTTTCTAGGATATTTAAGTTTATTTGTTGTAGACTGGTGCAGCTTCTAAGAAGGTCTTACTCATTTCAGTAGTGACTTCTAGGTTTGTTTCCTGAGCTGTTTTAGCTTGGAATTTAACTAATAATTCCTTGAAGTCTTCATTAGCATGCTCTTCTAAGTAAGTTTCAGCATAAAAGTCTTCAACACCTTGCTTTGTTAAAAAGTCAAGTATTTCGCTATAACCATCTTTTTTAGGAGCTGAAAGATATTTGTCAAATTCTGAGAAGTCAGGCATGTCATCTGCCTTGCTAGTGTGAGTAGCAGTCAGGCAAGCTCCGGCTAAGGCTAGGCTGGTCATCGCTGCAATGGCAAGTTTTTTGCAAAAAGTTGTCATCTGGCTATCCTCTCTCTTATTTTTTATTTTAGGATGGGTTTCCCATCTGTAAGGTTAGTGTAACGAAAAATAGTTTAAAAATCAAATGTTTTTATAATCAGATTAAGAAATTTTCTCATAAAATTGAACGCCACTGGGAAAAGAAAAAGTCCCAGCGATCAGTGAGTTAGGGCCAGATTGGCTACAGGCTACAAGCTCTGCTATTTAGCCAGCATGGCTCAACCCTATCTAGGCTTGACTTTTTTAGCTTTAATGTAACTCATCTTTTTTTAATGATCAGCAGGGCAGTTCTTTTTGACATAGGTAAAAAGCTGAGCGGTGGATAATTCTGCCTGCCAGTGAAAGCCGTCGAAGTTTAAGTTTTTGAGGTCTTCTGGCGTTTGGCAGTTTGCTTTGGCGCAGGCCTGTAAAAAGGCACCGCGGGCTTTTTTTGAAATGGTTGAGTGCGTCTTTAATTGGCCTGCGGTTTCTTCTTTAAAGGCGATTTGCAGCCAGTTTTCTTGGCCGCCTTTAGAAAAGACCTGGGTGAATTCACTTGATAGAAGGGAAATGATGGGGGCATTGGCATGGTCATGGGCAAAGCGATCATAAAAAGGGCGCCAGTAGAGCTTGAGGCTTTTGCCTGTGATTTTGATGCTGCTGTGAAAATCGAGACGATAAGGAGCAATCGGGTAATCAAATGGGATAATCCCATACAAGGCAGAGGTGATGAAAACCTGTTGCGTGAGGTAGTTGAGTTGGCTAGCAGTCAGGCTGTCGCGTCCTAAAGAGCGATACATGAGTCCATTGAAGAGTTCAAAGGCTGGAGAGACGCAGGCCTTTTCTTGCTTGATGGCCTGAAAACGTGCTAATTCTGCTTGCGCTGCTTGTGGTGTCAGCTTAAGGGCATTGGCTAATTGGGCTGGACTCTGGGCAGCCAGGGTGTGGAGCACTGCTGGCATTCCTTTGGGAAGGTGTCCTGCTTGTGCTGTCTTGGGCTGGTTGAGTTCTTTTGCTGTTGGGATTAAAAAAGTTAACATAGTGTCATTTTAGTCGAGCTCAGGCTGGTCTGTCAAGGTGAAATGTGGCTGGGCCTTGCTTTGGATAGTTTGCTTAAGGTTTTTATTTAATATTCAGTAAGATTTCTTTTTAATGCTAGTTAGTTTACAAACAAATGACTGGACTAAAATGTGTTTTGTGGCAAACTCTGCTAAAGACTGTTATAATAAGGTATGGTTAACTTTTTAATTAAGACTACTTAATAAATTAATTTTTACATTTTTTACAATATGCTTAAATCGTCTATATTGTGGTATTTTGTGTTGAAGACCACTACATTTTGTGTTATTATTGATTCAAGCCTGTTGATAAAACAGAAAATCGGAGCAAGTAAAACGAAGACCTGTTTTTCGTTTTACAATAACACAGTTGACTTTGGGTGATGACTCAATGTTAAGAATAGATTATCAATTAACTTTTCAAGATGGGTACTTTTTATCAAGACGTCCCGTCTTGAGAGGTTTTTTGTATGCCAAAATAACGATTAGTAGAAATCATGAAATGGAGTAACTTATGGCCTTAGACTATTATCAGAAGTCACAATCCCCGCTTGCTTATACCCTTGGGGCAGAAAATAGCAGTATGCGTTCTGTCAATTGGAATAAGATTCAAGACGACAAAGACTTGGAAGTGTGGAACAGGGTGACCCAGAACTTCTGGTTACCTGAAAAAATTCCCTTGTCCAATGATTTGACGTCTTGGCAGCAATTGGATGCTAACTGGCAGCAGCTGATAACCCGGACATTTACGGGGCTGACCCTATTAGATACAGTCCAAGCAACTGTGGGAGATATTGCGCAAATCCAGCATGCACAGACAGATCATGAACAGGTGATTTATACGAATTTTGCCTTTATGGTAGCGGTCCACGCGCGCTCTTATGGTAGTATCTTTTCTACCCTGTGTAATAGTCAACAGATCGAAGAAGCGCACGAATGGGTGATCGCAACGCCCAGTCTACAGGCGCGTGCGCAAAAGTTAATTCCTTATTATAAAGGAGACGATCCTTTGAAATCAAAGGTTGCGGCAGCTATGATGCCTGGCTTTTTGCTATATGGTGGCTTTTACCTGCCTTTTTACTTAACAGCGCGAGGCTTTTTACCTAATACGGCAGACGTTATTCGACTGATCCTGCGTGATAAGGTGATTCATAATTATTATAGTGGCTATAAGTACCAACAAAAGGTCAAGCAGCTGTCAGCCGAGCGGCAGGCCGAAATGAAAGCATTTGTCTTTCAATTATTAGACGAATTAATCGAACTTGAAAAGGCCTTCCTGACAGAGTTATATGCTGGCTTTGATCTAGCAGACGAGGCTATCAGCTTTAGCATCTATAATGCTGGTAAGTTTCTGCAAAACTTAGGCTACGATTCTCCCTTCACAGAGGCAGAAACCTATGTTTCGCCAGAAATTTTTGCCCAATTATCAGCTAGAGCAGATGAGACGCATGACTTCTTCTCAGGCAATGGCTCTTCCTATATTATGGGGCATCGGGAGGAAACTGAAGATGACGACTGGGAATTTTGATGTCACGGTTGATTTGGTGGTGTTTTTCTCATCACGGTCCAACAATACCAAACGTTTTGTGGATAAATTGGCCTGCCCTAGCCTGCGGATTCCGATTGATGGGAGTCCTATCCAGGTGAACGAAGAGTATATTTTAATTGTGCCAACCTATGCTGGGGGTAAGGGAGATCTAAAAGGGGCTGTGCCCAAGCAAGTGATTCATTTTCTAAATGACCGCCATAATCGGCAATATTGCCGGGCAGTGATTGGTTCTGGTAATACTAACTTTGGTGATACCTTTGCTTTGGCTGGTAAGATTATAGCCCAAAAGTTGGCTGTGCCCTTGCTGCATCAGTTTGAACTTTTAGGGACAGCGGCCGATGTCAGTCTAGTGAAACATTATTTGAAAAAAAGAGAGAAAGAAACAATATGAAACGAACAAAA
The DNA here is from genome assembly GCF_009870755.1 of Streptococcus halichoeri. Classification (GTDB taxonomy): domain Bacteria; phylum Bacillota; class Bacilli; order Lactobacillales; family Streptococcaceae; genus Streptococcus; species Streptococcus halichoeri. The sequence goes on from NZ_WLZU01000001.1 coordinate 103,722, forward strand.
GACTATTTAGCCTATAATGCCTTGACGCGTTACAAGGATAATGATGGTCACTATCATTTTGAAGCCGACAAAGAGGCTATTAGCGCCTATCTGGAAGAGGAAATCAAGCCTAATCGCATGGTTTTTGAAAATTTGGAGGCTAAATTGGCTTATCTGCTTCAGCATGATTATTATGAAGCGGAGCTATTAGACCTTTATGATGCAAGATTTGTGCATCAGCTGTTTGAAAAAGCCCATGAGGATGTTGAACCTTTCCAAACCTTTATGGGGGCTCTCAAATTTTACAATAGCTATGCTTTAAAGACGGATGACCATCGTTATTATTTAGAGGATTTTCAAGATCGTGCGGTGATGAATGCCCTCTTTTTGGCTGGAGGCCAAGAAAGCTTAGCTTTATCAATCTTAGAGCATCTGTTAAAAGGGCGTTTTCAACCAGCGACACCAACTTTTTTAAATGCGGGGAAAAAACGACGAGGCGAGTTTGTCTCTTGCTATTTGCTGCGGGTCGAAGACAATATGGAATCCATTTCGCGGGCTATCTCCACTAGCTTGCAGCTTTCTAAACGTGGCGGTGGCGTGGCCTTGGCTTTGACCAATCTGCGTGAGTTTGGCGCGCCTATTAAGAATATCCAAAATCAGGCAACGGGGATTATTCCTGTTATGAAACTTTTGGAGGATTCCTTTTCTTATGCTAATCAGTTGGGCCAAAGGCAAGGAGCTGGCGCGGTGTACTTGCATGCTCACCATCCAGAAGTGTTGACCTTCTTAGATAGTAAGCGCGAAAATGCGGATGAGAAGATCCGGATCAAATCGCTATCGCTAGGCTTGGTGATTCCTGACATTACCTTTGAATTAGCTAAGGCAAACGCCGATATGGCTTTATTTTCTCCTTATGATATTGAGCGCGTTTATGGTAAGCCAATGTCTGATATTTCGATTTCAAAGGAATACGAGCACTTGGTGGCTAACCCCGCGATTAAGAAAACCTACATTAAGGCTCGCCAGCTCTTTCAGATGATTGCCGAGTTACAGTTTGAGTCTGGCTATCCTTATATTCTTTTTGAAGATACGGTTAATGAACGCAATCCCCATCACAAGCAAGGGCGGATTATCATGTCAAACTTATGTACAGAAATCGCTCAATTTAGCACGCCTAGCCGCTATAATGAAGATTTATCTTTTGCAGAAATTGGTCAGGATGTGTGCTGTAACCTGGCTTCGATCAATATTGCTAAGGCAATGGCTGATGGCAAACAGTTTGAAAACCTGATAACAACCAGCATTGAGGCGCTTGATCGTGTATCGCGTTCAACAGATCTTGATTCTGCCCCGTCCATCCAAAAAGGTAATCAGGCCAATCATGCTCTGGGACTTGGTGCGATGAACCTGCATGGCTTTTTGGCGACCAATGCGATCTACTATGATTCTAAAGAAGCTATAGATTTTACAAATTGCTTTTTCTATAGCATGGCTTATTATGCCTTTAAGGCTTCGATGCAATTGGCCAAGAAGGTAGGAGCTTTTGCAACCTTTAGTCAATCTGATTATGCTGATGGTTCCTATTTTGCCAAATACACTGAGGCGAGTGTCACGCCAGAAACTAAGCGTGTTAGCCAGCTGTTAAAAGACTGTGAGTTCACACTACCGACCAAAGAAGACTGGCAAGCTTTGGTGCGAGACATTCAACAGTACGGCCTTGCCAACTCACACTTGCTAGCCATTGCTCCAACAGGCTCAATCAGCTATCTAACATCATGTACGCCAAGCTTGCAACCAGTGGTTTCGCCAGTCGAAGTCAGAAAGGAAGCAAAACTCGGTCGCGTCTATGTGCCTGCTTATCAGCTATCCCAGGACAACTATGATTACTATAAGGATGGGGCCTTTGAATTAGGACCAGAACCGATTATTAATATTGTCTCAACGGCACAAAAACATATTGACCAGGCGATTTCACTGACTCTCTTTATGAATGAGGATGCAAGTACTCGTGATTTAAACCGGGCTTATATCCAGGCCTTCCGGCAAAAATGTGCTTCGATCTATTATGTGCGTGTCCGCCAAGAGGTCTTAGCTGGTAGTGAACACTACGCCGAAGACCAGCAGGTTGAGGAATGTGAATCCTGTATGATTTAATGAGAAAGAGGAGGTAAAAAGATGATAACAGAAGAAATGAAAGCCTTGATTGACCGTGAGTTAGCCATTGTTGCAACAGTGGACCAGGCCGGTAATCCCAATATTGGTCCAAAACGCTCCATGCGCTATTATGATGCCAAGACCTTAATGTTTAATGAAAATACTGGCGGGCAAACCATGGCTAATATTGAGCAGAATGGCAAAATAGAAGTTGCTTTTATTGATCGGCAGGCCTTAAAAGGCTACCGCTTTATGGGCAAGGCTGAAATGCAGACATCTGGCCCACTTTATGAGGAGGCAAAGCTCTGGGCGCAGGGGAAAATGAAGGAACCTAAGGCAGTAGGTATCATCCATATTGAGCGTGTCTTTAATTTGCAGTCAGGGCCTAATGCGGGTAAGGAAATCCTGTAACCCCCTTTTGACGTGGTAGCCAAAAAAGCAAATCGCAGGGCAGGTACTTGGTGGCTGTCTGGCCGGGCCAAAACCTGCCCATCATTGCCCAAGGGGACGACTATCATGCAGCCCTGTGCGACCATGCCCAGCCCTATGCTTTTGAGCGTCGTCTGGCCGGGCAAAAACTACTGGTGCTCAATAACTTCTTTGCTACCGAGATTCGTGTAACCCTGCCTGGCACTTACAGCCAGGGGCAAGTCCTTTTGTCCAATTACGAGGATGTGCTTATCCAGAAAACCATCACCTTACGGCCCTACCAAACTCTGGCCATTTGGCAATATTAAGAACCAGTCCCCCTTTTGACTGTCAAAAGGGGGTTTTTGCTTGCCTAGTCAGGGTAAAACTCTTGTTAAGCGGATGCATTTATCGGAAATTTCTGATAAAATAGAGGCAATTAATGCGAAAAGGAGAAACTATGGTTACTTATAAAGACAATTTCTACCATGCTGTCAATGGGGAATGGGCAAAAACAGCCGTTATTCCCGATGACAAGCCGCGAACAGGTGGTTTTTCAGACCTAGCGGACGCTATTGAGGACCTGATGTTGGAAACAACTGATCAATGGCTAGCTGGTAAAAACCTCCCTACAAATAAAATCCTCACCAATTTCATTGCTCTTCACAAAATGACCTCAGATTATGAGCAGCGTGAGGCGGTCGGTGTCGAGCCAGTGCTGCCTTTGATTGAAGAATACCGCTCTTTGCAATCCTTTGCTGACTTTGCTAAACGCGTGGCTGCCTATGAACTAGCTGCTAAGCCTAATATTTTCCCATTTGGTGTTGCGCCAGACTTCATGAATGCCCAGCTAAACGTCCTATGGGCGCAAGCTCCTAGCATTATTTTGCCAGATACCAGCTACTATGCCAAGGGCAACGAAAAAGGAAAAGAATTATTAGCTGTTTGGCGCAAATCGCAAGAGGATTTATTGCCTAAGTTTGGTTTTTCTAGTGAAGAAATCGCTGAGCTTTTAGATAAAGTCATTGCTTTGGATGCTAAACTAGCCAAATATGTCTTGTCTCGAGAAGAATCAGCCGAATATGCCAAACTCTATCATCCATATGACTGGTCAGACTTTACAGCCCTAGTGCCTGAGTTGCCATTATCTGATATTTTCCAAGAAATCTTGGGGCAACAGCCTGATAAGGTGATTGTTCCTGAGGAGCGTTTTTGGACAGAGTTTGCTAAAGATTATTTTTCTCAAAGCAACTGGGACTTGTTGCAAGCAGAATTGATTCTTGATGCGGCTAATGCCTACAATGCTTACTTGACTGATGAGATTCGTGTCCTATCTGGGGCTTATAGCCGAGCACTCTCTGGCACCCCACAGGCGATGGACAAAAAGAAGGCGGCCTTCTATCTAGCACAAGGTCCCTATAATCAAGCTTTGGGGCTTTGGTATGCGTCACAGAAATTCTCACCTGAGGCTAAGGCCGACGTGGAGCATAAGGTTGCAACGATGATTGAGGTTTATAAGTCACGCTTAGAGACTGCCGATTGGTTAGCGCCAGCTACACGGGAAAAAGCCATTGTCAAGTTGAATGTGATTACCCCTCACATCGGCTATCCGGAAAAATTACCCGAAACCTATGCTAAGAAGGTGATTGATCCAAAACTCAGTTTGGTGGAAAATGTTAATCGTTTGGCCCAAATCTCCGTTGCTTATGAGTGGAGCAAGTGGAATAAGCCGGTAGACCGCAGCGAGTGGCACATGCCAGCGCACATGGTCAATGCCTACTATGATCCACAACAAAATCAGATTGTCTTTCCGGCGGCTATTTTGCAAGCGCCTTTCTATGATTTGCATCAAGGCTCGTCAGCCAACTATGGTGGTATTGGGGCAGTGATTGCCCATGAGATTTCCCACGCTTTTGACACCAATGGGGCTTCTTTTGATGAGCACGGTAGTTTGAACAATTGGTGGACAGATGAGGACTATGCAGCCTTTAAGGAGCGTACGGATAAGGTGGTTGAGCAGTTTGATGGCCTAGATTCTTATGGTGCTAAGGTGAATGGTAAACTAACCGTGTCTGAAAATGTCGCAGACTTAGGTGGTGTGGCTTGTGCTTTGGAGGCTGCTAAGAAAGAAGCAGACTTCAGCGTCCGTGACTTCTTTATTAACTTTGCGAGAATCTGGCGGATGAAGGCGCGTGAAGAGTACATGCAAATGCTAGCAAGTGTTGATGTGCATGCCCCAGCTGAATGGCGGACCAACGTCACCATTACCAACTTTGATGATTTCCATCAGGAATTTGATATTACTGAAGGCGACTTTATGTGGCGGGCACCAAAAGACCGGGTCATTATCTGGTAAGTCTTGGGTATAAGCTAACTAAGAAGCTGGGCAAATTGGAGGCTACTGAAAAAGTAGAACGCCAATAAATTCTAGTAGTAAAGAACGAATGGTAACTATCCTTGGAAGCTTAGGGATGGCTTATCATTCGTTTTTAATAGTTATATTTTTATAACGAAAATAAACGAGTTCATCGGACGACTTTCTGTCCGTAACTTTTTCAGTGGCTGTGGTAAACTGTCCGGCCTTCTTGATTGACATAGGATGGACATGCCGCACATAGCACCCGTTCCCAGCAAGCGAGGACGGATTTCTTGCTGAGATGATTCCTCTGGAATGACCGATGACCAGGGCGGGCGCGGGCGCGTTAAAAGCTAGCTGAATGGACGCAACCGGGTGTCAGACAGCACGCCTTGTGGTGAGAGACCTAGAGATTAGGGCCTTCCTTGGTTGTGTCAATTAGAGCAGCAGTGTTTTGTGTTGCCGTGTGTGGAACCACAGGCGTTGCTGCGTGGTGGGTTTTTGGCGCCGCTGGCTTGCCTTTGCCTGGTTTTTCAGGAGTGTGTGGTGTGCTTGGCTTCACTTCCGGAATAGCAGGAGTTGGAGCCGGCTTGATTTCCGGTTTCTTCGGCGTGCTTGGTTTGTCAGTTTCTGGTACTTGCGGAGCTTGAGGCTTAGTTTCCGGAGTTGGTTGAACCTCTGGTGTGCTTGGTGCTTTTGGTTGGTTCTCAGGGTTCACTTCCGGATCTTTAGGTGTTTCAGGAGCTTTTTCTTGCTCCTGCTGTTTGAGGGTATCAAGCTGACTTTCAAGCGACTTGATTGAAGCATCTTTTTCAGCGATTTTGCTTTGAATATCAGCTAATTGTTTTTCAAGCTTCGCTTTTTCTTCTGCGCTGAGCTCAGTTTGGCTGTTCAGCTTCGCCTCAATGTCAGCTTTTTGAGCTGTTAATTCTGCTACTTTAGCATCAGCCTCAGCTTTTTCAGCAGTCAGTTTATCAAGACTTGCTTGACTTTCATCAACTTTGGCTTGTAGTTGGTTAACTTCAGTTTTCTTAGCTTCTAACTCTGACTGAAGTTTCTCTTTTTCTTCTTTGTTATTTTCTGTAGTTCTATCAAAACGTTGTTGAAGGTCAGTTAAATCTTTTTGTTTACTTTCAAGCTGAGATTGTAAGTTGTTCCTCATTACAGTAGAATTTTTAATTTCTTCATTAAGAGATTCAACCTGTTTTGCACTATCTACTAGAGCTTTTTCATTTTCACTAATTTTATCTACAAGTTTTTGATTAGTTGATCTAGATTGTTCAAGTTTATCAGTAAGATCAGCACTTTTAGCTTGTAGGTTTTGATTTTCTGTCCTTGTTTCAGATAACTGTATATTTAATTTTTCGTACTCTCCTTTAGTTTTTTGAAACTCTTTTTCAACGTTTTGACCAATTTTGCTTATTTTTTTAGTGTCACTAATTAAATCTTCAAACTTTTGGACACGACGTAGAATTTCTCCTGCTAAAAGAAGTCGGAATGGAATTCTGTGTTTAGAACCGTGAGGGTCTGTCAATTCATCTAACCCAAATCCTCTTCTATTGGGATAATCAGTTAAATAACTTAAATTAGATGGTATGTCTCTCCCTGGATATGGATCTTCAATTAGATTTAAAGAAGTTTGATGATTCAAATCTCCAGGACGTAAGCCTTCGTCCCACCAGTCAGTTAACAACTCTTTTAGTTTTTTTGTATCAAAATCTGCTAAAATTTTTCTAATTTTAGAAGTACGCTGTTCACTATCAGCTTCATTGGAAATAACTGCTAATTCTGTTAAAGTTTTATCAAAAGTTTGATCCTCAATAGATTTTTTTACTATGAACGGAGACTGGTTTTCCGCCCTTGCTCCTGTCCCTACCAACACACTCGCCCCCAGCATAAGTGATGCTAACACCGCCTTTTTTGTCCAATTCCAATGGTGCTTTGCCATATTAATATAATCTCCTTTTCATTTCTAAGCTTTTTACGGCAACCACCAGTATATATATATATATATACTTAAGGTCAGGAATTGCCGAGCTTACAAACTTATGATTGTAGCAAGTGGGAGCGCTTAAGCCTTGATATAATAGGCTTTAGGGTCTGTGGGAGTGGGCTGGTTGCTGGGTATTTGGTCGTGTTTTTTTGGTGTGACTGCTAGGATTTATTGCTGCTATTTTTTGTCAAGCTGGCTGGGTGTTTGGTGTGTGATTGTGGACTAAAAGCAATGCCTAGTCTGGCAGGGATTTGTATGCTGTTCTTTGAAGGCTAGGTGCGTGGTTTGGCTGGGTGTGAAGCTGCGCTTTTGCTCTCTGGTTTTGGCGACTGGTCTTTCAATGTTGGCCAGGCTAGTTGCCTTGAGCTGGAGGATACTTGGTCCTAGGCGTGTGGGTTCTTTTCTCTGCTGGTGTTTGGTGTCTGTAGACCGCAAAAAAAGCCAAGCAGCGCATCTGGCTGTTTGGCTTTGGGGTGTTGCAGGATTAGTTGTTAAGTGCGGCTGCCATGGTTGCGGCAACTTCGTTTTCAAAGTCGTTGGCTTTTTTCTCGATACCTTCACCAACTTCGAAGCGGGCAAAGTTGACAGCTTTTGCATTGACAGAGTCAAGGTAAGCTTCAACGGTTTTGCTGTCGTCCATGATGTAGACTTGGGCAAGGAGGGTGTAAGCTTGGTCAACCTTGGTGTTGTCAAGCATAAAGCGGTCCATTTTTCCTGGGATGATTTTGTCCCAGATTTTTTCTGGTTTGCCTTCTGCAGCAAGCTCTGCTTTGATGTCTTCTTGGGCTTGAGCAATGACTTCATCGCTTAATTGTGCTTTTGAGCCATACTTCATAAATGGTAGAGCTGGTTTGTTAACCATCGCACGTGATTCATTGTCAAGTTCGATAGCATGGTTCATTTGTGCTAACTCGTCATGGATGAATTGTGGGTCAAGCTCTGTGTAAGAAAGGACGGTTGGTTTCATTGCTGCGATATGCATTGACACTTGTTTGGCAAGTGCTTCGTCTCCACCTTCGATGACAGAGATTACGCCGATTCGGCCACCGTTGTGTTGGTAAGCACCGAAGTGTTGGGCGTCTGTTTTTTCTAGAAGGGCAAAGCGACGGAAGGAAATTTTCTCACCGATAGTGGCAGTAGCGTTAACGTAGGCTGCGGCAAGTGTTTCACCATTAGGCATGATTAAGGCCATAGCTTCTTCGTTGTTAGCTGGTTTGCCTTGGGCGATGACTTTTGCTGTTTCATTAACGAGGTCAACGAATTGGGCATTTTTAGCAACGAAGTCAGTTTCTGCATTAACTTCCACAATGGCTGCGACATTACCATTAACATAGACACCAGTTAGGCCTTCAGCTGCAACGCGATCTGCTTTTTTGGCAGCTTTTGCCATTCCTTTTTCGCGAAGCAATTCAACGGCTTTGTCCATATCGCCATCGGTTTCAACGAGTGCTTTTTTGGCGTCCATAACGCCGGCACCAGATTTTTCGCGCAATTCTTTGACAAGCTTAGCTGTAATTTCTGCCATGAGTAAATCCTCCAAAAAATAATTAATTTCAGTTTCAAAAAAACGGGACAGAGCGGTTTGCTTGTTTTTCTGCCCCGTGTGACATGTACGAAAGTTAAAGTCCTCTGACCAGTTTTACTGGCAGTTGGCTTGTAGCTTAGTTATTGTCGCCTTCTACAACTTCAACGATTTCTTCAATGTCGCTAGATTGTCCTTCTGCTGCGAAGTCTACATCGGCATCTTCGCCTTGGCGACCTTCGATAACAGCGTCAGCAAGTTTAGAAGTGATGAGTTTAACGGCGCGGATAGCGTCATCGTTAGCCGGAATGATCACATCAATGTCATCTGGATCAGCATTGGTATCAACCATCGCTACAACTGGGATACCTAATTTTTTAGCTTCTTTAACAGCGATTTGTTCTTTATGTGGGTCAACAACGTACATCACATCTGGGATGCGTGGCATGTCTTCGATACCGCCCAAGAATTTTTCAAGGCGAGCACGTTGTTTGTTAAGAAGGGCAACTTCTTTTTTAGGAAGTAGCTCAAATGTTCCGTCTTCTTCCATGCGTTTGATTTCTTTCAAACGAGCGATCCGTTTTTGGATTGTTCCCCAGTTAGTGAGAGTTCCACCCAACCAACGGTGGTTGATGAAGTATTGGCCGGCACGAGTTGCTTCGTCAGCGACTGCTTCAGCAGCTTGTTTTTTGGTACCAACAAACAAGATAACAGCATCATTAGCAGCAGCGTCACGAACGAATTCGTAAGCTTGGTCGGCTAACTTAACCGTTTGTTGTAAGTCGATAACGTGGATGCCGTTACGCTCTGTGAAGATGTATTTAGCCATCTTAGGGTTCCAGCGGCGTGTTTGGTGACCAAAGTGAACACCAGCCTCAAGAAGTTGTTTCATTGAAATTACTGCCATGAGTAAAATCTCCTTTATAAAATGTTTTTTCGCCTCTCCTTAACGTCAACTTGCAGAACTAACCCGCAGGCAACAAGTCTACAATAGGTTTAGGATGAGTATTTGTCGCATAGGCGACTCCTTCATTTTACCAGAAAAATCAGCCGTTCGCAAGCATAATCTTGCTCATGCCAAAAAGGCTGGGACATGTGGTCCACAGTCTTGGGCAATGCTATTGACATATGGTTAGTGCCTGATTGGCGGCCTTTTTAGGTCTGCCTGATTAAATAGTCAAAAGCACCAATGGCAGCAGTTGCACCAGAGCCCATCGCAATGACGATTTGCTTGTAAGGGGCATCGGTACAATCACCCGCTGCAAAGATACCTGGGACATTGGTAGCGCCATACTTGTCAACGCTGATTTCCCCACGCTCATTGCGGGTAATGGCACTGTCTTCTAACCATTTAGTACTTGGCACCAGGCCAATTTGGACAAAGACACCACTCACAGCTAGTTGTTTGTCCTGACCAGAAAGACGGTCGGTATAGGTTAGACCTGTGACATGGCTATCGCCGGTAATGGCCTTGGTTGCGGCATTGGTCACAATGGTCAGATTAGCTGTTTTTGCAGCACGATCTTGTAACACCTGATCCGCCTTGAGTTCAGGTAGGAATTCCAAAACGGTGACCTGACGGCACAGTCCAGCCAAGTCTAGTGCAGCTTCTAAGCCAGAATTCCCGCCGCCAATAACAGCAACGTCCTTGCCTTCAAAGAGGGGACCGTCACAGTGTGGACAGTAGGTAACACCTTTGTTTTTGAATTGGTCTTCGCCAGGGACATTAATGTTACGCCACTTGGCCCCTAGGGCTAAGATTGCGGTTTTTGCCTTGATGAGGCCACCCTTGGCTAGGCTGACTTGAATCTCGTCTTGGACTTTTTCAATATGGCTGGCGCGCTGGCCTTTGATAATCGTCACATCGTAGGATTGTGTGTGAGCTTCGATTTGAGCCATGAGCTTAGGTCCTTCGGTATAAGGGGTGCCAATCATATTTTCAATGCCCACGGTATCCATGACTTGGCCGCCAAATGATTCGGCCAGAAGTCCCACTCTGAGGCCCTTACGGGCCGCATAGATAGCTGAGCTGTTGCCGGCTGGGCCGCCACCAATCACAAGAACGTCAAAGGGAGCTTGGTCTGAGAAATCAGGCGCCGTTTCGGGCTCTGCAATTTTATCTAATAAGTCTTCAAGACTCGCTCTTCCTGAGGTGAACTCTTGGTCATTTAGGTAAACTGCTGGGACAGACATAATCCCTTTTTGTTTGACCTCGTCTTGGTACATCCCTCCTTCGATCATGGTGTGGGAAATAGCGGGGTTTAAGACAGCCATAATATTGAGGGCCTGCACCACATCAGGGCAATTGTGGCAAGACAAGCTGACATAGGTTTCAAAAGCTAGAGGGCCTTTGATAGCCTGGATGCGCTTAGTGGTTGCCTCCTCAATCTTAGGGGCTCGTCCTGAAACCTGGATTAGGGCCAGGACAAATGAGGCAAATTCGTGTCCAAGGGGAACACCGGCAAAGACAATCCCGCTTTCTTGTCCATCTTGGTGGATGGAAAAGCTTGGTACGCGTTTTAGGGTTTCTGGTTGCACGGTGATTTGCTCAGACATGTCCGCAATTTCATTGACAAAGTCCGCAACTTTTTGAGAGTTGCTGTCGTCTGCAGTACAAAGGCCTAGAATGACAGGTTTTTCCATCAGGGACAGATATTGTTGTAGTTGGTCTTTGATATCTGGGGTAAGTGCCATCGCCTTCCTCCTTTGCTAGTATCTAGTATATTGTCTGTTAAATTTTGCCGACAAGATCAAAGCTAGGTGTTAAGGTTTCTTCGCCTTCTTTCCACTTAGCTGGGCAAACTTCACCAGGGTGCTTACGAATGTATTGAGCTGCGCGTACTTTATCAATCAGCGTACTAGCATCGCGGCCAATACCATCCGCATTAATTTCCATCATTTGGATAACCCCATCAGGATCAATGATGAAGGTACCGCGTTGGGCAAGACCATCCTCACCAAGCACATCAAAAGCGCGTGAAATGGCATGAGACGGATCACCAATCATAGGGTAGGTGATCGTACCAACCACATCAGAATCATCGTGCCAAGCCTTGTGGACGAAGTGAGTGTCAGTAGAGACAGAATAAACTTCCACACCAAGTGATTGCAGTGTTTCATACTGTTCTTGTAAGTCCCCTAATTCTGTTGGACAAACAAATGAGAAATCTGCAGGATAGAAGCAAAAAATCGCCCACTGGCCCTTAATATCATCCTGACTAAGAGTGATAAACTTTCCGTTATGAAAGGCATTTGCTGAAAACTCAGCTATTTCTTTTCCGACTAAAGACATAATATATTTCCTCCTTCTTCTAATTTAGTCTGGTATTATCTATTATAGAAAAAGTGGATAAAATTGTCTAACGAAAGCGTTTTAGACAAGGGTGTTCTAGGGAAATGGCTGCGCAAGAGAAGCTAGGACACGTTTGAGTTGCTAGTTTTGAAGCCTGGCCAAACCGCGTGGTTATGGGCAGGAGCCGGATAAGAGCCGCGGTTTTTGCAAGCTAGAGCAGCCAGTGAAATAATTAGCAACCTTAGTGATTCTGCCTATGTGGGATGGCGTAGCAGATGGAGATACAGTGCAGTACAGTAAGAGATCTGCCAGTAAAAGCATAGTTGCAAGAGTAGTGCCCGTGACAGTAGTCGAGATCTTAGTGAAAGCCCCAAAAAACATAGTAAATAGCAGGGCGGGCATAGAAATAGTTTCTTGGAGAGCTTTTGACCAAGCCTCTAAAGCAGCCAAAGACAGAAAAAGTAGCTGGCTGTTTTTGGTTGCTAGAGGGTGTGAGGGCTCGTAAATTAAACTTGACGTTTAAGATGATTTAAGATAAAATGAATGATGTTGCGGCGGTATAGCCAAGTGGTAAGGCACGGCTCTGCAAAAGCTTGATCGTCGGTTCAAATCCGTCTACCGCCTTTTAATACCTGATTTAACAGGAATTAACCTAACGAAAAGCCCTAGAAATAGGGCTTTTTAATTTTCACATTGGGTTAAATTAGGCTAAATATGGTAAAGTTGGTGGGCAAAAAGCGTTCTGAAATAGTCAGAACGCTTTTACTGCTATACTTGATAATTCTTCGTGGATTGCTTTTTGCAATAGCTGACTAAAATTTACCTTGTTTTCTTTTCCGGCTTCCACAAGTCAACTTGGTAGTGTGACAGTCTTATTGACAAATCTCTTAACGTTCATCAATAGTGGTTTTACGTCTTGCCTTTGCCATATAGATCTCCCGTTTAGGACGATAATCCTTAAGTTCTCTACTGGCATTATACATCCTAATCCACTTTTTTAAAAGTCCAGAAGAAATATCATACTAATGACCTAAAACAATAGATGAAGCTTCGCCACTAATACATTTTCTAACAAGCTCTATTTTAAATTTTTTTGAACAGGAACGATTTTTTGTTTTCTTTTTAGATCCTGAAATCCTATATTTCTTATAGATGGCAGCCCAATCTTGAATCGTACTTGTGGAAATATGGAGATAGTTACATATTTCAGCTCTGGAACGATTGCCATTAATATAATTAAGACAAGCTTGCTCTTTCTAGTATGGAGTGAATCTTTCTCTTCTAGACATAAAAATACCTCTTAAGTAGATTTTGGTTATTTACCATGTCTACTTAAGAGGTATCATATCACTCTGAGCGGTTAAACTGCATAAAAAGTTCCTAGAACACAGTAGCTAAAAGTTTTACTTCTGGTCTGAAACGGTTATTTTAACACCTGTTGATTAAGTTTATTACGCGAACCATTTCTTTACGGTTTGCCATATACGGCTAAAGAAGTTGTAAAACCAGTTTGAGCTAGAGTTTGTAGAGGTAGAGTTTTCTTGTGTAGATTGGACTGGAGTCCCTTTTCCGTCATCATAGCACAAACCGACTTTATCATTATCATTAACATAAGTGCAGACCTCAGTTGCAGATACTGTTTGTGGATTACTGGTTACAGCGCTAAGGCTTACTGCTGTTGTGGCAACGATGAATAAAAGTACTTTGTTTCTCATTATAAATCTCCATAAATAATAATGTTATATGAGTATGCTATAGTATACAAAATAAACAAAGTTCAAAATGTAATGAGAAAGTATAATTTTGATTATGCATTGCTAAGGGAAACTATCAAATCTTGGAAAGTTGTGGCTATTGAAAATGTGGCGGATTCCCTAGACTAGAAGAATTAAGAATAATAAAGATGTTAAGTCAATCAAAAATCGGTCAAATTACCGGATATATTTTGGCTCTCAGGTTTCTTTTTTTCCTCTTTGAGTTATCCAAGTGGTAGCAATGGAGCTAAATAATTGTGACAGCATTGGGTTTCGTAATTATCTGTGGCTTCAAAGGCTTGTGTGCTTTAGCAGATATTAGGATGATAATCCCCATTGTTTTGTAGTTTTCTAGGGGCTTGCCTTCTTTTGGCAAGTGTTCATGCTTACTGCTTTTCAAGCCAGACTTTTGCGGCCTCTAGGCTTTCTAGGGTGATTTCGTGTCCTCTAACTTGAAAGCTTGTCACTTGTGCCTGGCGACTGGTGAAAAGATTAAGAACTTCTTGACTGGCGGTTGTGGTGACAATGGGGTCCTGAGTGCCGGTTGAGATGAAGACCATTGTATCGGCCTTAGACTCAGTGAGGGATCGGGTATCAACAGGATACATAGGAGCAAAGAGAATGGCTTTTTTGAGTGGGCTGCGATTGGCTAAGAGCATATTAATTGCAATGTTAGCTCCGTTGGAAAAGCCGACTAAGGTAATCTGCTCCGTTTTAAAGTCATGTTGCTGAGCAAAACTCAGTATAAACTGACGTAACGCCTGGCCACGTTGTTGGAGGTCGGCAAGATCATAGTGGCCATGTGCTAAGCGTTTAAAATAGCGTAGGGCACCATTTTCACTGACTTGACCGCGAATGGCAAGGATACTGGCAGTTGGATCTAGCTGCTTGGCCAGAGGCAAAAGACTGTTTTCATCGCCGCCCGTGCCGTGTAAAAGGACCAAAAGCCGTTGCCTGCTCGAACCTGCTTGATACAAATAGTGCATGATATACTCCTTCTAGAGTCGTTTGAGTTCTAGGGTCGTTTGAGGGTGTGTAATTCACCCAGTTGGGCGTAGTCATTGCCGGCCAGCCGTGATAGGGGGTTCAAGTGTTCATAATTGATATAAGTATCTTGGTAGACGGCTTCATCCAAATGGTAATGACGTATTTTTAAGAGAAGCAAATCAGCAATGACACTTCCTTGCTCATCACGGATGGGCACATGCTGGTAAAGTTCTGTTTCAAAGCGAACACTGGCTTCCTTGACCCCTGGGGTTTTGATGGTGGAAGAGGGAACTAAGGTCATGCCCGTGCGTTTTAGCTCACTATCGTTATAACTTAGGTCTTTCGCACTTTGGTTAACCTGTGCCACGTTGTCCAGTGAAACATTATGGATAACGGCTTCTCTTTGCTTTAGAATATTGCGCGTAGTGTCCTTCATTTGGCCATTTAGACGTTGCACGCTAATGGATAAGATGGCCGGATTATAAGATACAATATTGTAAAAACTAAAGGGGGCGAGGTTGACAATGCCCTCTTGCGACTGAGTGGTCACAAAAGCAATTGGCCTTGGAATAACACTGCCAATTAGGATTTTATACTGGTCTTTGGCACTGACTTGAGTGTGATGTAAAGATAGCATAGATTAACTCCTCAAAGGTTTTAAGTGTTGCAGGATTTCTTGGCGCCGCTCTTCATACATAGCAGGCAGTTGTAAACTTTGGCCAAGTTCTGCAAACGGCTCATCCACAGTCATCCCCGGCCCAGCAGTCGCAAATTCAAAGATTACTTTGCCACTCTCTCGAAGATAGATGGATTTGAAGTATTTCCGGTTGCGAATCGTTGTCACATTGAAGTTTTCGGCTTCTAGGGTCTGTTTATACTCTTTAAGACTGACTTCATCTGCCACGTTCCAAGCAATATGGTGCACGGTGCCAGGGCCAAGGAGGCCACGCTGTTCATTGACCTTAGGTATAATTAATTGATGCTTGAGGGGACCGCGGGTGACAAAGCTGTAATAATCAGCACCTTCGTGCCCTTCGCTTAACTGCATATAGTTCAGTACAAATTGGCGGCTGGCCTGGTAGTCATGCGAGTGAAGATAGGCCCCTTGAAATCCAAGAATGTCTGGACTGTCTTTTTCAATTGTGCTTTCAACTAGGGCCAGATCAACGGCGTGGACATCTTGGAAGAAGAGGGCAGGTTGTTGGGCCCATAATTCTTGGGTATAGGCAACCTGATGCTCAGTGAGAGTTTGTTGCCAATGGGTCAGAGAACCTTTAGGTACCCGAAAACCAATCCGTCCGACCTGCCCACTACCTTTTTTGCCAGCTTTGCTATTTTCCCAGGGGAAGAAGGTGATTAAACTACCAGGATCTAAATCTTGGTTAGCAAAATAAAGGTGATAAGTATAGGGATCGTCAAAGTTAACGGTTTGTTTAACCAGGCGCAGTTTGAGGACCTGGCGGTAGAAATCAAGGTTTTCTTGGACATTGCCGACAATGGCGCTGATATGGTGGATATGTTGGATGGCTTCCATAGTCAAACCTCCTTTTAATGGTGGCGTTTGGTATCAAAGGGCTTGATGCTGTCTTCGATGATTTGGCGTTTTGGCTCTAAAAATGGTGGCAATGAGAGGGTCTCACCAAGGGTTTCGTAAGGCTCGTCAGTGGCAAAGCCCGGGCCATCGGTTGAAAGCTCAATAAGGATATGGCCAACACGAGAATAGAGTGCTTCAAAGTAGAAGCGATCAACAAGGCCAGAGTTCATAATGCCGAGCTGTTGATACTTATCAGCCCAGGCTTGAATAGCCTGACTGTCTGCCACTCGAAAGGAGACATGATGAACTTCACCGTATCCTTGAAGAGCTTGTGGACTACTATCATCATGGCGCAAGATCACTTGGCCGCCGTGGCCGCCGTGGCCGCCTTCGCCGACTTCTAAGAGACTATAGTCGTCGCCTTCTTTGACGGGGTGCATGCCGTAGACTTGCATCAAGTAGAGTTTAAAGTCTGTAAAGTAAGAAACGGTGATTTCGATAGGGCCTAAGCCGTAGATGGCCTTGTCGGTAGGGACAGGTCCGTCTTGCCAAGGTGTGCCCGCTCTGACACCGTGATTGTGCTGGTCGGAGACTAGTTGGTAGCGTTGGCCGTCTTCTTCTTCGAAGGGCAGCGCTTTATGACCAAAGAGATCAATAATGCCATCGTTTTTGACGCCATACGTTTTAAAACGATCCAGATAATAATCTAAAGCTGCATCATCCGGCACGCGCAGGCCAATCCGGGTGATGGCATTTGTGCCACGCTGGCCTTTAGGATTATCTGGGAAATCAAAGAAGGTCAAATCAGTGCCTGCTGTGCCTTTATCATCGGCAAAAAAAGTATGGTAGGTGTGAATGTCGTCTTGATTGACCGTTTTTTTCACGAGGCGCATCCCTAATACTTCTGTAAAGAAATGGTAGTTGCGCACAGCATCGTTTGTCATTGCAGTTACGTGATGGAGTCCTAATAAATCTGAGTTTGTCATAGCTGTTCCTCTTTTTTTGCTCAATCCCAAGGGATTAGAATTCTTATGGTCTTATCTTATCACTAACTAGTAATAATCCAAAATAAATTGCTTGGAAAAAAGAGAATATGAGAAAAACAGACCACTAAAAGAAGCATGACAGCTACATATGGCAAACAAAAAAACGAATGAAACGATGAGCATTATATCCCTCATCACTTTATTCGTTTTTTATTAACCAAATGGAGCACAGTGATAGGGTCTCTTAATGCATAATATCGAAATTTATGACTCCTTTGATAAGCTTAGTTACCAATGACGTTTTCGAATTTAACAGTTAGGAGCAGCGTTGTAAAGTGAATGCGACAGAAAAAAAGGGGAAATGGCCCAGCCCTCTAATCCCCCAAAACACCAAACGACACCGTAATTAAGATCTTCTAAAAATGATGCAGTTGTAATAAATCGGCAAAGCCAGGTGAGGTATTGTCGCGTAAGGTGTAGGTTTCAAGCTCATTAACCTCATCACGGAAGCGCTGTGCTTCTTTAGCTGTGATTTCCCCTTGTTTTTCATAGTCAAAGATAACATAACGTTCCAAATAATAGCCGTGCAGGCGTTCTTGTGCGGTATCTGGAACATCATTGGTAATAACCCGCTCTACAAAGAGGCCTGATTTGATTAATTCGGCATTTTGCAGACGTTGGTGCTGCAGAAAATTAACCAAAGAAGTGTTGTAAAAACCTTCTAAGTCTTCTAAAGTATCCAGAATTAATTCAGTATTAGTGAGATAGAGCTCTGTTAAGCGTTCGCGGTTTTCTTTTGTCAGTTGTGGCTGCCGGTGGCTTAGGGCTAGTCCTACGGAAGGGCGAAAAGCGCGAATTTCGCGGAAAAGGCGGCGCATGACACGAAGAAAAATGGTCAAAGCATACGTAAAGCTAGAAACAAAGCTGCGATTGACTTGTTTTTCTAGTGTTTTGAGGTAGCGTTGATAGATACGGTATTCTTTCAGTGTCATTTCTTTAGCACGCAAGGCATGCTCAAGCCCCTCGCTTTCAATTGAAAGAATCATTAATTGGATTTCGGCCAGTTCTTCTTTGACACTATTTGGCTCTTGCTCTAAAATCAAATTAGCAATCCGGCGATTGTAGGTATCCATAACAGCATATAAGGCTGCTTGATTGTGTGGTTTTTCCCGGCCTTCTAATTCTAATAGTTGCAGCACTTCAGCGAGAATGGCAATCTTGATAAAATAATTGTCGGTAGTTGTCTGTAAGGGCGCCAGCCGTGGCAAAACAAGAAGACCAACTAAAAAGCTCAGCAGGGTCACAGCACCAACAGTAAAGAGCACTAAGCTATGTTGCAAAGCCTCTAACTTAGGTAATAGCAAAATGATGGCGATCGAAACACTACCTTTTACCCCTGAGAAGGTTAATAAATTAAGGTGGTGTAAGTATTTGCGAAAGGGTTTATGGTGATTGCGGCTCCTTATGAGGAAAAAAAGGCTAAGTAAGACGAAGCGACTGAAAAATAGCAGAGCTGTCAAGGCGAGCACCAAAATGAGGAGATAGAGATTGCTATAGTGTGGGCTAGAGAGGACCGGCCCCATGATTTGAGTCAACTCCACACCAAAAATCATGAAAACCAGCCCATTGAGGATAAACTGGATAGCTCTCCAAATAATAGTAGTAACGCGGTCCACCTGGGCGTCAAATAGGGTAACCTTACGAATCTTATTAGCCTGCATGACCCCAGCTATAACAACGGCTATAATACCAGAAACATTCAAGAGACTGGCCACAAAGTAAACCACAAATGGCAGCATTAATTCTAACAAGAGGGCTCCTGTAACGTCAGCGGCATCAAACTTTTCCAAAACAGAGAGCACTAAGCGATTCAATAAAGCAAAGAAAAGCCCTATTGCTACTCCGCCAAATATGGCTACCAATAGTTGCCAGCTGGCCTGAGCCATGGAGAAGTGTCCTGTCATTAGCGCCGCTAATGCAAATTCAAAGGCGACCAAACCACTCGCATCGTTTAAAAGTCCTTCCGAAGTCAGTGCGTTTTTAACCTGCTTGGGAAATTTAAAGCGATTTGCTAAAGAAAGAAGGGCCACTGCGTCTGTAGGCGCCAAAGCCGCTCCCATGGCAAAGCATAAAGCCAAAGGAAAGGTCACAGGTAAGAGATAATTGATACCATAGCCCATGACAAGGGTGGTAATAAACACCGTTGGCAAGATCAGGTAGAGCACGATGCGGGGCGAACGAATAAAGCTGATAACATCACTTTCTTGCCCCTCACGAAAGTTTAAAGGCGCAATCACAAAGGCTAAGAACAGTTCAGGATCAAAGGTAATCCGGATGTCTCGAACAAAAATCCCATACAACACCCCAAATAAGAGCTGAATAGCTGGCAGGGGGAGATGGGGAAAGATGCGGTTGATAACATTGGAGAGAATCAGCGAAATGAGAAAAGTAATCATCAGAATTGAGATGGTCATTGGGACCTACTTTCTGACTTTTTAGCTGTATTTTTAGCATAGGCTGCTTTTAACAGAGCGATCTTTTGAGTAATGGCAGATGGGTCACGGTGCTCAATGAGCATATGGCAGCGCTCTTTTTCTAAGGTGATCAGCTTTTTCTTTAAACGCTTGGCCTTGCGCGAGTCCGGGCAATCGATCTCATTGCGTAAAGACTGCTCAAGCTCTTCTTCAAGGTATTTTTGGCGCAGGGCCTGCAAACGATGAGACGTATCCATAGGAAACTCCTTTCATTTAAGAGATTAAAGGGCTAGGGGCGAGGCATAGGCAAAGCCTAGCAGGCAGCAAACGATTAGAGACCAACGGATAAGCATTGACCCCTTTTGGACCTACAAACCAACTCTTTAGAGAAAAAGTCATTAGCCAGCAGGTGATTTCCGCCCGAGCGATTCTTCTGACATTCTAACTTAGATTGGCAAATTCCTCAACTAAAAGCCTTGCTCAACCTCCTAAGATAAGATCAGCTCCTATCAGCACTTGCAGATTTTGCAGCAGGGCTTTGCAGTATCCAGCTAAACCAGCTCAGCTTTTGTTTGCTTGGCTGGGACATTAGCAGTCTAGCCAAGCGAAACCAAAAGGGGTCTAAAGCTTAATGAGCAAGTCGGGTTGGAAAAAATAAGGCCTTAGGCTAAAAAAGAGTTAGCTTTAACTGCTCTCTAGTCAAGTGTTTAGGGGCAGAGGATTTTCTTTAGGTAATATAAGTATTGACAAGGGGCGTAGGGTGTGGTAGACTAAGGATAAATGTAAATGAGTATTTGAGTTAGTATATATAGGTGCAACATCTTTATTTCTCTCTATCATTTTTACAAATGTTTTTTTAGAAAGGAAGTGGATGGTTATGGCACAAGGTACAGTAAAATGGTTTAACGCTGAAAAAGGTTTCGGTTTTATCTCAACTGAAAACGGTCAAGATGTCTTTGCACATTTTTCAGCTATTCAATCTGATGGATTTAAAACATTAGATGAAGGACAAAAAGTTGAATTTGATGTTGAAGAAGGTCAACGTGGCCCTCAAGCAGTCAACATTATGAAATTATCTTAATGACACCCAATAAAGGCTGACCTCAGGTCAGCTTTTTTAATGGCTCTATGGGCTTGCGAGTGAAGAATCGCTGAGCTTATAGGGCTTTTTGACTGTGCTCAGAGGCCGGAGGCAGCTAGGAACAAGCAAAGGTGGAGCTGTGGAATCGGCTAAGGGCTAGGGGCTTAGGAAGGGGATGACATCTAGAAACGTACAGGTAGGCGAGCCTGGTTGGGACAAGCAAGATTTGCTTGTTAAGGGAAGGACAGCGAGGTAGGATATAGAGTGCAGGAGAGGAGACTATGTTTGTTGCTGTAGGGGTAGGGCGGCGGGATGTCAGAGGTGGTGATTAATGTACGAAGTCTCCCTTATGGGTCATTTCTGTAGTGGGTGAAGCTACCACTGGTCTTATAGGGCGACAAAGAGAAAGCTGCTTTTTAGCTACTCCTTTGCTTAGTTACCCCTCAGCCATTACAGTTGCCCAGGCTTTTTTCTTTTAAAAAAGATCCCAACAAAAAACTTTCCACGCTAGGTATCGTGGAAAGCTTGTCATTGGAATTGGTTTTTAGAGTGAGGGGCCGATAATAGGAGAGAGTAGCCCCCTTTTTTGCTTTGAAAGGATTATAAAAGAGTGGCGATTGTGCCAATAGCGTGGCTAGAAAGGCAATTGACTAGTCTTCCTTGCGTTTAGTGGTAAGGACGCCAGCAGAAGCAATGACAGAGAGAGCAGCCACGGTGAAGAATGGGTTGGTCGCAGCATCACCTGTTTGTGGCAATGGCGCAGCAGTGTTTGCACTTGGTGCTGGCATGTGTGGAGCCGCAGGAGTAGCTGCGTGGTGGGCTTTTGGCGCCGCTGGATGAGCCTTGCCTGGTTTTTCAGGAGTATGTGGTTTGCTTGGTTTCACTTCCGGAATAGCAGGAGTTGGAGCCGGCTTGATTTCCGGTTTCTCCGGTGTACTTGGTTTATCAGCTTTCGGTGTTTGTGGTGTTTGAGGTTTGGTTTCCGGAACTGGTTGAACCTCTGGTGTGCTTGGTGCTTTTGGTTGGTCCTCAGGTTTCACTTCAGGCACTTGAGGTGTTTCCGGAGTACTTGGTGCTGTGTCATGCTCCTGCTGTTTGAGGGCGTCAAGCTGACCTTCAAGCGACTTGATTGAAGCATCTTTTTCGGCAATTTTGCTTTGAATATCAGCTAATTGCTTTTTAAGCTTAGCTTTTTCCTCTTCACTAAGTTGACTTTGATCTTTTAGCTTCGCCTCAATCTCAGCTTTTTCACTTGTTAAACTGTTAACTTTCGCCTCCGCCTCTTTTTTCGCTTCTTCAAGAGCTTGAAGTTTCTCAGATGATTCAGCAACTTGAGCTTGAAGATTAGTTACTTCCGTTTTCTTAGCATCTAATTCTGCTTGAAGTTTCGCTTTTTCTTCTTTATTATCTTCTGTAGTTTCCTCAAGTTTTTGCTTAAGTTTTGCTAAATCTTTATTGCCTTCCTCAAGCTTTGTGATGAGTTCTTGGTTATTTTGTGTCGCCTCAGTAACTTTATCAACCAGCATCTTAGCCTCATCTGCTGCTTCTTGCACTTTAGCTTCTAATGCTTTTGTTTTGTCTTGAAGATTTTTATTTAATTGTTGAGAATCGTTGAGTTGAGTAGTAATCTGCTCTTCTTTGTTTTTAAGAGTAGTTAATTCATCTTCTTGGGTATTGATTAGAGAAATCAGCTTTTTATTTTCATTTCGTTCAGCGTCTAAAGCAGTTTGAAGGGCGTCTTTATCTTCCTGTGATTTAATTTCAACAGCTCTACCTAAACTATTAACTATTTTAACTTCATCAACTAATTTTTCATATTGTTGAAGGCGGCGTAAAATTTCTCCTCCTAACAACTCTTTAAATAAAATAGGGCGTTCTATATTAGTAGTTTTAGGGGCCTTTAACTGTATAAACTTTGACTCTAAATTAGTTAGAATATTATTTGCTTGTTCTCCTTGTTGACCTAGCCAACTTTGTTCCCACCAATTTCTTAATAATTCTTTTAATTGTTTTGTATCAAAAGAAGCTAGGTAATCTCTAATTTCTTGACTTCGTTCAGGAGAATCTTCTTCCGTTAAAGATAATTTGATAAGATCTTCAACAGTTTTATCAAAAGTTTGTTTTGCAATAGCCTCTTTGACGGTAAATTGTGTGTTATCGTGAGAATTTATTTCCGCTTGTGTCGCTGTACTCACCAAAACGCTTGCGCCTAGCATGAGTGATGCAAGGACCGCCTTTTTGCTCCAATGGTGTTTTGCCATATTAAATTAATCTCCTTTTCATTTCTAAGCTTTTTACGGCAACCTCCAGTATATATATATATATATATACTTAAGGTCAGGAATTGCCGGGCTTGCAAAGTTATGATTAAAGTATTAGGAAGCGTTTTAAATGCTTTTGTGAAGGGATTTTGAGGAATGACAGCAGCAGTTTAAGCCAGCAAAAATGACCTTCCACAGAAATTATGGAAAGTCATTTTGTTAATCACTAAGGTTTTATCTTACGGAGTAGAACTGTCATCCAAATCTGACTAGTCTTCTTTGCGTTTAGTGGCAAGTACACCAGCAGAAGTCATGATAGATAGGGCCGCCACAGTGAAGAATGGGTTGACACTATCACCCGTTTGTGGCAAGTGCGCAGCAGTGTTTTGTGCTGCCATGTGTGGCGCCGCAGGCGTTGCTGCGTGGCTAGCTTTGCCATGGTTAGCTTTTGGTGCCGCTGGTTTGCCTTTGCCTGGTTTTTCTGGAGTGTGTGGAGCTTGAGGCTTAGTTTCCGGAGCTTTAGGCAGCTCTGGTGCCGGTTTAGGCGCAGGTGTCACCTCTGGTACATGAGGGATATCTGGCTGACTTGGAACTTCCGGTTTGCTTTCTGGATCCATAGGTTCAGCTGGTTGGTCCTCATGTTTAGCCTCAGGGGCCTTAGGTTCTTCGGGTTTAACCTCTGGCGTGCTTGGCGCTTTTGGTTTGTCCTCTGGCTTAACTTCCGGAGTTTTAGGCATGTCAGGCGTTTTCTCCTGCTCTTTTTTGAGCATGTCGAGCTTTGCCATCAAGTCTTGCAGTTCTTTTTCAAGCTTAGTCTTGTCCTCAGCGCTGAGCTTGCTTAAGTCTTTAAGCTTAGCAGTCGTTTCAGCTAGTTTTTCTTCAAGGCCCTTGATTGAGCCTTCTTTTTCAGCGATTTTTGCTTGAATTTCGGCTAGTTTTTTCTCTAGTTGAGCTTTCTCATCAGCACTGAGTTCTTTTTGGCTATTAAGCTGTGCCTCAACGTCCGCTTTGTCCTTGCTGAGCTTTTCTTTTTCAGCAGTTAGTGTAGAGACCTGACTCTCGGCTGTATCTTTTTCGGCAGTAAGCTTGTTAACAGCGGCTTGACCTTTTTCTACCTTAACTTGCAGACTAGAAATTTGCTCTTTCTTAGCCTCTAATTCGGCTTGCAGTTTTGCTTTGTCTTCTTTATTAGTTGCTTCTGTTGCTTGTAGTTTTTCTTGAAGATTGGTTAGGTCTTTTTCTTCTTGTTCTAACTTAGATTTTAAGTCTTGATTTTGTTTAGTAGCATCAGTGATTTTTTCACTAAGTTCTTTAACTTTCTCTTGACTTGTTTTTAAAGACTGTTCAGTGCGTTCAGATCTTGCTTGTAAGTCTTTCATTTTAGTATTTAATTCAGCTTTTTCTTTTTTAGAATCTTCTAAATTAGTTAGAAGCTTTTGGTGCTCATCTTTTAATTTATCTCTTTCAGAAGTTAATTCAGAGTTGCTTTGAGTAGCTTGTTTCAATTCATTTTTATACTTATTTCGCTCCTCGCCATACTTAACCATTTCATCAAGCGCTTGATCTAGAGCTTTTTCCTTAGTTATTTTATCTAGTGCTTGTTCGACTTTTTCACTATATGCTTTAATATTGTTTTTCTGTTGTGCACCGCTGTTGTTAAAAACAGTTAATTTAATAGCTTCTTCTTCCAACTTGTTCCATTTTGCTTTAAGCTTTTTGTATCTTTCCTCAACTTGTTTCCCAAATAGTAAAATACTGTTTACATCTTCCGCCCGTACTGTCCCTTGTCCACTCAACAATCCGGCACTGACGACAAGGCTTGCTAACACCGCCTTTTTCGTCCAATTCCTATGGTGCTTTGCCATGTTTTCTAATCTCCTTTTCATTTATAGCACCCATCAGTATATATATATATATATACTCAAGGTCACGGAATTGCTGCATTTCAAAAAATGTGAACAAGTCTGTGAAGGGGCTTGAAGCCTTGTTTTTCCGGCTTTTTTTGCTGCGATGCCTCCCCGGTAGTAGCGGCTTATCTGGAGCCTTTGGGGCTAGGGTGATGGGTGCTAATAACTATTTTTTTCGGGGGTGGGTGAGTGTGAGATGATTAATAGTTGCGTTTACGGGAGAGCTTTTGATATAATGAAAGTCAGTTTTAGTCAAATTGACGAACCTTGTAAATGTGAGACAAAAAGGAGGGAGAGCAGGATGCCTAGCAAAAATACTTCAGATAGCATTGAGGAATACATTAAGGAATTGTTGGCGCAGTCTGGGATTGCAGAGATTAAGCGCTCGATGCTGGCAGACTCTTTTCAGGTGGTTCCTAGTCAGATTAACTATGTGATTAAAACGCGTTTTACTGAGAGTCGAGGTTATGAGGTCGAAAGTAAGCGTGGCGGGGGTGGCTATATCCGGATTGCTAAGGTGCATTTTTCGGATAAGCACCATTTAATAGGAAGTCTTCGTGGCTCGTTGAAGGAAACCATGAGTGAGGCGCTGTTTACTGATTCGGTGCAGCTGCTCTATAATGAAAATCTGATCACTGAGCGTGAAGGCAATTTGATTTTAGCGATGGCAACGAATGAAGTGCTTGGGGGAGATGCTCCAACGATTCGGGCCCGGATGTTTTATCGCCTTTTGCAGCGGATTGATAGAAAGGGGTCCCTCTAATGGTTGACTACTCTAAAAAGATGCGAGACATCTTTCAACAAGCGCAGTACCAAGCTGCGCGTTACGACAGCCAATTCTTAGAGACTTGGCACATTCTTTTAGCAATGGTCAAGGTAGAAAATTCTTTGGCTGGCCTGGTGTTTAGTGACTTTGAGCATAGTATTCCGATGGAAGAATACGAAGCGGCAGCGATTTTAGCTATGGGTAAAAGCCCTAAGGAAGAGGTAACTAAGGTGCCGTTGCGTCTGCAATCACGGGGATTGGAGGCGATTTTAGCTTTTGCGGCAACGATTCAAGAGGTGACCGGAGCCAAGGATGTGGGGTCAGAGCATGTGCTTTTTGCGATGCTTTTGAATCCTGATGTTTTGGCGTGCCGTGTGCTAGAATTGGCGGGCTTTAAGCTCAAGGACGACGGCAAGGGTGCTTTTCGTTTGACGGATTTGCGTCGGGCACTTGAGATGCATGCGGGTTATTCAAAGGCGACTATTAAGGCTGTCCATGATCTGCGTAAGCCCAAAAAAGCCAAGGCTGGTGGTTTTTCAGAGATGATGAAACCACAAGCGACAGGGGACTTGTCTGATTTTACGCGCGATTTGACAGAGCTTGCGCGTCAGGGCAAGCTTGAGCCGGTGATTGGGCGTGAGGCAGAGGTGTCACGGATGGTGCAGATTCTCAGCCGCAAGACCAAGAATAATCCGGTCTTGGTTGGTGATGCTGGTGTCGGGAAAACGGCGCTTGCTTATGGCTTAGCCCAGCGGATTGTGGCTGGGACAACGACTTATGAGCTGCGTGAGATGCGGGTGTTGGAGCTAGACATGATAAGTGTGGTTGCTGGCACGCGCTTTAGGGGCGATTTTGAAGAACGGATGAATCAAATCATTGCTAATATTGAAGCTGACGGCAAGATTATTTTATTTGTGGATGAGTTGCACACTATTATGGGGTCAGGTAGTGGGATTGATAGCACTTTAGATGCGGCGAATATTTTGAAACCTGCCCTTTCCCGGGGCACGCTTCATATGGTTGGTGCCACGACCCAAGAAGAATATCAAAAGCATATTGAAAAAGATGCTGCGCTTTCTCGCCGCTTTGCCAAGATTTTGATTGACGAACCAAGTGAGGCTGATGCGACTGAGATTCTTATGGGGTTGAAGTCGACTTATGAAACGTTTCATCATGTGACGATTGCACGCGAAACAGTGGAGACAGCAGTCAAGATGGCGCATCGCTATTTAACAAGCAAGCATCTCCCTGATTCTGCGATTGACCTACTGGATGAGGCGAGCGCAACTGTCCAAGGTTTGGTGCAAAAGGAAGTGCCTAAGGAGCTGACACCGGCCGATCAGGCGCTGATTGCTGGTGATATGAAACGCGTCTCTAAGCTGCTTAAGCAAACACAGGATGAGAGCGAGCCTAAGGCAGTTGCAGTGACACCAGACCACATTTTGACCACCTTGAGCAAGCTATCTGGCATTCCAGTTGAAAAACTAAGCCGGGCAGACAGTCAGAAATATTTGCGCCTCGAAACAGAACTACACCAGCGAGTGATTGGCCAAGAGCAGGCTGTTTCTGTCATTGCTCGCGCTATCCGGCGTAATCAATCTGGCATTCGCACAGGCAAGCGGCCGATTGGTTCTTTCATGTTCTTAGGCCCAACAGGTGTTGGTAAAACAGAACTCGCCAAGGCTTTGGCAGAAGTGCTCTTTGATGATGCGTCTGCGCTGATTCGTTTTGACATGTCCGAATACATGGAGAAATTTGCGGCAAGCCGGCTAAATGGCGCACCGCCGGGCTATGTTGGCTATGATGAAGGAGGCGAGCTGACAGAAAAAGTGCGCAATAAGCCCTATGCTGTGCTCTTGTTTGACGAAGTCGAAAAAGCCCACCCAGACATCTTTAATGTCTTGCTGCAAGTGCTTGATGACGGTATGCTGACAGATAGCCGGGGTCGTAAGGTTGATTTTTCAAATACCATTATTATCATGACCAGTAACCTGGGCGCAACAGCCTTGCGCGATGATAAGACCGTTGGTTTTGGGGCCAAGGCTGTCAGCCAGGACCACAAGGCTATGGAAAGCCGAATTATGGAAGAGCTAAAACGCGCCTACCGCCCAGAATTCATCAACCGGATTGATGAGAAGGTGGTCTTCCACAGCTTGAGTCAGGCCAACATTAAAGATATTGTGAAAATTATGGTCAAGCCACTGGTAGCTGTCTTGGCAGAAAAAGGCGTGACGCTGAAATTACAGCCGTCAGTGCTCAACCATCTGGCAACTATTGGCTATGATGCAGAGAATGGGGCAAGGCCTCTGCGCCGCGCTATCCAAACAACCATCGAAGACCCGCTGTCAGAATTGATCCTAGCTGGCAAGCTGTCAGCCGGGCAAACACTGAAAGTTGGCTTGAAGCAGCAAAAGGTGACCTTCGATAGTGTTTCTTAAAAAAGTATCTGAACAGATTGTGTGACTCCTAACGTTAGACGACACAGGCTAACGTTTTGGGAGACCTTTTCCATCTGTTTGGGTGCTTTTTTTTGCTGCTGATCAAGGCTAGGAGTGGCGCTGGATCACAATGAACTACGCCAAGTAAGCAGGATGAAAAGCCAAGCTAAAAAGCAGGCTTTTGTGAGGCTAGCTAGAAGAACTTGCGGTTCTTGCTGGTTTACTTTGTGGGGCCACAGACCTGTGTGATGCTCCTCGCCCGAGCTGGATGATAGGATAAAACAGTGGTGTAGCTGCGGGTTAGCGGGATATTTAAATTTTGCTTATTTTTGTCTTGACTATTTTTGACCAAGTGATACAATAGAATTATCTTAGCACTCGGTACAATAGAGTGCTAAAAAATCACGAAATATTTTAGTTGGAGGAAAAACCATGATTAAACCATTAGGTGACCGTGTGGTCGTTAAAGTCGACGAAGAAAAAGAACAAACCATTGGTGGTTTTGTTCTGGCTGGTGCCCACACGCAAGCGACTAAACAAGCAACCGTGCTTGCTGTCAGCGAGACGGGCCTTCGTACAATCACTGGCGAAGTGATTCCAGCTGCTGTTAGTGTTGGTGATCGCGTCTTAGTGGAAGCTGACCAAGGCGTTCCCGTAACAGTTGACGATGAGAAGGTCGTCTTAGTCCGCGAAGCTAATATTCTAGCAATTTTGTAAGCCTAGCTGCGGTAGCCTCAGTGAGGCAGTCATTGCTGAGCAAAAGCCTTGATTGAGACGAGGTCTTTGACTTGGCTCACATTTAAAAAATAAAGGAGAACATAGAATGGCAAGTAAAGAGATTAAATTTTCAGCAGATGCGCGTTCTGCAATGGTGCGCGGTGTAGATGTCCTTGCAGATACCGTCAAGGTAACCTTAGGCCCAAAAGGTCGTAATGTGGTACTAGAAAAAGCATTTGGTTCACCACTGATCACTAATGATGGGGTTACGATTGCTAAGGAAATTGAACTCGAAGATCATTTTGAAAATATGGGCGCAAAGCTTGTGTCTGAAGTCGCTTCAAAAACAAACGACATTGCTGGTGATGGAACCACCACTGCTACCGTCTTGACACAAGCAATTGTGCGAGAAGGCCTAAAAAACGTTACAGCAGGGGCTAACCCCATTGGCATCCGCCGAGGTATTGAAGAAGCTACCGCAAAAGCAGTTGCTGAATTAAAAGCGATTGCCCAACCTGTTTCTGGTAAAGAAGCCATTGCTCAGGTCGCAGCAGTTTCTTCTCGTTCCGAAAAAGTTGGTGAATACATCTCTGAAGCCATGGAACGCGTAGGTAATGACGGTGTTATTACTATCGAAGAATCTCGTGGAATGGAAACAGAACTAGAAGTTGTCGAAGGGATGCAATTTGACCGTGGTTACCTTTCTCAATACATGGTTACCGACAATGAGAAGATGGTTGCCGAATTGGAAAATCCGTTTATCTTGATTACCGACAAGAAAATCTCCAATATCCAAGAAATCTTACCACTTTTAGAAGAAGTGCTTAAAACCAACCGTCCGTTGTTGATGATTGCTGACGATGTGGATGGCGAAGCTTTACCAACCCTTGTTTTAAACAAGATCCGTGGTACTTTCAACGTGGTTGCTGTTAAAGCGCCAGGCTTTGGTGATCGCCGTAAAGCCATGCTTGAAGATATTGCCATCTTAACCGGTGGTACAGTCATCACTGAAGAACTAGGACTTGACCTTAAGGATGCGACAATGGCTGCGCTGGGTCAAGCAGCGAAAATCACGATTGACAAAGACTCAACAGTGATTGTTGAGGGCGCAGGCAGCGCTGATGCCATTGCGCAACGTGTGGACTTGATTAAGTCACAGCTCCAATCAACCAGCTCTGAATTTGATCGCGAAAAATTACAAGAACGTCTGGCTAAATTAGCCGGCGGCGTTGCTGTCATCAAAGTCGGTGCAGCAACCGAAACAGAGCTAAAAGAAATGAAACTGCGCATTGAAGATGCCTTAAATGCAACCCGTGCAGCTGTGGAAGAAGGTATCGTGGCAGGTGGTGGAACAGCTTTCATCTCTGTACTTGAAAAAGTCGCAGCACTTGCATTAGATGGTGATCAAGACACCGGTCGCAACATCGTGATGCGTGCCCTTGAAGAACCTGTCCGTCAGATTGCTTACAATGCTGGCTATGAAGGTTCAGTGATTATTGACAAATTAAAGAACAGCTCTGAAGGCACTGGCTTTAATGCTGCAACGGGTGAATGGGTCGACATGATTTCAGCCGGCATTATTGACCCAGTGAAGGTAACGCGCTCAGCATTGCAAAACGCAGCTTCAGTGGCTAGCTTGATTTTAACCACAGAAGCAGTGGTTGCTAACCAACCAGAACCAGCTGCACAAGCGCCAGCTATGCCAGGTGGTATGGATCCTAGTATGATGGGTGGCTTCTAATAAGATAAGACATAAAACACTAAAGGCTTGGATCTTTTTTGTCCATAGCCTTTAGTGTTTTTATGGTATGTCTGAGATGTCAGCCCCACTTTTTTACCAGTCAGAGCTTTGCTTGTGCGGTGCAGCTCTTGCTTGCTACTGCAACCCTTGCTGTGGACCATCCTTGGTGCGGCCTGTCCTGGCTGCTGCAGCTCCATACTGCTGCGGGTTATTTTTTGGTTTTATCGTCTTTTTTGCTGCTGTCTTTTTCTAAGCGGGCTTCGATTTCTTTGAGCCGTTTGAAGGTTTTAGCTGCGCGTTCCTTGGAAAGCTTGGTTTCTTTTTCAGCGGCAGCTTGAGGATCACTCTTGACCAGGTTGGTTAATTCCTGATTGGTTTGCTCTTGCTCTTTCATCCAGGTTTTTTCCCATTGCTTGACCTCGTCAATGACCTGTGTGCCAAATTGTTTTGGATTGGCTGCGACCATGTTATTGATATGTGAAATACTCCAGTACCACGACTTTTTATTGTATTTGGTGCTCTTTTCTTGGTAGGCCTGATAGGTATCTGTGATATTAGCTAAATAAGGCAAATAAGGGGCATTGCGCGGGCTGCCAATGGCTAGCCACATGACACCGCCGCCTAATTCGGCTGGCATATCAGGCTGTAATTGGAAAATATGGGCTTCCATAACATTGGGGTTGGAAATAGGATAGGCATAGCCTTTGACGGCTTTTTTGGATTTTGGCTTGCCTTTGCCATCTAATGCCATCTGATCAAGTGGTTTGAGATTGAGCCCCTCAAAGCGGTTGCGCTGGAGCTTCATCGCATCCTCAAGGCTTAGCTTTTTATCACTGCTTTGCAATAGCTCATAGTTGGCATCCTTGTAAGTGACCTTGGCATCAGGGTTGAGTGATTTGATACCGGAATAGACGCGCGAGCGATTGGCGTCATCCATTGGGGGATTGTAGGAGCGGGCGATGTGGAATTGGCCGTCCACTTCCTGATAGGTTTTGGCTTTTTTAGCGAGGCTTTCCACCCCTTTTGAAGCGATGACTCTGTCTTTGTCCTTGAAGTTGACATGACCGAGGTAGAAGGTATTAGGAAAGACGGCAAACTTATCATCAGGGAATTTGATAGCTACATATTGGTGACCAGATAATATTTCCATGTACCAAACCCCGTCTTTGTCAGCTAAAACGACAATATTGCCCTCTGCGGCCCCCTTGTCATCAATGATACTGGCGATTTTTTCAATGCCTTGCTTAGCTGTTTTGACATAGGGCAAGACCATGCTGGTCATTGATGACTCTGCTAAACCATCTTTGACATAGGGATCTTGCTTTTGGATTTTCTTATTAGCTGAAGCAGAGACTGTCGCAGACATGGAAACCCCATGTTCATTAAAACCGGCTTCGTCAAAGACTCCGTCTTTAGGAGTAACGTCAGGCACGGCAGTGTAGCGGTAGGCGTGCTGTGGCAGTGGGTATTCAAAGCCATTAGACTGGTCTTTCCATTTGGCTCCTTTGGCATTGTCCTTGGCTTTGTAAACGATAAAGTTTTTATTATGATTAGGCTCTAAGTCCTCTGTGCGTCCAAACAGAGTTGTTCCATCAGTGGTGAGATTTTTTCCAATGATAAAGCCAGTGCAGGCATCCACTTGGCTTTGTAGAGCCAGCGTTGAGAGCAGTGTGATAGCTCCAAAGGCTATTTTTTTCTTGTTCATAAGGAACCTCCAGTTAGATGTGTTAGCGCTTTCTCATGTAGTATAAGCTGCTAGCTAGAAATTTTCAAGCTGTAAGCTAAGGTTTGTATAAATGTAATCTATCTAAATTTTAAGATAAGTGAGAAAAATGCTTGCGCATAAAGCTGGACAATCTTCAGTTGGACTTTTCGAAGTGGCTGAAAATTTGCTATAATGGTCATAAAAACGAGCAGTTAGGAGACCTATGATGAAACCAAGGCATAAAGGAAAGTTAGCTCTCATGGTCCTTGTGGGCCTTGTGCTACTTGGTTTAGCTGGTGGGGCTTTTTATTTTTCAAAGGGAGCCACCGCTACGCGTTACGTTAAAGCACGGCAAAAGCCGGGCAATACATTTGAAAATATCAAAGCATTTTTGATTTGGCAAGATAACAACCAACAGTTAACCTCAGATGAGGCACGCTTTGCAACATTTAACAAGCTAACCACAACAGAAGCTAAGCAAATGAAGGCTGTTTTAAAAAAGGCTAGCAGTGGTGATGCCACTTACATGAAGGTGGTTGGTCGCCGCTTTGGCATTTTCCCAGATTATCGGGTAGCCGTAAAGCCCCTCACTTTGACCATCAAGACTAATGTGGCTAAGAGTGATATTTTGCTGAATCAAAAACTGGTGGCTACGACACAAACTGACCATGATACCCTTGTTGTCAAACGGCTCCCCAAGGCCTCTTATCACATCGCTCTAAATGGCAATTACAAAGGTAAGCCGGTGCATGTGACCAAGGATTATGATGGTCAAGAGACGACAATCGACTTGAGCGTTGCCATCAAACAGTTTAAGGTCGTTAGTGACCTGAAGGACGGGGAAGTCTACGCTGATGGTATACGGATTGGCACCTTAAAAGACGGCAGCTTTACCGTGACAGATTTTCCCGTCACCCCAACCAGCAAACTTTTTGTCAAGAAAAACTTCCCTGATGGCCAATTAAAATCCAAAAAAGTTCCCCTAGCACCGATCAGCGATGGGGAGACCGTTGATGTATCAATTGGGAATCTCTTGGATGACAATATGGCCACAAAGGTTCTCTTGTCTGCCTTTAACCACCTCATGGCCTATACCGTTAGCCAGCAAGATCCGCCAGACCTCGCTGCAGTTTTTGAGCAGGGCGCTAGTAACGCCTTTTACAAGGGCCTCAAAGAGAGTGTTAAGAGTAAGCTGATGACAGATCGCCGTAAAGCCAGCCACTTTGCCATCCCAAACATTAGCTTAAGGCACTTGCAGCAAGTGGGTAAAACCAGCTATGTACTTGACTTTGCAGCTTTATATGATTACACCTATGACAAGGATACCGATCCAGCTAAGCAAACCTCAGGCCATGTGACTCAGGATATTTCTGGGCAAATGACCGTCAAAAAACGTGACGGCCACTACTTGGTTAGTCACTCTGGTACCAACAGTATTACGGCAACTGGCGAAAAAAGCGACCTGAAAGCGCCAGCTATTTTCCCAGAAGATCTGATTGGCACCTGGAGCATGGACAAAGACGGTGTGCACTACCGCTTGGCATTTGCCAAAGACGGCAAAGTAAGCCTCAGCCAGATATTCAAAGACAAGAAAAAAGCTCCAATCACCAAAAGTCTCAAGGTTCTCAAAGCAGAGGAAAAGGGCGACAAGCGCTATGTCTTTACCTGCGAGCCGGGCGCTGACACGACAGTTTTTACTATTGGTGGCGGCCTTGGTGGCCAAAACGTGGCCTATGCCCATGGGGCCTTGGTGGATGGTAATAAGCTGACGCTGCTCTTATGGCAAACCCAGCAAGGACACGCCTTTGACTACAGCAAGCCCCTGCCTGGCCCAAGGCTGACTAAGGAATAACCCCAAACCAGCCAGACTCCTCTGATAGAATAAACAAGGTAACTAAAAAACCCTCTTAGGTCATGGAATCCTTACGACTAGCTTCTCACAGCAGCTAACGATTGGCAAGGCTTTCAATGATGTCAGAGGGTTTTTATGGCGTCAGTTGAGCTTGAAAGCTATCTGATTGGGCTTCTACTCGAATGGTTTTTTGAGTCAAAGGGTGGGTAAAACGCAAAGTGTGGGCGTGGAGCATCAGCCGCCCTTTGGGATTAGGGTGATATAGAGGATCTCCTACCAAGGGATGGTGGTGATGGGCCAGATGCACCCGAATTTGATGCGTACGGCCAGTTTCTAAGCGGCAATTGATCAGGGTGCGCTGCTGTGGAAAGCTTTTTAAAGCTTGCACATGGGTGACAGCCAACTGGCCATGCTTGACATCAACGACCCGCTTACGTCGGTCATGGCGATGCCGACCGATAGGGTCACGGTAGGTTAGGTCCTTGCTGGGCAAGTGTCCTTCAACCAAAGCCCAATAATCCCGAGAGATGGCTTTGCTCTCCAGTAGCCGGTTTACCAAGGGCAAGATAAAGGGGTTTTTAGCAAAAATAATGGCTCCGCTGGTCTCTTGATCCAAACGATGAACCACATAGCAGGTGGTCTGTGCGTAGGCTGAGACATGGTTTAAGAGAGCTAGCTC
Source organism: Streptococcus halichoeri (assembly GCF_009870755.1). Classification (GTDB taxonomy): domain Bacteria; phylum Bacillota; class Bacilli; order Lactobacillales; family Streptococcaceae; genus Streptococcus; species Streptococcus halichoeri. The sequence goes on from NZ_WLZU01000001.1 coordinate 138,308, forward strand.
ACCAGGATTATTGGCATGGGTTTTCATGCCAGCTGGCTTATTGACGACAATGAGGTGCTGGTCTTGATAGAGACAGTTGACAAGTGTGGCATCACCTAGCAGGATGTCCTTAGCTGGGTAGTCCTCCTGGTCAAAGAGCAGTCTAATGTGGCTATCTTTTGGCACCAGGCTTTGCCAGGTCACTGGTTCTTCATTTACAAAGATATGTTTTTTGGTACGCAAGAAATGGCGGATTTTGCGCGGGATGAGCAGCTTGTCTTCAAGGAGGGTTTTGACAGTACAGTCGTCAAAGGGGCTTAAAAAGCTATATTCTTGCAGCTCTGGCTGTATCTGTTTATTTCTCATCGAGCCAATCATGGTATTTTTCGACCAGATTAACAGCCATTTGAGAAGCTAGTGCAACGGAGAAGGCTTCGGTTCCTTCGCGTTCATCATTAGCCACCTCAATGCGGGTTTCCTCATAAATAGCTTTTAAACTCTCTGGAGTAAGGGTTTCTTTAAAGGCATCAAATTTATTCATAGGGGTTTCCTTTCAGAATTTTAATGAGTGATTAAAACCATTATACCATGTTTTTGCCTGCGCAAAGGCCTTTTGGGTTAGAAAAGCTAGCGCTGCTTCATCAGGGGCTGTGCTTAGCTAAAGGCGTCTTTGTTTTGCTGGTTTTTTGGGAGGGTCAACCACTAGGTTGAATTTTAGGTAGACAAACGGCTGCGCATAAGCAATCGTGGCGTTGGTTTTTAGTTTTGTATTTGACGAGAAACTGGTATAATAGATAGACTAAATGGACATTTATTGAGGTAAACAAATGAAAAGTATTAGACGTTATGACGTCAATGAAAGCGCAGGCTTTACAGGCCTGGTTGAGGCAGGCGATTTTTATTTTATTAATTACTGCTGTGGCAACATTGGCGATAGCATTGAGGACCAGATTAATGGTGCTTTTGATGAGATGGAGCGCCGTTTAGGTCTAGTTGGGTTAACACTGGAAGCTGTTGTTAAGATGGACTGCTTGTTTAGAGATATTTGGAATAACCCGGTTTTGGAAAAAATCATCAAAGACCGTTTTAATGGGCAATACCCGGCGCGCAAGGCCATTCAAACCGAATTTGCCCAGGAAGGTGGGCCGGCTGGCTTGCTTTTTCAAATTGATGCGATTGCTTATTCAAAGCCTGGTGTCTTGGACGAGCACTAGGCGGTGCTGTGATGGGATCTTACACTTATGTCATTTTTTAAGTTACTCTATAAAAAATTTTTTCCAAACGCTTATCAGGCGCACCAGAAAAAACAAGCTGCAAAAGCACAGCAAAGGCAGGAGGCGAGCTTTAAGGCTGCTGCTGACAATCAAGAACCACCCTCTGAATCTGCACAGCAATCTTCCTATAAGCGCCGTCGGACAACAAATAGCCATGCGTTTGAGGTTAATCAACCGGCCTGGTTGGGGCGTTTAGGGCGTTTTTTACCATCGCCGCAACATCCGCTTCGGCGTTTCTGGCGCCGCTATCATATTGGTAAATTGCTCCTGATTGGTATGGGGCTCTTTGTCCTGGTTTTTGGCTCTTATCTCTTTTATTTGGCTAAAACGGCCAAGGTATCTGACTTGCAGAGTGCCTTGAAGGCAACAACGCTTATTTATGATAAAAAAGAGGCCTATGCAGGTAGATTGACGGGTCAAAAAGGCAGTTATGTTGAACTTGATGCTGTTTCAGAGCGGCTACAAGATGCTGTGATTGCAACAGAGGACCGGACCTTCTATACTAATAATGGGATTAATATCAAACGCTTTTTGCTAGCGGTAGTTACTGCCGGGCATTTTGGTGGGGGCTCAACCATCACTCAGCAATTGGCCAAGAATGCTTATTTGTCACAAGATCAGACGATTAAGCGTAAGGCGCGTGAATTCTTCCTGGCTTTGGAGCTGAGTAAAAAATATAGCAAAAAAGACATCCTGACCATGTATCTCAATAATGCCTACTTTGGCCATGGTGTGTGGGGCGTAGAAGATGCTAGCCAAAAATACTTTGGGACCAGTGCGCGTGATCTGACGCTTGATGAAGCAGCGACCTTAGCGGGTATGCTAAAGGGACCAGAGATTTACAATCCTTATTATTCAGTAGCTAATGCCACAAACCGCCGCAATACGGTCTTGGCGGCCATGGTGGACGCTAAAAAAATCAGCAAGGCAGATGCAGCAGCTGCTGAGAGAGTCGGCATGGGCGAGCGGCTAGCTGATAACTATACGAAAAAAACCAATGATTACAAGTACCCATCTTATTTTGATGCGGTTATCAATGAAGCTATAAGGACTTATGGCATCTCAGAGAAAGACTTAGTCAATAATGGCTACAAGATTTACACGGAGTTGGACCAGCATTACCAGGCCGGTATGCAAACGACATTTAACACCACTAGCCTCTTTCCGGTCTCAGAGTATGACAATAGCCAGGCTCAAGGCGCTAGCGTTGCTTTAGACCCCAAAACCGGAGGTGTGCGCGGCCTTGTTGGTCGAGTCAATAGTACAGAAAATCCAACTTTTCGGAGTTTTAACTATGCGACCCAGGCCAAACGTAGCCCCGCATCGACCATTAAGCCCTTAGTCGTTTATGCGCCAGCGATTGCTGCTGGCTGGTCTATTGATAAGACGCTGCCAAATACTCTGCGTGATTTCAAGGGCTATAAGCCGCATAATTATGGAAATTACGAATCTGAAGATGTTCCCATGTATCAGGCTTTGGCCAATTCTTATAATATACCAGCAGTTGCCACCCTAGATGCATTAGGGGTTGACAAGGCCATTAGCTATGGGAAGAAATTTGGCCTAAACATGGCTGCTGCTCACAAAGAACTGGGCCTTGCCCTAGGAGGCAGTGTGACGACCAATCCACTGGAAATGGCGCAAGCCTATTCAGCATTTGCTAATAAGGGTGTCATGCACTCTGCTCATTTCATTACTCGGATTGAAACGGCAAATGGCCATGTATTGAAAGAACACCAGGATCAAACCAAACGGGTGATAAGTCAGTCTGTGGCAGATAAGATGACGAGCATGATGCTTGGCACCTTCTCTAATGGCTCTGCGGTCAATGCCAATGTCTATGGTTATACCATGGCCGGCAAGACAGGGACAACAGAGACTGATTTTAATCCTGATTTGGCGGGCGATCAATGGGTGATTGGCTATACACCCGATGTCGTTATCAGCCAGTGGGTCGGCTTTAATAAAACTGATCAGCACCATTATTTGACAGATTCGAGTGCTGGGACTGCGTCAGCTATTTTCAGTACCCAGGCCTCTTATATCCTCCCTTATACCAAGGGGACACCGTTCAAGGTCGAAAATGCCTATGCCCAAAATGGGATTTCGGCCATTTACGGGGTTAATGAAACGGCTACGGATACGGCTTCTAAATCGCAGGAAATTATCAATGGTTTGCGAAAATCAGCCGAAGAAGCTTCGCGTTCACTGTCAGATGCAGTTGACCGTGCGGGCTTGCGCGAGAAAGCCCAGAATCTCTGGAATGGGATTGTTGATTTTATCCGTTAGCAAGATAACTTGCGCTAGCTGTTGATTCGTGCTACAATAGCTTTCATGGGAGGCGTTATGGCACAAAAAAAAGCAAGCCTAGCGTGTATCGAATGTGGAAGCCGTAATTACTCAATTGCAGTAAGCAGTACGCCTAAACCAACACGTCTAGAAGTCAATAAATTTTGTAAATATTGTAAAAAATATACAGTACATAAAGAAACACGTTAAAGGGGATGTCTGATGAGCTTTGTCAGTGGTATTTTTAAACTGTTGAAAGATACAACATGGCCAAATCGAAAACAGCGCTGGAAAGACTTTATCTCAGTTCTTGAGTATACAGCCTTTTTCACAGTGATTATTTTCATCTTTGACCAAATCCTATCAAAAGGGATTTTAAGTATTATTAACTTGTTCTAAATAAGGGCAAAATGCTAGGAGCAAAATTACGCCTAGTCGCGGATTGGAGAAAGGGGGCACAAGTTCCTTTCTCCAATCTTTTTTAGTTTGCTTATTCCTTGAGCTATGACTGCTTCAATGTTGTTGGCTGCGTGAGCTGTTTTACGTGGTGGGCGCTAGTTTGACCAAAAATAGAAGCTGAAACCCCTAGCGTTTGTAATTGCCTCTGGCTAGTGGTGACTTATTTTGCTAGCTTTCTTTTGTCATGCAATCACCTAATGGTAGATGATTGACAGCCTCCTTGGCATTTATTATAATGAAGGAAAGTAATCACTTCCAAAGCCTTCTTAGGCTTTTTTATTAAGGAAAGGAAAAGCAATGTTAGATTCTTTTGATAAGGGTTGGTTCGTCCTTCAGACCTATTCTGGTTATGAAAATAAGGTCAAAGAGAACCTTTTACAACGGGCACAAACTTATAATATGATGGAAAACATCTTACGGGTAGAAATTCCAACGCAAACGGTTAATGTGGAAAAAAATGGACAAACCAAGGAAATTGAAGAAAACCGCTTCCCAGGTTATGTGCTAGTTGAGATGGTCATGACTGATGAAGCCTGGTTCGTGGTGCGTAACACGCCCAATGTTACTGGCTTTGTGGGCTCGCACGGGAACCGTTCTAAGCCAACACCGCTATTAGAAGAAGAAATCCGAGCGATCCTCCTATCCATGGGACAAACAGTGGATGTCTTTGATACCAATATTAAAGAAGGCGATGTCGTCCAAATCATTGATGGCGCTTTCATGGGTCAAGAAGGGCGTGTCGTTGAGATTGAAAATAACAAGGTCAAACTCATGCTGAACATGTTTGGTTCTGAAACCGTGGCCGAAGTTGAGCTTTATCAAATTGCCGAGCTCTCCTAAGCACCATTTGTAACCCCTAATTAGGTGAGAGAATCGCTGTGCTTAGTGAGCCGCCACGGCGGGGGGTTGCTCAGCACAGACACAAAGTTCCTTTGATGGCAGCTAAAGCAGGCTGCGCTTTAAGCATTGGTTATCGGTGTACCATTTGGCTGCGGATAACCAGCAAGTAACAGAGTGTGATGACAAGGTTGCCCTAACTAGCCTATCCCCTTGATAGGTGTTAGTTAGAGGTGGCCTTTTTGCGTCTTGCTTAAGCAGAAAAGGAAAAATTCCAGAATATAAGCTGCTTTGCCATGATTAAAGACCAGTTGCTAGTATCAACTGTTGCCTGCTAAACACCAGAGATTTAGGATTTTAATGCGTGTTTGAAAACCCTTACGGTGTCCTTTTTTCTTCTCATAAAAGGCTGCGCAGTGGCTCACGTACAAGGATAATAGCCCTTATTTTTACAAAAACAGGTCACGTTCTTCTAGACTTGTAACAAAAAAGTAATAATGATATTGTCCGAATTTATAATAAAACAGCAAAACGAACCTGTCAAAAAACAAGACGAAAAAGGCGGAATAAATGCATGAAAGCGGCTTTTCAAGGCTGTGGACAACGGTAGTTTATTAAAAAGTCTGAAAAATTCTTAATATTGACTTAATAATATATGTGTAATATAATGTCATTAAGTTATCTATAGGATACTTAACCTAATGTAAAAATAATTAAGGGGAATAGGAAAATGGAAAACAAGAAAATGCAGTCTTACTTGAGAAAATCCGCTTTTGGGATTGCCTCAGTATCTGCAGCAGTGTTAGCAGGTGTAACCAGTGTTCAAGCAGCTGAAGCAGTAGCAGATGGTGAAAGCTTCCAATTAATGGTAGCGATGCAAAAAGATGCAGAAGCTAATGAAGCGCTTTCTGATGCAAAAGTAGCTGCTTTAGATAAAGTTGATGCTTATAAAACAAGCTTGTCAGATGCTGAAAAGACTAATTTTGAGACTAAGCTACAAGTAGCAGATTCTATGGATGAAGTTACTAAGCTCAACTCCGATGTCAAAAATGCTGTAGTAACTGCTAATACACAAGGTATGGCAGAAGGCATCAATGCCATGACAGGTGATGTTAAGACACCAGCCGACTTTAAGCTTGAATTTGCTAAAGACGATGCTAAGAAAGCCTTGAAAGCAGCTGGCGTGAGCGACTTCTACATCAAGAAAATTGATGGTGCTAAGACAGTTGACAGCGTTAAAGCGCTTAAGGATTCTATCTTGGATGCTGTTGCTAAATCAAAAGCCGACCAATTGGCTAAGAACGTTGAAGGTATAGCAGAAGGTATCAATACCTTAACCGGCGATGTTAAGACACCAGATGACTTCAAGCTTGAATTTGCTAAAGACGATGCTAAGAAAGCCTTGAAAGCAGCTGGCGTGAGCGACTACTACATTAAGAAAATTGATGGTGCTAAGACAGTTGAAGGCGTTAAGTCACTTAAAGACTTCATCCTTAACTCACTAGCTAAAAAAGATCAACCAACTCCAACGCCTGACGTTAAACCAGCTCCAACACCAGAAGTTAAACCAGCTCCAGAGACTAAACCAGCTGAGCCTAAAGCTCCTGGAATGCCTCAAGTTAAACCAGGTAAAGCAGCACCAGCAGCCGATGCTCCAGCTGCTAAATCTAACGTTAAACATTTAGCAAGCAACCCTGTAGCTATGAAGAGCGCTGCTAACCAACTTCCATCAACTGGTGATTCTGCTAACCCATTCTTTACAGCAGCAGCCTTTGCCGTGATGACAAGCGCCGGCATGGTGACACTTGCTGCAAAACGCAAAGAAAACTAAGTCCAACAATCATCTAAACTTAAACAATGACAAGGAGTTCCTTTAGAGGAGCTCTTTTTCTGTGCTGCTGTGCTTTTGCCCTAGCACTTTGTGGTGTGACAGATTATGAGAGGTTTTTTCGCTAGTTATGCCATTGGTAAATGCCTCATATCGTGCTATAATAGAACTAATAGACTTTTATGCCGGGAGATAATCATATGGCCTTTTATAATCACAAAGCAATTGAACCCAAATGGCAAGCTTTTTGGGCTGAGAATCAAACTTTTAAAACGGGAGAAGATCCTGAGAAACCGCATTTTTATGCCTTAGACATGTTTCCCTATCCTTCGGGGGCTGGGCTGCACGTTGGCCATCCAGAAGGCTACACTGCTACGGATATTCTCAGTCGTTATAAGCGAGCTCAAGGCTTTAATGTGCTGCACCCTATGGGCTGGGACGCGTTTGGTTTGCCAGCTGAACAATATGCTATGGATACGGGCAATGATCCGGCTGCTTTTACAGCTGAAAATATTGCGAACTTTAAGCGGCAGATTAATGCACTTGGTTTTTCTTATGATTGGGACAGAGAAATTAATACCACTGACCCTAATTACTACAAGTGGACCCAGTGGATCTTTACCAAGCTCTATGAAAAAGGCTTAGCCTACGAAGCCGAAGTTCCGGTCAACTGGGTGGAAGAATTGGGCACAGCCATCGCTAATGAAGAAGTCTTGCCAGATGGCACTTCTGAACGGGGTGGTTACCCAGTTGTGCGCAAGCCCATGCGCCAATGGATGCTCAAGATCACAGCCTATGCTGAGCGCTTGCTTGAGGACTTGGAGGACTTGGATTGGCCTGAGTCCATTAAGGATATGCAACGCAACTGGATTGGCAAATCCCTGGGTGCTCAGGTGACTTTTGCGGTGGCAGAGAGTGATCAGGCTTTTACGGTCTTTACAACGCGGCCGGATACCTTATTTGGTGCGACCTACGCTGTTATGGCCCCAGAACATGAACTGGTGGACGCCATTACCCGGCCTGAGCAAGCGCCAGCGATGGCCGACTATAAGCACCAAGCTAGTCTCAAATCGGATCTGGCTCGGACGGATCTGGCTAAGGAAAAGACGGGGGTGTGGACCGGTAGCTATGCGATTAATCCGGTTAATGGCCGGCTGATGCCGATCTGGGTGTCAGATTATGTGCTAGCTAGCTATGGAACGGGTGCGATTATGGCTGTGCCGGCGCATGATACGCGGGACTGGGAGTTTGCTAAGCAGTTTGGCCTTGAGATTATTCCGGTGCTAGAGGGTGGTAATGTGGCTGAGGCAGCCTATACAGAGGACGGTCGGCATATTAATTCGGACTTTCTTGATGGGCTGGATAAGGCCGCAGCTATTGATAAGATGCTGGCTTTTCTTGAAGCAAAGGGTGTTGGTAGGAAACAAGTCAACTACCGTCTGCGGGATTGGCTCTTTAGCCGGCAGCGGTATTGGGGTGAGCCTATCCCGATTATTCATTGGGAAGATGGAACATCAACAGCAGTGCCAGAACAGGAGCTGCCCCTTGTTTTGCCGGTTACTAGGGATATTAAGCCTTCTGGGACTGGGGAATCACCGCTAGCTAACTTAACGGATTGGTTGCAGGTGACACGCGCTGATGGTGTTAAGGGGCGGCGTGAGACCAATACCATGCCGCAGTGGGCTGGCTCGAGCTGGTATTTCTTACGCTACATTGACCCGCATAATAATGACGCATTAGCAGATGAGGATCTGCTTAAGGCCTGGTTGCCAGTCGACATCTATATCGGTGGGGCAGAGCATGCTGTCTTACACCTTCTCTATGCCCGTTTTTGGCATAAATTCCTCTATGATCTTGGGGTGGTGCCGACCAAGGAACCTTTCCAAAAGCTCTTTAACCAAGGGATGATCTTGGGTACAAGCTACCGTGATCACCGCGGAGCACTTGTTGCTACTGACAAGGTTGAAAAGCGAGATGGCTCTTTCTTTAATGTCCAAACGGGCGAAGAACTAGAACAAGCTCCAGCCAAAATGTCCAAATCACTGAAAAATGTGGTCAATCCAGATGAGGTGATTGAACAATACGGGGCAGATACTCTGCGGGTCTACGAAATGTTTATGGGCCCACTGGATGCCTCGATTGCTTGGTCAGAAGAAGGCCTAGAAGGCTCGCGTAAGTTTCTTGACCGCGTTTACCGTTTGATTATGACCAAAGAAAGGTCGCTGGAAAATAGCGGAGCTTTGGACAAGGTCTACCATGAGACTGTTAAGGCCGTGACTGAGCAGATTGAGCAGATGAAGTTCAACACAGCTATTGCCCAACTCATGGTCTTTGTGAATGCGGCCAACAAAGAAGACCAGCTGTTTGTGGACTATGCTAAGGGCTTTGTGCAATTGCTTGCACCATTTGCTCCCCATCTGGCTGAGGAGCTTTGGCAAGCATTAACAGCCTCAGGTCAGTCCCTTGCCTACGTCCCTTGGCCTGTCTGGGACGACAGCAAACTAGTGGAAAACGAAGTGGAGATTGTTGTCCAAATCAAGGGTAAGGTCAAAGCACGATTAATGGTTGCTAAGGGCTTGACACGTGAAGACCTCAAAGCCACAGCCTTAGCTAGCGCGCAGATTCAAAAGGAAGTAGCTGGCAAGGACATCATCAAAGTCATTGCTGTTCCAGATAAGTTGGTTAATATTGTCGTCAAATAAGGTCGACCTGACCTGCTTGGCGACCAGGCGGCTGGATTAACCAGACCAAGTCCAGTATTTGCGACAAGCAGCTAGATTAATCACCGGCAGCCAGTTTGCCCAGTCTGAGCCCAGCCTTGTCCACAAGATGGCCGAATCGTCCAGCCTAACTCCATCTTTGCCCACAAGCCAGCTTGATTAGACTGAATCTATCCTTTCGCTAAGCCGGCCAGCTCATCCTTTCGCTCAGCCATCCAGCACGGTTGGTGGTCGGCCAGGTAGTCTGATATTATAACCTTTACGGAGTTGACAGTTCAAGCCTGTCAGCTCTTTTTGTATGCTTGGGTTTGTTTTGCAGTTGCTGATGCTAAAGGGCAAGCATTTGCATCTCCAGGCGCTTTTTTGCTATTGGTTCTGGGCCTGAACAAGGCCTGGAAAGCCCAATTTTGAACACAGGACTGTGTGATACTTGGTCTTTATTAAAACGCTTACAAAAATTATAATGACAGTGTAAAGAATTTATCAAACGTGAAAGAGGTAGACGGTCATGGAATTTTTCCTAGCTCCCTTAAATTGGTTTTCGCAAAATATTTTGCAAAATCCAGCCTTCTTCGTTGGCTTGTTGGTCTTAGTAGGATACTTGCTATTAAACAAGCCTTTGCATGAAGTGTTTGCTGGCTTTATTAAAGCAACTGTTGGTTACTTGATTTTAAATGTCGGGGCCGGCGGCCTTGTTACGACCTTTCGTCCGATCTTAGTGGCGCTTGCTAAAAAATTTCAATTAGAAGCGGCAGTTATTGATCCGTACTTTGGTCTAGCAGCAGCCAATACCAAGCTTGAGGCTATGGGCTTCATCAGTGTGGCAACGACAGCCTTGTTGATTGGCTTTGGGGTTAATTTATTATTGGTGGCCCTTCGCAAGGTGACCAAGGTTCGTACCTTGTTTATTACAGGTCATATCATGGTTCAGCAGGCCGCTACCATTTCTGTTTTTGTACTGCTTTTGATTCCTCAATTTCAAAATGCTTTTGGCGCTTGGGCCGTTGGGATTGTTTGTGGCTTATATTGGGCTGTAAGTTCCAATATGACGGTCGAAGCTACGCAACGTTTAACAGGCGGCGGAGGCTTTGCTATTGGTCACCAGCAGCAGTTTGCCATTTGGTTTGTGGATAAGATAGCCCCTTTCTTTGGTAAGAAGGAAGAAAATCTTGATAATCTGAAATTACCTACCTTTTTAAGTATCTTCCATGATACAGTTGTTGCCTCAGCTACCTTAATGCTGGTCTTCTTTGGTGCTATTTTGGCCGTACTTGGGCCTGAAATCATGTCAAATGCCCAGTTGATTGGTCCAGGGGCCTTTGTCCCGGCCAAGCAGGCCTTCTTCATGTACATTCTCCAAACGTCCTTAACCTTCTCAGTCTATTTGTTTATCTTAATGCAGGGCGTACGGATGTTTGTTACTGAGTTGACCAATGCCTTTCAGGGGATTTCCAATAAGCTGTTACCAGGTTCTTTCCCGGCAGTTGATGTTGCGGCTTCCTATGGTTTTGGCTCTGCCAATGCTGTGCTGTCAGGCTTTGCCTTTGGCTTGATCGGTCAGCTGATCACGATTGCTTTGCTGGTTATCTTTAAAAATCCTATCTTGATTATTACGGGCTTTGTTCCAGTCTTCTTTGATAATGCAGCGATCGCTGTTTATGCTGATAAGCGTGGCGGCTGGAAAGCAGCCGTTGCCTTGTCCTTCCTCTCAGGGGTGATTCAGGTCGCTTTGGGGGCCGTTGCTGTTGGTCTTTTGGGACTCACAGGTGGCTATCATGGTAATATTGACTTTGAATTTCCGTGGTTAGCCTTTGGCTATCTCTTTAAATACCTCGGTATCGCCGGTTATCTTATCGTTTGTCTCTTTTTCTTGGCTATTCCGCAATGGCAATTTGCTAAAGCTAAAGATAAAGAAGCCTACTACCGTGGTGAAGCACAATAAGTGAAAAAATAGGAGAATCATAATGGTTAAAATTCTAACAGCATGTGGAAATGGCATGGGTTCATCCATGGTTATTAAAATGAAAGTTGAAAACGCCCTTCGGCAATTAGGTGTAACTGATATTCAATCGGCTTCTTGCTCAGTTGGCGAAGCTAAAGGCTTAGCGGCCGGTTATGATATTGTGGTGGCCTCCAATCACTTGATTCATGAATTGGATGGTCGGACCAAAGGCCATCTGGTTGGCTTGGATAATTTGATGGACGACAATGAGATCAAGGCAAAATTACAAGCCGTTTTATAAAAAAGCTGAAAGAGGAGTGAGTCTTCATCACGCTCTTATTGCTAAAAGGAGAACAGATGAATTTAAGACAAGCCTTTATAGACAATGATTCGATTCGCTTGGGCTTAGAAGCAAATACCTGGCAAGAGGCTGTACGCTTGTCCGTTGATCCATTGATTGAGAGCGGAGCGGTTGATGCAGCCTACTATCAGGCCATCATTGCTTCTACAGAAGCATATGGGCCATATTATATCCTAATGCCAGGCATGGCGATGCCGCATGCCCGTCCAGAAGACGGGGTTAATCGCGATGCGTTTTCCTTGGTGACCTTAAAGCAGCCGGTGACGTTTGCTGATGGCAAAGAAGTCCAAGTCCTCCTAACGTTGGCTGCTACGAGCTCTGCCATTCACACGTCAGTGGCTATTCCCCAAATTATTGCTTTATTTGAATTAGACAATGCGATTGCACGACTCGTGGCTTGCCAGACCAAGGAAGAGGTTTTGGCTATGGTTACGGCCTCAAAAGACAGCCCCTACCTGGCCGGTTTTGACCTAGATAGCTAGTTTTGGGCTGAAAACACTAGGCAGCCTTATCTGGCGAAGCTTTGCCAGGCAGATAGGTCCGCCAAAAGCAATGGTTGCCAAGGAGAGCCTCCGTAGCCCTTGGTGGTTCGGTCATCTCAAGCCCTTTATGTTATTTAAGGCTGGTGTCCGATGCTCGGGGTGCTAGCCCCTCTTATCACCAGCTATCGCATGCATGTTACAAAAAAAGGAGTACCGCCCAGGCAGTGCTCTTGCTCCATACCTTAAGGAAAGGAAAAGCAAGTCGAGACAGTCCACTCTAGTACCCTGGCTTTGTGACAATGGCAAAGCCTTGTTAGAAAGGGAGGAGGGGGGCTCTCGCTTTAGGAAGAAAAATGACAAAACGTTTACCCCAGTTACAAGTTGCCCTTGACCATTCAGATTTACAAGGGGCTATTTCGGCGGCTGTTGCCGTTGGTCAAGAAGTTGATGTGATTGAAGCAGGCACTGTTTGTCTACTCCAAGTAGGCAGCCAGTTGGTCCAAGTCCTGCGCAGCTTATTTCCAGAAAAAATAATTGTGGCCGATACCAAGTGTGCCGATGCTGGTGGCACAGTTGCTAGAAACAATGCGGCACAAGGTGCCGACTGGATGACCTGCATTTGCTGTGCCACAATTCCCACCATGGCCGCTGCTTTAAAAGCTATCAAAGAAGAGCGCGGCGACCGTGGCGAGATTCAAATTGAACTGTATGGTGATTGGACTTTTGAGCAGGCCCAAGCTTGGCTTGATGCCGGTATTTCCCAGGCCATTTATCACCAATCACGAGATGCCCTACTGGCTGGTGATAGCTGGGGAGAAAAGGACCTCAATAAGGTGAAACAGTTGATTGATATGGGTTTTCGGGTTTCAGTGACGGGTGGTCTCTCAACTGATACACTGCAATTGTTTGCCGGGGTGGATGTCTTTACCTTCATTGCTGGACGTGGGATTACCGAAGCTCCCGATCCAGCAGCCGCTGCACGAGCTTTCAAGGCTGAAATTAAACGCATTTGGGGGTAAAACATGGCACGTCCAATAGGTATTTATGAAAAAGCAATCCCAAAAGAGCTAACGTGGTTAGAGCGCCTCCAGTTTGCTAAAGAGCTGGGCTTTGATTTTGTGGAATTGTCCATTGATGAATCAGATGAACGCTTGGCGCGGCTCGATTGGTCAAAAGCCGAGCGGCTTGAGCTGGTTAAAGCCATTTTTGCAACAGGTGTACGCGTGCCAAGTATCACCTTTAGTGGGCACAGGCGGTTTCCCATGGGCTCTAATGATCCAGCTAAGGAAGCCAAGGCTATGGAGATGATGCAAAAGTGTATCGTTTTTGCCCAAGACATTGGTGTACGTACGATTCAACTAGCTGGCTATGATGTTTACTATGAGGAAAAGTCCCCTGAAACCCGTGCGCGTTTTATCAAAAACTTGCGCCAAGCCTGTGTTTGGGCCGAAGAAGCCCAGGTCATGCTGGCCATTGAAATCATGGATGATCCTTTTATCAATTCCATTGAAAAATATTTAGCTATTGAAAAAGAAATTGCTTCGCCTTACCTTTTTGCCTATCCTGATACAGGTAACCTTGCTGCTTGGCATAATGATTTGTGGAGTGCCTTTTACAATGGCCATCAGTCTATTGCTGCGCTGCATCTCAAGGATACCTATGCGGTGACCGAGCAGAGTCAGGGGCAATTTCGTGATGTGCCTTTTGGTCAAGGTTGTGTTGACTGGGAAGCAATGTTTGCAGTGCTAAAGCAAACAAACTACAATGGTCCCTTTTTGATTGAAATGTGGTGCAAAAATGACGCAACGGTAGAGGAGAGCCAAAAAGCGATCCAAGAAGCGCAAGCCTTCCTTTACCCACTGATGGAGAAAGCAGGTGTTATCTAATGGTGAAATCGTTATCTGAGATGCGGCAGCGGGTTTGTGCGGCCAATAAGGCCTTGCCTGCTCATGGCTTGGTTAAGTTTACCTGGGGCAATGTCTCAGAGGTAGACCGAGAGGCCGGCTTGATTGTCATTAAGCCTTCTGGGGTCGACTATGATCGACTCACTCCAGAAAATATGGTGGTAACGGACCTTGAAGGTCACATCCTAGAAGGGGATCTGAATCCTTCGTCTGATTTGGCGACCCATGTCCAGCTTTACAAGGCCTGGCCAGCTATTGGTGGGATTGTCCATACTCACTCAACCGAGGCTGTGGCCTGGGCCCAGGCAGGGCGTGACTTGCCTTTTTATGGCACGACCCAGGCTGATTATTTCTATGGCGCGATTCCTTGTGCTCGTTCTTTGAGTGAGGCTGAAGTTAACCGTGCCTATGAAAAAGAAACAGGCACGGTCATTATTGAAGAATTTACCCGCCGAGGCTTAGATCCGCTGGCAGTTCCTGGGATTGTAGTACGCAATCATGGGCCTTTTACTTGGGGCAAGGATCCAGCGCAAGCCGTTTACCATTCCGTCGTGCTTGAGGAAGTGGCTAGGATGAATCGCTTGACCGAGCAGATCAATCCACATGTAGAGCCAGCGCCTAAGTATATTATGGACAAGCACTATCTGCGCAAACACGGGCCTAATGCCTATTATGGGCAAAAAGAGCAGGTGCATTCTTAAAAAATAAGCATGAGGTATCCAGGTGACCTCGGCTTTTTTTGCTATACTATAATAGTTGCTTACTAGTTGTTCTAAAACCTTCTTTAATCACAGAATGGTAAACTTAAAAGACGCATGAAGGAGCCATTGAATGATGCTTTTAGATAACAAAAGTTATGACCTCTTGACTTATCTGATAAAGTTAGAGCAAGCTGAAACCATTATGGGCATTTCACAGCAATTAGGGCAATCCCGACGCAAGATTTACTATCATTTGGACAAGATCAACGAAGCCTTGCCTGCCGACATTGTTCCTGTGGCTGCTTTACCCCGAGTGGGGATTTGTCTGACTGAGCGCCAAAAGGCTGCTTGTCGTTCCTTGCTGGCAGATGTTGATGACTACAATTACGTCATGAAAAGTGATGAGCGGGTCAAATTGGCCGCCCTCTTTATTGCGGTGTCCACTGATCGCGTCACGATTGATCGCCTGATGCAAATCAATGATGTCTCTCGTAACACCGTCTTAAATGATCTCAACGATCTAAGACTGTTATTGATGGAGAAACCTTATTCCATTAGCTTACAGGTCACCAAGGCACGCGGTTATTTCTTTGAATGCCATCCTTTGTCCTTTATTCAGTTTTTGTACCATCTGCTAGATGGTGTCTATCGCGGTGGTAACAGTAGTTTTCAAGCTTGCTTGCAGCTAAAACTGTCCAAAACCTTGACCAAGACCATTTATTTTTCACCTGAATTGCTGGCTTTTCTTAAGGATTATCTGCCTATTTCTCAGGCTAATTTGGGTAAGACAATTAATGCCAGTGACTACCAATTTATGATTAAAATTCTGCCTTTTATCTTGCTCAGCTATCGTAATATGGCCTTTAGTTCAGAGTTTAAAGAAACACTACAGCAAGAGTTTGATAGGATCTGGAAACGCAAAGAATATTATATTGCGCGGGATTTAGCAGATGAATTAGCTGTTCGCTTCAACCTCATATTAGACCATGTGGAGATCGGACTGATCGCCATGTTGATGCTGTCTTTTCGTAAAGACAAGGATGAGCATGCCGAAAGCTCAGATTATCAAAATATGCGCACTGACTTGACAAATTTTCTACGCCGTTTAGAAGATAAAGACCACCTGCACTTCACCCACAAGGCCGATCTTATCCGCCAGTTGACCACGCACTGCAAGGCTCTTATTTATCGCAAAGAATATGGCATTACAGCCATGAACCCCTTAACCAATCACATCAAAGAAAAATACCTTGATTTATTTGAAAAAACCAAGGCGGCGGTGCCTTTGTTGGAGGAGGCCTGGCATATCGAGCTAACAGATGATGATATTGCAGATATTACCATTCATCTAGGCGGTGAGCTGCGCAATAGCTCAGCTAAACCCGAGTGCATCAAGATGATTATTGTGTCAGATGCGGGCATTGGTCTGCAAAAGTTACTCCACAAGCAATGCGAGTTCTACTTGGTCAATAGTCAAACCATTGGTATTTTTACCACGGAGCAATTCCAAAGTGTCTCTGATTTGCTCAACGTTGATTTTGTGGTTACCACGCATCCAGACCTTGAGTGTTCCTTGCCTACCTTGGTGGTCAACCCGATTTTAACCGATGACGATATTTTGAATTTGCTGCGCTATGCTAAGCATCAGCAAACAACCAAGCCACAAGTTTTTTCTCAAATGCTGGAAAAATTAATCGGCCAGTATGTGGCTTCTCAAGAGGATGGCTTTGCCCTTAAAAGCCAAATTGAAAAATTGATCCGTCAAGAATTAATGCAAGACCTCCTTGAGAAATAAGCTTACAAAAGGCTAAGCTGTGAACCTCAGTACCCTATTGCTTAGGGAAGCTTACTGAGGCGTTTTTTTTATGGGCTCAAGCTGGTCTAACGGCCTATTTTTGAACACTGTTTCTGTGTGAGACTTGGTCTTTTTATCCCTTAGGAATAAGACTATACTGAAATTAGAAAAAAGCTATTATCAGGAGGTAACTATGGCTAAAGTACAAGACATTACCCGGGAGTCATGGATTTTGTCAACCTTCCCAGAATGGGGAACCTGGTTGAATGAAGAAATTGAAGCAGAAGTGGTCCCTGAGGGTAATTTTGCCATGTGGTGGTTAGGGAATTGTGGCGTTTGGATTAAAACACCAGGTGGAGCCAATGTGGTGATGGATTTGTGGTCAGCACGAGGTAAGGCCACCAAGCAGGTTAAAAACATGGTCTGGGGTCACCAGATGGCCAACATGGCAGGTGTGCGCAAATTGCAGCCCAACTTGCGCGTGCAACCAATGGTGATTGATCCTTTTGCCATTACTGATTTAGATTACTACCTGGTCTCTCATGTCCATAGTGATCACATTGATATTTCAACAGCGGCAGCCATTATCAATAATCCCAAATTAGATCACGTAAAATTTGTCGGACCAGTTGGCTGTCGAGACATTTGGGTCAACTGGGGCGTGCCGGAAGATCGGATTATTGTGATTGCTCCGGGTGAGAGCTTTGCCTTTAAAGACGTCAAGGTCCATGCGGTGGAATCCTTTGATCGGACCTGCTTGGTCACCTTACCTATTGATGGCTACGAAGAAAATGGTGAAAGCCTAAAAGGGCTAGCCATCACCGATGACTTGATGGCCAGCAAAGCTGTTAACTATATCTTTGAAACACCAGGTGGAACCATTTATCATGGCGCTGACTCGCATTTTTCTAACTATTTTGCCAAACATGGCCGTGATTTCAAGATTGATGTCGCCTTAAATAATTATGGGGAAAACCCACTAGGTATTCAGGATAAAATGACCTCAATTGATCTTTTGAGAATGGCAGAAAATCTCCGGGTCAAGGTCATCATCCCTGTGCACTATGATATTTGGTCAAACTTTATGGCCTCAACAGATGAAATCTTAGCCCTGTGGAAGATGCGTAAAGAACGGTTACAGTATGCCTTTCATCCCTTTATCTGGGAAGTTGGTGGCAAGTATACCTATCCATTAGACAAGGATAAGCTAGAGTACCATCACCCACGCGGCTTTGACGATTGCTTCCTTGAAGAGTCTAATATTCAATTCAAAGCCCTACTATAGTTCATCCGCTTGGAGCAAGGGGGTTGGTCCCATGCTTTAAGCATCAGCACAAAACAAAAAAGGTAAAGCACATTATCCTTTAGCGTTGCTAAGGGACAGGTGCTTTACCTTTTTGAGATACCGCACAGCTGTTTTTCCCGTGCTTTCTGTGGTCTAAAAAAGGTCACTTTGGTGCAGAATCCTTGTGAAAAATCAGAGCTAAGAAGCTGTTTTTTCGCTGAAATCAAGGCTTACTGAGCGTCAGATTTGACAAAAAGTGACCACACGTGTTATCATAAACGTGTTCTGTCCTGTCGGATTATTTTTTTCGACCGAAAAAGAGACCTCACTAATAATAAATGAGGTAGCCACTTATTGGTTCATCAACGATCCGTTAAGGAAATAACAGTTTTGCAGAAAGGAACATTATGGGAACGATTTTAAGAGTCAAAAACCTGACAAAAATTTTCGGGAAGCGGCAAAAAGCAGCCCTAGAATTAGTGAAACAGGGTAAAAGTAAAACAGAGATCCTCAAAAAAACCGGAGCAACTGTCGGCGTCTATGATGCTAGCTTTGACGTTAAAGAAGGGGAAATTTTTGTGATTATGGGCCTATCTGGTAGTGGGAAATCCACGCTGGTCCGGATGATCAACCGTCTGATTGAGCCTTCTTTTGGCCAGGTTGAATTAGACGGCAAAGATATTGCCAAGCTCAATGACCAAGACCTCCGAGACGTCCGTCGCCATGACATCAACATGGTTTTTCAAAGCTTTGCTTTGTTTCCACATAAAACGATATTGGAAAATACCGAATTTGGCTTGGAATTGCGTGGCGTCCCCAAGGATGAGCGCCAAAAGCGTGCTGAACAAGCCTTAGAAAATGCTGGCCTGCTCAACTTTAAGGACCAGTACCCTGATCAATTATCTGGCGGAATGCAACAGCGGGTCGGCCTTGCGCGAGCCTTGGCCAATGGGGCCAAGATCTTACTGATGGACGAGGCTTTCTCTGCTCTTGACCCGCTGATTCGAAGGGAAATGCAAGATGAGCTGATTGATTTGCAAAGTAATCTCCAACAAACCATTATTTTTATCAGTCATGATTTAAATGAAGCCTTGCGCATTGGTGATCGCATTGCCTTGATGAAGGATGGTAAAATCATGCAAATCGGTACCGGTGAAGATATTTTGACCAATCCGGCCAATGATTTTGTCCGCGAATTTGTCGAAGATGTGGACCGCTCCAAGGTACTAACTGCTCAAAATATTATGATTAAGCCTTTAACCACAACACTAGAACTTGACGGGCCACAGGTTGCCTTGAATCGGATGCATAACGAAGAAGTATCCATGTTGATGGCTACAAATCGGCACCGCCAATTAATGGGCAGTCTGACTGCAGACGCTGCCATTGAGGCACGCAAGAAAGGTCTGCCTCTGGCAGAAGTGATTGATCGGGATGTGCGAACGGTTTCTAAGGACACCGTCATCACAGACATTATGCCTTTGATTTATGACTCCTCATCACCCATTGCTGTCACTGATGCCAATAATCGTTTATTAGGTGTGGTGATTCGTGGTCGAGTGATTGAAGCCTTGGCTAATATTTCAGAGGATGACCAAACACCAAGCCAAGTAACGGCTAAAACAATTATGGAAGAAGAGCAGCTAACGCAACAAGCCCTTCAAAAACAAGACTAAGAAAGAAGGAGAGATCATTTTGAATACAGTGTTACAAATGACATTACCAGTGGCCAAGCTGGTTGAGACCATCACTGAATGGATTACCAAAACCTTCTCAGGCCTCTTTGATGTGGTGCAAACGCTTGGTAACGCCCTGATGGATTGGCTGACGCAGACGCTTCTATTTATCCCGCCACTCTTATTTATCCTCTTGGTGACAATTGGCGTTTTCTTTCTCGCCAAGAAAAAATGGCCCCTGCCCACCTTTACCTTATTAGGTTTACTCTTTATTTATAATCAGAACCTGTGGGAACAACTGATTAATACCTTTACCCTGGTTTTAGTTGCCAGTCTGATTTCGATTATGATTGGGATTCCTTTGGGGATTTGGATGGCCAAAAGCAATAAGGTCAAGCAGATTGTCAATCCCATCTTAGACTTTATGCAAACCATGCCGGCTTTTGTTTACTTGATCCCGGCGGTCGCTTTCTTTGGTATTGGGATGGTACCGGGCGTCTTTGCCTCTGTGATCTTTGCCTTACCACCGACCGTTCGTTTTACCAATCTTGGGATTCGAGAAATCTCAAAGGAGCTAGTTGAAGCTTCTGATGCCTTTGGCTCGACACCACGCCAAAAATTAATGAAGGTGGAGTTACCACTAGCTAGAAACACCATCATGGCTGGTGTTAATCAAACCATGATGCTGGCGCTTTCGATGGTGGTCACCGGTTCGATGATCGGAGCACCAGGCCTTGGTCGCGAAGTGCTCTCTGCCCTGCAGCATGCTGACATTGGAACTGGTTTTGTCAGTGGCCTTGCCTTGGTCATTTTAGCCATCATTTTAGACCGCATCACCCAAACCTTTAATGCCAAGGTGGAAAACAAAGCCAAGAAAAGCCAGGTAACCAAGTGGGTCGGCCTTGTGGCCGTGGCTGTCTTTGTTTTAGCTGCCCTTGGTCGTGTTGTGGTTCAGCTGAGCGCAAACCCTGAAAAAGGCCAAAAGGTCAACATTGCCTATGTGCAGTGGGATTCAGAAGTCGCTTCGACAAATGTTATTGCCCAGGTCTTGAAACAAGAAGGCTACCGGGTCAACTTAGTTCCCCTGGACAATGCCGTGATGTGGCAAACCATTGCCAACGGCAATGCTGATTTTTCAACCAGTGCCTGGCTACCTGTGACCCATGCTCAGCAATATCAAAAATACAAAAATGCCCTTGACAACCTCGGCCCCAACCTCAAAGGCACCCGGTTAGGTCTTGTGGTGCCAACTTATATGAAAGATGTTAATAGTATTGAAGATCTTTCTGAACAGGCTGGCAAGAAGATTACCGGTATTGAGCCTGGTGCGGGGATTATGGCAGCTGCTAAACGCTCGCTCAAGGATTATAGCAATCTGTCTGACTGGCAGTTGACGTCAGCTTCTACCGGAGCAATGACAACGGCTCTAGACCAGGCTATTAAAAAACAAAAAGACATTGTGATTACTGGCTGGTCTCCCCACTGGATGTTTGCTAAATATGACTTGAAATATTTACAAGACCCCAAACAGTCCTATGGCGCCAAAGAAAATATCAACACCATTGCCCGCAAAGGCTTGAAAAAAGACAAACCAAAACTTTATCGCATCCTGCAAAAATTCCATTGGAGCAAAAAAGACATGGAAGAGGTCATGCTAGACATTAACAAAGGAATGCCTGCTCAAGAGGCCGCCCAAAAATGGGTGGACAAGCACCCAGAAAAGGTCGCCCAATGGACAAAATAGCTAAAAACTCTGGCATGCCCAGAGTTTTTGCTTGCTTTTAGAGTGAGACTTGCTCGGTGTTGGGAATCAGACTTAGCTGATGAAGTGCTAGTTTTTACGATGATACAAGGCATCCGTGCCCAACCGCCTGATGCAAATCCAACCCAGACTATCATCATATTACGCAGCATCAGTTCAGCAGTTCCCCAGTTTATCACATTATTTCTGGAGGTGGGCTTTGATCTAGGCTAGTCAATTAGCTTGTCTTACTAAAAACCCCTGAGACAGTGCCAGTCTCAGTCCGAGCAATCTATCGCGGAGATTGTTTCCTTAATTATATTATTGTGGCGCGTGTGTTATAATAATGGTGAAGAATGCTTAAGGATAAATCAATGACAAAGAAACACATACAAACTACTACGGAACTTGTGAAAAAAATGGCACTACAACAAGGAATTACATTTAACTATATACAACCGTTTGAGGCCGAGCTTTATTTAAAAAATGTTAATAACTATTTTAGAACAGCAAGTTATAGAAAAAATTTTGAAAAAAACGCTTATGGAAAATATGTAAACTTAGATTTTTTGCATTTGAAAGAATTAGCAATTCTGGACATGCATTATAGATATATTGTGTATAAAATGTGTCTTGATATAGAGCACTCACTTAAAGTTTCCCTCATTGCCTTTGTTGAAGACTTTTCCTCACCAAGATTAAATGAGTATGCTTTGGTAAAGGAATTTTTGGAATTACCAGCTTTAGATGATCAGGGAGAGATTCTTTATAGGCATAATAAGGCAAAGCTTAGGTATAAATATATTTTTAATAATATAAAAAGAGCAAAAATAGCCAATTCTTATTTAACGAATCTAGTTGAAAAATATTTTGTTTTTGATGATAATAATAAGGTAATTGATTATACTAATTGTCCGGTGTGGGTTTTAGTTGAAATATTATCATTTGGTGATTTTCTTAACTTCTTCTATTTTTGCCAAAAAAAGGCAGGTACCTCTATCCTATCAAATACCGATTTACTCAGGGAAAATAATGTCATAAATTTGGTAAAACAATTGAGAAACGCAGTAGCGCATAATAATTGTATATTCGAAAATTTAAGAAGGGGTGAATCGTTTCACCCTAGAGCGATAAAAGATCGTATTCTGAAATTTAACAATCCCTCAATTAGTAAAGATAATATCGGTAAAAGGTTAACCGTAAGGCCTGTCTTAGAATTAACGGCGTTGCTACTTATTTATCATGATGTTGTCTCTGATAGGATGCAGCACCATAGAATAAATGAATTTAAAAAATTATTCTTTGAGAGAATGTTAGAGAAAAAAACATTGATGCGTTCAAATGAGATATTAGTTGCTAACTACAACTTTATCACAAAAATAATAACAAATCTGTATTGATTAGTTGCATGTATCATCAGATTATGTTATTATCAACCTAAGATTAAAAAACAAATGTTTTTGAAAAGGGCGGGACTTTGGTGTCGTCCTAATTTTTTTATTTACAGTCTGGAATGTTAGGCAGAAAAAAAGCAAAAGCTTAAGTGAGGGACAAATTGTTAAAAACTCTGGCATGCCCAGAGTTTTTGCTTGCTTTTAGAGTGAGACTTACTCGGTGTTGGTCACAAAAATAAAGAAATAATACAAAAAAGACCTCTATAAAAATTATTTAGCAAGATAGATGCGGCAAAAGATGAGTATTTTCCTTTTATTTTACCGTTTTTGCCATTAATTTAAGATAACCAGAAATTCCTGACCTTAACTTTATATATATATACTGTTCTTTACTGCAAAACGGCAGATAAATGAATAAACTAAGGAGATAAGAGGAATATGGCAAAAGGTCATTGGGGCAAAAAAGCAGTACTAGCCAGCCTAGTCATCAGCGCGGGCTTGTTAAGTGGGCAGGGGACAGTGAAGGCGGATGAAGCATTTGAACAAGAAAAGAAAGTCTCCTTACAATTAGCTGGAGATATTTCATCACTTTTTAATAGCATATATGAATTAAACCGTAGAATAACTAGTGCTCAACAGACTACTAACGAAGCAAATGTGTTAAGACAAATTAATAAAGAAGTAAAGGAAGACTTAGCTAAAATAACTAAAGCAGATGTTCTAGATCGGGCTTTTGACGAAATGGTTAAATACAAGGACGAGCGAGATACACTACAGAGCCAGCTAACTGAAGAGGAAAAAGCATTAACTATTCTTAAACAAGAATTAGAAACAACTAAAACGGAAAATAAGGAAGAAAAAGCTAAGACTAAACAGCTTTCACAAGATTTGAAGAATACCACGCAACAGTTGAGTGGCCTTAGAGATCAATTCCGTCTTACCGTAGAAAAAGATGAAGCAGATAAGAAAAAGCTAGAAGCTGAACGTGATGCTATTAAAACGCAGTTGACAGATTCTAACAAAGCTAAGACTGAGCTTGAGGCAAAGATGAAAGCGCTTCAAGCTCAGGCTGACGAGACTGCTCAAAACTTGCAAGCTGAGGTAGAAAAAGGCCAAGCTGCTGTTAACAAGCTAACTTCTGAAAAGCAGGCTGCTGAGACTCAGGTCGCTGCACTAACGGCTGAAAAAGAGCAGCTCAGCAAGGCCAAAGCAGAAGTTGAGGCTAAGCTGCAAGACCAAAGCAAGCTCAGTGAAGCCGATAAAGCTAACCTTCAAGCTCAATTAGCTGATGTGCAAGCAAAAATCACTGAAAAGGAAAACGCTATCAAGGGTCTTGAAAGCAAGCTAACTGAAACGACTGATAATCTTAAAAACTTAAGCAAGCTCAGCGCTGAGGACAAGGCCAAACTCCAACACGAACTGCAAGACTTGATGGCGAAGCTCGACATGCTTAAGAAAGAGCATGAGAAAACGCCTGACATGCCTCAGACTCCTGAGACGAAGCCTGAGGATCAGCCAAAAGCACCAAGCACGCCAGAGACTCCTCAAAACCCAGAGGTTACACTGCAACCTAAGCCTGCACCAGAACCTAAAGTTCCTGAGGAAAAACCAGCTGAGCCGAAAGCTCCAGAAACACCGCAAGCTAAGCCAGAAGCTGGCACAGACAAGCCAAGTGCCCAAACTCCACAGGCTAAGCCTGAGAAACACAGTATCCCATGGACGGCGCTAACACCGGCTGCTCCAAGCAAGGATGCCAACGCTAAGAATGCCAAAGATGACAAGACCACACAAGCACCAGCTGACAAGCAAAACAAAGGCAAAGCTTCTGCTAATACAGCAAGCCAAGCAGCACCAGCTGTTCAGTCAGTACCAGGTGGCAAGCACAGCGCCAACCAACTACCTGCCACTGGTGAGGCGGCTACTAGCTTCTTCACGGCAGCTGCTCTGTCTGTCATGGCTTCTGCTGGTGTCCTTAGCCTCAAGCGCAAGAAAGACTAAGCACCGCTGTCATCGGCAAGCCAATTTCTACTCCTTTTCCTATAAGTAAGCTAGGGACCACGCTCCTTGGGCGCTAGCTAAGACTCAATCCACATCAAAACCCTTCTTGCCACCAGCAGGAAGGGTTTTGCCGTTCTGTGATGGGCCTAGGACTAGTGCCCGGCAAAACTATACTGTGGCTGCCTTCCCTAAGCCTCATCACCAAAAGCTAGCTCAGACCACCGCCAAAGGTAGTCCGAAAAAAGCTTTTGGTCCAGGCATTCTCATCAACAATGTTATGTCCACAAAAAAAGGTGGCCTACGTAGCGGCGAGCCAATCACCCACCAACAGGCCAGATTTATGAAGTTTTCGTGAAAACGTGTCCTGGTCTGCAATCAGCAGCACGGACTTGCCTGTTGTTTTGTCCTGATGCCACCAGGCACACTTGCGTTCTGCTTCTTGACAATGTCGCCATAATTACGCCTCCTAGCTAGAGGTGTGTTATAATAGAAGCATGGAAAACAAGAATAAATTACTCTTAATTGACGGTTCTTCTGTCGCTTTTCGCGCCTTCTTTGCTCTCTACAATCAGATCGATCGTTTTCGCAATGCTTCTGGCCTACATACGAATGCTATCTATGGCTTTCATTTGATGTTGGACCATATGCTCAAGCGGGTCCAGCCCACGCATGTCCTTGTGGCCTTTGATGCGGGTAAGACCACCTTTCGCACTGAGCTCTTTGCCGACTACAAGGCTGGCCGCGCCCAAACGCCGGATGAATTTCGCGAGCAGTTCCCCTATATCCGTGACATGCTGAGTGCGCGTGGGATTCCTTTTTATGAACTTGCCAATTATGAAGCCGATGATATTATTGGGACTTTGGATAAAATGGCTGAGCAGACAAAGACACCCTTTGATGTGACCATTGTCAGCGGTGATAAAGACTTAATCCAGCTGACTGACGAGAATACTGTGGTTGAGATTTCTAAAAAGGGAGTGGCCGAATTTGAAGAATTCACGCCGGCCTACCTCATGGAGAAAATGGGGATCACACCCGAGCAATTCATCGACCTAAAAGCTCTCATGGGAGATAAGTCTGATAATATCCCAGGGGTCACTAAAATTGGCGAAAAAACGGGCCTCAAGCTCTTGCACGAGTATGGTAGCCTAGAAGGGATCTATGAGCAGCTCGATAGCTTTAAAGCCTCTAAAATGAAGGAAAACTTGCTAAAGGACAAGGAAGTGGCGTTCTTGTCCAAGAAGCTTGCGACCATTAACACCCAGATTCCCTTAACCATCAGCTTAGATGATTTGTATTTCACCGGTCCAGATGTAGACAGACTGGCTGCTTTTTATGATGAGATGAACTTTGTCCAATTCAAAGCCGGCTTAGCCAAAGACTTGCCCCAACCAGCAAGGGCTCAAATCGACTATCAAGTGGTTACGACCTTAAGTGCTGAGCAATTTACCCAAGACACGGTGTATTATTTTGAAGTGTTGCGGGAAAATTACCATCGTGAAGCAATTATAGCCTTTGCCTGGGGGACAAAAGAGCAGATTTTTGTGTCAAAAGACACCAGTCTTTTGACTTCGGACCTTTTTAAAACGGCGCTTAGTCAGCCGATTGCGACCTATGATTTTAAACGCAGCAAGGTGCTTTTGAGTCATCTGGGAGTGGATTTGCCTGCTGCAGCCTATGATGCGCGCCTGGCCAACTATCTCTTGTCCAATGTCGAAAACAATGAGATGGAGACGATTGCTCGCCTGCATACGGCAATTGATCTAGCCGCTGATGAGGAAGTCTACGGCAAGGGCGTAAAACGAGCAGTGCCTGCAGATGAGCAGCTCTTTGAGCATCTGGCCAGAAAGATTGCCGTCTTGGTAGCCAGTCAGCCCGTCATGCTAGATAAGCTCGCCGCTCACCAGCAAGAAGAGCTTTATTTTGGGATTGAGTTGCCCTTAGCCAATGTTCTAGCTAAGATGGAAATTGCAGGCATTAGTGTGAATAAGGCAACGCTTGAGCAGATGGCGCAGGAAAATCAGCTGGTGCTTGAGCAGCTAACCCAAGATATTTATGAGATGGCCGGTGAGCACTTCAATATTAATTCCCCTAAACAGCTGGGCAGTATCTTATTTGAAAAAATGCAGCTGCCGCTTGAGATGACCAAAAAGACCAAAACCGGCTACTCAACAGCAGTTGATGTTTTGGAGCGTCTGGCACCGATTGCACCAATCGTGGCCAAGATTCTTGATTACCGGCAAATCAGCAAACTGCAGTCGACCTATCTTATTGGCCTGCAAGATTACATCATGGCTGATGGTAAGATCCACACCCGCTATGTGCAAGATTTGACCCAGACTGGTCGACTATCTAGTGTTGATCCGAATTTACAAAATATTCCCGTTCGCTTGGAACAAGGTCGCTTGATACGTAAGGCCTTTCAACCTTCTGATCCTAAGGCTGTCCTGTTAAGCTCAGACTATTCCCAGATTGAGCTGCGGGTCCTAGCTCACATCTCTGAGGATGCGCATCTGATTAAGGCTTTCCAAGACAATGCCGATATTCATACCGCAACAGCCATGCGTGTTTTTGGCATTGATAAACCAGAAGACGTCACGCCAAATGACCGCAGAAATGCTAAGGCAGTTAACTTTGGCATTGTTTATGGCATTTCTGATTTTGGCCTGGCCAATAACCTAGGCATCAGCCGCAAGCAAGCTAAAGACTATATCACAACTTATTTCGAACGCTACCCGGGCATTAAAGATTACATGGATAATGTTGTACGCAAAGCCAAAGACAAAGGTTATGTCGAGACACTCTTTAAGCGGCGCCGTGAGTTGCCAGACATCAACTCGCGTAACTTTAACGTGCGCTCCTTTGCTGAGCGCACAGCCATTAACTCGCCCATCCAAGGCAGTGCCGCTGATATTTTGAAAATTGCCATGATTAATTTGGACAAAGCCCTGACAGAAGGTGGCTATGCTAGCCGTATGCTCTTGCAAGTCCATGATGAAATCGTCTTGGAAGTGCCAAATGATGAGCTGGCGCAGATTAAGAGTCTGGTCAAAGAAATCATGGAAGCTGCAGTGACTCTAGTTGTGCCCTTGCGTGCTGATGAAAATGCCGGCAAAACCTGGTATGAGGCTAAGTAGAGAAAAGCCTGCTGCTACGTTAGCTTACAGGCAAGACCTGCCTTTAGCTCAGCTAGTTTTGGCCAGCTGGTCTAGCTGGCTGTTCTGGTTTGCTGGCTCAGTTAACACTGACTCAGCTAACTAAGCTTGCCCTGATTCAGCTAGTAGCTCAGCCTATTTCTGCCAGCGTGCTGCCTCCAGCTTGCCTGCTGTAGTTTTTGTATTTGCAAAAAAGAAAAGAGGAAGTGACATGTATCAGTTTCACAATCCGAGCGATCAGCTCATCACAGATTACCTTCAAAAAGCGCGGCGTATCGCAGTGGTTGGCTTGTCCAACAGACCAGAAACCGCCTCTTATCAAGTGGCCCAATTTATGCAGAGTAAAGGCTATGAGATTATCCCGGTCAATCCCCGATTAGCGGGTCAAACTGTCCTTGGCCAAGTGGTTTATGCTCAGCTAACAGAGGTGCCTGAGCCCATTGATATTGTTGATGTTTTTCGACGCAGTGAGGCCCTACCTGAGGTAGCCAGGGCCTTTAGCCAAACAAAGGCCAAGGTCTTTTGGGCCCAATTAGGCCTGTTTAGTCAAGAGGCTGCCCAGTACTTGTCCCAGGCTAACCGCCACGATGTGGTGATGGATAAATGCTTGAAGATCGAATATCTAAGACTATTAGGCTAAGGGTCTAGGCCCTTTGTTTTTACTGTGGCTCTGTGCTATAATGAAAAAAGATTGGAGATCGCTTATGGACATTCATTCACATCAGCAAGCTCTAGATGCCTATGAAAATGTCTTGGAGCATCTAAGAGAAAAGCATATTCGCATAACGCAGACGCGCAAGGCAATCATCTCCTATATGGTGCATTCAACTGAGCATCCCAGTGCGGATAAGATTTATAAAGATTTAAAAGATGACTACCCCAACATGAGTTTGGCAACAGTTTATAATAATTTGAAGGTGCTCGTTGATGAAGGGTTTGTCACTGAAATCAAGATTAGCAATGATTTGACAACCTATTATGATTTCATGGGGCATCAGCATGTCAACATTGTCTGTGAAGTCTGTGGACAAATTGCGGACTTTATGGACGTTGATGTTATGGATGTGGCCAAAGAAGCCCACGACCAAACTGGCTACCGGGTCAACCGGATTCCTCTGGTTGCCTATGGTATTTGCCCTAAGTGCCAGGCTAAGGGGTATTAACCCTATCAAAAAACTTGATCGCAAGGACTGCGACCAAGTTTTTTAGTATTTGCTCAGGCTAGAAAAGCGTGCGTGAATCCGGCCTCTAAATGCCCCGAAAGCCTTTAGCTAGCAGCTCGGCTTTCTTCTAGAAGGTTTTGGTAAAAAATCGCTGTGCTGGTCAGATAGTAAGGCAAGACATAGAAGTAGAGAATGCCAAAGCTTAAAAAGACGAGCACAAACCAACCAATAAAGCTCAATTGAAAGAGGAAAAAGCGCCATTTGTGTCCCTTCATTAGGCTTTTGCTGGCTTGGATGACAGCTAGCGGACTTTGGTAGTGACTTGTCCTTATCTGATCATAAAAAAGGTATTCACTCATGCTATAAGACAGCTCCTTGATGATCCGTACGCCAAGGCCAATCAGGCTTAAAATAATCCCCGCAATCAAGAGGCTATTAGCATCATAGGCCAAGCCCTCAAAGTTTTTGCCATACAAGAGGGGATAAATGCCAAAAAGAACAAGCGTCAAACCAACCATTAGTAGCAAGGACCAGACAGCCAATAAGAGAAATTTAACCACCTCTAGCGCTAGTAAGTGCCAAACATAAGGGCGCGTCAAAGCAATGATATTATCACCGTGACGGATGGTGGTTTTTCGTTTACGAATGACCTCTAACATGGTAAAGGTGGCCGAGCAGGTCAGATAAAAGGTTAGCACTCTTAATAAAATCGGAAAGTAGGAAACCCCAGCCGAGATAGAGATGTTTTGTTCGACCAGGTACTTTTGGTGAACTTGGATTGTAAAGGAAAATAAGCCAAGCAAAATGGGGGCAAGAAAGAGGATAAATTTGCCAGGCAAGTGCTTGAGGGTTTCTTTTGCATTTTGTTTTATTACTTTTATCGTCATGGAAAAACTCCTTTGCCATATTATAGCATAGTTACAGCAGGCTTGAAAAGCTTCAAAAAACCAGGTCAGAATGACTCCTAGAGGCTGCTTAGGACCATTGTGAGCCTTTTTATAAACTCCCGTTGCCAAGTAGGCTTTATAGCAAGTTCGCTGGGTCTAGCAAAGGCAAGCCTCTCAAAAATAGAACCAAAGCAAAAACACAACCTGTAACAATGCTTAGAAAAAACCCAATCCCAGAAAATGGCCACATTTTTAGTAAAATACTGGTGACCAGACGAATGCGACTCTGAAACATACTGATAAATAGACGAGATTTGGCTCGAAGAAGTGCTCTGTTTGGCAAAATCGCTGAGCAGTTTTTTGCATTGCGAATCAGCTAGGTCTTTTAGGTTAATAGGGTGTTTATACTGCGCTTTTAAAAATTTGTGTTAGGTTTAAATTTTAGTGGCCCTCTTAAAAAATGTTCTTTCATTCCCTTTCTGAAAAAGGTAATTTAAGATTTAATTTCAAAAGGAGGAATGATGAATACAGAATTACTACTGTTACACGCCCTATTTGAAATGGGCACCGTAACTGATGTGCAAGCACAAGTTGATAAAAACCAAAGCGTTTGGGGCTTTAGTGATGATTGGCAGCCAGAAAGAGCAGATCGTCCGACAGATTAAGGTGTGGTGTTACTCACACCCTGTCAACAGTCACCCCAAAAGTAAGCAAAAAAAAGCTTAGCTTACCACTTGGTAGTACCTGCTAAAGCCATTGTGGAAGGTCAAAGATATATAAAAGGATAAAGAGATGAAGAAAAAAGTATGCCAACTAGTGCTTGCTCTCGGTTTGCTAAGTGCATTAGTTGTTGGTCAGCCCTATAGTTTGGCTAATGGTCCCTATGATGAAACCGAGTCAGTAGTATTTGAGGGAGATAAGACCTATTTTAAATTCCTAGATTCTGATGTTACCAATACAATCATTAATGACCGCTGGTCAGGCAAGATTCACTTTACAGAAGATGAAAAAGTGATGATGAAGGCTTATACTTATAACCAAGCAACGCCAATCAATACCAGTATTGACCAGGTTAAAGGGAATATTCAACAATTATCACCTGAGCTGCAGCAGGCCGTCAGGCTCTTAGATCAAGCTACTCATAAGTTAGTGATCCCCTGGAATATTATTATTTATCGTTATGTTTATGAGGATTTCCTATTGGATTTAGGGCTCACGCGGGATGACTTAGCAAAATATTATAAGAATGGGCAGTTCGACCCAGAAGTGCTTAATAAGATTAAGGCTGGTACTTCATATCTCAAGTATAGTTTTATGAGCACCACAGCGATGCAAAATGCCGCCATGCCTCATAGGCCGGTTGAACTCCGCATTCGCGTTAGCCAGGGCGCCAAGGCTGCCTATGTTGCCCCCTACTCCTTTTACCCCTATGAGCTGGAACTCTTACTACCAAGACAGAGTGAGTTAGAGGTAATCGGCGCAACCTTATCAGCTGATAAGAAACGGCTTAATATTGAAACCAGCCTTAAAGGCAGCCTGGAATAGCAGCTAGTGCCTTGCCAGCTAGCCGTTCTTTTGCCGCCTGGCAGGCGAGCAACCTCTGTTAGACCTTTCTGAGTCTAGCTGTCGCTGTGTTTGGCCTGAGCCCAGCTGTGCGTTTTGTCCGGCTTCAGCTGCGCGTGGCCTCAAAGCCAGCCAGGAAAGCCCAGTCCCTAACCGTTTGTTTACCTGGATGTCCTTTTTAGCTGCTCCACCCAGTTAAAGCTAAGGGACATGAAGGTATTGAGGCGGTTTTTTATTGTCAAAAATTCTAGGAAAAAGCTGATATTCTAGTTCAAACAAGGGCTAGTCTCAAAAAAGGCAGGCAGAAATTTTATGACTTTCATATAGCTGAACGGCTGTTTTTTTGGTAGAATAAGAAAGCTCTTAGAAGTAGTAACAAAGATTGCACAAGACTGTTTATCTTGAAAGCGAGGAAATAATGACAGAAAGTCCGATTAGATACCGACTCATCAAGAAAGAAAAGCACACAGGAGCGCGTCTTGGTGAGATTATCACGCCGCATGGCACCTTTCCAACACCTATGTTCATGCCGGTTGGTACCCAGGCTACCGTTAAAACCCAGTCACCCGAAGAGCTTAAGCAGATGGGCTCAGGGATTATCTTGGCCAACACCTACCATCTCTGGTTAAGGCCAGGTGATGAGCTTATTGCGCGGGCAGGTGGTTTGCATGCATTTATGAATTGGGATCAGCCGATTTTAACGGATTCCGGTGGGTTTCAAGTGTATTCTTTAGCAGATTCACGCAACATCACCGAAGAAGGGGTCACCTTTAAAAACCATCTCAATGGGTCAAAGATGTTCCTATCCCCTGAAAAAGCTATCGCTATTCAAAACAATCTAGGTTCTGACATCATGATGAGCTTTGATGAATGCCCACAATTCTACCAGCCTTATGATTATGTCAAAAAGTCTATCGAACGAACCAGCCGCTGGGCAGAGCGTGGCCTCAAAGCCCATGGTCGCCCCCATGACCAAGGTCTGTTTGGGATTGTCCAAGGGGCTGGCTTTGAAGATCTTCGCCGTCAGTCGGCTGCTGATCTGGTTGGCATGGATTTTCCTGGTTACTCCATTGGCGGGCTGGCTGTTGGTGAGTCTCATGCAGAAATGAATGCCGTTTTGGATTTCACCACGCCCTTGCTGCCAGAGAACAAGCCCCGCTACTTGATGGGGGTTGGGGCACCTGATAGCCTGATTGATGGTGTGATTCGTGGGGTGGACATGTTTGATTGTGTCTTGCCCACGCGGATTGCCCGCAATGGCACCTGCATGACCAGCCAGGGTCGGCTAGTGGTCAAGAATGCCCAATTTGCAGAAGACTTTACCCCGCTTGACCACAATTGTGACTGCTATACCTGTCAGCATTACAGCAGAGCCTATCTGCGTCATCTCCTAAAGGCAGATGAAACCTTTGGTATTCGCCTGACCAGCTACCATAACCTCTACTTTTTGGTTAACCTGATGAAGCAGGTGCGCCAAGCAATTAGGGATGACCAGCTTTTGGAATTTCGAGCCGACTTCTTGGAACGCTATGGCTACAACAAATCATCCCGGAATTTCTAAGTCTTACCAAGACCACTGCCATTAAAAACCAGCCTTGCTTGTGACTCTCTAGTGAACCTGCATTTGGACTGGTCCTGGCAGTCTGCCCTTATCTGTCTGGCTATGTCCGCTGTTGCGACTGCCAGGCTGATTGCTGGCGCTAGCTACCTGTTGACTTCGGCTGCTACTGTGATTCTGGTGGAGCTGATTGTGTCCGCTGTTGCTAATGTCAGACTACTTTAACAGCCATCAGAAACCTCAAAGAAATCAGAAATCATCAAGGAGCCATCTCAGAAGATCTGGCTTCTTTTTGTCTATCATCTTTGTTAACCTTTGTGAAAAATCAAGTTGACAAACAAGCCCAACTCCATTAGACTAAAAAAAAGACGGCAAGAGCTAGCATCCCAAAGCGCTCTGCGCGCTCCTTTGTTAAAAAGCCTACCCAGGTTTTATCGGAGTCAAGCTCTGTTTGGGACCCTAGCATCAGCATGCCGCTTATTGTTTATGATGTTTTTATGATGGAGGATGATATGTTTACCACGCGTGATGTAGCCAAAATAGCTATGATGACAGCTCTAATCAGTGTTTTAGGCCTGATTCCGGCCATTCCCCTAGGTTTTATTCCAGTGCCTCTGGTGCTGCAAAACCTTGGGGTTATGCTTGCTGCTTTGCTTTTAGGTGGCCGCAAAGGCAGTCTAACCATTATCTTGACCCTGCTCATCGGATGCTTTATTCCGATTTTTTCTGGTCACACCACGACCCTGCCGCTTTTAGTCGGTCCAACTGCAGGCTATGTTCTGGCATGGCTCTTGGTGCCTTTGACCTTTGAGGGCTTAACCCTGCTAGCGCCAGCTAGTGGCTTTGGTCGGACCTTTGGCTATATCTGGCTGAGCGGCGTTTTGCTAGTGGATGTGCTCGGAGCAGTCTGGCTGGCAGGCCATCTAGGGATGCCCCTAGACAAGGCCCTAGTCGCTAACCTCGCCTTTGTGCCTGGCGATACTATCAAGGCCCTCTTAGCGACCCTTATCGCCCAAAGACAAGCCAAGCTAGGTGGTTCTTTCTAGGAGCTTGCCCCTCTCTCAAGCACTCCCTTCCACTTGCTTTTAGCCGCCACCCCAGCGCCTTTTTGCTATTTTTGCTATAATAGAAGGTAAAAGGAGCGTGCAATTATGAAATTAACAACCTTAGGATCTTGGGGTGGCTATCCCTATCAAGATGGCGGAACCACCTCGTATTTAATCACTGGGCACGACGGTTTTCACCTGCTTATGGATGCGGGTAGCCGTGCCTTAACCGAATTAGAAAAGGAAATCAGCCCCCTGGACCTGGATGCTGTCATTATTACCCACTATCATCCAGACCATGTCGCTGATTTAGGTGTGCTGCGCCACTATCGCCAGCTCTACCCTAAGCACCTGTGGCAGCCCAAAGTCCTGCCCATCTATGGTCATGATGCCGACCAGCATGAGTTTGCCAAATTAACCATGCCAGAAGTCTCAGAAGGCCGTGCTTACAATGTCAACGGCACAGAGACTATCGGACCGTTTGAGATTACCTTTATCAAGACAGTCCATCCGGTGGTCTGCTATGCTTTGCGGATTGTTGAGCGAGCAACGGGTCAGGTCTTGGTCTTTACTGGCGACACGGGTTATTTTGCTGAGCTGGCTGATTTTGCGCGCGGTGCGGACCTCTTTTTGGCGGACGTTTATTTTTATGAGGATGTGGCTAACCATCCTGCCCACCTCTCCTCCAAAGAAGCAGGGCTAATTGCTAAGGCTGCTGGGGTTGGTAAGCTAGTCTTGACCCATGTACCGCCTGTCCCACCGCAAGGGATTGACCCTAAAAAGCACCTGGAGGTTTTACAGCAAGAGGCAACAAAGTATGCGGCCGGGATTCCGGTGGAGCTGTCCTTACCGCATCAAAGCCGTGAGGTAGGTAGTAAGTAGTGAGGGAATATAGCCAAGCAGAAAAGATAGCCTTTATGCGAGAGGCACTCAAGGAAGCGGAGAAATCCTTGGCCCAAGCCGAGATTCCGATTGGCTGTGTTATTGTCAAGGATGGCCAGATTATTGGTCGCGGGCATAATGCCAGAGAAGAGCTTAACCAAGCCATAATGCATGCCGAAATGATGGCCATCAGTGAGGCCAATGCGGCTGTTGGCAACTGGCGCTTGCTGGATACCACCTTGTTTGTGACGATTGAACCCTGTGTCATGTGTAGTGGGGCGATTGGGCTGGCTCGCATCCCCCAGGTCATCTACGGAGCTGCCAACCAAAAATTTGGCGGGGCGCAGAGTCTGTATCAGATCTTGACAGATCAGCGCTTGAATCATCGCGTTGCCGTTGAAAGCCAGCTCCTAGCAGAGGAGTGTGCCGCCTTGTTGCAAAGCTTTTTCCGGCAGCGCCGATTGGCCCATCAGACAAAAGCAAAAAAACCAAGCTCAGACCAGCAAGAGCAGCCTGCTGCGGACAGGTAAGCAGGAGTAGAAGCAGTGGTCCAGCCTTAGCTAGCCAACTAGCTAAGGTAAGAGCCGCAAAGGCGAGTGAGGACAAAAAAGCAGCCAAGCACTTGATCGTGCTTGGCTGCTTTTGCATATTTGCATGAAATTAGGTATGGTTGCGGAAGTCTAGGAGAGAGACTAGCTCCGGTTTTAAACTATTTTAGTCTGATAGAAGACTCTGGCAGCACTAGGATTGACTAGCACGGAAAAAGGGGCTAGTTTTCTTTGCGTCTAGTAGCAAGTACACCAGCAGAAGCAATGACAGATAAAGCAGCCACGGTGAAGAATGGGTTAGCTGTAGCTTCACCAGTTTGTGGCAAGTGCGCAGCAGTGTTTTGTGTACTTGGCGCTGCCATGTGTGGCGCCGCAGGCGTTGCTGCGTGGTGGGCTTTTGGTGCGACTGGTTTGCCTTTGCCTGGTTTTTCTGGAGTGCGTGGTTTGCTTGGCTTCACTTCCGGAATAGCAGGAGTCGGAGCCGGCTTGATTTCCGGTTTCTTCGGCGTGCTTGGTTTGTCAGTTTCTGGTGTTTGTGGTGTTTGTGGTGTTTGTGGTTTAGCTTCCGGAGCTTGAGGCAGCTCTGGTGCTGGTTTAGGAGCAGGCGTTACCTCTGGCATTTGAGGTACGTCTGGCTGACTTGGAACTTCTGGTTTGCTTTCCGGCTGCTTCGGTTCAGCTGGTTGGTCCTCAGGTTTAGTTTCAGCCAGCTTGCTTTCAAGACCCTTGATAGTAGCTTCTTTATCTTTGATTTGAGATTGGACATCAGCTAATTGCTTTTCAAGCTTAGCTTTTTCCTCTTCGCTAAGTTTGCTTTGGTCTTTAAGTTTAGCCTCAATGTCAGCTTTTTGAGCTGTTAATTCTGCTACTTTAGCATCAGTCTCAGCTTTTTCAGCAGTAAGCTTATCGAGAGTAGCCTTGCTTTCATCAACTTTGGCTTGTAGTTGGTCAACTTCAGCTTGTTTTTTAGCTAAATCTGATTGGAGTTTCGCTTTTTCTTCTTGGCTACGCACCTTGTCTGATGCTAATTCTGCTTTTAAGTCATCAATATTTTTTTGATCAGCATCAAGTTGTGTCTGTAGCCTATTCTTTTCTTGTGTGGTCGTCGCAACTTGTTGAGTAAGAGTTGTAACGCTATCTTTACTAGCCTTCAAGGCTTCAGAAACTTTTTGTGATTGAGTTTCAATGTCTTTTACTTTAAGGGTTAACTCTTTATTAGCTTCTTCTAATTGAGAGGAGAGCGCTTTACTATCGGTTTCAAGTTTAGCTAACTCAGCTTTTTTATTATCAAGAGCAGTTCTTAGTTTTTCTTGCTCTTCAGAAGCTTTTTCAAGTTTAGTATATATTTTCTTACCTTTTTCGCTAAATTCTTTGACATTATTAACAGCATCTTCAAAACCTTTAAGGCGACGTTTAACTTCCTCTTCAACTAGACTTCTAAAAAATATTTTTCCGGAACCACCATAAGTTGGAGTTAATTGGAACAAGCCTAATCCCTTCAGATTTCTGAAGTAAGCAACACCTCCATTAGAAGGTGCTTCCAAGTACTCTATATCATTTAAGGGAACATCCTGGTTGTGATTAGCGTATGTCGTGGGATACAACATACCTCTATATAATTTTAATAAGTAATTAGTATTAATACCTTCTATAGCAGCTTTAATTTTTTGAGTACGTTCTTTTGTATCAGATTCTCCTGATAAAAAACCTAATTCTGTACCTTCTATGTTAAAATGTTGACTAGCAATAGTGCTGTCTACATCAAAAATAGTGTTATCTGCCTTTACACTCTCTTGTCCACTCAACAATCCTGCACTGATGGCTAGAGTAGCTAGTACGGCCTTCTTGCTCCAATGACTTTTCGCCATATTCTTTAATCTCCTTTTCGTTTCTAAGCTTTTTTACAGCACCCATCAGTATATATATATATATATATACTTAAGGTCAGGATTTGCCGGGCTTATAAACTTATGATTGTAACAAGAAAGGCTTATTTAGCAGCGTTTCTGATGCTTATTTTTTCTATTTTTTAAAAAAGGGTGCGAGTAGATTGTGCTGTTTTAGTTGCTCCTTCTGAGTCCTCGCTTACAGTCATAACTGCCACTGACTTCAATTTTATTATTTTTAAAATCTACATCATGCTCTCTGAGAGCTAAGAGCTCGCCAATCCCTAGGCCTGTCAAGGATAAAACGTGAGTCACAATAACCATACGCTGATTCTTTATCTTTAAAGAAATCAACAACTTATCTGACTTCATCTTTATTCAGATATTAACGATAAAATACGCTTGTCTATGTGTTTGGCGGTATCAATCGTTGCTTGTCTCACAGTTATGTGTAAAACAAGTCAACATAAAAATGTGATTTGTTTACTAACTTTCTTATTTACAAGTTCTTTGACAATTGAATACTGTATATGTTATGATTTAGGTGAAGTGAAGATAATTTCGTCGCACATAGGCGAATATAAAAACCCCTTGCAAAATCCTACAAATGCAAGGGATTTTTTCTATTTTGCAATAGAAGCACTAATCAGCACTGTCATCAAGCCATTTCTGGATTAATAACAGGATTATTCCAACCAATAGCGGTGCGATGATAGTTGTGAAGATAATTTCGCACATAGACGTCACCTCCTTAGCTAAGGCAGGTATAGTAGTGCCAGTCAATAATTATATCATGTACGTTATCAATTGGATAGCGTACTTTTTTGTTTAAAAGTACCAAACACCACCTAGCCGCTATCTAGATGGTGCTACGGAAATTATTCTGTTCAATTAAAAACACCTCCCGTTATTATAAATTGATATGTACCCCTTTTACTGGACTAATCCAGTGAAAGGTTTTTTTGTATGAAATATAATTATACGTTTAAGTTAAATGCAGTAGAAATGTAGCGAACAGGACAGTAGATTGATACTCCAGATGGTATTGGGCAAAAAAACTTTAGAAAAAGAATTGTGCAGTGGTCAGGAATTGCCGGGCTTATAAACTTATGGTTGAGAAATAAGAAAGCGCTTTAATCGCTGATGTGATGGGATTTTTTAAAAATCGCAGTAGCAGTTCAAGCCAGCAAAAATGACCTTTCCGTGAGTTAATTGCGGAAAAGTCATTTTGTTAATCACCCAGTTTTTTATTGTCAAGTTGCAAAGCTACTGTAATCCGCTTTCTAAGCGTCTCAGCCACTTAAAACTTCAAAGCCAAATCTTATTCATCTTAGTGGCCTTATTTCTTCTTGAGCAATTGTATATAGCTTTGCTTGCTATGGATAATGTCAGATAAAAAGACCATTTTTTGCTCTTCTAAGATGTGGTAGAAGGCTAGGTATTCCCCTAAAATCATGCCCCGCGTCTCATAGGGCGAGTAGATGCTTGCTCCCACTCTTTCGTCTGCCTTAAAGCCTGCTTCTGGAAAACTTTCAAGGCGTTCTAACCCATAAAGAATATTATTAACGGTGTTAGCCCCCCCTGATCTGAAAAGTATGCCGTTGCAATAGTGTTTTTAATAGCCTCGAGCTGCTCTTATACGGTTTTGGGGATAATAAGGCTGTAAGTAATGTCATCAGATACCAAGATTAGCCCTCACTTCGTTAAGCTTATAAGTTCTACGATTTTCCAAGTCGGCAAAACTTTGAGCAATCTCAGAACGTAGTTCTGCTAATAGTTCCTGCCGCTCCTTATCTGCGCTAGTTTCAAATGGTAGGGCCTTATTTTCGACAATGCTCTCTAAAAACAAGTTAAAGCTAGCTGTCATATCAAGGTTTTGGGCGGTGACAATAGCTTTCGCTTTTTCTAGCAAAATACTGTTTGTTTTAAAATTCACCTGTGTATTTTTTTCTAAAACGTGCATCATAGCATCTCCTTTGACAATCATTATATCATAATCTCAGACAAAACTATATGGAGCTACTTTTAGATAGATTATAGCTTGCTGCTTTCTTGTCATGCGTGCTGCGAAAGTTTGCCTACAGAAATTTTCCTTTTAAAGCTTCTTAGTCAGTCTGTTGTTGCTGAACGCTGATCAACTGATGCCTGGGGGCACCGCTCTTACAGCCAGCTAAGCAAAAAACTTTCCACGCTAGGTATCGTGGAAAGCTTGTCATTGGAATTGGTTTTTAGAGTGAGGGCTGATAGGAGAGAGCGGCCCCCTTTTTGCTTTGAAAGGATTATAGAAGAGTGGCAGTTGTGCCAATAGCGTGGCTAGAAAGGCAATTGACTAGTCTTCCTTGCGTTTAGTGGCGAGGACGCCAGCAGAAGCCATGATAGATAGGGCTGCCACAGTGAAGAATGGGTTGGTCGCAGCATCACCTGTTTGTGGCAATGGCGCAGCAGTGTTTTGTGTTGCCATGTGTGGAGCCGTAGGAGTTGCTGTGTGGTGTGCTTTTGGCGCCGCTGGATGAGCCTTACCTGGTTTTTCCGGAGTGTGTGGTTTGCTTGGCTTCACTTCTGGAATAGCAGGGGTCGGAGCCGGCTTGATTTCCGGTTTCTTCGGCGTGCTTGGCTTACCAGCTTCAGGTGCGTGTGGCGTTTGCGGCTTAGTTTCCGGAACTGGTTGAACCTCTGGAGTGCTTGGTGCTTTTGGTTTATCCTCAGGTTTCACTTCAGGCACTTGAGGTGTTTCCGGAGTACTTGGTGCTGTGTCATGCTCCTGCTGTTTGAGGGCGTCAAGCTGACCTTCAAGCGACTTGATTGAAGCATCTTTTTCAGCGATTTTGCTTTGAATATCAGCTAATTGTTTTTCAAGCTTCGCTTTTTCCTCTTCACTAAGTTGACTTTGATCTTTTAGCTTCGCCTCAATCTCAGCTTTTTCACTTGTCAAGCTGTTAACTTTCGCCTCAGCCTCTTTTTTCGCTTCTTCAAGAGCTTGAAGTTTCTCAGATGATTCAGCAACTTGGGCTTTCAGACCATCAACTTCAGCTTTTTTAGCATCTAATTGTGCTTGCAGTTTCGCTTTTTCTTCTTCAGAGAGTTTTCTATCTGAGGTGAGTTGTTGTTGAAGGCTGTCTAAATTTTTCTGACCTTCAGCCAATTTCGCCTGTAAATCATTATTTTGATTAGTAGTTTCAGCAACTTGCTCATGTAGGGCCTTAGCTTCATCTGCTGCTTTCTTCGCTTGAGCTTCTAA
Organism: Streptococcus halichoeri; assembly: GCF_009870755.1. Taxonomy (GTDB): domain Bacteria; phylum Bacillota; class Bacilli; order Lactobacillales; family Streptococcaceae; genus Streptococcus; species Streptococcus halichoeri. Next base: position 178,899 of record NZ_WLZU01000001.1, read on the forward strand.
GTCTTTTGTTTTAGCTTGAAGGTCGTTGTTGGTTTGTTTAGAATCCTTAAGTTGAGTAGCAAGTGTTTCGCTTTCAGTCTTTAAGGTTTTACTTTCATCTTCGACCTTAGCTAACTTTTTTTCTAAGTCAGTTTTGACTCTTTGCGCCTCTCTATCGTTTTCACGCCAATTTTCAATAAGACTTTGATATTTTTCACCACGTCTTAACATCTCATTTAGAATCATTTCGGGGAAGAGATCTTTATTCCAGTTCATCGAAGTAGGGGACAATAGAGCATACAGACCAGAATTAGTGACTAAATCATAGATTGCTTTTGCTTGTTGGTCATCTGAGTACATAGACTCTCTAAAAACTCCTTTAAATAAGGAAACCAAGTCTTCGGTTTTAAGTTTTGAGAGTATAGATTCTACATTTTTATTAACTTGTAGATGCTGTCTTGGTAATTTATAGGTTTGACTTAAAGCGCCTTCAGTAGTTAAATCGAAAATAGTTTTATCAAATCTATCTGTTGGTGGTTCTGTTGCCTGAGTTGTACTTGTCACCAAAACGCTTGCCCCTAGCATGAGTGATGCGAGGACCGCCTTTTTGCTCCAATGGTGTTTTGCCATATTAAATTAATCTCCTTTTCATTTCTAAGCTTTTTACAGCAACTACCAGTATATATATATATATACTTAAGCTCAGGATTTGCCGGGCTTGCAAAGTTATGATTAAAGCATTAGGAAGCGTTTTAAATGCTTATGTTAAGGGATTTTGAGGAATGACAACAGCAGTTAAAGCGAGCAAAAATGACCTTCCACGGGAAGTGTGGAAAGCCATTTTGTTAATCACTAAGGTTTTATCTTACGGAGTAGAACTGTCATCCAAATCTGACTAGTCTTCTTTGCGTTTAGTGGCAAGCCGACCAGCAGAAGTAAGGACAGATAGAGCTGCCATGGTGAAGAATGGGTTGACACTGTCACCCGTTTGTGGCAATGACGCAGCAATGTGTGCACTTGGTGCTGTCTTAGCAGTATGTGCTGCTGGATTTGGTGTGCTAGTAGAAGCTACCTTCCTCTTGTTTGGTTTGTCAGCTGGTGCGGCTTTGCCGTCTTTGCCATTTTTGGCGCTATTTCCTTTAGCATCGGTGCTTGGAGTCGCTGGGGTCAACGCTGTCCAAGGAATACTGTGTTTTTTAGGCTCAGTTTGCGGAGCCGCTTGACCTGGTTTGTCTTTGTCTGTTTCAGGCTTGACTTGAGGTGTTTCTGGAGCTTTCGGCTCAGCTGGTTTTTCCTCGTGCTTAGCCTCAGGAACCTTAGGCGTTTCCGGAGTGTTTGGAGCTTTGTCCTGCTCTTTTTTGAGTGCTTGAAGCTGAGCATTTAGAGCATCTAACTCTTTTTGCAGTTTGGCTTTTTCTTCGGAGCTGAGGCTGCTTAAGTCCTTAAGTTTAGATTCGACTTGAGCTTTTTTGGCTGCTAAGTCAGCCAATTTAGTTTCGGTATCTTTGACTTTTTGTGTGCTTGTGTTTAACTGCTCTTGCAGCTTACTAATATCAGAGTCTTTAGCCTTGATTTTGCTATCAAGATCTTTGATTTTCGCATCCAACTCAGCCTTTTCTTGCTCACTCAATTGGGTCTGACTCTTCAGCTGCTCTTGGATAGTAGCCTTGTCCTTGGTGAGTTGCTCTTTTTCAGCAGTTAAGGCAGAAACCTGACTCTCAGCCGCTTGCTTTTCAGAGGTTAGCTTGTTAACAGTTGCTTGGCTTTCTTCTACCTTAGCTTGCAAGTTAGAAACTTGCGCTTTCTTAGCGTCTAATTCGACTTGCAGTTTCGTTTTTTCAGCAGTGTTTTGAGAATCAGCATCAGCGAATTTTTGTTGAAGATTGGTTAACGCAGTTTTTTCCTGGTCGAGCTGTTTTTGCAAAACATCTTTTTCTTTGGCGGCATTTTCTACATCATTTGTAAGGCGTCTAACGCGAGTTTTAGTCTCGTCTAGTTCTTCTGAGGTTAGCTTGGTTTTAGCTTTCAAGTTTTTTATTTGCTCGGTTAATTCAGCGTTAACCTTGTTAGAGTTATCAACCTCAGATTTAAGTTTATCACGCTCAGACGTTAATTCTTTAGCATCTTTGTGAGCTTGTTTGATTTCAGAAGTTAGCTCAGTATTCTTCTTTTTAGCTTTTTCTAAGTCCTGGAAGTGAGTCACCATTGCCTCTTCCAAAGCTTTATTTTCATTTATTAAATGATGATTTTGTGAGTCCAATCTATCGGCTTTTTCTTTACTAGTAAAGTACTCCTTTAATGCCACTTCGAAAGCATCTGATTTACTTTCTAAAGCTTGTTTGGTGTTATGTAAGTCGTCTGTCACTCTTTGCAGTTCTTTTTTATGAGTTAATTTTTCAAGTTTGTTTTCTACGTTCAAATTTTCATCGCTTAATAGTACTGCGTCTTTTCCAGAAAAGCTTGAAACCACTTTATCAGCTTCTTTCTTAAGATTTGTAACCTCACTTAGAAAATGACTTATTTCCTCTTTTAGTTTATATGCACGTTGAATTTCTTTTTGTTTATCATATGCCTTCACTGTCCCCTGTCCGCTCAATAATCCTGCACTGATGACAAGCGTGGCTAGGACCGCCTTCTTGCTCCAATGGTGCTTTGCCATGTTTTCTAATCTCCTTTTCATTTATAGCACCCATCAGTATATATATATACTCAAGGTCAGGCAATGCCTGTATTTTAAAAAAGATGAACAGAGCTGTAGATGAGGGCTTTGGCGAAGGTGGCTAGGAGCTGCTGTTTCAGGGGGTTGGTCCTGGGTTTCGGTTGGTTGATGGCAGCGAGGTTTGGGACTTTATTCCGGTCAATTCTGTGGGAGTCTGGCAAGGAGCAGCTGCTCTTTTTTAAAAAAGCAGAGCAGTTCCTGAGCTCGGGGCGGCTGGGCTTGTGTGGCTGGGATGAATCATTCCCGTAGTTAGTTATTCCATAGCCATCATAGCTTTTCAAACCCTCAAAAAAGAAAAATCGCCACGTTAAGTAGCGATTTCAGATTGAAGACAAAGCTCTAGGAATTGATTTTTCTAGGGCTTTTCTTTTTGCCAAGAGTTATAATAAAGATAAGAAGTTCTAGGAGGTCTCAGTATGTTCCACAAAGAAAATCCTAACTATAATCGCCATCAAGTTGGTTTCTATAGTTTAGATGAATTGGTACCTAAAGACCATCTCTTGCGTCAAATTGATGAAGCGATCGATTTTTCATTTATTTATGACTTAGTGAAAGACAGTTATTGTGCGGATAACGGTCGTCCTAGTTTGGACCCTGTCATGTTAGTGAAAATTCCCATGATTCAATGTCTCTTTGGCATTCGTTCTATGCGTCAAACCATTAAAGAGATTGACGTCAATGTGGCTTACCGCTGGTTTCTTGGATTGACTCTAGAAGATAAGGTGCCTCATTTTACGACTTACGGCAAGAACTACAGCCGTCGTTTCCAAGATAAACAAGTCATTGAAGCGATCTTTTCTCATATCTTAGGGCTCTGCCTGAATGCTGGGTTAATTGACCCTACTGAAATCTTTGTGGACGGTACTCATATTAAAGCAGCTGCTAACACTCACAAATACATCAATCAGGAAGTAGAGGCGCAAGCTAAATTTATGAGTGCCCAATTAGAGCGAGAAATTGCCAAGGATAGAGAGAAACACGGAAAAAAGTTGCTAGGGCTCGCCAAAGAAAAAGAGCCCACAAGTAAGAAAATTTCTACAACCGACTCTGATAGCGGTTGGTTTCATAAGGGAGAACACAAACAAGTTTTTGCTTATAATGCTCAAGTAGCTTGTGATAAATATGGTTGGGCACTAGGATACAGTATTCACGCTGGGAATGTTCATGATAGTCAGGCTTTCCCAGAACTGTTTGACCAAATTAAAGCATTACAAC